>NZ_JBIASW010000020.1:0-136439 GCF_042891215.1 Streptomyces sp. NPDC001914
GGGTCGGGGCCGTGCCGGTGCATCAGGCCGTCGCTGTCGGGCGGAGAAGTGACCGTTAGTGGCGACGGCCATCGATGTACCGGCACGTCCCCTCCGGCCGGATCCCGACTGCGGGTGCATCGTGGTGACAGTCCCAGCCCCGGCCGGCAAAAGTTCAGCCCCTCCGGCGATTGAGGAGCGGGGTCCGGGGCGGAGCCCCAGGGGCCCACTTCTCGGGTACGGGGCAAAAGTTCAGCCCCTCCGGCGATTGAGGAGCGGGGTCTGGGGCGGAGCCCCAGGTACGGGACGGGTAGGGGCGGAGGGGGCGAAAAGGGCTTGTGGGGCGTGGGCCAGTTCAGGGGGCGTGGCCTGGGCGTGGGTTGTTGGGTCCGTGGGGGGCTTTGCTTCGGGCGGGGCGGTGGGGTCGGCCTGGTGGAGGGGGCTCCGCCTGGTTCGTCCGGGACTGTCCTGGCATGGGCTGCTGTTTGACCCCGCCACCCGGCAACTCCCTACTTTCCTGCCGTGGACCCCGAAATTCTCAGATCCAGCTTCGCGGTCGTGGAACGACGGGCCGAGTTCGCGGTCAAGTACTTCTACTCGCACCTCTTCCGCCACAACCCGCAACTGCGCGCACTGTTCCCGGCGGACCTCGCCCAGGACATGGAACGGCAGCGGGACCGCCTCTTCGCGGCGCTCACCTTCGTCATGGACAACCTGGAGAACCCGGACCTGCCCCGGTACCTGCGCAGCCTCGGCCGCGACCACCGCAAGTACCTGACCCGGCCCGAGCACTACGCCGCCGTGGGCGAGAGCCTGCTCGCCGCGTTCGCGGTCGTCTCGGGCTCGGCCTGGAGCGCCGAGGCGGAGAAGGCGTGGACCGCCGCGTACGGGTCGATCGCCCGGAGCATGCTGGAGGGCGCCTGGAAGGCCCGGCACCACGGCGAACCGCCCTGGTGGGACGCGGAGGTAGTCTCCCGCACCCGGCACGGCGACGACCTGGTCGTCCTCACCGTCCGGCCACGGCAACGGCTCACCTACTCCCCCGGCCAGTACGTCGGCGTCAGCGCGCCCCATCTGCCCCGGGTCTGGCGCCCCTACTCCCTCGCCAACGCACCCCGCACCGACCGCACCGTCGACCTGCACGTCAGCCGCGTCGAGGACGGCGTGCTCTCCACCGCCCTCGTCCGGCGGACCCGCGTGGGCGACGTACTGCGGCTGGGCCCGCCCGGCGGCGGCCTCACCCTGCGCACACCGGCCGACCGGCCCCTCACCCTGATCGCGGCCGGCACGGGCTGGGCACCGGTGAAGGCCCTGCTGGAGCAGCTCGAACCCGCCCACGAGGCCCGGCTGTTCCTCGTGGCCCGCGACATCGCGCACCTCTACGACCGGACCGCCGTCGAACGCCTGCGGGCCGCGCTCCCCGGGCTCACCGTCACCTACATCACCCCCGCGCCCGGCCGGCCCAAGGCCCAGGCGACCGAGCGGCTGCTCACGGCGCTGGGCAACCGGGCCGGCTGGACCCGGCACGACGTCTACGTCGCCGGTCCGCCCGTTCTCGTCGAGGAGGTCGGCGACGCCCTCACCTCTCTCGGAACACCCGCCGAGCGGGTCTTCCACGACCCGCTGCCACCGACCGGGGAAGGCCGCCCCCGCCCGGTGGGCGCGGCCCAGTGGCTCCTGGACCGCCCGCCACCCGCCTGGCACAACCCGACGGGCCGCACTCCGGGCCACTGACCAGAGGCCGTTAGTTCTCCCCGCCCTCGTCCTCCCCGCCTTCGTCCTCCGCGCCCTCGTCCTCCCGCGCCCCGTTGCGCTCAGCCCCACGGATCGCGTCCCGGTACGTACGGGCCGCCGCTCTCAGCGCCGCCTCGGGGTCGACGCCCTCGGCCTCGGCCCGGACGGCCATCGCCAGCAGTTCGTATCCCACGCCCTCACCCGCGGGCAGCGGAACCTCGAGTCCCGCCGTACGCGCCCGCGACGACAGCTTGGCCGACAGGGCCAGGCCCGGCTGGCCGAGCGGCACGCCCTCGGTGACGGAGGTGCGCCGCTTCTCCTCGGCCTTGGTGCGCAGCCAGTGCTCCTTGACCTCCTCGGGCGTCGTGGCCGTCTCGTCGCCGAAGACATGGGGGTGCCGGTGGATCAGCTTCGCGACGATCCCGCCGGCCACGTCGTCGATCGAGAACGGGGCGTCCGTGTCGTCCTCGGCGATCCGGGAGTGGAACACGACCTGGAGCAGGACGTCACCCAGCTCCTCCCGCAGTTCGTCCCGGTCCCCCTCCTCGATGGCCTCGACGAGTTCGTACGCCTCCTCCAGGCCGTACTTCGCCAGGCCCTCGTGCGTCTGCCGGGACGACCAGGGGCACTCGGCGCGGATGCGGTCCATCACCTGCACGAGGTCGAGCAGCCGCGCGCCCGGCAGGTCGTACGAGGCGGGCAGCAGCTCCAGGTCCGGCATGCTCATGCGCCCGGAACCCGCGAGGCGGGCCAGACCGTCGGTGAGCCGGGGTTCGCCCTCCCCGGTGGCGACGACGACGACCGTGCGGCCGCCGGCGCACGCGTCGACCAGTTCCCGCGCGGTCGGGGACTCCTCGTCGACCCCGACACCGGCCTCGCGCAGATACGGCACCTGCGGGTGCGCGCCGTCCGAGCACAGCACCCGGTCCGCGCCGTGCAGCGCCTGCCAGGCGGGCCAGGAGAGCAGGCCCGGCGCGACCCGGTGGCTGGTGGTGAGCAGGACGATGCGGCCCGGGTCGGCGGCGCCCGCACCGTCGGCGGTCACATCGGCCGCGGTCCGCTCGCCGCCCTGAGCGGCCCCCGTCGGTTCACTGGTTGCGTTCACCCCTCGAACGTAACCCACGCGGCCGACAGCCCCGGAGTTGTCCACAGGCCCCGGGACGCGGCCGGTCCGCCGGCCCGAGCGGCGGGTTACGCGGGCTGCCGCGCCGCCGCCGTGGAGACCTCGCGCACCCACGGCGTCTTGGCGTCGACGCGGCTGCTCTTCTGGACGTCCCAGGTGCCGTAGCGCGGGTTCAGGTCGACGTGGAGTTCCTTGGACGCGGCGGACATGGCCTTCCAGAAGGCGGCCTTGCCGTCGGTGGTGTTCATGTCGACGCCGAGCGCGGTGGCGAGCTTGCGGGCCTCGATCTCGGTGCGCAGGCTGTCGTCGAGGTGCCCGGGCGCCACGCCGTAGTTCGACAGCCAGGCCGTCTCCAGCGCCTTCGAGCCGCCCGCCTGCTGTTCCAGGGCGGCCCGCATCTGCTGCGAGTCCTTGCGGGTCACCTTCACGCCGGCGTTCTCGGCCGCGCGGTCCAGCACCCGGTCCAGGACCATGCTGTGCAGCGTGTCCCGGGTGAGGGTGGCGGTGCTCGCGACGACCTGCGCGTACTGGGCGTCGTCCTTGCTGGCGGCCCGCTGCGCGGAGCGCACCTCGTCGACCCGGTCCTGCAACTGCGCGACGGTGATCCGGCTGTCGCCGACGACGGCCGCCGCACCCGGATGGGCATCGCTGCCGCACGCGGTGAGCAGAGGGGCCGCGGCGACGATCGCGGCGGAGAGGACGAGCGCGGTGCGACGGCGGCGGTGCAAGGAAGCCTCCCGAGGAGATTGTGCGACGGTGCACAAAGTCTTGCGGTGATCGATGGTAGGCAGTGGCCCGCCTCTCGGCCAGCCATTCGACCAACGATTCACGACGACTTCGGGCACCGCCGGGGGTTCCCCGCCTCACGGAACGGCCGCGGTCCCCCTCGTACGGGTGACCCGCGGCCGTCCGCGCCTCAGCCGGTGATGGCGACCGGCGCGTCCCAGGCGTCGCGGTCCACGGTGATCGTGACGCCGCCGATGGTCTCCTTGCTGTTGACCATGTACTGGTGCGCCCGGCTGTGGTCGGTGAACTGGGTGGCGCCCCAGGGCCAGTCGCCGGTCGTGGTGTTCGTCTTGTCCCACAGCGCGTACCAGAGGTTGCCCGGCAGGTCCGTCTTGTCCGTCGCGGTCGCGACGGCCTTCGCGCTGGAGCTGGTGAAGCCGTAGTACCCCGAGCGGTACGTCTTGGCGCGCAGGGCCTTGTCGAAGGCGCGCACGTACGTGAGCACGGCGTCGTTGCACGCCTTGTTCGTGATGTCGTACGACTCCATGTCGAGGTAGACCGGGCTGCCGGCCTTCATGCCGAGGGCGGAGGCCTTGGCGACCGCGTCCGCTCCGTCGGCCGCGCCCAGCGAGGCGGCGGTCGCCGCGGTGATCTTCTCGGGGCTGCTCCCGGTCTGGCAGGACGGCTGGGCGCCGACGTACAGCGGGATGAGTTTCCAGCCCAGTGTGCTGACCGACTTGACCCAGGACGCGGTGAGGTTGGGCTGGCTGCACCCGCGGTTCTTGCCGCCGATGTACACGGCCGCGGCTCCGTAGAAGCCGGTGTGCCAGGCCTTCATCGCGGTGAGCGAGGGCGCGGCGCAGGTGTCGAAGGCACGGCCCGTGTAGGTCTTCTGGGCGGGCCAGGTCGTGGCGGCCATGGAGGTCTGCGCGGCGACACCGGCACCGGCGACGACGGCGACCCCCGCCACCCCCCACGTGATGTACCGGCGCTTCCTGGACTGACGATGGTCGGACATGTGCATCCACCCCTGGTTGTGCCGGTGGTACCGGCCGGTTGTGCGATGAAGGCGCACGCGGCGCGGAACGGGGCGCGCGCGGCACGAAGCAGAGCGCAACCTAACCGGCCGCGCATGCCTGTTCGGGAAAGAAAGCCCCAGGAGAGTCACAAGATCCTCTCAGGGCACGGCAAAAACTAGCCGTGCACCTGCCCCAGCCAGTGCAGGGTCCGCCGGATCTCGGCCGCGAGCGGGTGTCCAGGGCCGTGCAGCCGTTCCACGTCGTGCAGCAGCCGGGCCAGCGTGTCACCGGCCGCGGCGCGGTCGCCGAGCGCCAGCAGCAGGTGCCCGATGCGGCGGCGCACGTCGAGGGCGAGTTCCGGGTCGTCGGCCGCGTACCGGTTCTCGTAGTACGGCAGCAGCGCGCGGTACTCGGCGAGCGCCGCCGCCGGATCGCCCAACTGCTCCAGGCACTGGGCGGATTCGTAGCGGTGGCGCAGGGACTGCGGGTCGGCCGCACCGGCCTCGGCGGCGCGTTCCTCGGCGAGGCGGCGCAGTTCGGGCAGCGCGCGCCGGTACTGGCCGTCGTCCATGAGCGTGGCCGCGTACTGCTTGCGCAGGGTGCGCACGACCGGGGAACGCTCGCCGTGCTGCCGCGCGGCCACGGGCAGGATCGCGCCGAGGACGTCGACGGCCTGGGTGATGCGGCCCTCTCCCAGAAGGCGCTTCACCTCGTCGACGGCACCGGCGACATCGTTCTCCTCCGCGGCCCGCACCGCGGGCGCGGGCCGGGGTGCGGGCGTGCGCGCACGGTCGGGCCAGGGGGCGTGCGGACGCAGGAAGGGGCGCGTTGGGTCGAGCGGCGCTCCGGTGGGTGTTCCGCGCGCGGGCAGGAGCGGCGCCAACTGCTCGTACACCTCCTGCGCCGAGGCGGGCCGGTGCTGCGGGTCCTTCGCGAGCAGACGCAGGACCAGGTTCTCCAGCGCCTCCGGGATCTCGGGCCGCAGCCGGCGCACGGGCAGCGGCGCCTCGTACAGGTGCCGGTGCAGCACCCCGAGCGCCGTCGAGCCCGTGAACGGCACGTCGCCGCTGAGGAGTTCGTGCATCAGCACACCGAGCGCGTACAGGTCGGTGTACGGGCCCACCGCGCCGCCCATCGCCTGCTCGGGCGCCATGTAGGCGGGCGAGCCGATGGGGGAGCCGGTGTGCGTGAGGCGGGTCGTGTCGGCGCCCATGACGGAGGCGACGCCGAGGTCGAGGACGGTCACCGTGCCGTCCTGCTTCACCATCACGTTGCGCGGCTTGAGGTCGCGGTGGACGATCGGCACGGCGTGCACGGCGCTCAGTACGGCGCACAGCTGCGCGGCGACCGCGACCGCCCACTGCCAGGGGTAGGGGTCGTGTTCGGCGAGGTGATCGGAGAGGTCGGCGCCGTCCACGTACTGCATGACGAGAAACAGTTCCTCGCCCTCGCTGCCCGCGTCGTGCACGGTGACCAGTCCCGGGTGGTCGACCTGGGCGGTCACCCGGCACTCGCGCGCGAAGCGGCGGCGCAGTTCCTCGGCCTCCTGGCCTGCCACCCTGTCGGGGCGCAGCAGCTTCACCGCGACGCGCCGGTCGAGCCGTTGGTCGTAGGCCGTCCAGACCTGGCCCATGCCTCCCTGGCCGATGAGCGTGGCCAGTTCGTACCGCCCGGCGACGACGCGGACCGCTTCCGCGGTCACCGGCCGCCCTCGTGGTCGCCCTCGCGCCGGTCCCCGTGCCTGCGCAGATAGTCGCTGAGTTCGTCGAGCTCGGCACGGACCTGGTCGATGCGGGCGGGCGCGGCGGGCCCCGGCGGCGCGGGCCGGGAAACCGCGGGGTGGGGCATGGGCGTTCCCGAGGGGTAGGCGCCCGCCACGGGGGGCTCGGGCACGTACGGCTGCCGTGCGGACGGACCGATGTACGGCGGGACGTACGGCAACGGCAGCGGGTGGCCGTGCCCCTCCGGGACGGTCTGCGCGTGGTGCGAGGCGTACTCCGTCGACCGCCGCCGCGCACGGTGGAAGCGGATGTCGCTGACCAGGTAGTACGCGACGCTGCCGGCACTGAGGACCAGTGACCCGGTCAGCGCGACATCACCCCGGTGGTCGTCGTACGGCACCGTACCGACGACCATGAGCAGGCCGATCGACACGGGCAGCGTCGTCCAGGCCGCCGCCCAGTCGAACCACCGCCCGCGCCGGAGCGCCACCTGGAACAGCGGAAGACAGGCGAACAGACCGCACGACAGGAGCCCGGCGGCGGCGAACAGGACGCGCAACGCGATGACGGTTGCCGCGCCGCGGGTGGGTGGCGCCCCGTCGTTGCCGTACATGACTGCTCCCGGACCTGGGTTCGATAGGAGTTCGAGCGTATAGGCCGACACGGAGCACCGGCCCCGGGTTGTACGGAACCGTTGTCAGGCTGGTCACCTCGTACGACGCCGCAGGTGACGCACGGGGAGGGACCCTCGGCAGCCGGGCGCGCGGACAGGGCGCGCCGGGGTTCGCGGACGGGCCGCGCGGGGCCTCAGCCCGGGGGCACCGTCCCGTCCGTCAGCCCGTCGTACATGCCGCGTACGAGCTGGTCCCCCAGCCGGCCCGCGTGTCTGAGTGCCCGCTCGAACTCGTCGAGCGCGCGGAACCGGGCACCGTAGCGCCGCTGTTCGTCCAGCGGGAGCCGGGGCAGCTGCAGCCGGCGCACGTCGAGGCGGGTGGCGGTGGACGCGTAGCTGCTGGCCTGGCGGTTGTTGGCGGTGCCCCGCAGGAACCCGGCGAGGAACCACGGGTCGAGCGCCGCGGGATCGGGGTGCAGGAGCACGAGGTTGCGCCCCAGGACGGCGCCCGCCGTCGTGCCGTCGACCACCCGGACCACCGATCCGCCGCCTAGCACCGGCACGACCACGTCGCCCGGCTCCGTCAGCACGGCCTCCTCGTCGCTCTCGGGCAGGGTCCCGCTGGGGCCGGTGCCGGCGAGCACGTCGTGGTCGGTGAGGACGGGCACCCGCGTGGGGCCGCCGTTTCCGCCCGTACGCATCACCAGGGCGCTCCCGCGGGCGAGTTCGCCGACGGTGGTGAGCGGCCAGCGGACGGGCCGCGCCGTCAGGGCGGGAGCGGGCGCGAGGCCGGTGGCCAGGCGCAGCGTCTCGTCGAGACATTCGCGCACGGCCGTCAGCTGCTCGGCACCGTCGGCCGCCGCCGGGGGCGGGAGGTGGCGGGCCGGGGCGAGGTCGACGTCGTCGTCGAGGAGTTCGATGACGGGCACGGAGCGCGCCAGTCCGGGCCGTTCCTGGAGGGTGCCGTCCCGGTCGTGGGCCCGCCAGGCGTCGAGCACGACGTCCCTGACGGCCCCCCAGTCGGGACCGCCACGCCCCTCGCCGGCGAACTGCCCGGCGTCGGCGAGCAGCACCTCGGGCCGGCCGGACACCGTCTCGGGCCGGCGCAGCACCCACAGGTGCAGGGGGATGTTGTACGGGGCCGCGGCGCCGACCGGCAGCGCGACGACGGCCCGCAGCGCGCCGCGGCGCAGCAGGTCGGCGCGGATCCGGCGGCCGGAGCGGCGGGAGGCCGTCGCGGGCGGCATGAGCAGGACGGCGGTGCCGCCGTCCCGCAGCCGGGCCAGCGCGTGCTGCACCCAGGCCAGCTCGGACTCGGCGCGGGCCGGGAAGCCGTACTCCCAGCGGGGGTCGTAGGCCAGTTCGTCATGGCCCCAGTTGCGTTCGTTGAACGGGGGGTGGCACAGGACGGTGTCGGCGCGGAGCCCCGGGAAGGCGTCGGCGCGCAGGGTGTCGCCGACGGCCGCGCGCACGGTGGCCGGGCCGTGCAGGGCGAGCCGGAGCGCGGTGAGCGCGGCGAGTTCGGGGGCGCTGTCCTGGGCGTGGAGCTCCAGACCGGGGCGGGCGTCGAGGGCGCACAGCAGGGCGCCGGTCCCGCAGGCCGGGTCGAGGACGGTGCGGGCGGGGCCGGCGAGGTCGGCCATGAGGCGGGCCAGTTCGGCGGGGGTGGGCGTGTACTGGCGCGGGTTGGCGTCGAGGTGCCGCCCGAGCAGGAACTCGAAGGCCTGACGGGCACCCAGCTCGGCGGCGAACTCGGCGACACCGCGGAGGAGGGGGACCGAGGGCAGCAGCTGGGGTCCGGTGGGGAGGTGGATTGTGCGGGCGGTCGAGGTGGTGGGGGTGGTGGGGGCGGTCGGGGTCGCCGCGGCGGTGGGGACGGCCGGGGCTGTGGGGGCGGCTGGGGCGGCTGGGGCGGCTGGGGTTACGGGGGCGGCAGGAGTGTCAGGAGTGTGCGGGGCGGGAGATCCCTCTGCCTCGCCTTCCGAAGTGTTCACAGTCCCCGGTCGGTTCACAGCCACCGAGGGAGCCGCGCCCGCCCTGGCGTGAACACTCCGTTCAGCTCGCACCGGGCCGAACCGCGGGGTGGCCGCCTGCTCCAGCGCGGTCGGCAGCAGCGCGGCGAGGCGCTCGTCGGAACCGCCGCTCGCTTCGAGCCAGACCATCGGCCGCTCATGGATGAGCAGCAGTACGTAGCCGGCGTGGGTGAGCGCGGTGGCCGGGCCCTCGGGGTGGCCGACGAGTTGCTGCCAGACGCGTTCCCGCAGGGGCACTTCGGCAAGTTTCCCCTGGTCACGCAGCCACGCCTCGACCTCGGCGCGGGCGAACGACGGGCTGGTCTCCGAACCGCCGACGGGCTTGGGGAAGTCGGCGTGCCGACGGCGCCAGTTGCTGACGGCCGCGCGGCCGACGCCGGCCAGCCGTGCGATTCCGGCGGCGGTCACCTCGGTCGCGTTGTCCTGCACTCGCCCCGCTCCTCTCATCCCGACTCGCCCTGTGTGGCGTCGAGCATACCGACGCAGGCGGGTTCCATCCGTTCACGCCGCGCGAACGGGTTTTGGTGTGAACCGTGTTGACTCGATTCACAGGCTCTGCTCTTATTGACCCAGCGAACGAGCGGCCGCCACCAAGGCGTTCGCAGGGGGAAGGGAAGGGGAGCAGCCGTGGGCATGAGAGGCCGGGCCGCGCTGAGTGCCACCGTCGGCCTCGTCGTCATCGGTGTCGTCTCGGCGCACGCGGGCGGAAAGACCGCGTTCGCGGGGAACGGCGACTTCCGGGTCGGCCCGGACATCGAGCCCGGCACCTATCGCACCACCGGCAACACCGCCGGCTCCTGCCACTGGGAACGCGCCAGGGACGCCGGCGACGGCCTGGGCTCGCTCATCGCGCAAGGCGACGTCACCGGCACGGCCGTCGTCACGATCAGCGCCGAGGACACCTACTTCAGGACGTCCGGCTGCGGGGACTGGAAGAAAACCGGCTGACCCGCCGCCGCACGCCCCACCCCGCCCGCCACACGACCCCGCCCTCCGCCGTCGCCGCACCACGGCACAAGCGTTTCAGCACGACACGGGCACCTCAGCCCGCCGCACCGCACCGCACCGCACCGCACCGCACCGCACCGCACCGCACCGCACCGCACCGCACCGCACCGCACCGAGTGTGCGTGGCCCGCGAGTTCGCGGTCCCGCAACCGAAAGCTCCGCCCGGACGGGCACCCGGCCCGTTCCGACCTCATCCTCGAAGGACAGATCCGATGCGTCATCCCTCCCGCGCGGCCAAGGCCCTGCTCGCCGCCGCCGTGCTCCCGCTCGCCCTGACGGCCTGTTCCTCCGCGACCGGCACCTCGTCCTCGTCCTCGTCCACCACGGCGAAGAAGCCGACCAAGGAGCCCAACGCCGGTCTGCTGACGGGCGCGCAGCTCAAGAAGGCCCTGGCGCCCGCCTCCTTCTTCGCCGACGGTTTCGCGGTGGACCCGAGCGGCGCGCGGGACTCCGGCACCACGTACACCGCGCCGAGCTCCGCGCCCGCGGCGAAGCCCGACTGCACGCTCCTCGGCGGCACGAGCTGGATCTCGATCACCGGCCACGAGGGCGTCTCCTTCGCCCAGAACGACTACGTCAGCAAGAACACCACCGAGGACATCGCCCAGGAGATCGACACCTTCCGCGGCACGACCGCGGCGAAGGTGATGGCGGACCTGAAGAAGGCCGTCGCCACCTGCGCGACCTACACCGACGCGGACACGCACACCAAGGTCAAGGTCACCGGGGCCGACACCACCGGCCTCGGCGACGCGGCCTACACCATCACCCTGACCAACAGCGCCTGGCAGAACGGAACGACGCTGATCGCCGCGCAGTCCGGGACGGACGTCGTCACGGTGCTGTCCACGGACGGCACCGACAACGGCGCGGCCACGGCGAAGAAGCTGACCGCCCGGATCGTGACCTCCCTGAAGGCCGAACACGCGCACGCGTGACCCACCGGATGGGAAAATGGCGCCCCCGAGCCGCTTCTCGGGAGCCCGGGAATCCTCTCGGGGGGTTCACGGGTACATCGGGGGTGTGATGGACAAGCGCTTGGAAGCCGGCTGGTTCCAGCGGGTGGTGTGGTCGGTTCTGGCGGTCGGATCGGTCGGTCTGCTGGTGTGGGTGCCTTTCCTGTACGTGGCGATCCGCCGCGGGCGGGGATCCGACTGGGGCGCCTTCTGCGCGTTCGCGCTGTACGAGGTGGGGTCGCTGTCGCTGGCGGACCTCCCGGCGGACAAGGGGAACATGACCTTGGGCCTGGTCTTCCTCTCCACCGCGGCCCTGGCCGTGTGGCTCCTGCTGGGCCCGCTGTTCGACAAGCCCACGCCGAGGAACGCCCTGGCCGGCGCGGGCGGCCCCTGGCCGGCCCAGGCGCCCGGCAACCCGTACATGCGCTGACGCCGCCCGGCGAGGCCCCTTGAACCGGGGCCTCGCCGAACGGCCCCGCGTGCGTTGTCGGAGGAGGTCGGTAGGGTCGGCGCACCTGATCAACCGAGGAGTGCGCGCATGAGATCCCCGGCCGAGCTGGACGACGTCCGGTGGTCCGAGCTGACCCACGCCTACGGCCCCGCCGAGGACGTACCCGAACTGATCAGGGCGCTCTACGGGGACGACGCGGAGGCCGCCGACGAAGCGGTCCAGGAGCTCTTCGGCACCATCCACCATCAGGGCACGGTCTACCGGGCCTCCGCTCCCGCCGTCCCCTTCCTCGCCCACGCGGCCCTGCACGCACCGCGCAGGCGCGAGGACCTGCTGATGCTGCTCGCCGTCCTCGCCGACCACGGCCCCGCCTTCGTCGCGTCGCCGCACTGGCCCCGCAGTGACGTCGCGGCGATCTGCGCGGAACTCTGCGCGGTGCTTTCTGAGCTGCTGCCGTGTCTGGAGGACCCCGAGCGCGGGGTACGCCGGGCGGCGCTGCGCATGGTCGCCACCGTGGCCGACGTACTCCGTGACGAACCGAGGGCCCTGGCCCTCGAACGGGTCGACGCGCTCTACGCCGACGATCCCGTACCGGCCGTACGGGCGGACGCGCTGATCGTCCTGAACGGGTTCGGCCGGATGCTGGAGCCGCTGGACAGCCCGCTCCCCGAAGTCAGGCTCGCCGCGGCCCAGTTGGCCGCGGAACGGTCCGGGCCGCCGTACGCGCCGGACCTCGTGGAGATCTTCGCCGAGGACGGCGCCGAGCCGGACCCGGGGGACGACGACTTCCCCTGGGCGGACACCACCACCCGGGAACAACGGCTGACCGACCTGCTCACCCAGGACCCGGACGCCGGCCTCACCGTCGCCGCACGCTGGATCGGGGCCGGAGACATCGGTTCACAGGGTTCCTGGCTCGCGGAATCCATCGCCGCGGGCTGGCGCGACAAGGAGCGCGAGGTCCTGAGCCTGTCGCTGGCCGCGCTCCCGCACACGCGCGACACCGCCGCCCTCCGCGCGCGCTTCCGCGTGATCGCCCACTGGATCGACCTCCTGCCCGAGCCGGACGCCGACCTGCGGGACGCGCTCCACCGGTACGCCGGCGCCGACGACGAGACCGCCGAAGCGGCGCTCCTCGCCCTCACACACTCCCGCGACCCCCGTGCCCTGGACCTGGTGCTCGCACGGCCCACCGCGCGGCTGCTCGAAGCGGCGGCGCGGCACTTCCCGGAAGCGGCGGGCCGGCTGATACCCGTGATGCGCCGAGAGCTGGCCGCGGGTGCCACCGGGAACGACGGCATCGCCGTCATCCGGGCCATGGACCCGTTCGGGGCCGAGGCCCGCGCGGCCCAGCCCGAGCTGGTCGACTGCCTCCGGACCCGCCGCGCGGCCATCGTGGCCGCCCGCCGGCTCGGCGCCAACGGGGTGAGCACGCCGGAGATCACCGGCCTGCTGCACGAGGCCACGCGGAGCACCGACCTCTCCCTTCGGGCCTCGGCCGCCGTGGCCCACCACCAACTGACCGGCGACCCCGAAACCGCGCTCCGCACCTACGAGTCGCTGTTCTCCTCCAAGGGCCGGCCCCACTGGTACCTGAGCGGTCTGGAGCCGATGGGCGGTGCCGCCGCTCCGCTGCTGCCCCGCATCGAGGCCCTGCTGGAGTCCGGCGACGACTGGACGCGCAAGGGGGCCGCCGAGGCCCACCACTGGATCACGGGTTCCCCGGACCGCGCCGTACCCGTCCTCGCCGACCTGGCCGGCACCACCCCGGTCGGCCTCAGCGCCCTCAAGGCCCTCGCCACGACGGGCCGTTGTCCGGACGAACTCCGCCCGTCCCTCACCTCCTACGCCTCCTCGCCGAAGCGCCTCCTCACCGACACCCCCTTCTCGGGCCAGGGCCACCCGGACGAAGAACTCCGCACCACATCCCGGCTGCTGCTCACGATCGGCTGACCGGTCCGGCGGGGGCGCGGGGCCGAGGAGGCGGTCCCGACGGCCGCCCGTCCGCGAGTCGAACGCGGGCTCGACCAGGGGAACGCCCCGTAACAGGTCGGCTACACAGACGCACCGGGGCGGCGTGGACGCCAGCATCTTCCGCATGCACAGAACCACCTCCGCCGCCGCGTCGGCCCTCGCGCCCGTCGTCGCCCTCCTGACCCTCCTGACCGCGTGCGGCAACGCACCCGCGAACTCCCCCGCCGACGCCCACGAACCGGCGAGGGCGAGCACGCGCACGGACGGACCGCCCACCGCGCACGCCGCCTTCCGGAGCATGGCCGCGCACGTACGAACGGCGACCCTCACGGGAGCCGTGACGGCGGAGAACGACCCCAACCACCTGCTCGGCCGCCCGGGCGAGTACACGTCCAAGGTCACCTTCTCGGACAGCTGGGTGCAGGCTTCCCAGGTGACCGGCGCGGACCCCGGTGCCGTCGAACGCGGGGGCGCCGTCGAGGTGTTCGCCGACGCGGCGGACGCCAGGGCGCGCGCGGAGTCCATCCGCGCGATCGCCAAGTCCTCCCCGGCCCTCGCCGAGTACGACTACGTCCACGGCCCGGTCCTCGTACGGGTCTCCCGCTACCTCACTCCGAAGCAGGCGGCCCAGTACGCGTCGGCCGCGGCGGAACTCGGCTGAGGACTCGGCGACAGCGGCGCCCCGTCCGCTTCCGTCCCCACGCGGGGCGGGAACGGGGCCGCCGCCGGAGAGCCGACGCCCCCTCACATCACTTCGCGTGGAACCTCGCGGGCGCCTCGGTCGGGTTCCCGCCCGAGGGAAGCTTCTGCCCCGGGCATCCGCCCAGCACCTTCTTCATGGCCGCCTTCTCGGCGCCGGTGACCCAGAGCCCGTACTTCTTCTTCACCGCCACCTGCGCGGCGACATACGTGCAGCGGTAGGCCTTGTTCGGCGGCAGCCAGGTGGCGGTGTCGCCGTCGCCCTTGCTCCGGTTGGCGCTCGCGCCGACGGCACGGAGGTTGAGCGGGTCGTTGGCCAGCGCTATCCGCTTGCTCGCGTCCCAGTACTTGGCGCCCTTCTGCCAGGCGTCCGAGAGCGCGACGAGGTGGTCGATGTCGACCAGGCTGCGTCCGCGGACGAAGGTGACGTCCTTGCCGCCGTACGGATCGGGTTCGAGGACCCCGTGGGACACCTTGCACGTGCCGTCGCTGAACTTCACGTCCTTCAGGTCCCGCTTGAGGATGTCGTCACGGGTGTCGCAGCGGTTCGCGTCGGTGTCGGCCCAGGCCGTGCCGAACCGTTCCCTGCTGTACCCGGTCTTGGGGGCCCGCCCCTTGACGGCCAGCGAGTCCACGGCGGTGAGCGCGGCGCCGCCACCGCCGGCCGCCGTCTCCGGCGGCCCCTCCGAGCCCAGCGCGTCCTTCTTGCAGCCGCTGACTCCGGCGCCCACGACGAGCACCACCAACGCGGCAGCCGCCGCCCCACCCCTCACACGCAGCACGACGCCCCTCCCCTTCACCACCCCGGTCCGCCCGATCGGACGTGATTCCCGTCTGCCCAAGGTAATGGCCGGCATGCTCCCGCCATACCGGGCATCAATGGGCAAGAGGCGCACGCCGGGCGTATCGTCGATCGTGAGTCACCCCGGAAGGAGCTCTGGATGGGCATCTTCGACAAGTTCAAGCACAACAAGACGGCGCAGGACAAAGCATCCGACATGTCCGATGCCGCTGAGAAGCAGGTCAACCAGAGGACCGGCGACAAGTACACGGACAAGGTCGACGACGCGCAGCAGAAGGCCGAAGGCGCGATGGGCATGGACCGCAACCGCGACCGGCCCCCACAGTCATAGCCGGAGCGATCCGAGCAA
This sequence comes from Streptomyces sp. NPDC001914, assembly GCF_042891215.1. Classification (NCBI taxonomy): domain Bacteria; kingdom Bacillati; phylum Actinomycetota; class Actinomycetes; order Kitasatosporales; family Streptomycetaceae; genus Streptomyces; species Streptomyces sp. NPDC001914. Next base: position 15,188 of record NZ_JBIASW010000020.1, read on the forward strand.
TCCCCTCCAATCCGAGCCCCACCGCGGCATCCCCGCCGGGTGGGGTCGGGGTCGTTGAACCCTCCCCCTCCGCGCCGGGGCCGGGTCTTCACGCGCGTCAGACCTTCCCGATCCCCAGCGTCGTCTCCGACGGCAGCAGTCCCGAGCCCAGCACCGCGACCCAGAACTCGCCGAGCAGATCGGCGAGACGGGAGACGGCCTCCGGGCCGAGCGCCTGCCAGGGCGCGGCGGCGAGCCGGTCGGTGTGACGCTCGACCTCGCGACGCAGCTCGCGCCCCGCCTCCGTGGCCGTGCCGTGCTCGTCCACCAGCCCCCGGGCGAGCAACCGGCCCCTGGCGGCGGCCCACTCCCCCGGGCTCCAGCCACGGCTCTCGAAACGCTCCACGGAGGCCGCGCCGATCGCCGCGAAGGAGACCAGCGATTCGACCGGGTCCAGGCCCGCGACGAGCAGGGCCGCCATGTGGCCGTCGCCGCGGTGCTCGCGCAGGATCGTCGCCGCGTGCCAGAGCTGGAGATGCGGGGCCTCGGGCCAGGCCGACTCGGCGTTGGCCGCGGCGAGCTGACGGCCCGCCGTGTCCGCGGCTTCGGCCGCCCGGTGGGCCAGCGCGGCGGCCTCGGCCATCTCGGGGCTGCCGACGCGGTCGCCGAGGATCGCGCGGTAGGCCCGGTCGACCGCCCGCTCGCGCGCGGCCAGCACCTGCTCCGGACTCGCCTTCCGCCAGGCGGAGTCCATGTGTTCGTCCACCATGCGCGGACTGAAGCTGTAGAAGGCCGAGGCCACCCGCCGGCCGCCGACGGCACCCAACGGCGCCGCACGGTAGGGGAAATAGCTGGGCCAGCGTTCCTCGGTGCCGTACCCGAGCGCCGCCGCCTCCTCGAAGGCCTCCGGCGCGTAGTACAGCACGGCGTGCAGGGGCTCCAGCAGATGCCAGAGCTGACGCACCCGTCCGAGGTCGACGCCCCCACCGTCCCCCGGCACGCCGCCCAGCGCGCCTTCCTCGCCCGTGGCGCCCGTGGCGCTCGCGGCACCCATGGCCCCCGCCCCGCGCGCCCCCGCCGCCTCGCTCACGTTCCCGGACATGACTCCACCCCTCGTCACGTATCGACACGCTCCACAACTTGACACTGACAAGATTGCACCGGCCGCGCGAACTTGTCAACGACTAGATCGGGCGTAGGCTGCTGCCATGAATACCGCGAAGACCGACGGCTCAGCGCGCCCCTACCACCACGGGGACCTGCGCCGCGCCATCGTCGGTGCCGCTCTCGACGTCATCGCCGCCGAGGGCCCCGCCGCGGTGAGCCTGCGCGACCTGGCCCGCCGCGCGGGCGTCTCGCACGCGGCACCGGCACACCACTTCAAGGACCGCGTCGGCCTGCTCACGGCCATCGCCGCGGAGGGCTTCGGGCTCCTGGCGACCGCGCTCGACGACGCCGAGGACCTGCGGGACGCGGGTGTGCGCTACGTACGCTTCGCGCGGGAGCATCCCGCCCACTTCCAGGTCATGTTCGCCCCGGAACTGCTCCGCGCGGACGACCTGGAGCTCAGGACGGCCCGGACGCTCGCCGGCGGGCGGCTGCGGGCCGCCGTGTCCGCGATCCCCTCGGAGGGCCGCGGCCCCGACGCCCGCCTCGCCGGCATCGCGGCCTGGTCCCTCGCCCACGGCTTCGCCACACTGCTGATCAGCCACAACCTGGACGGCCAGGTGGGCGGACAGGACCCCGACGAGGTCTTCCACGCCCTCACGGGCATGCTGTTCCGCTCCCCGCAGTCCTGACCGCCCGCTCCGCTCCCCGCAGCCCTGACCGCGCGTTCCCGCAGCCGGGCGCCGCCCGATGCCACCACCGGCCCCGGCGCCCTCGACTCGACCCGACGCCCGCCGCCCCTCGGATCGACCCGACGCCCGAGCCCTTCTCCTCGCCCCCGGTAGCTACGACCCCAGGACCGAAGCCAGGAACTCCCCGGTCCAGCCGAGCAGTTCCCGACCCACCAGCGGCCGTCCGCCGACCTTCGCCGTCTTCGGGCGCGGGACGAGGATCTGGTGGGACGTCGGCTTGATGACCGTCCCCGGATACAGGCGCTTCAGGCGCAGCTCCTGGGACTCCCTCAACTCCACCGGCGCGAAGCGGACGTTGTTGCCCTGGAGGACGATCTCACCGACCCCGCAGGCCCGCGCGAGCATCCGCAGGCCCGCCACCAGCAGCAGGTTCTCGACCGGCTCCGGCAACTTGCCGTAGCGGTCGACGAGTTCCTCCCGTACGGCCCTGACGTCCTCCTCCGTGTTCGCGGAGGCGATGGACCGGTACGCCTGGAGACGCAGCCGCTCGCCCGGCGCGTACTCGTGCGGGACGTGCGCGTCGACCGGCAGCTCGATCTTGACCTCCAGCGGCGGCTCCTCCTCCACACCGCCCTCCAGGGAGGCGCGGTAGTCCGCGACCGCCTCGCCCACCATGCGCACGTACAGGTCGAAGCCGACTCCGGCGATGTGGCCCGACTGCTCGCCGCCGAGCAGGTTGCCCGCGCCGCGGATCTCCAGGTCCTTCATCGCCACGTACATGCCCGCGCCCATCTCGGTGTGCTGGGCGATCGTGGCGAGCCGCTCGTGGGCGGTCTCCGTCAGCGGCTTCTCCGGCGGGTACAGGAAATAGGCGTACCCCCGTTCCCGGCCACGTCCGACACGGCCGCGGAGCTGGTGGAGCTGGGAGAGGCCGAAGTTGTCGCCGCGCTCCACGATCAGCGTGTTGGCGTTCGAGATGTCGATGCCCGACTCGACGATCGTCGTGGAGACCAGCACGTCGAACTTCTTCTCCCAGAAGTCGACGACCACCTGCTCCAGCGCCTGCTCCGACATCTGGCCGTGGGCGGTGGCGATCCGCGCCTCCGGGACGATCTCCCTGAGGCGGGCGGCCGCCCGGTCGATGGACTCGACCCGGTTGTGGATGTAGAAGACCTGGCCCTCGCGCAGCAGTTCACGGCGGATCGCCGCGCCGATCTGCTTCTCCTCGTACGGGCCGACGAAGGTCAGCACCGGGTGCCGCTCCTCGGGCGGGGTGGTGATCGTGGACATCTCCCGGATGCCCGTCACCGCCATTTCGAGCGTACGGGGGATGGGGGTGGCGGACATCGTCAGGACGTCGACGTTCGCGCGGAGCTTCTTGAGCTGCTCCTTGTGCTCGACGCCGAAGCGCTGCTCCTCGTCGACGATGACCAGGCCGAGGTCCTTGAACTTCGTCTCCGAGGAGAACAGACGGTGGGTGCCGATGACGAGGTCCACCGAGCCCTCGCGCAGGCCCTCCAGGACCGCCTTGGCCTCGGTCTCCGTCTGGAAGCGGGACAGGGCGCGGACGTTCACCGGGAACTGCGAGTAGCGCTCGGAGAACGTGCCGAAGTGCTGCTGCACGAGCAGGGTCGTGGGGACCAGGACCGCGACCTGCTTGCCGTCCTGCACGGCCTTGAACGCGGCGCGCACCGCGATCTCCGTCTTGCCGTAGCCGACGTCGCCGCAGATCAGACGGTCCATCGGGACCGTCTTCTCCATGTCCTCCTTGACCTCGGCGATCGTCGTGAGCTGGTCGGGGGTCTCCGCGTACGGGAACGCGTCCTCCAGCTCGCGCTGCCAGGGCGTGTCGGCGCCGAAGGCGTGGCCCGGGGCGGCCATCCGCGCCGAGTACAGCTTGATCAGGTCCGCGGCGATCTCCTTGACCGCCTTCTTGGCGCGCGCCTTGGTCTTGGTCCAGTCGGCGCCGCCGAGGCGGTGCAGGGTGGGGGCCTCGCCGCCGACGTACTTGGTGATCTGCTCCAGCTGGTCGGTGGGGATGTAGAGGCGGTCGCCGGGCTGGCCGCGCTTGGCGGGGGCGTATTCGACGACCAGGTACTCGCGGGTCGCGGACTGGACGGTGCGCTGCACCATCTCGATGTAGCGGCCGACACCGTGCTGTTCGTGGACGATGTAGTCGCCGGTCTCCAGGGTCAGCGGGTCGATCGTCTTGCGGCGGCGGGCCGGCATCCGGGCGCCGTCCTTGCCGGCCGCCTTCTGGCCGGAGAGGTCGGTCTCCGTCAGGACGGCGAGGCGCAGGGCGGGGTCGACGAAGCCGTAGTCGATGGAGCCGCAGGCCACGTGCACGACGGAGGGGCCGATGTCGGTGAGGTCGGTGTCCAGGCGGGCGGCGATGCCCTCGCCGCCGAGCACCTCGACGGTGCGGGCGGCCGGGCCGTGCGCCTCGGTAACGTAGACCGTGTGCCAGCCGTCGGACAGCCAGCCCTTGGTGTCGGCGAGCGCGCGGGCGGTGTCGCCGCGGTAGGTCTCGGGGGCGTGCATGCCCAGCTTGAGGGTGTCCCCCACGCCGCCGGCGTAGGCGTCCGTGAGCTCCCCGTCGGCGGCGAACGGCGACACCGACCACCACATCATGTCCAGCTCGCGCGCCCGGTCCCGTACGTCCGCGATGGACCACAGGGAGGCCGCGCCGACGTCGATGGGGGCCTCGCCGCCGCCGGCCGTCGCCGCCCAGGACGCCTGGAGGAACTCCTGCGAGGTCGCGACGAGGTCCGCGGCGCGGGTCCGTACCCGCTCCGGGTCGCACACGACCGTCATCGCGCCCTCGGGCAGGACGTCCAGGAGCAGTTCCATGTCGTCGACGAGGACCGGGGCGAGGGATTCCATGCCCTCCACGGCGATGCCCTCGGCGATCTTGCCGAGGAGTTCGCCGAGCTCGGGGTGCGCCTCGGCAAGCGCCTCGGCCCGGGCCCGGACGTCCTCCGTGAGCAGCAGTTCGCGGCAGGGCGGGGCCCACAGGCCGTGCTCGGCGACCTCCAGCGAGCGCTGGTCGGCGATCTTGAAGTAGCGGATCTCCTCGACGTCGTCGCCCCAGAACTCCACCCGCAGCGGGTGCTCCTCGGTGGGCGGGAAGACGTCCAGGATGCCGCCGCGGACGGCGAACTCGCCACGCTTCTCGACGAGTTCGACACGGGAGTACGCGGCTGCCGCGAGCGCCTCGACGGTCTCGCCCAGGTCGGCGCTCACACCGGTGCGCAGGACGACCGGCTCCAGGTCGCCCAGGCCCTTGACCTGGGGCTGGAGGACCGAGCGGATGGGTGCCACGACGACGGACACCGGGCCGGTCTCGGGGTCGTCCGGGCGCGGGTGGGCGAGGCGCCGCAGGACCGCGAGGCGCCGGCCGACGGTGTCGGAGCGGGGCGAGAGCCGCTCGTGGGGCAGCGTCTCCCACGAGGGGTACTCCGCGACGCCGTCCGGCGGGAGCAGGGAGCGCAGGGCGGCGGCCAGGTCCTCGGCCTCACGGCCGGTGGCGGTGACCGCGAGGACGGTGCGGCCGGTCTCGCGGGCGAGCGCGGCGACGGCGAACGGGCGGGCGGCCGGTGGGCCGACCAGGTCGACGTGCCTCCGGTTGCCGTCGGCGGCGGCCTTCACCGCCTCCGTGAGGGCGGCGTCCTTGACGACGGCGTCGAGCAGACCGTGCAGGCTCATGAAGGGCTTCCATCCCGGGGAGTGGGCAACGCGAGACGCCCGACACGTGGGACGGGCCGGGGGCATCCAGCCTACGACTCCGCGCCCACCCGCGCGTGACCGTCCACCGGGGCCCCGCCCCGCCCCGGGGTGTCCGGCGCGAGCATCCGGCGCCCACTCCGGGCTGTCCGGCGTGGGCATCCGGCGCGCCCAGGGATGTCCGGCCGGCCCCGAACCCGGCGGGCCCGGACATGCCGCGGGCCCGGACATGCGACGGGCCCGGTCCGAGGAGTGTGTCTCCTCGGACCGGGCCCGCCGGGGCCACCGCGACCCCCGTACGCGGTGACCCCTTCGACCGCCCGCCGAACACCAGGACCGGCCCAGGACCGGCCCAGGACGGGCCCTGGGCCGGACACGGCCCGGTCAGTCGGTGGCGATCGCGTTCAGTACGTTCATCCGGCCCGCCCGGAACGCCGGGATCAGGGCGGCGAACAGACCCACGAAGGCCGATCCGACGAAGACCCCGATGATGGTCGGCCAGGGGATGTCGAGGACCTTCAGACCCTCCAGGGCGAGGAGCTGCTGGGCGGTCGCGCCCCAGCCCATGCCCAGGCCGAGGCCGAGCAGCGCACCGAAGAGGGCGATGACCACCGACTCCATCCGGATCATGCGGCGCAGCTGGCGGCGCGAGAGGCCGATGGCCCGCATCAGACCGATCTCCCTGGTGCGCTCGACCACGGAGAGGGCGAGGGTGTTCACCACACCGAGGACCGCGACGATGATCGCGAGGGCCAGCAGGCCGTAGATCAGGTTCAGGAGCTGCCCGATCTGGTCCTTCATGGCCTGCTTGTAGTCGGTCTGGTCGCGGACCTGGTACTGCGGGTAGTCGTGCAGGGAGGACTTCAGGGCCTTGTACGCCGCGTCCTGCTGTCCCTCCTTCGCCGAGGCGAAGACCAGCTCGTCCAGGGGCATCTTGTCGGCCGGCACGTACTTGGCGAGCGTGGCGATCGAGGTGTACTTCGAGCCCTTGTCGATGACGGCGTCGCTGCTGGTGATGGCGCGGACCGTCAGGTTCGCGGTGGCCCCGTCCTTGAAGGCGACCTTGATCTTCGAGCCGAGGTGGATGCCGTGGTCCTTGGCGAACTTCTCGTGCACGGACATCGAGTCGGGCAGGTAGGCGTCCTTCAGGTCGCCGGCGACGGTCTTGGTCCGCAGGTCGGTGGCGTACGACGGGTCGGCCGCCGTGATGTCGGTGTCCTTGAGCGTCTTGCCGTCGGGGGTGGTGTAGTCGCCCTCGGCGATCCGGTACTCGGTGACCCGGGACAGACCCGGCGTCTTCTTCACGGCCTGCACGGCCTGCGGGGTGATCGGCTGACCACCGTCGTTCTGGATGATGAAGTCGGTGCCGACGGTCTTGTCGAGCTCCTCGGTCGCGGAGGCGACCATGGAGGAGCCGACCACCGACAGGCAGGCGACCAGCGCGAGGCCGATCATGAGGGCGGCGCCGGTGGCGCCGGTGCGGCGCGGGTTGCGCAGGGCGTTGCGCTCGGCCATGCGTCCCACCGGGCCGAACGCCCGCAGCAGGACCGCGCCGAGGACCCGCACCACACCGCTCGCGAGCAGCGGGCCGATCACGACGAACCCGAGCAGGCTGAGCACCACGCCGAGGCCGAGCCACATCGAGCCCTCGCTCGCCTTGGTGGCGTCGGCGGCGAGATAGAGGCCGGCGCCGCCGGCGCCGGTCAGGAGCAGGCCGAGAACGGCCCGGACGACTCCGGCCTTCGCGTCGGCGGGGGCCCCGGCGTCGCGCAGGGCGGCCATCGGGGAGACCTTGCCGGCACGGCGGGCGGGCAGGTAGGCCGCCAGGACCGTGACGACGACACCCAGCACCATGCCGATCACCGGGGTCGTCCAGGTCACCGTCAGGTCGTCGGTGGACAGGTTCATGCCGGTCATGCCCATGAGCTTCATCAGGCCGACGGCGATGCCGATGCCCGCGCCGACACCGAGGACCGAGCCGGTCACGCCGAGGAACAGCGCCTCGGCCAGGACCGAGCGGTTGACCTGCTTGCGGCTGGAGCCGATGGCCCGCATCAGACCGATCTCGCGGGTGCGCTGGGCGACCAGCATCGAGAAGGTGTTGATGATCAGGAAGATGCCGACCAGGAAGGCGATCCCGGCGAAGCCGAGCATCGCGTACTTCATGACGTCCAGGAACCCGCTCACGTCCTGGCTGTTGGCGTCGGCGGTCTCCTTGGCCGTCTGCACCTTGTAGTGGCCGCCGGTCGCGGCCTTCACGTCCTGCTTGAGCCGGGCGTCGCTCACTCCGGCTGCGGCGGTGACGTTCACGTTGGTGTAGACGCCGGTCCGGCCGACGAGCGTCTTCTGGGCGGTCGGCGTGTCCAGGTAGAAGATGGCCGCGCCGGGGTTGGTCACGGTGAAGGTGGCGATGCCGGAGATCTTCGCGGTGTGCGTGCCGACCGCGCTGATCACGCCGACCTCGTCGCCGAGCTTCAGGTGGTGCTTGTCCGCGGTGTCCTTGTCGACCATCACCTGTCCGGAGCCCTCCGGCGCCGAACCGGAGGTCACCTTCATCGTGCGGGCCTCGTTGGCGTTCCAGCTGCCGACGATGGTGGGCGCGCCGCTGGAGGGCGAGAGGCTGTCCTTGTCGGCGTCGACGACGGTCACGGCACTGGAGAAGACGGTTCCCTCGGCCGACTTCACGCCCGGCGCCGACCGCACCTGGTCGAGCACCGAGGCGGGCATGACCGGCGGCTTGCCGTTGCCGGACGTCGTCTCACCGGTGTCCGAGGCGCTCTTGGCGCTCACGGTCACATCGGAGGAGGTGGCCGCGAACAGCTTGTCGAAGGTCGTGTTCATCGTGTCGCTGAACACGAGCGTCCCGCAGACGAAGGCCACGGACAGCAGGACGGCGACGGCCGACAGGGCCATGCGTCCCTTGTGCGCGAAGAAGTTGCGCATCGAGGTCTTGAGGACGGTCATGACGTCCGCCCGCGGGAGTCGAAGTCCTTCATGCGGTCGAGGACCTGATCGGCCGTCGGCTGGTGCATCTCGTCGACGATCCTGCCGTCCGCGAGATACAGCACACGGTCCGCGTACGAGGCCGCCACCGGGTCGTGCGTGACCATCACGATGGTCTGGCCCAGCTCGTCGACCGAGCGCCGCAGGAAGCCCAGCACCTCGGCGCCGGCCCGGGAGTCGAGGTTTCCGGTCGGCTCGTCGCCGAAGATGATCTCGGGGCGGGCCGCCAGCGCCCGCGCCACGGCGACGCGCTGCTGCTGGCCGCCGGAGAGCTGGGTCGGACGGTGCTTGAGCCGGTCCTTGAGACCGACGGTCTCCACGACCTGGTTCAGCCAGGCCCGGTCGGGCTTGCGGCCCGCGATGTCCATCGGGAGCGTGATGTTCTCCAGGGCGTTCAGCGTCGGCAGCAGGTTGAACGCCTGGAAGATGAAGCCGATCCGGTCCCGGCGAAGCTGCGTCAGCTTCTTGTCCTTGAGCCCGGTGATCTCGGTCTCGTCGAGGAAGATCTGGCCGGAGGTGACGGTGTCGAGCCCGGCGAGGCAGTGCATCAGGGTGGACTTGCCGGACCCCGAGGGGCCCATGATCGCGGTGAACCGGCCCCGCGCGATGTCCACGTCGACCTGGTCGAGGGCCACGACACGGGTCTCCCCGGACCCGTACGCCTTGACGACCTGTCGCGCCCGCGCGGCGACGGCCGTACGCCCTCCAGTGCCCTCGTGCCTGGGAATGCTTACAGCCGATGTCACGGTATGTCTCCTAAGTCGGCCGACAGGGGGACCTGCCGGGCTGCGAAAGTCTGCGAGCGGGTGCGACGGGCCGCGGAGGTCCACGCCGTTCGGACGCGGTGCGCCGGCCACGTCCGTAAGTCTGCTGCCGCCGGGGGGTCGTACGCGCTGGTGCACGGCCCCGTCTTCTGCTGGGGAAAACCCCACCCCCGAAGGTGCGGTCCGTACGACCGGAGTGCGGCCCCGACGACGTAAAACCAGGTTAAGAACGGCTTCGGCCCGTCTCCTCCTCCGGCGGGACGAACCCTCCCCGACCCCTGGTGCGGAGATCCCCCTAGGGGTTCTCCACCCTCCGGTGGACAACTCCTCGGGGTCGGGTCCACCTCCGGGCCCACTGAGCCTCCACCCTCCCCCGACGTGAGGCTCAAGTGGGAAGCTGGCCACGGCAGATAGGTGCAGGGGGAAGGAATCCTGTGGGCGAGCAGAACACCGGGACACCGGTCGTACGGGAGGACGCCGCCCACGAGGTCCGGGCCGAGACCCGGCGACGGCGTGCCGTCGTCGCCGCGCTCATGCTGTCGATGGCGCTCGCCGCGCTCGACTCCACCGTCGTGTCCACCGCCGTCCCCCAGATCGTCGGCGACCTCGGCGGCTTCTCGGTCTTCTCCTGGCTGTTCTCGGGCTATCTGCTGGCCGTCACCGTCACCCTCCCCGTCTACGGCAAGCTCTCCGACACCTTCGGCCGCAAACCGGTCCTCATGGCGGGCGCCGCGCTCTTCCTCCTCGGCTCCCTGCTCTGCGCGGGCGCCTGGAACATGGCCGCGCTCATCGCCTTCCGCGTCGTCCAGGGCCTGGGCGGCGGCGCCCTCCAGGGCACCGTGCAGACACTCGCCGCCGATCTCTATCCGCTCAAGGAACGCCCGAAGATCCAGGCCAGACTGTCCACGGTGTGGGCGACCTCGGCCGTCGCGGGCCCGGCCCTCGGCGGCGTCCTCGCGACCTATGCCGACTGGCGGTGGATCTTCCTCGTCAATCTGCCGGTCGGCGCCCTGGCCCTGTGGCTGATCGCCCGTCATCTGCGCGAACCGCAGCGCACCCTCCCCGCCCGGCGGCCGCGGATCGACTGGGCGGGCGCCCTCGCGGTGTTCGCCTGCGGCGGTGTCCTGCTGACCGCCCTCGTGCAGGGCGGAGTCGCCTGGGACTGGCTCTCGGCCCCCTCGATCGCCCTGTTCACCGCGGGAGCGTGCCTGCTCGCGGTCGTCGTGGCCGTGGAGCGGCGCGCCGCCGAGCCGATCATCCCGGGCTGGGTGTGGCGCCGCCGGACGATCGCCGCGGTCAACCTGGCGCTCGGGGCCCTCGGCCTGCTCATGGTCGCGCCCACGGTGTTCCTGCCCACCTACGCCCAGGCGGTCCTCGGCCTCGCCCCGGTCTCCGCCGGATTCGTGCTCTCCGTATGGACGTTGAGCTGGCCGGTGTCCGCGGCGCTCAGCCAGCACGTCTACCGCCGCATCGGCTTCCGCGACACCGCCGTGATCGGCATCGGCGCGGCGGGCCTGCTCCTGCTCGCCTTCCCCTTCCTGCCCACACCGGGCGAACCGTGGCAGCCCGTCCTGCTGATGCTGCTGCTGGGCGGCGCCCTCGGACTCTTCCAGCTCCCCCTGATCGTCGGCGTCCAGTCCACCGTCGGATGGGCCGAACGCGGTACGACCACCGCCTCCGTCCTGTTCTGCCGGCAGACCGGACAGACCCTCGGCGCCGCACTCTTCGGCGCCGTCGCCAACGGGGTGCTGGCCGCGCGGCTCGGCGGCGCCGGAGATCTCGACGCGGTGACCCACGCACTGAACTCCGGTACCCCGGACGGGCGGTTGCGCGACGCGGTCGCCGACGCCGTCCACGCCGTCTATCTAGGCGCCGCCGGTGCCGCCGCGCTCGCCTTCCTGGTCCTGCTCCTCGTCGCCCCGCGCCGCTTCCCGGTCCTCGACGACCCGACGGACTGACTCCCGCCACCACTCCTCAACCGCCGGAAGCCATCCCGAGCCGGGCGGATGTTCGAGGCCCCACCGCCCCACAAGCCCTTTTCGCCCCCTCCGCCCCTACCCGTCCCGTACCTGGGGCTCCGCCCCAGACCCCGCTGCTCAAACGCCGCAGGGGCTGAAACTTCCCGGCCGGGGATGAAGTTTCACCGGCCGGGGCCGGAATGGTCGGCAACCACGACGCACCCGCAGCCGGGTACGCGCGGAAGGGGACGTGCCGGTACATCGATGGCCGGCGCCACTAACGGTCACGACTCTGCCCGACAGCGACGGCCTGATGCACCGGCACGGCCCCGACCCACCCACCGAACCGGAACCGCACCCGGGCCCGGCCCTCCGCCAGGAACCCGCTTCCCCACGCGAAATCCGAAGAACCTTCAGGGCTGCTCCAGGAGAACTCCACAGGTAAACGCGGGTAACACCCCAGGTCACCGAAGTAAGCGCGTACCGACCGCCCAGTTCGGCGAAACGGTCGCGCCGCCCCGCTACCTACGAGTAGCGTGCGCGCTGCTCACCCCCCGCTCCCTGCGGTCCCGCCCCGGACCCGAGCCACGCAAGGAGAACCGGGATGCCCGACACGTTCTCGTCCCCCGAGCACCCAAGGTCGCACCGGCAGCAACAGCACCAACCCCCCTACCCGCCGACCCCGTCCCCACGAGCCCCGCTCTACCAGCCGTACCCGCCCCCCGCGGGCGACTCCCTCGACCCCGGACACCCACCGCCCCACACGGCCCCCGACCCCACCCAGCTGACCTACCCCTGGCAGCCCCGGCCCCGGCCGCCCGAGCCCCCGCAACCGCGGATGCCGCGCCACCGCCCCCTCGGACAGCACAGCGACATCAGACTGCTGCGCGGCGCCTACCGCCGCCAGCGCCGCGTCGCGACCCTCACCGCCCTCGGCTACTTCACCCTCTTCCTCCTCCTGTCCGCCTTCGCCCCGTCGCTCATGACGAGCACGGTCTCCGGCGGGCTGTCGACCGGCCTGCTCCTCGGCCTGCTCCAGGTCCCCGTCACCTGCCTGGCCATCGCCCTGTACGAACACTCCGCGCGCCGGCGCCTCGACCCCGTCGCGGACCGGATCCGCAGACAGAGCGAACTGGACGCGAAACGGGAGGCCCGACGATGACGGGGTTCACCACCTCCGCACAGACCATGTCCCTCGTGGCGTTCACGGCCGTCGCCACGATCACCCTGCTCCTGTGCGTGATGACCGGCCCGGACCGGGACGACCTGGACGAGTTCTACACCGGCTACGGATCGCTCTCCCCGATGCGCAACGGCCTCGCCATCGCCGGGGACTACATCTCCGCCGCGAGCGTCCTCGGCACCAGCGGCGTCATCGCGCTGGCCGGCTACGACGGCGTGGTCCTCGCCCTGAGCACCGCCCTGTCCCTGATGCTGCTGATGTTCCTGCTGGCCGAACCCCTGCGCAACGCGGGCCGGTTCACCATGGGCGACGCCCTCGCGCGCCGCATGCCCGGCCGCGCCGTCCGCAACACGGCCTGCGCGGTGACCATCGTGGCGCTGCTGCCGCTCATGCTGGTCCAACTCGCGGGCGCGGGCGACCTGCTGGCGTTCCTCCTCGGCTTCTCCGCCGACTCCCTGAAGACCGGCTGCGTCATCGGCCTCGGCGCGCTGATGATCAGCTACGCGGCGATCGGCGGCATGAAGGGCACCGCCCTCATCCAGATCCTGAAGATCGTGATGCTGCTCGGCTCGGGCGTGGTCGTCGCCGTCCTCGTCCTGCACCGCTTCGACTGGAACCCCGGCACCCTGCTGGCCGCCGCGGCGGGCAACAGCGGTGTGGGCGACGCCTACCTCCACTCCGGTCTCCAGTTCGCGGGCGGCGCCAGCCCCCGCCTGGACATGATCACCTCGGAGCTGACCGTCGTCCTCGGCGGCGCCTGCCTCCCCCACATCACCATGCGCATGTACACCGCGGACAGCGCCCGCCAGGTACGCCGGTCGCTGTCCTGGGCGGTGCCGTGCGTGGCCCTGTTCGTCCTCATCGTCAGCGTCATCGGCTTCGGCGCCACCGCCCTGATCGGCCGCGACGCGATCGCGACGGCCGACCCGCAGGGCAACACCGCCTACCTGCTGGGCTCCCAGGCCGCCTTCGGCACCTCCGTCTCCGCGGCCGAGACCCTGCTGTTCACCACCGTGACGACGGCGATCTTCCTCACCCTGCTCGCGTCCGTCGCCGGGATGATCCTGGCCTGCGCCAACTCCCTCGCCCACGACGTGTTCGCGCACAGCCGGCTCTTCCGCGGCCGCCGCCGGAGCGACGAACTCTCCCCGCGCCGCGAGATGCTCCTCGCCCGCATCTCCGCGCTGGCGGTGGGAGCACCGGCCATCCTGCTCGCCACCCTCGTCCAGCATCACAGCCTTCAGCCCCTGGTCACCCTGTCCTTCTGCCTCGGCGCCTCCGCGATCGCGCCCGCGCTGGTCTACGGGCTCTTCTGGCGCCGCTACACCCGTGCGGGCCTGCTCGCCACCCTCATCGGCGGCACCCTCACGGTCCTCGTCCTGATGCCCGGCACCAACCTCGTCTCCGGCTCCCCCACCGCCGCGTTCCCGGAAGCCGACTTCAACTGGTTCCCGTTCACCACGACCGGCATCGTGTCGATCCCGCTGGGCTTCGCCTACGGCTGGCTCGGAACGGTGGCCTCGGGCCGCCGCAAGGCGGGAGAACAACGGAAGCAGTACGAGGCGGTCGAGGGATGGATCCTGGCGGGTGCGATACGAAAGGGAAGATGAACCGGACCGTCCGCCCCACCGAGAACCGACCGGGACGACGACCCGGCGCAAACCGACCGAAACGAGAGCCCCGGCAAACGCCAAGCCGAGACGACGCCCCGGAGTGAACCGGCCTAGACGACGGCCCAGAGTGAACCGACCCGGACGACGGCCCGGTGTGAACCGACCGGGACGACGGCCCCGGCAAACGCCAAGCCGGAACGACGGCCCGGTGTGAACCGGCCGGGACGACGGCCCGGTGTGAACCGGCCGGGACGACGGCCCGGTGTGAACCGGCCGGGACGACGGCCCCATGGCAACCGGCCGAGACGGGTGGGCGGGTGGGAAAAATGCCGCGGAGCGGCGAAGAGGCACCGCGGAGCGGCCGGCTCCCACCGAGTCCGGCTACTCCGCCGGGGCCCGCCCCGTAAGAGACGTCAGACTGCTCTGGACGTGATCCATGTGCGCCCGCACGTGATCCCACCGCTCCCCGTGCTCCCGTAGCACCCGATCCGTCTCCCGGGCGATCCGCTCCTCACTGACCCGCGCCTCCGCGACCAGCTCCCCGGCCCGCGCCCCCGCGTCCTCCTGCCGGTGCCGGTCCCACTCCTTCGCCTCCGCGAGCGCCCGCTCGGCCCGGGCGAGCGACTCCCCGGCGCGCGCCTCGCGGTCGAGCAGCCCCGCCTCGGCCGCGGCCTCGCGCTCACCGGCGGCCCGCTCGAACTCCGCCCACCGCGCGGCATGCTCCGCCTCCTGCGCGGCGACCAGGACCTCGGCACGCCGCCGCACCTCGCGCAGCACGGTGAGCACCTCCCCCCGCCCCTCCTTGACCTCCCGCCGCGCGGAGACCCGTACCTCGTCGGCCTCGGCCCGCGCGCCGGCCAGCCGTCCCGCGGCCCATTCCTCCGCCTCGTCGCGCACCTCGTCGGCGTACGCCCGCGCCGCCTCCCGCACGTCACGCCCCACCGACTCGGCCGCCTCGGCCTCGGCCCGGACCTCCTGCCGGGCCTCCTCCCGCAGGGCCTCGGCCTCCTCCTCGCCGAGCTCGAAGATCCGCCGCGCCCGCGCGCCCAGCTCCTCGTACGTCTGCGGGGCCAGCCGCGTCACGGCCTCCCGCAGCCGTTCCGCCTCGGCCTCCATGTCCCTCTCCAGCACGGTGAGCCGGGCGGCCCGCTCCCAGGCGGCGTCCCGGTCACGGGAGAACGCCGCGGCGTACGCGTCGACCTGTTCGGGACGGTAGCCACGCCCCCGTACGGCCATGAAGCCGTGCGGCGACACCCGTGCGCTGCTCATCCTTGGACCCCTCTCCGCCCGACCCACACGAAAAGACGATTTCGCGCACATCTTGATGGATCACGCGGAAGTGTTCATAACGCGACACTCCGCCCGCCCATTCGGCCCCGAGACGGGTCACGGTCATGCACTTCGAGGACGGCGACGGCGGCAGGAACGGACGAGGCGCCCGACCCGTGACCCGGGCCGAGCGCCTCATCCACCGCCTTGTCCTGCCTGTCGCACAACTCGGCTGCCCCGCTGTCCGCGGGAAGCCGCCCCTAGAGCAGCCCGTCCCACATCTCCTCCAGCAGGACCGACCACCAGCTCTCGGGCGAGGCCAGCGCCGCCGGGTCGAGCGCGACGAGCTGGGCCTGGAAGTCGACCGTCCAGCGGCCCGCCTGCTCCTGGTTGAGACCGAACCGCAGCCGCCACATCCGGCCGAGCAGCGCCAGGCAGCGCGCGAACTCGGGCAGGCCGGTGTTCACGAACTGCGGCGGCACCGGAGCGCCCCCGGGACCGGCCTCCACCGGCACCGCGACGATGTTCGCCGTGCCGTACTGGACACAGATCGCCTTGCCGAAGTCGCTGCCCATGACGAGGTAGGAGCCCGCGTCCTGGGACGCCGCCACCCCGCGCTCCTGCGCCAGTTCGGCGAGGGTGGGCACGGGACGGCCCGGCTGGGCCTGCGCCCAGAAGAACGGGCCCATGTCGACCGGCAGACCCGCCACGACCAGGGTGTGCGCCACGATCGGCGGGACGCCCTGCCGCGACACGGCCGCGTGGTCGAACCGGAACACCCCCGGTCCGAACGCCGCCGCCAGCTCCTGCGCGATCGCCTCCGGCGGGACCGGCGGCGCGGGCTGCACCGGCGGAATCGGCGCCCGCACCGGCGCCGGACGCGCCGGCCCGTCCGCGACCTGGTGCAACTCGCTGTGGTGCGCGAGAAGTTGGTGCATACCCTGCTGCCGGCTCGCGTGATCCGTGCCGTACGGGGCGATGCTCGTGATCCGCGCCTGCGGGAACGTCTCCCTGATCATCCGCGCGCAGTACGCGCCCGGCAGCTCACAGGACTCCAACTCCGTGTGCAGTTCGAGCACTTGCTGCGGCGGTACGTTCATCGCCCGCAGCTCGTGCAGGATCTGCCACTCCGGGTGCGGCGTACCCGGCGCGGACCGCCGGATGAGCTGCTGCTCGGACCCGTCCTGGGCCCGGTAGCGCAGCACGGCCTGATAGCCGGGTCCGACGGTCGGCTGCCCCGTCTGCGGATAGCCGTACGCCGGCTGCTGTCCCGGCAGCGGCTGAGGGGCGCCCACCGGCACGCCGGGAGCCTGCGGAGGCTGCGGCACACCGGGGCCACCGGCCGGAGGGGCGAACATCGTCGCCGCGTGATGCACCTCACCGGAGGGCGAGCCCCCCGGAGCACCCGGAGCACCGGGAGCACCCGGCGGCTGCGGCGCACCGGGACCGCCGACCGCGGGCCCTGCCAGCATCGTCGCGGCATGGTGCGCCCCGCCCGGAGGAGGCGTGGCGCCCGGCGGGGCCGGCACACCGGGAGCGGCGGGCTGCTGCCAGGGCGCGCCGGGAGCACCGGGGGGACCCGGCGGCTGCGGCGCGCCGGGGCCGCCGACCGCGGGGCCGGCCAGCATCGTCGCGGCATGGTGGACATGGCCCGGAGGAGGCGTGGCGCCGGGCGGCGTGGGCGCGCCGGGCACCCCCTCGGGCCCGTCCGGCCCGAGCTGCGACACGAGCTGCGTCGGCACGTAGCCGCCCGAGGACGCGCCGGGTCCGGGCGGCGGGGGCGTACTGCCCGGCCGCGCTCCCGGCACACCCGGGGCACTCGGCGGAGGCGGGG
This sequence comes from Streptomyces sp. NPDC001914, assembly GCF_042891215.1. Taxonomy (NCBI): domain Bacteria; kingdom Bacillati; phylum Actinomycetota; class Actinomycetes; order Kitasatosporales; family Streptomycetaceae; genus Streptomyces; species Streptomyces sp. NPDC001914. The sequence continues at coordinate 32,313 of NZ_JBIASW010000020.1, forward strand.
CACCCGCCGGGCCGCGCGCCGCCCGGGGCGGCTGCGCCTTGCTGGTCGCGGCGTCGGCGATGTCACCCGCGTTCGGCGGCAGCGGCCGCGACGGTACGGCGGGCGGCGGCGTACCGGGGGCACCCGGAGCCGACGGAGCGCCGGGCGGCGGAGTGGCCTGACCCGCGCCGGGTCCCTGGGGATAGCCGTAGGCGGAGGCGCCGGGCAGCCCGTGGCCCGCCGAACCACCCTGCTGCGCGGGCGCGTTCGGGTCGCCGGCGACGGGCGAGAGCGTGGTGCGCGGAAGCCGGCTGCCCCCGGAGATCATGGCGGTCTGGTCGTGCGCGGCCACCGGCGGCGGCGTGTGCGCGTCGTCGGCGTCCGTCAGCTGCGGGGCGAACACGGTCGCCGGCAGCGGTACGGAACGGTCGTCCCCTGGATCGGCGTTCGTGTCCGTCCCCGCCCACGGGGTCGCGTCGGCGGGAACCGGGGGCCTCATGTCCTGCCGGTCCGGGACCTCGTCGTCGGTCGCGGCGTCCGGCCACGGGGTGGCACCGCCGGGAACCGGCGCGGGAGAAGCGGAGGCCGGCGAGGGCACACCCGGCGTGGTCTCGGGGGAAGCGCCGTGCACTCCCGGCGCGGCCACCGCGCCGTGCTCCCCGGAATCCCCCGACACACCCGAGGCACCCGCGGGCGAACTCCCGCCCGCGACGGCCCCGTTCGCGGAACCGCCCGCCGAGGCGGCGGCCGGACGCGACCCCGCCCCGTCGGAACCGGACGATCCCGCCCCGGCACGCCGGTCCGGAATCCCCATCCTGTCCGCGGCCTCCTGCAGCCACTCCGGGGGACTCAGCAGGAACGACGTCTGGTTCAGATCGACCCGCGCCGCGGGCGCCGGCGCCGGTTCGGGAGCCCCGGCGGGCCCCCCGTACTCCTCCTCGTAACGGCGGATGACCTCACCCACCGGCAGCGCGGGCCACAACGTGGCCTCCCCGCTGTCCCGCGCGATGACGAGCCGCTGCGCGCCCCCGTCGGAACGCGGCCCCTCGGCACGGTCCTCCGCCCATACGACGAAACCGAGTTCGAACTCGCGCACCCGCACCTCGCGGTGCTGGTACCCGGGCACGTCCCCGTTGATCCACTCTTCCGCGCGCTCCTGCGCCTGCGCGAAGGTCACCATCGCAACCTCACTCCCCCACCGAAGAGACGGGCACGGCGTGAGCGAAGCCGCCGTCCACCATCAGATTCGCCACCGTCTCCAACTCCGGCGGATTGCCCGCGAGCCGCGACAGGAACTGGTCGAAGTCCTCACCGCACGGCAGGAGCAGCCGCTCCACCCGCTCGGCCGCCGGCCACGCGTCCGTGTCACGGGCGTCGTCGAACGCGCAGAACCAGACCGAACCGATCCGGTCGCCCTTGACCTTCACGGCCAGCAGACCGCCCTGCACGAACCCGACACCCAGGTAGTCCTTGGTCAGATGGTCGCGCAGACACTTGTTGACGTACACCAGGTCGTTGACCGCGGCCTCGTCGCGCACCGTGAACAGCGGCTGGTCCACCAGCAGTCCGAGCTCCGCGTCGAGCGCGGCACCCACCGGGGCGCAGCCGCCCGCGGCCTTCAGGAACGACCGGTAGGCACCGGGCAGCCGGTAACCGAGATCCTCCTCGACCGCCTGCACCTGCTGCTCGGACACCGCGACGGACGACTTCGGCAGTCCGAAGTGCGCGGGCCGCGTCTCCTGCAACGGCCGCGTCCCGCGCTTGGCATGGTCGACGGCGGCCGTCGCGACACCGCCGTGGTGCCGCAGCAGCGCCTTCACCTCGACCGGCACCAGCTCGAGCCGCCGCGTGCCCGCCACGTGGTGCCACGTCCAGCCGTGCGGGGTCGCCACGGAAGGAATGGTGTCCCACAGCTCGTGCCCGGACGCGGCGAGAGCGGCGTTCGCGGACACGTAGTCCGTCAGCCTCAACTCGTCGACCCCGAAGCCCTCCGGGGGCTCGGCGATCTCCGCCGCGGCACGCGCGTAGAGCGAGAAGTCGGGATAACCGCGCTCGTCGATCCGCACACCTCTGGGGTGGCGCGCTGCCCGGACCGGATCCGGGAAGTGCACGACTTGCCCGGCGTAGGCCGCGTTCGGCGGCGCGGCTTGTTGCCCGAGCCGACCTGTCGTCATGGCGGTTGCCCCCTGCGGCGTCTTCAGTAGCTGGATGGAGCGCGGATGTCGACAGCCTATTCGGTTGTACGACACCGGTCACCGGGCCTCCGGTTCCGTGACCAGCCGTCACCCCGCAGTGACCGTATGCCGAAGACCTGGCGTGTCGCGGCGCCCCAGCTACCGCTCCCGCCACGGCATTTGGCAGTCTGTCTCCGCACCGGGGGATGCACGGGAGGGAAAGACGATCATGAACGCGACGCATACGAGCACGTCCGGGGACCCCCGGGTCGGCTGGAGCAGCGCCGAGACGCTGCACGCTCCGGCCCTGCTGTACCGCCGCGACGGCATACTCCCCACCGTCGCCGCCGCCCTCTCCGTCCGCGGCGCCACCCTCACCGGAACGGCCGCCCGCGGCGACCAGGCACCCGCCCTTCACCCGCTGGTCCAGGACTTCCTCGACACCCTCACGAACGCGCAACGCGACCGCTTCACCGGCCGCTGCGCCGAGGCCATCCTGATCTCCCGGCAGATCGCCTCCGCCGACGCCGAACGCAGCAAGCGCGCCGGCCGCAGGCCCATGACCAACGGCGAGGCCCGCAAGGCCCTCAAGGGAGCCAAACTCACCGCGCGCCGCATCCGCGAGGACGGCGACCCGCTGCACGGCGGCTTCGCCGCACCCTGCCGCTCCTGCACCGCGCTCAGCGGCCACTTCGGCGTACGCATCGTCGACCCGGCCGCACCCGACGCCTGAACTCCCCCTTCCCCGCACACGTACGTATGACGGCGTCCCGCGACGCCGAGTCCCATCCCTCGACGAACGAAGGGCAGATGCACTCCGAACGCTCCTCCTCCAGCCTCTTCTCCCCCTCCGGGCAGGGGGGACCGGCCACCCGTTTCCCCGAGCCCGTGGACGCCGCGCTGCGCGCGGCCGGATGGCAGCCGGGACGCTGGGACATAAAGCAGGCCGAGTACTGGGCCGACGAACTGCGCGGACACGCCTCGCCGGCCGGGCACCGGCACTCCGTGTTCCCGGCGGCGGTCGAGGCGTGGGCGGAGTTCGGGGGGCTGCGTGTCGGCGCCGCCGGGCCAGGGCGTCAGGTCGCCCCCGCCCTGCTCGACCTCGATCCCCTGCACGGGCTGCACATGGCCCGCACCCTCGGTGATCTCGGGCGCGCGCTCGACACCGAGGTCTGCCCGCTGGGCGAGGAACCCGACTCTCACGCGCTGCTCGCCATCGACGCCGAGGGGCGGGTCTACACCCTCGACCACACCGGTGACTGGTTCCTGGGCCCCCACATCGACGCGGCCCTGACCACCCTCCTCACCGGCACCACCCCACCCCGCCTGACCACAACCTGACCCACAAGCCCTCCCTCGCCCCCTCCGCCCCTACCCGTCCCATACCGGGGGCGCTGCCCCCCGCCCCCCCGCTCCTCAATCGCCGGAGGGGCTGAAACGTGCCCGGCACCCGAGAGGCGCCCCCTGGGGCTCCGCCCCAGACCCCGCTCCTCAAACGCCGGAGGGGCTGGATTTCCCGGCCCGCGCTGAAGAGTTTCACCGGCCGGGGCTGGAGACTTTCGCCGATCGGGGCTGGATTTTCCCGGTTGGAGCTGGAGACTTTCGTCGGCCGGGGCTGGATTTTTTCCCCGGCCGGAGCTGGAAACTTCCGCCGGTCGGGGCTGCGACGGAACCCGCAGCCGGGATCCAGCGGCACGGTGTGGCCCGGACGGGGCACCACGGCGCACCCGCAGTCGGGATGCGGCGGAAGGGGACGTGCCGGTACATCGATGGCCGTCGCCACTAACGGTCACTTCTCTGCCCGACAGCGACGGCCTGATGCACCGGCGCGGCCCCGACCCACCCACCGGACCGAAACCGGAGCCGGACCCCGCGACACCGCCCGGAGGGCTACGCCGGGATGACCGCCGACACCCGGAACCCACCCGCATCAGTGGGCCCCGAGACGAACACACCCCCCAGAGCCGCCACCCGCTCCTTCATCCCCAGCAGCCCGTTCCCCCCACTGGGCAACCCGACCGAGGACCCCACCCCCACCTCGGGCGGACACTCGTTCTCCACCTGCATCGCGATCTCGGACACCCGATGCGCCAGCCGGACATACGTCTTGGCCCCCGCCGCGTGCTTGTGGACGTTCGTCAACGCCTCCTGCACCACCCGGTAGGCGGTCTGCTCGATCTCCCGGGCGTACGCCCGCATGTCCCCCTCGACCGACAGCGCCACGACCATCCCCGCCGCCGCCGACTGCCCGATCAACTCATCGATCTCGGCCAGACTCGGCCCCTCACCGGCCCCGGAGGAGTCACCCGCCGCTCGGGACGCCGCGGCGGCCGCCGCGGCCCCCACGGCCGCCAACGGCACCGACGGCACCCGCGCCTGCAACCCGTCCCCCGTGCGCAGCACACCCAGCATCTCGCGCAGCTCCGTGAGCGCCTGCCGCCCCATGTCCCCCACCAGGGCCGCGTTCTTCACAGCCTTCTCGGGATCCTTCCGGGCCACGGCCTGGAGAGCCGCCGCGTGGACGACCATCAGGGAGACCCGGTGCGCGACCACGTCGTGCATCTCCCGCGCGATCCGCGTGCGCTCCTCGTTGCGCGCCCACTCCGCCCGCTCCTCCGCCCGCTCCGCGAGAAGCTGCAGCTCCCGCTCCAGCGAGTCCGCCCGCTCCCGCAGGCTCTCCATCAGCCGACGCCTGGCCCCCATGTACAGCCCGAGCAGCACGGGCGGAGCGGTCATCCCGATGGCCGTCGTGATGGAGGCGAAGGGGACCAGCCAGTTCCCCATCGGCACGTCCCCGTCCACGACGCTCTGGTGCGCCCGGACGAACGTGACGATCAGCATGCCGGCGAAGGACATCCCGGCCAGCGCCGCGGTGATGCGCCGCGGCAGCTCGGACGCGGCGAGCGTGTACAGCCCGACGAGTCCCATCAGGAACCCCATCTGGGCGGGCGTGACCGCGATGGACACCAGGACGACCGCGATCGGCCACTTCCGCCGCACCAGCAGCACGGACCCGGCCGCCGTCCCGAACGCGACACCCACCGGAGCGGGCAGTCCCGCGTCGTGGGCGAAGCGGACCCCCTCGCCACCGCACTCGAACGCGGACGCCAGGGCGAGACCCGCGTCCAGCACCGCACTACGCCATCCACCCCACCACCACGGCCCGCTCCCGGCCCCGGTGTGCTCTTCCCCCGTCGTGGTCATGCCTCCAGCCTACGGTCGCACCCCGGACCATTTCCGGTGAGTTTTGCCGACTGGCCTACACCACACCCCACCTTCGAACAGAAGCGAAACCTGCCGATATCCCTCGAACTATTGAATCGATCACCGTTCGACCATGGAAGCCCGCATTCCGGCACGACGGTTTACCCATGACACACCCCCACAGCCGGCACCCGAATTTCGACTCCTTGCGCGAACAAGCGGTGACGCTGCGCCGGGCGGGGCTCAGCCGCCGCCAGATCCGTGACCGTCTCCACATCTACAACAACGACATCCTCAACCGTCTCCTGGAGGGCGAACCGCCCCCGGACTGGACCAGGCGCCCACGGGCCAAGGACGACCTCCGCGCCAGGGCCCGCGAGCTACGCCTGCAGGGCTGGACCTACGACCGCATCCAGCTCGAACTGGGCTGCTCGAAGAGCTCGATCTCCCTGTGGGTCCGGGACCTGCCGAAACCGGACCGCCGGGACTCCGTCGAGCAGGCGAAACTGGCGGGCCGCAAGAGGTGGGACCACGAACTCGCGGTACGGGACGAGGAGCGACGGCGGACGAAGACGGCCGCCGCGAACGAGATCGGCACGATGACCGACCGCGAACTGTTCATGACCGGCGTCGCTCTGTACTGGGCCGAAGGAACCAAGGACAAGCCCTACGCGAGGCGCGAGAACGTGATCTTCATCAACAGCGACCCGGGAGTCGTCCGGGTCTACCTCGAGTGGCTGGATCTGCTGGACGTGCCACGAGACCGGGTGCGCTTCCGCGTCATGATCCACGAAACCGCGGACGTGGCCGCCGCCGAACAGTATTGGTCCACCTTCGTCGGGGTCGACGTTTCCGCCCTCCAGCCGACGACACTCAAGAAGCACAACCCCAAGACGGTCCGGAAGAACATCGGCGACGCGTATAGGGGTTGTCTGGTCATCAGGGTCCTGAAGAGCGCCGAGTTGTACCGTCGCATCGAAGGCTGGTGGTCTGGCATGGTGGTGGAGGCCGAGCGGCGAACCGCGTAGGCTTCACCCGTTAATCCCCCGTGGTGTAATCGGCAACACACGTCACTTTGGATGATGTATTTCAGGTTCGAGTCCTGGCGGGGGAGCCATGCTCGGTTCGGGTCCTGACTGCTGTCAGGACCCTTCCTCATATCCCTCCTGATTCGCCCCGGTATCCTGCGGATGTCCACACCCCGCCATCCGAAGCCGAAGGGCAACCCCGTGAGCGCCAATCGCCCGGCAGCCGTCGTCGTACTTGCAGCGGGTGAGGGCACCCGTATGAAATCGGCCACACCCAAGGTTCTGCACGACATCTGCGGACGCTCCCTCGTCGGTCATGTGCTCGCCGCCGCGCGCGAGTTGGACCCCGAGAACCTGGTCGTCGTCGTCGGGCACGCCCGCGAGAAGGTCGTCGGGCACCTCGGGGAGATCGACCCGGGCGTACGGACGGCGGTGCAGGCCGAGCAGAACGGCACCGGGCACGCGGTACGGATGGCCCTCGAAGAGCTCGGCGGCGGCGTGGACGGCACCGTCGTCGTGGTCTGCGGCGACACCCCGCTGCTCAGCGGTGAGACCCTGCTCACGCTGGCCTCGACCCACAGCACCGACGGCAACGCCGTGACCGTGCTGACCGCCGAGGTCCCCGACGCCACCGGCTACGGCCGCATCGTGCGGGACGGCGCCAGCGGCGCGGTCACCGCGATCGTCGAGCACAAGGACGCCACCGACTCGCAGCGCGCGATCCGTGAGATCAACTCGGGTGTCTTCGCCTTCGACGGCCGCCTCCTCGCCGACGCGCTCGGCAAGGTGCGCACGGACAACAGCCAGGGCGAGGAGTACCTGACGGACGTCCTCGGGATCCTGCGCGAGGCCGGGCACCGCGTGGGCGCGGCCGTCGCCGCCGACCACCGCGAGATCGCCGGCATCAACAACCGCGTCCAGCTCGCCGAAGCCCGCCGCATCCTGAACGACCGGCTGCTCACGCGGGCCATGCTGGCCGGCGTCAGCGTCATCGACCCCGCGACGACCTGGGTCGACGTGACGGTCACCTTCGAGCAGGACGCGATCGTGCACCCCGGGACGCAGCTCCAGGGCGCCACGCATCTCGCCGAGGGCGCCGAGGTCGGGCCCAACTGCCGTCTGAAGGACACCCGGGTGGGCGCCGGCGCCCGCGTCGACAACACCGTGGCCGACACCTCCGAGGTGGGTCCAGAGGCGAAGGTGGGCCCGTTCGCCTATCTGCGTCCGGGCACGCGGATCGGCCTGAAGGCCAAGGTCGGCACGTACGTCGAGACGAAGAACGCGACGATCGGCGAGGGGACGAAGATCCCGCACCTGTCGTACGTCGGTGACGCGACGATCGGCGAGTACTCGAACATCGGCGCCGCGAGCGTGTTCGTGAACTACGACGGCCAGGAGAAGCACCACACCACGATCGGCTCGCACTGCCGTACGGGTTCGGACAACATGTTTGTGGCTCCTGTCACGGTCGGGGACGGCGCGTACACCGCGGCGGGCTCCGTCATCACCAAGGACGTGCCGCCCGGTTCGCTGGCCGTGGCCCGTGGCCAGCAGCGCAATATCGAGGGCTGGGTGGCTCGCAAGCGTCCCGGAAGCGCCGCCGCGAAGGCTGCGGAGACCGCCTCCCGGGAACCGGAAGGCGAAGGCTGACCGGAAAACGGCACGTCTGGGACGGCGTACCGTGATAAGTGCACACCCGCACCCCCGCTGAGAAGCCCTCTCGCAACCCAGCTGAGAAGGCCTCTCACGCCCACTGAGATGACCTCTGAGGAGACAGTGCTGTGACCGGGATCAAGACGACGACCGGCGAGAAGAAGATGATGTTCTTCTCCGGCCGCGCCCACCCCGAGCTTGCCGAGGAGGTCGCCCACAAGCTGGGTGTCGGGGTCGTCCCGACGAAGGCCTTCGACTTCGCGAACGGCGAGATCTACATCCGCTACCAGGAGTCCGCGCGCGGCGCCGACTGCTTCCTGATGCAGAGCCACACGGCTCCCATCAACAAGTGGATCATGGAACAGCTGATCATGATCGACGCTCTCAAGCGGGCCTCCGCCCGGAGCATCACCGTGATCGTGCCCTTCTACGGTTACGCCCGTCAGGACAAGAAGCACCGTGGACGTGAACCGATCTCGGCGCGTCTGATCGCGGACCTGATGAAGACGGCCGGCGCGGACCGCATCCTCACGGTCGATCTGCACACGGACCAGATCCAGGGCTTCTTCGACGGCCCGGTGGACCACCTGTTCGCTCTGCCGATCCTCGCCGACTACGTGGGCGCCAAGGTCGACCGGTCCAAGCTCACCGTCGTCTCCCCGGACGCCGGCCGGGTGCGGGTCGCCGACCGCTGGTGCGACCGTCTGGACGCTCCGCTGGCCATCGTGCACAAGCGCCGTGACAAGGACGTCGCCAACCAGGTCACCGTCCACGAGGTGGTCGGTGACGTGAAGGGCCGCGTCTGCGTCCTGGTCGACGACATGATCGACACCGGTGGCACCATCTGCGCCGCCGCCGACGCGCTCTTCGCGCACGGCGCGGAGGACGTCATCGTGACGGCCACGCACGGTGTGCTCTCCGGCCCGGCGGCCGACCGTCTGAAGAACTCCAAGGTCAGCGAGTTCGTGTTCACGGACACCCTGCCGACCCCGGGCGAGCTGGAGCTCGACAAGATCACGGTGCTGTCGATCGCCCCGACGATCGCCGACGCGGTGCGCGAGGTCTTCCAGGACGGCTCGGTGACGAGCCTGTTCGAGGAGCAGTAGGCCTCACCGCAGCCGGTCGGCGGCGGACCTGAGTCCTCGCCGCGGACCGGTCGCCTAGATCGATTTCTTGTACGGCCTCCCCGCCCCGTAAGCTGTCACAGTTGCTCGGCGAGGGAGGCCGCACTTGTGTGCGGCGGTCCGTTATCGACGCGCTCTTCGTAGCAGGCCGATGGTTTGGCCGGGTGACCTTCTTCCCCACGTTCTACGAGGAGTGAACATGTCCGAGGTCAAGCTCGACGCCGAGTCCCGCACCGAGTTCGGCAAGGGTGCCGCCCGCCGCGTCCGCCGTGAGGGCAGGGTCCCCGGTGTCGTCTACGGCCACGGCACCGAGCCGGTCCACATCACGCTGCCGGGCCACGAGCTGCTGCTCGCGCTGCGTACGCCGAACGTCCTGCTCTCCCTGGACCTGAACGGCAAGACCGAGCTCGCGATCCCGAAGGCCGTCCAGCGCGACGCCATCAAGGGCTTCCTCGAGCACGTCGACCTGCTCCTCGTGAAGCGCGGCGAGAAGGTCACCGTCGAGGTCTTCGTGCAGACCGAGGGCGAGCTGGCCCCGGGCAGCTTCCTCGTCGAGAACGTGCTGAACACCCTGACGGTCGAGGCCGAGGCCACCCACATCCCGGAGTCGGTCACCGTCTCCATCGAGGGCCTGGAGGCCGGCGCCTCCATCCACGCCAAGGACATCAAGCTCCCCAAGGGCACCACGCTGGCGATCGACGAGGACGCGGTCGTCATCCAGGTCCTGGCCGCCCAGGCCGAGGAGCCGGCCGCCGAGGGCGAGACCGAGGGCGACGCGGCCGCCGAGGCCTGATCCCTCCGGAATCTTCATCTGTGTCAGCCGCCGCTCCTTCCCGGGAGCGGCGGCTGCCGCGTATCTAGGACACATGGGAGACACGGACGTGACGACCGACGCCAATGCGCCCTGGCTGATCGTGGGCCTCGGCAATCCCGGCCCCGAGTACGCCATGAACCGGCACAACGTGGGCTTCATGGTGGCCGATCTGCTGGCGGAGCGGGTCGGCGGGAAGTTCAAGCGGGCGGGCAAGGCGCAGGCCCAGGTGATCGAGGGGCGGATCGGGCCGCCGGGTCCGGCGAACCGCAGGGTGATCCTGGCCAAGCCGATGTCGTTCATGAACCTGTCGGGTGGCCCGGTGACGGCGCTGCGCGACTTCTACAAGGTGCCGACGGCGAACATCGTCGCGGTCCACGACGAGCTCGACATCGACTACGGCGTGCTGCGGCTGAAGCTGGGCGGCGGCGACAACGGCCACAACGGTCTGAAGTCCATGACGAAGGCGATGGGCGCGGACTATCACCGGGTGCGGTTCGGCATCGGGCGCCCTCCGGGCCGCATGCAGGTCGCGGACTTCGTGCTGAAGGACTTCGCCTCGGCCGAGCGCAAGGAGCTGGACTACTTCGTGGACCGGGCGGCGGACGCGGTGGAGTGTCTGGTGATCGAGGGCCTGGAGCGGGCCCAGGGGACGTACAACTCCTGAGGAACGGGCCGCGGGGGCTCCCCGAGGGGCGGCCCGTTCGGCTCCGGGATGCGCGCGGAGCCCGGGCGGCCGGTACCGGTGGCCGACGTACCCGTACAACTGACGACTTGTCCCCAGCCGGGGTTGACCGAGCGCGCAGCCATGGCCAATGATCCCCGCCATGCCTGCCGTCGCCGCACATCGAGGCCCCCGCCGGAGCGCACACCCCGCGCTGCGTTTCGGACAGCGCGCGGCGATGGGCGTGGTCACCGGGCTCATCCTGATCGCGGGCGTCTGGGCCTCCTGGGGCACCGCGCAGCACGTGATGCTCAGCAAGGGCAGGGAGCAGGGCACGATCGCGGTGCGGTCGTGCTCGGGGGACGTCTGCACGGGTCCGTACACGCCGGTGTCGCCGGGTTCGAAGGCACGGTCCCATGTCGTCATCGACCAGTCGGTGGCGGTGGAGAAGGGCCGGACGTACACGGTCACGGTGAAGCCCGGCAGCGACGAGGTGGTGCGCAGCGGCCCGGCCGGTCTGCTGTACGCCTGGGTTCCGCTCGGCGGCGCCCTGCTGCTCGCCTCGGTGGTGGTGGCGGGCGGTCTGCGGCTGACCCGGGCGGCCTGGCTGATGGCGGGCGCGGGGCTGGCCCTGCTGACGGCCACGTTCCTGGTTCTGTAGACCGGGGCCGGTCCGAAGCCGGTCCGGGGCTCCTTTCAGCCGGAAGGCGCCCTTCACGCTCGTACGGGTACGAGCGTGAAGGGCGCCTTCTGGTCTGTCCGCCGGTGTCCGGCGGAGCCGTCGGGTCAGCCGGTGTTGCGCAGGCCCGCCGCCACACCGTTGACGGTCAGGAGCAGGGCCCGGGAGAGCAGCGGGTCCACGGCCGCACCGGTCGCGGCCTCGTCGCGCTGGCGCTTGAGGAGGGCCACCTGGAGGTAGGAGATCGGGTCCAGGTAGGCGTCCCGGATGGCGAAGGTCTGCTGGAGCACCGGGTTGGTGTCGAGCAGCTTCTCGCCGCCGGTGATGCGCAGCACCTCGCGCACGGTGAGCTCGTGTTCGGCCTCGATGACGGCGAACACGTGCTTGAGCTCGTCGGGGACGAGGGTGTCGACGTAGTGGCGGGCGATCCGCAGGTCGGTCTTCGCGAGGGTCATCTCGACGTTCGAGAGGAAGTTCCGGAAGAAGTGCCACTGCTCGTGCATCTCGTCGAGCACGGTGTCGAGGCCCGCCTCGCGCAGCGCCTTGAGGCCGGAGCCGACGCCGAACCAGCCGGGCACGATCTGCCGGGACTGGGTCCAGCCGAAGACCCACGGGATGGCGCGCAGTCCGTCGAGCGAGACGCCCGAGCCGGGGCGGCGGGAGGGCCGCGAGCCCAGGTGCAGATCGGCGAGCTGGTCGACCGGTGTGGAGGCGAGGAAGTACGTCGGCAGGTCGGGGTCCTCGACGAGCCTGCGGTAGGCGGAGTGGGCGGCGTCGGAGACGACGTCCATCGCCGCGTCCCAGCGGGCCAGTGCCTCGTCGGACTGGCGGGGCGCGGTGTGCAGGGCGGACGCCTGGAGGGTGGCGGCGACCGTCAGTTCGAGGTTCTCGCGGGCGAGCGAGGGGACCAGGTACTTGTCGGAGATGACCTCGCCCTGCTCGGTCACCTTGATCTCGCCCTCCAGGGTGCCCCAGGGCTGCGCGAGGATCGCGTCGTGCGAGGGGCCGCCGCCGCGGCCGACGGTGCCGCCGCGGCCGTGGAAGAGCCGCAGGCGTACGCCGTAGCGGTGGGCGACGTCGCGCAGCCGGCGCTGGGCGCGGTGGATCTCCCACTGGGAGGTGGTGATGCCGCCGAACTTGGAGGAGTCGGAGTAGCCGAGCATGACCTCCTGGACGTCCCCGCGCAGCGCCACGAGACGGCGGTAGGAGGGGTCGGAGAGCATGTCCTCCAGGATGGTGTCCGCGGCCTTGAGCTCGTCGGTGGTCTCCAGGAGCGGCACGATGCCGATCTTCGCCCAGCCGGCGTGCAGGTCGAGGAGTCCGGCCTCGCGGGCGAGGACGGCGGCGGCGAAGACGTCGTCGGCGCCCTGGCACATCGAGATGATGTACGACTCGATGACCTCGGGTCCGAAGACCTTCAGGGCCCGCTTGACGGTCTCGAAGACGCCGAGGGTCTTCTGTCCGGCGGCGTCCAGCGGCGCGGGGGTGGGTGCGAGCGGGCGACGGGAGCGCAGTTCCTTGGCGAGGAGCTTGGCGCGGTAGTCGCGCGGCATGTCCACATAGCGCCAGGACTCCTCGCCGAGGCGGTCGAAGAGCTGGCCGAGGGCGTGGTGGTGGGCGTCCGCGTGCTCGCGTACGTCCATGGTGGCGAGCTGGAGGCCGAAGGCGGCGAGCGTGCGGATGGTGCGGTTCATGCGGCCGTCGGCGAAGAGGCCGCCGCGGTGCTCGCGCAGCGAGGTCTGGATGAGGGTGAGGTCGCGCAGCAGTTCGGCGGTGCCGAGGTAGTCGCGGCCGTCCTCGTGGGGCGTGCCCTTGGCCAGGCGGTGCTTGGTGTTCTCGAGCTTCTGCCGGATGCAGGTGGCCTTGAGGCGGTAGGGCTCCTCGGCGTTGAGGCGCTTGTAGCGGGGGCTGATCTCCGGCAGGCGCTCCAGGTCGCTCTGGAGGGATTCCAGGAGTTCCTCGGTGGCGCCGGTGTAGCGGATGGAGTTCGACAGGAAGCCGCGGAGTTCGTCGATCAGTTCCAGGGCGTCGTTGATGCCGTGCTCGTGCTGGAGGATCAGGACGTCCCAGGTGACGTCCGGGGTGACGTTCGGGTTGCCGTCGCGGTCGCCGCCGATCCAGGTGCCGAAGGTGAGCGGGCGGGTGTCGTCCGGGAGGGCGACGCCGACACGTTCGAGTTCGGCGGTGAGGTCCTCCAGGACGTCGCCGACGGCTCCGGCGTGCAGCTCGTCCAGGTAGTAGATGGCGTTGCGGGCCTCGTCGGCGGGCTCGGGGCGCACCACGCGGAGCTCGTCGGTCTGCCACACGAGGTCGATGTTCTCGGCGAGGCGGGTGTCGTAGCGGCGGCGGTCGGCCTCGATGACCGGGGTCTCCAGGAGCGCGGCGATGCGCCGCAGCTTGTTGAGGACCGAGCGCCGGGCCGCCTCCGTGGGGTGGGCCGTGAAGACGGGGCGGACGTTGAGGTTCTTGACCGTCTGCCGCAGGTGCTCGGGGTCGGCGTCCTTGAGCCGGTCGGCCGTCCGGGAGAGGAGGCCGCCCTCCGCGGCGCGCTTGGCGCGCAGCTCGCGGCCGCGGTGCACCTGCTCGGTGACGTTGGCGAGGTGGAAGTAGGTCGAGAAGGCGCGGACCAGCTTGGCGGCGGTCTCCAGTTCGGTGCCGCGCAGCAGCTCGGCGGCGGCCTCGCCGTCCTCGCGGGTCAGGCGGCGGACCTTCTCGACCAGTTCCAGGAGCTCGGGGCCCTCCTGCCGGACGAGGGTCTCGCCGAGCAGGTCGCCCAGGCGGCGGATGTCGGCGCGCAGTTCGCTGCTGGTCGTCGTGGTCTGGTCGTCGGCACTGCTCACAGGTGCGGCTCCTTGCAGTGGTGAAGCTCGTCTGAAGAGTGGGGAATCTCGTTCGAAGCTCGTCTGGGAGGGAACCCGGGTGACGACCGCGCGCGGCGGGTGCCGCTTAGGGAGGTGGCATCCGGGAAGTAATCAGAGCGGACCGCGCTGTCCGACCGATACCAAGGATAGGTGTCCTCCCGGACGCGCAGGCTCACGGGCTCTTGCCGCCGGGCTACGCGCTGACATACTTACGACGCCGTAGGTTACGGACCCGTAGGTATTCCCGTCGGACGGCGGGGGGACCCTGGTTCACACCCGGACTCTCCTGCCCGCCGTTCCTCACCCTCGAACCCCACAGGGGACGCCCCATGACCACGAGTTCCGATGTGATCGACGACGCCCCGCGGGCGGACGACGACACCTCGCTCCCCGCCGCGACCCTCGGCGGCGAGAGGAAGGGGTCACTCGAACAGATCACCCTTCTTCTCTTCATCGCTGTTCCGTTCCTGGCGCTGCTGGCGGCGGTGCCGCTGGCCTGGGGATGGGGGCTGAGCTGGCTGGATGTCGGCCTGCTGGTCTTCTTCTACTACCTGGGCTGCCATGGCGTGACGATCGGCTACCACCGCTATTTCACCCATGGCTCCTTCAAGGCGAAGCGTCCCCTGCGGATCGCGATCGCGATCGCGGGGTCGATGGCGGTCGAGGGCCCTCTCGTGCGCTGGGTCGCCGATCACCGCAAGCACCACAAGTTCTCCGACGCGGAGGGTGACCCGCACTCGCCGTGGCGGTACGGCGAGACGGTCCCCGCGCTGATGAAGGGCCTGTGGTGGGCGCACATCGGCTGGATGTTCGACGAGGAGCGGACCTCGCAGGAGAAGTACGCCCCCGATCTGGTCAAGGACCCGGTGATCCGGGCGATCTCGCGTCAGTTCATCCTCTGGACGCTGCTCTCGCTGGCGCTGCCGGCCCTGATCGGCGGTCTGGTCACGATGTCGTGGTGGGGCGCGTTCACCGGGTTCTTCTGGGGGTCACTCGTCCGGGTGGCGTTGCTGCACCATGTGACCTGGTCGATCAACTCGATCTGTCACGCGGTCGGCAAGCGTCCGTTCAAGTCGCGTGACCGTTCGGGCAATGTGTGGTGGCTGGCCGTCCTCTCGTGCGGGGAGTCCTGGCACAACCTGCACCATTCCGATCCCACGTCGGCCCGGCACGGTGTGGACCGCGGCCAGATCGACTCCTCTGCGCGGATCATCCGCTGGTGCGAGCAGCTCGGATGGGCCTACGACGTGCGCTGGCCGTCCCGCTCGCGTCTCGATTCCCGGCGCAGCGAGGGCGGGAACGGCTCCCGGCGCAAGACGGAAACCGCTGAAGCGGCATGATTGACGGCGTGGCGACCGACTCCAGCAGCACCCCGAGCAGCAGCGAGAAGCCGCGGCGCGCGCGCCGCACCCGCATGACGGGCGCCGAGCGCCGTCAGCAGCTGCTGGAGATCGGCCGCACCCTGTTCGCGGCCAAGGGCTTCGAGGGCACGTCGGTGGAGGAGATCGCGGCCAAGGCCGGTGTCTCCAAGCCGGTGGTCTACGAGCACTTCGGCGGCAAGGAGGGCCTGTACGCGGTGGTGGTGGACCGTGAGATGCGGCGGCTGCTGGACATGGTGACCAGTTCGCTGACGGCGGGCCATCCGCGCGAGCTGTGCGAGCAGGCGGCGTTCGCCCTCCTGGACTACATCGAGGAGTACACGGACGGGTTCCGCATCCTGGTGCGTGACTCCCCCATCCCGCAGTCGACGGGTTCGTTCGCGTCGTTGATCTCGGACATCGCCACCCAGGTGGAGGACATCCTGGGCCGCGAGTTCAAGAGCCGCGGCTTCGACTCGAAGCTGGCGCCGCTGTACGCCCAGGCCCTGGTCGGCATGGTCGCGCTGACGGGCCAGTGGTGGCTGGACGTGCGCAAGCCGCGCAAGGCGGAGGTCGCCGCGCATCTGGTGAACCTGGCGTGGCACGGCCTGGACGGGCTGGAGCCGAAGCCGCGGTTGATAGGGCACCGCAAGGCCTAGCGAACGGTCCGGGAGCCCCCCGCGCCCCCGGACCGCCCGTCCCCCGGCCCCCCGGTCTCCACCCCCGCCCTCCGGCTCCCCGGCCTTTCGGCCCCGGCTCTCCCACGCGGGGAAGCGGCTCGGCCCGTCGGTGCCGTCAGCCGGACTCCGGCTCCGGTTCCGGCTCCAGGAATTCGAGGCGGTTGCCTACGGGGTCCTCGGAGAAGAAGCGCCGGTGGCCGGGCAGGTCCCCGTCCCAGGTGACGGGGAATCCGGCGGCGGCGATCCGGGCCGCGCAGGCGTCGATGCCGGTGACGCGCAGCCCGGGGTGGGCCTTCTTCGCGGGACGGAAGGCGGCCTCGATCCCGAGGTGCAGCTCGACGGCTCCCGCCCGGAACCAGCAGCCCCCGCGGGCGGCGAGGACGGGCGGCTTGGGTGTCTCGGTCATGCCGAGGGCGTCGACGTAGTACGCGCGCAGCAGGTCCTCGGAACCCGGCGGGGCGGCGAGCTGGACATGGTCGAGGGCGGTGAGCATCAGGCCTCCTTCCGGGCCACGGCGAACAGCCGGCGAAACGGCAGGACGGTGCCGTACGGCCGGGCGGGGTAGGCCTCGCGCAGCAGGTCCCGGTAGGCGGTGAGGAAGGCGTCCGCGGCCTCGGGGTCGTCGGCGAGGGCGGTCAGCACGGGCCTCAGCGCGGTCCCCTTCGCCCAGTCGAGAACGGGGTCGGGGCCGCTCAGCAGCTGCATGTACGTGGTTTCCCAGACGTCCGTCCGGCAGCCGGCGCCCTCCAGCCGGTCCAGGTAGACGAGCGGGTCGTGGACCGAGTCGGCGGGGCGGAGCGTGTCGCCGAGGAGTCCCTTCCAGCGCGGGGAGGAGGCGAGTTCGCGCAGGATGACGTGCAGCGGGGCGTCGGTGTTGTGCGGCATCTGGAAGGCGAGGGTGCCGCCGGGCGCGAGGGCGTCGAGCCAGCCGGAGAGCGAGTCCAGGTGTCCGGGCACCCACTGGAGGGCGGCGTTCGAGGTGATCAGGTCGTACGTCTCGGCGGGCACCCAGTCGGTGAGGTCGGCGTGGGCGAAGTCGAGCCGTCCGCCGCCGGCCGTGGGACCGGCGTGCTCCTCGGTCCTGGCCAGCATGTCGGCGGAGTTGTCGTAGCCGGTGATGTGGGCGGTGGGCCAGCGGGCGGCGAGCTGGACGGTGACGTTGCCGGGGCCGCAGCCGAGGTCGGCGATGCGGGCCGGGTCGCGCGGCAGGCCGGTGACCTGGGCGAGCAGGTCGGCGAAGGGACGGGCCCGGTGCCGGGAGTGGCGCAGGTACTGACCCGGGTCCCAGGTGGGGGTGGCAGCCATGGGTGGCCTCCTCGAAGTCGCCGCGGGGTCGCGGACCGCTGAAGGGGCGGCGGTGACCGGACCGTTCGGATCTCCAGCCTCACAGCAAATATATCTCGACGTCAAGAGACTTGCTGTCGAGAAACTCCACATCAAGAGACTTCATGTCGACACAACCACTACACTGATCGTCATGGAGGACGAGGTCGATCGGCTGGTCGCTGCGTGGCGCCGGGAGCGCCCGGACCTCGACGTGGAACCGCTCGAGGTGCTCAGCCGGGTGAGCAGGCTGGCCCGGCACCTGGACCGTGCGCGCCGGCTCGCTTTCGCCGAGCACAGCCTCGAGCCCTGGGAGTTCGACGTCCTGACGGCGCTGCGGCGCGCGGGATCCCCGTATCAGCTCTCTCCCGGGCAGTTGCTGACCCAGACGCTCGTCACCTCCGGCACGATGACGAACCGCATCGACCGTCTGACCAAGAAGGGTCTGGTGGAACGCCTCCCGGACCCGAGCGACCGCAGGGGCGTGCTCGTCCGCCTCACGGACGAGGGGTGCGACCGCGCCGACCAGGCACTGGCCGGCCTGCTCGACCAGGAGCGCGCGATCCTCGCCGAGCTGAGCCGGGCACAGCGCGGTGAACTGGCCGGACTGCTACGCCAGTTGACCGCCCCGTTCGACAACATCCCCGGTTAGGTCGACGGGTCCGACCCCGGCGCGCCTCGCCAGTGCGACGGCGGCGAGGGTGGAGTGCACGCCGAGCTTGCCGAGGACGTTCTGCATGTGGGTGCGGACCGTGTGCGGCGACAGGAACAGCCGCTCCGCCACCGCCTTGCGCCCGAGCCCGGCCACCATGCACCGCAGCACCTCGCGCTCGCGGGGCGTCAGCGACTCGACGAGCCGTTCGCTCTCGGTGCGGTGCTTGCGCGCGGCGGTGAGCTCGCGCAGCACCCCGGTGAGCAGGGCGGGCGGAAGATGGGTCTCGTCACGCAGCACACCCCGTATGACGGTGAGCAGCCGCGACAGCGAGCAGTCCTTGGCGACCCACCCCGAGGCCCCGGCCTGCAGGGCGAGCGCGGCCCGGCGCGGGTCGTCCTTCTCGGCCAGCACGACGGTCCGTACGCCCGGCTGTCCCGAACGCACCCCGGCGACCAGCGATATGCCGTCGACCAGGCCGTCCTCGTTGCTCTCCTGGACGGGCACCGCCGGACGCATGCCGGGCAGATTGCCGCCCAGGTCGGCGTCGACGAGCAGGACGTCGAAACGGCGGCCCTCGGCCGCCGCGCGTTCGAGGCAGCGCAGCGCGGCCGGACCGCTGCCGGCGGCGGACACGTCGACGTCGGGCTCGGCCGCGAGCGCGGCGGCGAGCGACTCGGCGAAGATGCGATGGTCGTCGACGACCAGTACTCGGATGCGAACCACAGAAACCCCCACTGTCGGGGGACGATCCGTACGGGTACGGCGCCCGAGGTGATCCCGGGCCCGCTTGCGACCCGGAAAACGAGGTGCCTCCGCCGCACGGCCGCCGCCGTGCTGGAAGTGCTACCCCCACTTCGGGCGTCGTACCCGACTGTCTCGCCCCCTGATCAGCACCGGCCCCCACCGGCACTGTTCATCAGAGTACGGGCGGGGGCGGAGAGCGGAAGCCAATTTGCAGAACTGGTTGGCCAGCGCGTTTAGGGTGAGCCGTATGTTTCATATCGAGACAGGAGAAGACAAGGAGCGTCGGGATCTGCTCCGCAGATCGCTGCTGGACACGAACACGGCGGCGTCCCCGGTGCTGCGCGAGCTGCGCGGAACCCCAGGTGAGCGGGAACTCCCGCTCCACGTCTGGGCCTTGGACGAGGACGGCGGCCTGGCCGGCGGGCTGGTGGGCCACACCTGGACGACCTGGCTGCACGTCACCTATCTGTGGGTCGACGACCGCCACCGCGGCACCGGTCTGGGCACCCGGCTCCTGACCGAGGCCGAACAGGCCGCCACCGAACGCGGCTGCACCGCGGCCCGCCTGGAGACCTGGGACTTCCAGGCCCCGGACTTCTACCGCAAACAGGGCTACGAGGTGGTGTCCGTGATCCCGGACTACCCCCCGGGAATCACGGAGTACACCCTGACGAAGCGGTTCTGAGCCAAACGTTCAGCCGATCCGCCGGGCCCCGGCCGAAGGGACGGCGGGGAAGACCCGCGGAGCGGTGAAGCCGGCCTCGGCGAAGGCCTCCACCACGGCCTTGGTGACCCCGTCGATGTCGGCGGACTCCACCAGCACGACGGCGGACCCCCCGAACCCGCCCCCCGTCATACGGGCCCCCAGCGCACCGGCGGAGTTCGCCGCCGACACGGCGAGATCCAGCTCGGCACACGAGATCCGCAGATCGTCCCGCAGCGAGGCATGACCGTCCGTCAGGACCGGCCCGATCGCCCGGACGTCCCCCGCGTCCAGCAGGGAGACCACCCGGTCCACCCGGTGGTCGTCGGAGACGACGTGGCGGACGTAGCGGCGCACCCGCTCGTCGGAGAGGCGGGCGAGGGCCGCGTCCAGCCCCTCGTACGGGACATCGCGCAGATGGGACACCCCGAGCTGCCGCGCCCCCTCCTCACAGCCCGCACGCCGCTCGGCGTACGCCCCGTCGCCGAGCGCGTGCTTCACCCGGGTGTCGACGACGAGGAGTTCGAGGCCCTGGGAGGCGAGGTCGAAGGGGATCTGGCGGATGGAGAGGTCACGGCAGTCCAGGTGCAGGGCGTGGCCCTCGGTGCAGCACGCCGACGCCGTCTGGTCCATGACCCCGCAGGGCACGCCGACGAAGTCGTTCTCGGCGCGCTGGGCGAGCCGTGCCAGCTCGGGCCGGGTGAGCCCGAGTCCGTAGAGCTCGTCGAGGGCGAGGGCGGTGACGACCTCCAGGGCCGCCGAGGAGGACAGCCCGGCCCCGGTGGGCACCGTGGAGGCCAGATGGATGTCCGCGCCGCCGACGGCGTGGCCCGCCTCGCGCAGCGCCCACACCACACCCGCCGGATAGGCGGCCCAGCCGGTGTCCGACCGGGGCGTCAGTTCGTCGACGCGCAGCTCGACGACGGGTCCCTCGATGTCCGCCGAGTGCAGCCTCAGCACTCCGTCGGACCGGCGGGACACCGCCGCGACCGCCGTGTGCGGCAGCGCGAACGGCATCACGAACCCCTCGTTGAAGTCCGTGTACTCGCCGATCAGGTTGACCCGGCCGGGCGCCGCCCAGACGCCCTCGGGCGCGGCCCCGTACAGCTCCTCGAAGCCCTCACGTACCCCCACCTGCTCCACGCTTTACCCCTTCGCCGTGCTGTGCTGTGCGAACTCCCACGCGTCCGCGACGATCCCCGCGAGATCCGCGCGGGACGGGTTCCAGCCGAGCTTCTCCCGGGCGGTCTCGGCCGAGGCGACCAGGATCGCCGGGTCCCCGCCGCGGCGCGGTGCCATGACCTCGGGGATCGGGTGTCCGGTCACCTGGCGCACGGTCTCGATGACCTCGCGGACGGAGAAGCCGTTGCCGTTGCCGAGGTTGCAGATCAGGTGCTCGCCGGGGGCCGCGGCCGAAAGGGCCAGCAGGTGCGCCTCGGCGAGGTCCGCGACGTGGATGTAGTCGCGGACGCAGGTGCCGTCCGGCGTCGGGTAGTCGTCGCCGTAGACGGAGATCGCGTCGCGGCGGCCCTGCGCGACCTGGAGGACGAGCGGGATGAGGTGCGACTCGGGGTCGTGCCGCTCGCCGCTCTCGCCGTAGGCGCCGGCCACGTTGAAGTAGCGCAGGGAGACCGCGCCGAGTCCGTGCGCCGCCGCCTCGCCGGTGATCATGTGGTCGACGGCCAGCTTGGAGGCGCCGTAGGGGTTGGTGGGCCGGGTCGGCGCGGACTCCACGATCGGGGTGGTCTCGGGTTCGCCGTAGGTCGCTGCGGTGGAGGAGAAGACCAGCGTGCGCACGCCCGCCTCGCGCATCGCGGCGAGCAGGGCCATGGTGCCGCCGACGTTGTTGTCCCAGTACTTCTCGGGCTTCACCACGGACTCGCCGACCTGCGAGAACGCGGCGAAGTGCAGGACCGCGTCGTAGGAGGAGTCCAGCCACTTGGCGGCGTCGCGGATGTCGCCCTCGACGAAGGCGGCGCCGGCGGGCACGCCCTCGCGGAATCCGGTGGAGAGGTTGTCGAGGACGGTGACCTCGTGGCCCGCCTCGAGCAGGTGGCGCGCGACCACGCTGCCCACGTAGCCGGCTCCACCCGTGACCAGGTACTTCCCACTCATGTACTCGCTACCTCTCGCAGTCGCTGAGCCGCGGTCTCCGGCGGCACGTCGTTGATGAACACGTTCATGCCGGACTCGGAACCCGCGAGGAACTTCAGCTTGCCGGAAGTGCGGCGAATGGTGAAAAGCTCGAGGTGGAGCGCGAAGTCGTCCCGGTTGACGCCTTCGAACTCCTCCAGCGGGCCGAAGGGAGCCTGGTGCCACGCCGCGATGTACGGCGTCGGCGGCTCGCCCGTCCCGTCCTTCCCACCGTCCGGTCCGTCGAAGATCCGGTCGAAGCGCCTCAAGAGTTCCAGATAGACCTGGGGGAATTCTGTGCGCGCGTCCTCGTCGAGGCCGAGCAGGTCGGGCACGCGGCGGCGCGGGTAGAGGTGGACCTCGTAGGGCCAGTGGGCCGCGTACGGGACGAAGGCGACCCAGTGGTCGCTCGACAGGACGATCCGGGAGCCGTCGGCGAGTTCTCGTGCGAGGACGTCGTCGAACAGATTCTCCCCGCCGGTCGCCTCCTTGTGCGCGGCCAGGGAGCGCAGCATCAGTGCGGTACGGGGGGTGGTGAAGGGGTAGCCGTAGATCTGCCCGTGCGGGTGACCGAGTGTCACACCGATCTCGGCGCCGCGGTTCTCGAAGCAGAAGACCTGCTGGACGGAGGGCAGATGGGAGAGTTCGGCGGTGCGGTCCGTCCAGGCCTCCAGGACGAGGGCCGCCTGCGCCTCCGTCAGGTCCGCGAAGGACGCGTCGTGGTCGGAGGTGAAGCAGACGACCTCGCAGCGGCCGGAGTCTCCGGCGAGCGAGGGGAAGCGGTTCTCGAACACGACGACGTCGTACGAGGATTCGGGGATCTCGCTCAGCCGGTCGCCCGAGGACGGGCACAGCGGGCACTCGTCCGCCGGGGGGTGGTAGATGCGCCCCTGGCGGTGCGAGGCGATGGCCACCGAGTCGCCGAGCAGCGGGTCGCGGCGCACCTCGGAGGTGGTGACGGTGGGGTCGAGCGGGCGCCGGTCCACCGCGTCGCGCACCTGGTCGTCGCCCGCGTCGTAGTAGATGAGCTCACGACCGTCGGCGAGCCGGGTCGAGGTCTTCTTCACAGTCGGACTCCCCATCAGCACCCG
This sequence comes from Streptomyces sp. NPDC001914, assembly GCF_042891215.1. NCBI lineage: Bacteria > Bacillati > Actinomycetota > Actinomycetes > Kitasatosporales > Streptomycetaceae > Streptomyces > Streptomyces sp. NPDC001914. The sequence continues at coordinate 55,177 of NZ_JBIASW010000020.1, forward strand.
ATCAAACCTTCAAACATAACCGAACACAACAAACCACAAGCCACCAGCACAGTCAACGTCACAATCAAACAAAGGTCACCATCAGGAGGGTGCATCTGCTGAATGCGGAGGCATAGATTCCGGTCCGATAGGTTCATGCGACGAAGCGAGTTCTGATGCAGTCCCCCACACATCCGCTCCAAGCCGGCACCCTGCTCGCCGCCGAGCTGCGTCTCCCCACGAACGCACTCGACTACACAATCCTCGGCATCTACTTCGTGGTCGTCCTGGGCATCGGCTTCGCGGCCCGCCGCTCGGTGCGGACGAGCCTCGACTTCTTCCTGTCCGGCCGCTCACTGCCCGCCTGGATCACCGGTCTCGCGTTCATCTCGGCCAACCTCGGGGCCACCGAGATCCTCGGCATGGCCGCCAACAGCGCGCAGTACGGCGTCTACACCGTGCACTGGTACTGGATCGGCGCCATCCCGGCGATGGTCTTCCTGGGCCTGGTGATGATGCCGTTCTACTACGGCTCCAAGGTCCGCTCGGTTCCCGAGTTCCTGCTCCTGCGCTTCGACAAATGGGCGCACCTGCTGAGTTCGATCCTGTTCGCCTTCGCCGCCGTCCTCATCGCCGGCGTCAACCTCTACTCGCTCGCGATCGTGGTCGAGGCACTGCTCGGCTGGCCGCAGTGGGTGGCGATCGTCGTCGCCGGGTTCTTCGTCCTCGCGTACATCACCCTCGGCGGGCTCTCCTCCGCGATCTACAACGAGGTGCTCCAGTTCTTCGTGATCCTGGCGGCCCTGATCCCGATCGCCGTGGTCGGTCTGCACCGGGTGGGCGGCTGGGGCGGTCTGACCGACTCCCTCGACAAGAGCCACGGCACCGACTTCACGACGGCCTGGGGCGGCACGGGCATCGGCAGCGCCAACCCGCTCGGCGCCAACTGGCTGACCATCGTGCTCGGTCTCGGCTTCGTGCTGTCCTTCGGCTACTGGACGACGAACTTCGCCGAGGTGCAGCGCGCGCTGTCGGCCAAGAACCTCTCCGCGGCCCAGCGCACCCCGCTCATCGCGGCCTACCCGAAGATCTTCATCGTGTTCCTGGTGATGATCCCGGGTCTCGTGGCGGCTGTCCTGGTCCCGAAGATCGGCACCCCCGGCTCGGACCTCCAGTACAACGACGCGATCCCTTACCTGATGCAGGAGTTGCTGCCGAACGGTGTCCTCGGCATCGCGGTGACCGGCCTGCTGGCCGCGTTCATGGCGGGCATGGCGGCCAACGTCTCGTCCTTCAACACGGTCTTCACGACCGACATCTGGGCCAAGTACGTGGTCAGGGGCCGGGAGGACGGCTACTACGTGCGCTTCGGCCGGCTGATCACGGTGATCGGCGTGCTGGCGTCGATCGGCACGGCCTTCCTGGCCTCGTCCTTCTCCAACATCATGAGCTACCTCCAGACGCTCTTCTCCTTCTTCAACGTGCCGATGTTCGCGGTCTTCATCATCGGCATGTTCTGGAAGCGGGCGTCGGTGAAGTCGGGCTTCTGGGGCCTGCTGACCGGGACGACGGCGGCGATGGTGAACTACTTCGTCCTCTACAAGCAGGGCGTCGTCGGCTTCCCCTCCGACCAGGGTGCCAACTTCGTCTCGGCGATCGTCGCCTTCGTGGCCGGCGGCGTGGTGATGGTGGGGGTCTCCCTCTTCACCGCCCCCAAGCCCGCGCCCGAGCTGGAGGGCCTGGTGTACGGCACGGTCTCCCCCGGCATGGCCGAGCCGCCGGCCGCCGGTGACGACGCCTGGTACCGCAGGCCCGCGCTGCTGGGCTGGGGTGCTGTGATCCTGGCCGCCGCCTGCTACATCCCGTTCTCGTTCTGATCCCGTTCCGACGAGTCCGGCCCGTCCCGACGAGGGAGAATCGAGAAGCTATGTCCGACTACTCGGAAAACGACGTCCAGCGCGAGGTCGCGGAGCTCGAGAAGCAGTCCACGACCGCCGCCCGGCTGTTCGACATCCGCCGCATCATCGGCGGACTGTTCGTGATCTACGGCGTCATCGTCACCATCGCCGGCATCACGGCCTCCGACGCCGACCTCGCCAAGGCCGGCGACATCAACATCAACCTCTGGACAGGCCTCGGCATGCTCGCCCTCGGCCTGTTCTTCCTGGCCTGGCTGTGGCTGCGGCCCCTTCCGGCTCCGGCCCCGGAGAGCCCGGCCGAGGAGCACGCTCCGCCGAAGGACTGACTCCCGCACCCGGGGCCGGAGTTCAGCACGAACTCCGGCCCCGGCACTGGAAAGCGGCTCGGACCTGGCCCTTTACGCCGCGACACCTCTGTGATCTCCTTCGCCAGAACAGGTACGGACGGCCTCTGGGGAGGGGCCGTGGGGCAGGGGAGAGTCAGCGATGGACACCGCCACGGTGGAGACGGTTCAGCCATGCCCGGAGTGCGGGGCCGAGGTCCGATGCGACGCCCGGTTCGTCACGTGGTGCGCCGCCTGCGACTGGAACGTCGATCCGGGACGGCCGGAGGAGAAGCGGGGACGGCTCGCCAGGGCCCGGCGTGCCCTGGCGCAGCGGCACGGTGAGCGACTGCTGGCGGAGCTGAACTCCGGCGGGAGCCTGCGCGCCCGACGCGACTCCGCGACCGTCCTCGCCGTCGCGGTCGCGGTCATCGTCCACGCCCTGACCCTGTCCCTGACCGCGGGCGGCATCTGGCTCCTTGTCCGAGGATGGGGCGGCTGGGAAATGGTGCCGGGCGCCTTCCTTCTCGCCCTGGGGTGGTCGCTGCGGCCCCGGTTCGACCGGCTGCCGACGAACACCCCCGTGCTGCACCGTGCCGACGCACCTGAACTCTTCGCGCTCGTCGACGAGATCGCCCGCGTGGCCGGCACCCGCGGTGTCGACGCCATTGCCCTCGATGCCGAGACCAACGCGAGCGTGCAGAGCTACGGCGTGCGGGGGCGGCGGCTGCTCACCCTGGGGCTTCCTCTGTGGGAAGCCCTCACACCGCAGCAGCGGATCGCGCTGCTGGGTCACGAAATGGGCCACTACGTCAACGGGGACACCCGCCACGGCCTGGTCGTCGGAACCGCCTTCAGTTCGTTGACCACCTGGCACTACTACTTCGAGCCGGTCGACTTCGAGCCGCTCGACGACTCCGGCCCGCTCATGCTCTTCCTCAACCTGCTCTACGCGCCGCCCCGTCTACTCGTCCGCTGCGTCCTGGCGGTCCTGGACCGGCTGACCCTCCGTGCCTCCCAGCGGGCCGAATACCTCGCCGACCGCGTCGCCGCCCGAGCCGGGTCCACCCAGGCCGCGCTGGAGCTCATGGACCGGCTGCTGATCTCGGATTCAGCCGCTGTGACACTCCGGCGCGAGGTCAACCGCGCCGCCCTGAACGGCCCGCGCGGCAGGCAGCAGACCACGGCCTGGGCAGAGGAGCTGTGGGGACGCGTCGTCACGGACCTGGCGTCGATTCCGGACCTCGAGCGCGAGCGTCTGCGCAGGGTCGGTGTACTTCGGGGCCACAGCGTCGACGCGACCCACCCTCCGACCCATCTGCGCCACGCGTGCCTGCTGATCGGGGACACCGAACCCCCGGCCGTCGTGGCCGACGACGAGCGGGAGCGCCGGATCGCCGGGGAACTCGCCGACGCGCGGGTGAAGGTGGCCCGGCGGATCCTCCAGGACGGTTACTGAGACCGCCGCCGGGGCCCGCCGTGGCGTCCCTTCCCTCTCACGCGGGAGAAGTACGGGTGAGAGGGAAGGGTGAGGTGTATGACCGACAAACTCACTGTCAGTGTTCTCGGCACCGGCATCATGGGGGCCGCCATGGCCCGCAACATCGCACGGGCCGGGCACGGTGTCCGGGCCTGGAACCGCACCCGGGCCAAAGCCGAGCCGCTGGCCGCCGACGGCGTGCACGTCACGGACACCCCGGAGGAGGCCGTGCGGGGCGCCGACGTCGTCCTGACCATGCTCCACGACGGTCCGGCCGCCCTCGACGTCATGCGCCGGGCCGCACCCGGGCTGCGGGCGGGGGCCGTCTGGGTGCAGTCCACGACCGCCGGGACCGAAGCCCTCGCCGAGCTCGCCGGGTTCGCCGGCGCGCACGGGCTCCCCTTCTTCGACGCACCCGTCCTCGGGACACGCGCACCCGCGGAGGCCGGACAGCTCACCGTGCTCGCCGCCGGTCCGAGCGCCGCCCGCGACACCGTGACGCCGGTCTTCGACGCCGTCGGCGCCCGTACCGTGTGGACCGGCGAGGACGGCGCGGCGGGCAGCGCGACCCGGCTCAAGCTCGTCGCCAACAGCTGGGTCCTCGCCGCCACGGCCGCGACCGGCGAGGTGCTGGCCCTGGCCGAGGGTCTCGGAGTGGACCCGGAGGACTTCTTCGGTCTCATCGACGGCGGCCCGCTCGACATGGGCTATCTGCGGGCCAAGGCCGACCTCGTCCTGACGGACCGGCTGTCCCCGGCCAGCTTCGCCGTGACCACCGCCGAGAAGGACGCCCGCCTGATCGTGCGCGCGGGACAGCGGCACGGTGTGCGTCTCGACGTCGCCGAGGCCGCCGCCGAACGCTTCGCCCGCGCCGGTGCCCTCGGTCACGGGGACGAGGACATGGCCGCCGCGTACTTCGCCAGCTTCGAGGAGGGGAAGCCCCCTTCCTCGTAGCCCCGCCCACGCGTGAACCCGCGGCCGGGTCCGGCCGCGGACCGGCGGTCCCTGGACCCGGCAGCTCCCAAAGCCGGCGGCCCCTGGGACCCGTACGTCTCAGCGGGTGGTGTCCGGGTGGCCGAGCGGGGTCTTCTGGGCCGGGATCGGGCCCGCGCGGTCCAGCAGGCCGGTGCGGGCCGCCAGTGCCGCCGCCTCCAGGCGGGAGCCGACGCCCAGTTTCATCAGGACCCGCTGGACATGGGTGCGGGCCGTGGACGGGGCGATGCCCATCCCGGCCGCGATCAGCCGGGTGTCCTCACCGTCGGCGACCCGCACCAGGACCTCCACCTCCCGGGGTGTGAGCATCTGGAGCAGCCGCTGGCCCTCGTCGTCGGGCTGGGCCGCGGGGTTGAGCAGTTCGCTGAAGGCACCCTGGAGCAACTGCGGGGCCACGGCCGCCTCACCCGCCCGCGCCTTCATGATCGCGCGTTCGACACCCTCGATCCGCTCGTCATGGCGTACGTAGCCGGAGGCGCCGGCGGCGAACGCGGCCGCGATCCCGCGCGGGTTCGGCACCGGTCCGAGCACCAGGACCGCCACCTGCGGGCGCTCCCGTTTGATCCGCACCACCGGGTCGAAGATCCCCGGTTCCGCGGGTGCCGCCGTGCCGATCAGGCACACCTCGGGTGCCCGTGTGATCACCAGTTCCGCCGCCCCCGCGGCGGGCGCCGCCGCGGCGAGCACCCGGTGCCCGCGCAGCTTCAGTGCCGAGGCCAGCGCCTCGGCGAGCAGTCGGTGGTCGTCGACCACCATCAGCCGGACTCCCATCAGGCAACCCCCCAGTCCCCCCGAACATCCCCACTGGTTCCCCGTGGATCAGGAGCCCCCCGGCTCTCCATCCCCCGGAAGCTACACGCTTGTTCGACGTTGCGCTTCCCCTACTGGAGAGAAGTGCCCCGGAATATCGAAATCCCACCCAATAGGAAGTGATGCGGGGTACGTGTGCGGCCCCGTCCCTGAACAGGGACGGGGCCGCACACGGTGTTTCGGCCCGAACAAATCAATCCGGGGAAACGATCACCGCATTCTTTCGAAGATGATCACTTTGGTTCACTCGAAAGGTGACGGTTACTTCGTTCCGAAGGCGATCGCCAGGTACTCCTTGTCCGTCGCGGAGGTCGGCTTGTCCGCGTAGACCTGGGACATGTACAGCCGGCCGTCGCCGTAGAGGATCTCGGCGTAGTCCGGGAGCATGCTCGCCTCCGCGTCGCGCGTCGACTGGGTGGCCGGGTTCTCCATCAGCTTCGTCTCCTTGAAGGAGGTTCCGTCGATGGAGACGATCTGCCCGCCCTTGTCGTACGGCGGCCGCTTGTACGCGAGGAGGTTGGTGCCGTCCATGCGCAGCGGGGTGATGCTGTAGCCGTCGCCCGCGTCCGCGCGCTGTCCGGTCTGCTTGCCGGTGGCCAGGTCGAAGGCGACGATCTCGTTGGTCCGGCTGTAGTCGCCGGAGCCGTCGTGCTCCTCCGTCGGGACGTACAGCTTGTCGTTGCCGACGGCGAGCGACTTGCAGAACTCGATCCGGGTGATGCCGTCGCACTTGGCGGCGTACGTCTTGCCGGGTGCCGAGATCTTCGCCCGCAGCTTGCCGGTCTTGTTGTCGATCGAGAAGAAGTCCGAGATGCCGCTGCCGTCACCGGCGGAGTCACCGACGTCCGCCGCCACGACCAGCGGGTCGGTGGAGACGACGCTGGCGTACTCGATGCCGGGCGACATCTTGTACTCGGAGAGCACCTTCCCGGACTTCGGGTCGATGGTCTGGATGTGGAGCTGGCGCGTGCTGCCGTACTCGCCGCACTTGCGGACCGCGACCAGCTTCTCGCCGCCGCCGTAACCGGAGTCGTAGCAGCTGTCGCCCGTCTTCGGGGCCCACAGCGCCTTGCCGGTGGAGATGTCGAACGCTCCGCCGCCGCCGGTGCTGCCCGCGGCGACCGTGTTCCCGCTGATCGTCACGTTGTCGAGGTTGATCTCCTGGTCACCGGACTTGATCGTCCGGGTCCAGAGCTTCGCGCCCGCGTCGAGGTCGATCGCGGCGAGCTGGGTGCATCCGTGCGAGGGCTGCGCCTTGGTGGGCATGGCCGGCTCGTAGATGATCGCCGAGCGGTTGGCGTCCGTGCTGTGCCGGCTGGCCTGGCACACCGGGCCGGGGAGCTTGATCGTCCAGGTCTTGGCGCCGGTCGTCGGGTCGTAGCCGTTGATCTCGGCGATGCCGGTCTTGGCGTACACCTTGTCGGTGAGCCAGGAACCGGCCGTGGTCACGCTGTTGACGTCCTTGGCCACGGCAGGCGCGGGCACCTGGAAGAGCAGGTCGGAGCTGGTGTTCGCCGGCACCTTCTCCCCGCCGTCGCCGCCCTTCTTGTCACCGCCCTTGCCGTCGCCCTTGCCACCGGTGCCGCCCGATCCGCCGGCACTGTGCTTGGTGCCGCCGCCGGAGTGCTGCGAGTACACGACACCGCCGCCGACGATCAGCGCGATGAGCACCACGGCCGCCACGACGATGAGGAGCGGGGCGTTGTTCCTGCGCCCGCCGCCGCCCTGCGGGGCCTGCGGCTGCATCGGCATGGTCGGCGGCTGCGGGTAGCCGTACGGGCTCGGCTGACCGGGGGCGCCGTACGGGGCCTGCGGCTGGCCCGGGTAGCCGTAGCCGGCCTGGCCCGGAGGCGGCGTCTGCGGATAGCCGTACGGCTGCTGCGGGGACGCGGGCGGGGGCGTCTGGGGGTAGCCGTAGCCCGCGCCCGCGGCGGGCGGCGGAGGGGTCGGCGGGCCGAACCCGCCGGCGGCCGGGCCCGGGTCCTGCGGAGCGCCGAAGCCCTGGGCGGGCGGGTCCTGCGGGGCACCGAAACCCTGCGGAGGCGGGTCCTGCGGGGCACCGAAACCCTGCGCGGGCGCTTCCTGCGGGGCGCCGGGCTCGGGGTCTGCCCCGCCCGGACTCTGCTGCGCGCCCGGGGAGGGTTCCTGCGGTGCGCCGAAGCCCTTCGGGGGCTCGTTCGGCGGCGGGGGCGGCTGACTCATGACGTGAATACCTCGGAATGCGTGGGGACGGCGGGCCTGTGCGCGTGCGGGACGCGGGGGAACGGGGCGGGGGCGTCGGTCACTTGCCGTAGGCCAGCATCAGCTTCTCCTTCGCCTCGTCGTTGCCCGTCAGCCGGGTCGTGGAGATGTAGAAGCGTCCGTCCACGAAGTCGACGGCCTTGGAGTAGAAGCCGGCCTCGATGGCCGCCGTGCCCTGCGGGTTCTGGAGCAGCTTCGTGGGCGTGTGGCCGGTGCCGCCCGTCGGGATCGACACGACGCGGCCGCCGCCGTCGTAGGACGCCTCGACATAGGCGACGAGCGCGCCGCCGTCCGTCTTCATCGGCATCATGGTCGCGTCCGTCGGGGACTTGACGCGCCACTTCTCCTTGCCGGTCGAGAGGTCGAACGCGACGATCTCGTTCGGGCCGGTCTTCGCCTCGGTCGGCAGATAGAGCGTGTCGGCGTCGGCGACGGCACCGAAGCAGCCCGTCAGATCGCGGTCGAGGATCGCGAAGCCGCACTCGGGCGCGAAGCCGTCGTCGCTCTTGAGCTGCGAGCGCAGGTCGCCGTTGTCGTTCAGGACGGTGATGTTCACCGTCTTCTTCGCGTCGTTGGTCAGGTAGAGCACGACCGGGTCCACGGAGTAGGCGCGTCCGACCCGCCAGCCCTTGGGGATCTTCTTCGTCCACCGGACCTTGCCGGTGGCCGGGTCCAGTTCCTGCACCTCGTCGTGCTCGGTGCTGCTGCCGGCCCCGCAGGAGGAGACGGACAGCAGCTTGGGGCCGCCCGCGAATCCCGCCGGGTAGCAGCCGGAGCCGTACTTCTTCTTGTCCCACAGCTTCTTGCCGCTGGTGACGTCGTACGCCGTTCCCGACATCGAGCGGCCGACCGTCAGCGTCTTGCCGGTGATGGACAGTTCGAGCGAGATCGTGCTGTCGAACAGCTCGCCCTCCGAGACCTTCGCGGTCCAGCCCTTGGCGCCGGTGTTCAGGTCGATCTGCTGGAGCTGGTTGCACTTCGCGCTGCTGGCGGAGCCGCTCATGTAGGCGACGACGATCTTGTCGTCGGCCGTCTTCTGCGGGGTGGCCGCGCAGATCTTCTCCGGGAACGTCACGGCGTCCCAGGCCGGCTTGCCGTCCTCGACGCCGTACGCGAAGAGCTGCTTGTACGCGGCCTTCACCGCCGCCTTGCCGGTGATCCACATGCCGGGGGCGTCGGCGCCCGAACCGGGTGCGTCCGGCGCCGACTTGTACCAGAGGACCTTCGCCTCGCCCGCCTTGCGGCCGGCGTTCAGGTCCTCGTTCTCCTCGCCGCCGTCACCGCTGCCGTCGCCGGGGTTGACCGGATCGTCCGAGGCGGGCGCGGACACGGACGGGCTGTGGCTCGGGCTCTTCTCGGCGACGGGCTTCTTGTCGTCACCACCGCTGGTGACGGCCCAGACGGTGCCTCCGACGACGAGCAGACCCGCCACCGCGGCGGCGATCACGAGCGCGGGCTTCCCCTTGAAGGGGTTCTTCGAGCCGCCGCCGGGACCACCGGGCTGCGGGGTGCCGGGTGCGCCCGGGTAGGGCGCCTGGGGCGGATAGCCGTACCCCTGCTGCTGACCGTATCCGTAGGGTCCGGGCTGCCCGTAGGGACCCGGCTGCTGCGGCTGTCCGTACGGGCCGGGCTGCTGCGGCTGTCCGTACGGACCCGACTGGGTGTAGGGGCCGGGCTGCTGCGGGTATCCGTAGCCGGGCTGCGGGGGCCCGGGGGGCGGCGTGCTCTGGGGCGCGGGCGCCTGGGGCGGCTGCGCGGGAGGAGGGGGCGTGCCCTGGGGCGCGCCGAAACCGGCCTGCGAGCGCGGGTCGGGCGATGCGCCGGCACCACCTGCCGGCGGCTGGTCCTGCGGTGCTCCGGAACCGCCCTGCGGCGGCTGACTCGGCGGCTGACTCATCAGCGCGTCCCCCTCTTCACTGATGTGACCCCTCACCGGCGGCGCCGGATTCGCGCCTCGTCCGGTGGATCTCAGACTGTTCTCAGACCGCTCTTTCTATCACTCCAGGGGGCGCGGGCAGGGGGCCGGTGCGCGCCCTGTTCCCAAGGGAGGACCGGGCTGTGATGCCGTCGTTACGCGTCTTCACGCACCCTTCACGCCGGGCGCGCGGGGCGAGTTCACCGCGGCGGGACGGCCGTCGCGAGGGGCGCTCTCGGCAACTCGGGGGCGCGCGGCGGCACTTGCGTGCCCTTGGAACGGGCCGCGCACGCCGGACCCGCACGCCGGACCCGTACGCCGGGTCGGCGACGCCCCCGCGCCCGGGAGGCCGCGCACGTCGAAGCCCCCGGCTCAAGCAGGTTCCGGTCGTCGAGCCCACCGGCTCAAGCGGGCACCCCGGGTCGGGGGCTTCCCCGCCCGAGCAGGTGCCGCGCGTCGGGGGCTTCCCCGCCCAGGCAGGTGCCGCTTGTCGGGGGCCTCCCCTCCCCAGCAGGCGCCGCACGCCGGGCTCCTCCCGGACCGAGCGGGCACCGTGCGTCGGAGCCCCCGGCTCGAACGGGCGTCGCGTGCGGGGGCCTTCAGGGTCCGAGCGGGCAAAACAGCCCGGTCGAGGGGCGGTTGCCCCTCGCGTCACGCGTCCGGTCCTCCGCGTCACGCGCCCGCCGCGTCACGCGTCCTCGGCCAGCTCCAGCCAGCGCATTTCCAGTTCCTCCCGCTCGCCCGCCAACTCGCGCAGCTCGGCGTCGAGTTGGGCGACCTTTCCGAAGTCGGTGGCGTTGTCGGCGATCTGGGCGTGCAGCTTCGTCTCCTTCTCGGAGATCTTGTCGAGCTGCCGCTCGATCTTCTGGAGCTCCTTCTTCGCGGCGCGGGCGTCGGCGGCCGAAGCGGCCTTCGCCGGGGCGGGGGCGGAGGCGAGCACGGTGGCCGCTGCCGCCTCCTCCATCTTCCTGCGCCGCTCCAGGTACTCGTCGATACCGCGCGGAAGCATCCGCAGGGTGCCGTCACCGAGGAGCGCGAAGACGTTGTCCGTGGTGCGCTCGATGAAGAAGCGGTCGTGGGAGATCACGATCATGGAGCCGGGCCAGCCGTCGAGGAGGTCCTCGAGCTGGGTGAGGGTCTCGATGTCGAGGTCGTTCGTCGGCTCGTCGAGGAAGAGGACGTTGGGCTCGTCCATCAGCAGGCGCAGGATCTGCAGCCGGCGGCGCTCACCACCGCTGAGGTCGCCGACCGGCGTCCACTGCTTCTCCTTGTTGAAGCCGAACGTCTCGCAGAGCTGCCCCGCGGTCATCTCGCGCCCCTTGCCGAGGTCGACGCGGTCGCGGACGGACTGGACGGCCTGGAGGACCCGCCAGGTGGGGTCGAGTTCGCCGACCTCCTGGGAGAGGTAGGCGAGCTTGACGGTCTTGCCGGTGACGATCCGGCCGGCGGCGGGCTGCTTCTCGCCCTCGGTGCGGGCGGCCTCGGCGAGGGCCCGCAGCAGGGAGGTCTTGCCCGCGCCGTTCACGCCCACGAGACCGACGCGGTCACCGGGGCCGAGCTGCCAGGTCAGGTGCTTGAGCAGCACCTTGGGCCCGGCCTGGACGGTCACGTCCTCCAGCTCGAAGACGGTCCTGCCGAGACGGGAGTTGGCGAACCGCATCAGCTCGCTCTTGTCGCGGGGCGGCGGCACGTCGGCGATCAGTTCGTTGGCGGCCTCCACGCGGAAGCGCGGCTTGGAGGTACGGGCCGGGGCGCCGCGGCGCAGCCAGGCCAGCTCCTTGCGGACCAGGTTCTGCCGCTTGGCCTCCTCGGTCGCGGCGATGCGCTCACGCTCGGCGCGGGCGAACACGTAGTCGGAGTAGCCGCCCTCGTACTCGTAGACCGCGCCCTTCTGCACGTCCCACATCCGGGTGCAGACCTGGTCGAGGAACCACCGGTCGTGCGTCACGCAGACCAGGGCGGAGCGGCGCTCGCGCAGGTGCCCGGCGAGCCAGGCGATGCCCTCGACGTCCAGGTGGTTGGTGGGCTCGTCGAGGACGATCAGGTCCTGCTCGTCGATGAGGAGCTTCGCCAGGGCGATGCGGCGGCGCTCGCCGCCGGAGAGCGGGCCGATCACGGTGTCGAGGCCCTGCGGGAAGCCGGGCAGGTCGAGACCGCCGAAGAGACCGGTGAGTACGTCCCTGATCTTGGCGTTGCCCGCCCACTCGTGATCGGCCATGTCCCGGATGACCTCGTGGCGCACGGTGGCCGTGGGGTCGAGCGAGTCGTGCTGGGTGAGCACGCCGACGTGCAGGCCGCCGGAGTGCGTGACCCGGCCGGTGTCGGGCTCCTCCAGGCGGGCCAGCATGCGGATCAGGGTGGTCTTGCCGTCACCGTTGCGGCCGACGACGCCGATGCGGTCGCCCTCGCTGACGCCGAGGGAGACTCCGTCGAGCAGCGCACGGGTGCCGTACACCTTGCTGACGGACTCGACATTGACCAGGTTGACGGCCATTTCTCTCCTGACAAGCGGGACGATCGACCCTCGAGGATCGACCCTCAAGGGTAGTCCGCGCGGCGGGCGTCCCCCGCCGCGCGTCCGGCGTCCCCTCAGCCGAGCACGGTCGCCCCGGGCGCCGGGGACCGGGTGACGCGGACCGCGCGGCAGGTGCCGGAGGCGTGGAGTGCCTGGCCGATGGTCCGCGCCGACTCCGCGTCCGGCGCGAGGAACGCCGTGGTCGGACCCGACCCGGAGACGAGCGCGGCGAGCGCGCCGGCCGCGCGGCCCGCCGCGAGGGTGTCGGCGAGGGCCGGGAAGAGGGAGAGCGCCGCGGGCTGGAGGTCGTTGGAGACGGTACGGGCGAGCGCGTCGGCGTCGCCCTTCGCCAGCGCGTCCAGCAGGTCCTGCGAGGCGACCGGCTCGGGGACGTCCCGGCCCTCGTTCATCCGGTCGAACTCCCGGAAGACCGCGGGGGTCGACAGTCCGCGCTCGGCCATCGCGAACACCCAGTGGAAGGTCCCGCCGACGTCCAGGACGCGCAGCTTCTCGCCGCGGCCGGTACCGAGCGCCGCCCCGCCCACCAGGGAGAACGGCACATCGCTGCCCAGCTCGGCGCAGATGTCGAGGAGTTCGTCGCGGGAGGTGTTCGTGCCCCACAGGGTGTCGCAGGCCAGCAGCGCGGCCGCTCCGTCCGCGCTGCCTCCGGCCATGCCGCCGGCGACGGGGATGTCCTTGGCGATGTGGATGTGGACGGCGGGGTCGACGCCGTGACGGCGGGCGAGTTCCAGGGCGGCGCGGGCCGCGAGGTTGGTGCGGTCCAGGGGCACCTGGCCGGCGTCCGGGCCCGCGCAGGTGACACGCAGCTCGTCCGCGGGGGTGATGGTCACCTCGTCGTACAGGCCGACCGCGAGGAAGACGTTGGCCAGGTCGTGGAAGCCGTCGGGGCGTGCGCCGCCGACCGCGAGCTGGACGTTGACCTTGGCAGGGACGCGTACCGTCACCGTCTCCGTCACGGCTGGGTCGACTCCTCGTTCTCGGGGGCGTTCTCGATGGTGCCGCTCTGCGTGGCGTCGCTCCCGGCGTAGTTCCGGCCGGTGCCGGTGTCGCCGCGCTCCGCCGTCGCGCGGTTCTCCGCGATGCGGACGAACTCCTCGACCGTCAGCGACTCGCCGCGGGCCTGCGGCGAGATCCCGGCGGCGACGAGCGCGGCCTCGGCGGCGGGCGCGGAACCGGCCCACCCGGCGAGGGCGGCGCGCAGCGTCTTGCGGCGCTGGGCGAAGGCGGCGTCCACCGCGGCGAACACCTCGCCCTTCGTGGCCGTCGTGCTGATCGGCTCGGTGCGCCGGGTGAGCGCGACGAGACCGCTGTCCACGTTGGGCGCCGGCCAGAAGACGTTGCGGCCGATCGATCCGGCCCGCTTCACGTCGGCGTACCAGTTCGCCTTCACCGACGGCACGCCGTACACCTTCGAGCCGGGCGGGGCGGCGAGCCGGTCGGCGACCTCCGCCTGGACCATCACGAGGGTGCGCTCGATGGTCGGGAAGGTGTCGAGCATGTGCAGCAGGACGGGCACGGCGACGTTGTACGGGAGGTTCGCGACCAGCGCGGTGGGCGGCGGGCCGGGCAGCTCCTGAACCTGCATGGCGTCGGAGTGCACCAGCGCGAAACGGTCGGCGCGCTGCGGCATGCGGGCCTGGACCGTCGCCGGGAGCGCGCTCGCGAGGACGTCGTCGATCTCGACGGCGACGACCCGGTCCGCCGTCTCCAGCAGGCCGAGCGTCAGCGAGCCGAGGCCGGGGCCGACCTCCACGACCACGTCGTCGGGCCGCACCTCCGCGGTCCGCACGATGCGGCGCACGGTGTTCGCGTCGATCACAAAGTTCTGGCCGCGCTGCTTGGTGGGCCGGACGCCGAGGACGGCCGCGAGTTCGCGGATCTCGGCGGGGCCCAGGAGGGCGTCGGAGGTGGGGCTGGTCACGAGCCAAGGGTACGGGGGGCCGGACCCCGGCCGTGCAGCCGCGGCCCGGCGGCACGGGTACCGACCACACGGCCACCGGCCCGCCGCCATGTCTGCGGGCCTTGCGACGACAGGCCCGCAGACATGTTGACGTGCCTTGCGGCCACCGGCCCGCCCCGCGGACACGGGCCAGGCGACACCGGCCCGCCGACACGCATACCGGCCGAACGGTCACCGGCGCTCGGTACCGGTGGCGGCGTACGGCACCCCGACCCGCGGTGCCGGAACCGGCGCACGGCTCCGGGCGCCGCGATGCCGCGGCCGAGGTGCGGCCACGCGGACCCGCGGCGGCCGGAAGCGGGGTGCGGCCACACGGCGGGCGAACCCGGGGTGCGGGCACGCAGTCACGCGGCAGCCGGAGCCGAGGTGTGGCCACGCGGCGGCCGGAGCCGGGGCGTGGCCGACGGGTCCGCGTGGCCCCGTGTCAGCGGTGCAGGTGGCGGCCGCAGTGGGGCCACGGGGTCGCCCCGCGGCGCATGTACAGCTTCTTGGCCCGGCGCGTCTGCTCCGCCGCCGAGGCGTCCTGGGGGCGCCCGGTCCCGCCGAGGGTGTGCCAGGTGCGGGTGTCGAACTGGTAGAGGCCGCCGTAGTTGCCTGAGGGATCCACGGCACGGGGCCGGCCGCCGGACTCGCAGGCGGCGAGCCCCGCCCAGTTCAGGTGGTCGGCTCCGCCGCGGGACGGGGGACGCGGCTTCGTGCCGACCCGGACCATCCGGGGCTGCGGCCGACGTACGACCTCGGAGCCTTCGAGCCGGGGCCGCTGCCTGACGCCGTTGACGGTGCGCAGGGTGTACGTCAGGCGCCGCGCTCCGTACCGGCCGGGGTCGTCGACGACCTCGACGCCCTCGAACAGCGAGTCGTCGTCGGCCCGCCGCACCTCGAACGGAATCCGTTCCTCGCGGACCTCCCGGGTCCCGGTGACGCGCAGGACGGTGACCGTCTGCCCGTCCCGCGGGAAGCTCCCGGCGGGCACGGAGGTCATGTCCTGTCCGCGCAGGGTGATCCCGGCCTCCCGCACGGCCTCCGCGACGCTCGCCGCGTTGGTGCGGATCGTCCGGGCCCGGCCGTCGGCCATGATCGTGACCGCGCGTTCGGTCCGTACGTCGAGGTCCAGCCCCTCACGGCCGATGGGCCGGGAACGCGAGGCCGACAGATGGGCGCCCTCGGCGCGCACCCCCAGTTGGCCGAGCGCTCCGTCCACGGTGTGCGCCGTCGTCCACACCCTGCGCCGTTCCCCGTCGATGGTGAGGTGCACCGGGCGCCCGTAACGCACCGCGACCTCGTCCCCGCTGGCGAGGGCGGTGCCGGGGGCGGGCGCGACCACGTCGTGCGCGCCCACCTTCACGCCTTCGTCGGCGAGCAGTTCCGTCACGTCGTCCGCGAAGGTGTGCAGCGTGCGCGGTCTGCCGTCGACGCTGAGCTCGATCGCCTTGTCGTTGGCGACGAACGCGGAGGTGCCGCCGGCCAGGAAGGCCACGACCAGGGCCTGCGGGAGCAGCCGGCGCAGGGCCTGGGCCTCGGGGCGCTCGAAGCCCCGCCTGCGCCGGGCCGCGCGCCGCGCCTCGGCCCGGCCGCCCGTGCCGCGTTCCCCGGTCCGCCCCTCGGCGGCGCCCGAGCCTCCGGCGGGCGTCGCGGCCGGGGTGTCCGGCTGCGGGCGCGGCAGGCGGGGCTCGGTCGGCGCGTCGGGGGCCACCGGGACCGTGCGTCCGCCGCGTGCGCCGGGCACGCCCTGTACGCCGTACGGCGGGGCCGGGGGCGCCTCCCACCCCGCGGGCCCGGTGGCACGCGGCTCGTGGGCGGGGCCCCAGGACTCCGGGGAGAGCACGGCGTACGGCTCGGGGGTCCCGTACGCCGGGGAGCCTGAGTACGGGTCGTACGCGGAGGTGGCCTCGGGGCCGCGATGGGCCTCGTGGCCGGTGTACGCCTCGTGCGGGGAGGACGCCCGCCGACCGGAGTGGTCCTGCGCCTGTACCGGGTGAGCCTCGTGGCCGGTGTACGCCTGGGGCCCGAAGTGCGTCCGCGCCTCGTACCCCCGGTACTCCCCGTGACCGCGGTACCCCTCGTGGTCGGCCGGCATCGCACCGGCCGTCCCGCCTCCCGCGTACGGGCCGACCGGGCCCGCCGGACCTGCCGGAGCCGCCGGACATGCCGGGCCAGCCGGACCTGCCGGGCCAGCCGGGCCAGCCGGGGCGAACACTCCGGGCGGCCCGAAGCCTCCGGGGCCGCCGGGCGGTCCGAAGCTCCCGAATCCCTCGGGCGCCCCGACCGGTCCGAACGCCTCGGGCCCCCCGGGCGGTCCGAAGCCCCCGGGCGCTCCGGGGCCGCCGGGCGGGCCGGCCATGCCGAGGGGGGCCGCCACGGTGGGCGCACCGGCCACGGCGGCGGCGTCGGTGACACCGACGACGACGGTGGTGGCCTCGGGGCCACCGTTCGGTCCGTACGTCTTGTACGGCTCGTACCGCGAGCTGCTCACGACGACACGCTCCTGGGTCCGGATCGGGCGACCAGAACCTAGCGGAGCGATCGTCACTCTCCCAAGCAACGCGGCTACGCTGTGTCGCGACACCCTCTCGCCGGACCCCGCGGCGCGACCGGGAAAACCCCCCGGAACCGTTATGGATCAGTAATCGAACGCGCGCGCGGTGTTGGCGGAGATCGAGGTCGCCAGCGTGTCCTCGTCGATCCCCCGCACCGCGGCCATGGCGCGCACCGTGACCGGAATGAGATACGGAGCGTTGGGCCGTCCGCGGTACGGCGCCGGCGTCAGGAAGGGCGCGTCGGTCTCGACCAGGACGAGTTCGAGCGGGGCCACGGCCAGCGCGTCGCGCAGCGGCTGGGCGTTCTTGAAGGTCATGTTGCCGGCGAAGGACATGAAGTACCCGGCGCGGGCGCAGATCCCGGCCATCTCGGCGTCGCCGGAGTAGCAGTGGAAGACGGTCCGCTCCGGGGCGCCCTCCTCCGCGAGGACGCGCAGGACGTCGGCGTGGGCGTCGCGGTCGTGGATGACCAGGGCCTTGCCGTGCCGCTTGGCGATCTCGATGTGGGCGCGGAACGAGCGCTCCTGCGCCTCCTTGCCCTCGGGCCCGGTGCGGAAGAAGTCCAGTCCGGTCTCGCCGACGCCCTTGACGTGCGGGAGGGCGGCGAGCCGGTCGATCTCGGCGAGCGCCTCGTCCAGGGCCGCGTCGCCGCCCGGTACCCGCGCGCCCTGACGTGACCAGCCGTCGGGGTCGCCGAGCACGATGCGGGGCGCCTCGTTGGGGTGCAGGGCGACGGTGGCGTGGACGGCATCGTGCGTGGCCGCGGTCTCGGCCGCCCAGCGGGAGCCCTTCACGTCGCAGCCGACCTGGACGACCGTCGTCACGCCGACCGAGGCGGCCTTGGCGAGGGCGTCCTCGACCGTGCCGGACTGCATGTCGAGGTGGGTGTGCGAGTCGGCGACGGGAACGCGCAGGGGCGCGGGGAGCGGCGGTGCGGCGTTCTTGTCGGCGGCGGAGGCGGAGGAAGGCATGCCCCGATCCTACGAAGGAGGCATGCCCGGCCTCACCTCGCGGGGAGCGGGCAGGCCGCCCCGCCCGCCGGGGTCATCCCGCCCGGCGGTGCTGGAAGGGGTGGAGCAGGTCCGACAGGTGCCAGTGGCGCGGCTCCTTCGGGGCGTCGGAGGCGTCCGGGGCGTCGGTCGTCTCGCCGTGCGCGTCGTCCCCGGGCTTGCGCGGCCGGGCCGACCTGCGCGCGCGGTGCGTCGCGGAGTGCATCGAGCCGAGGGCGAAGGACACCTGGCCGGCGCGCATGATGCGCACCACGTGGCTGTCGCAGTTCAGGCAGGTGGGCCGGCTGAGCGGCGACGGCACGACCTCGCCGTCCGCCACGTACACGACGAACTCGGAGCCTTCGGTGTCGCGGTGGTGCTCGATCTCGTACGACTGCTCCCAGCCGTGCCCGCAGCGCATGCAGGCGAAGGAATACGACTCGTGGACGACGGCCGTCGCCGTGCCGCGGTGCCGGGTCTGTTCGGTGACCTGACCGGCGCTGCCGCCGCCGGTCCGTCCTGTGGTCTCACTCATGCCAGCCGCTCCTCTTGTCCGCTGGACAAGCACCCCCGTCGGCGGGATTCCCCCGGAATTCCACCGGTTCGCCGGAGGCGAGGGACGGGTGCGTCCCTTCGTCCAGTGGACGCCTCTCCCGGCGCGAACGCATCCGGCCTGCCGAGTGTTGGAGCCGTTTTGGCCTTTCCTTGTCGGAAGGCTCCTGTCACACGGCCTGAGCTTTGCTTTTCACGATAGTCCTTTGCCCTTCTATGGGCCGCTTCGTTCTGCGTTCTTTGCCGCCACGACCGCATCGAAGACGTCCCGCTTGGGCAGTCCCGCCTCGGCGGCGACGGCGGCGATGGCCTCCTTGCGCCGCTCCCCCGCCTCCTCGCGCACCCGCACCCTGCGCACCAGCTCGGCGGCGTCCAGTTCCTCGGCGCCCTTCTCGGGGGCGCCCTCGACGACGACGGTGATCTCGCCGCGGACCCCCTCGGCGGCCCAGGCGGCCAGCTCGCCCAGCGGGCCGCGCTTGACCTCCTCGTACGTCTTGGTCAGTTCGCGGCAGACGGCGGCGCGGCGCTGGGTGCCGAAGACCTCGGCCATGGCGGCGAGGGTGTCGTCGAGCCGGTGGGGCGCCTCGAAGTAGACGAGCGTGCGGCGCTCCTCGGCGACCTCCCGCAGCCGGGACAGCCGCTCGCCGGCCTTCCTGGGCAGGAAGCCCTCGAAGCAGAAGCGGTCGACGGGCAGGCCGGACAGCGCGAGCGCGGTGAGCACGGCGGAGGGGCCGGGGACGGCGGTGACCTTGATGTCCTTCTCGACCGCGGCCGCGACCAGCCGGTAGCCGGGGTCCGACACGGACGGCATCCCGGCGTCGGTCACGAGCAGGACCCGCGCCCCGCCGACGAGCGCCTCGACGAGCTCGGGGGTCCGGGCGGCCTCGTTCCCCTCGAAGTACGACACGATCCGCCCCGTCGGCTGCACGCCGAGGGACTGGGTGAGCCTGCGCAGCCTGCGGGTGTCCTCGGCGGCGACGACATCGGCCCCGGTCAGTTCCGCGGCGAGCCGTGGCGGCGCGTCGGAGATGTCGCCGATGGGAGTGCCTGCCAACACAAGGATTCCTGTCACGCTCCCATCCTCGCAGGGGTGCGGCCCGGCAAGCTCATCCGACCGGAAGGGCCCCATGCACGGGACTCCCACAGACCTGTTCCCTACGATGGCGCGGTGACCAGTACCGCGTCCTCCACGGACACCCGGCAGGGCCAGGCCGCCGACGCTCAGCGGCCGTCGTGGCAGCAGCGGCTGCGCCGATTCGGCTACACGGCGCCGCCCAGAAGTGATGTGCGCGACCGCCTCGTGCCGCCGTACGCCCAGCCAGGCCCGGGGATCTGGGCCGCGCTCGGGCTGCGTCAGGAGGTCGCCGACCGGTTCAACCGCTGGTCGGGGTGGGTGGGCCCGCTCCTGGTGACCCTGCTCGCGGGGTTGCTGCGGTTCTGGAACCTGGGCAGCCCGAAGGCGGTGATATTCGACGAGACGTACTACGCGAAGGACGCCTGGGCGCTCTTCCACCGCGGCTACGAGGTCAACTGGGCGAAGGACGCCAACGACCTGATCCTCCAGTCCAACGGGCACGTGAAGGTCCCGGCCGACGCCGCCTATGTCGTGCACCCGCCGGTCGGGAAGTACGTCATCGGGCTCGGCGAGTGGATGTTCGGCTTCAACCCCTTCGGCTGGCGCTTCATGACCGCGCTGCTCGGCACGCTGTCGGTGCTGCTGCTGTGCCGGATCGGGCGCCGGCTGTTCCGTTCGACGTTCCTCGGCTGCCTCGCGGGCCTGCTGATGGCGGTGGACGGTCTGCACTTCGTGATGAGCCGCACCTCGCTGCTCGACGGTGTGCTGATGTTCTTCGTGCTGGCGGCCTTCGGCTGTCTGGTGGTGGACCGTGA
Source organism: Streptomyces sp. NPDC001914 (assembly GCF_042891215.1). NCBI lineage: Bacteria > Bacillati > Actinomycetota > Actinomycetes > Kitasatosporales > Streptomycetaceae > Streptomyces > Streptomyces sp. NPDC001914. Next base: position 75,301 of record NZ_JBIASW010000020.1, read on the forward strand.
CAAGGCGCGGGCGAGACTGGCGGCGGCCCTGCCCGTCGACGAGTACGGCTCGGCCCGCCCCGACCGGGACGTCGCCGAGACCACCCGGCTGGGCTGGCGGCCCTGGCGCTGGGCGGCCGGCCTGATGCTGGGCCTGGCCATCGGCACCAAGTGGAACGGGCTGTACATCCTCGCCGCGTTCTGCGTGATGGCGGTCCTGTGGGACGTGGCCTCGCGCCGGGTCGCGGGCGCCCGCAACCCCTACGCGGCGGCCCTCAGGCACGACACCGGCATCACGTTCCTGGCGACGGTCCCGGTGGCCGTGTCGGTGTACCTCGTCTCCTGGACCGGCTGGATCCTCTCGCCGGACAACGGCAAGGGCGGCTACTTCCGCAACTGGGCCGTGACGGACGGCAAGGGTGGCAACTGGACCTTCCTGCCGGACTGGCTGCGCAGCCTGTGGCACTACGAGCACGAGGTCTACAAGTTCCACGTCGGACTGTCGTCGCCGCACACCTACCAGTCCAACCCGTGGAGCTGGATCGTCCTGGGCCGCCCGGTCTCGTACTTCTACGAGTCCCCGCTGCCCGGCAAGGACGGCTGCCCCTCCGACGCGGGCGACAAGTGCGCCCGCGAGGTGCTGGCGCTCGGCACGCCGCTGCTGTGGTGGGCGGCGGGCTTCGCGATCCTGTACGTGCTGTGGCGCTGGGCGTTCCGCCGCGACTGGCGGGCGGGCGCCATCGCCTGCGGCATCGCGGCCGGCTATCTCCCCTGGTTCCTGTACCAGGAGCGCACGATCTTCTTCTTCTACGCCGTCGTCTTCGTCCCGTTCCTGTGCCTGGCGGTGACGATGATGATCGGCGCGATCCTCGGCCCACCCGGCTCGGGAGAACGCCGCCGGGTCATCGGCGCAGCCGGAGCCGGCGTCCTGGTCCTCCTGATCCTCTGGAACTTCATCTACTTCTGGCCCCTGTACACGGGCACAGCGATCCCGATCGAACAGTGGCGGTCACGGATGTGGCTGGATACGTGGGTCTAGCCGGGTGAGCGGACCCGCGGGTGGGGCCGGGTGGACGGACCCCGAGGACCGGGAGCAGCAGGCGGACGTCACCCGCCGCCTGCTGTACTACCTGAACGCCCCGGTCGCCGATCACTGCCGCCTGCTCGGTGTCCTGCCCGCGCCCGGCGCCGTACGGATCGCCGTCCGTGCCGGCGAGGGCGAGCACGTCATGGACCTGCTCTACGAGATCCCGAACGACACGGTGACGCCCTACTGGATCCCCGGCCTGCTGCGTACGGTCCTGACCGGACCCCGGATCCACGGCAGCGGCGATGTCGACGAGGTCATGGGGATGACGCTGGTCCGCCTGCGCCCGGAGGAGATCACCCCGGACCCGGAACCCGAGCAGGGCCGGGCACTCACCGTCGTGCGGGCGCTGTCCGGCCCCGGCGACGACGAGAACCCCTTCCTGATCGGCTTTCTGATGCGCGGCGACGGGTTGCTGCGGCTCTACGTACAGCGCGCTGACCGGCCCGGTGTCATCGGCGCGGACATCCGCCTGACCGAAATCCCCGCCACCGCGCTCATCGCCTCGCTGCCTTCCCTCGTCGAGGAGGAGCAGTACCGGCGGCCGGCCCCGGACGACCCGCACTGTGATCTCCTCGTCGACCTGACTGGCTGAAAAGAACCGGCGAGACGCATCCATGAACGATGTTCACGGATGCGTCCGTTTTTGTGGCTAACGATTCGGCGAAGGTCTGCACCATCCGCCCCTCCCGCGCCTAGAGTGCAGCATGCACCGACTTTTCTGAACGCGTTCAGAAGTTCAGAGGAGGGGTCACGGGGAGGGATCGCGGGATGCGCAAGGGGGCCAGGGCTGCCGTCATAGGCAGCGTGTTCGCGGTGATGGTGGGGGGTGCCGGGTACGGCGCCTACAACGTGGTGACGGCGATCAGCGGGGACGGCGGTACGGGAGCCGGCGGGCCCGCGGAGGTGAAGACCGGGCCGCCGAGCAGCGCCGAGGTCAAGGAGGCCAGCCGCGCCTTCTTCGCGGCCTGGGAGAAGGGCGACGCGGCCGGGGCCGCCCGGTACACGAACTACGCGTCGAGCGCCGAGGGCCTGCTCGCCGGCTACCGCGACGACGCCCATCTGACCGACGTGAAGATCACCCCGGGGGCCGCGTCCGGGGCCCGGGTGCCGTTCTCCGTCAAGGCCACGGTGTCCTACGACGGGAAGAGCAAGCCGTTCGCGTACGACTCCGAGCTGACCGTCGTACGCGGCGAGACGACCGGGAAGGCCCTGGTCGGCTGGAAGCCCTCCGTCGTCCACCCGGAGCTGAAGGACGGCGACACCCTGGTCACGGGCGAGTCGGCGAGCCCGGCGATCGAGGCCGTCGACCGGAACAACGTTGTCCTGACGAAGGAGAAGTACCCGTCCCTGGGGCCGATCCTGGACGCGCTCCGGGAGAAGTACGGCGACAAGGCGGGCGGCACGCCCGGCATCGAGCTGTCGATCCGGCACGCCGCCGAGGGCACCGGCGGCGACACGACCCTGGTCACCCTCGCCAAGGGACGGCCGGGCAAGGTCCGCACGACCCTCAGCGCGAACGCGCAGGCCGCCGCGGAGAAGGCCGTCACCCGCTACGCCGAGTCCTCGGTGGTGGCGGTGAAGCCCAGCACCGGAGAGGTGCTCGCCGTCGCCAACCACCGCGCGGACGGCTTCAACGCGGCCTTCCTCGGCAAGCTCGCCCCCGGCTCCACGATGAAGATCATCAGCGCGGCGACCCTCATCGACAACGGCATCACGACGGCCAACGGGCCCGCGACCTGCCCCGACACCGCGGTCTGGCAGAGCCAGACCTTCCACAACCTCACGGGCATGCAGCCGCAAGAGAACGCCACACTCTCCGACAGCTTCTCGCGCTCCTGCAACACCGCCTTCGTGAAGTACGCGGACGACGTGAAGGTCGACTCGCTGACCAACGAGGCCGAGCAGCGCTTCGGACTCGGGCAGAACAACTGGAAGACCGGCATCGAGTCCTTCGACGGCTCGGTGCCCGCCTCCGGCGGCCCGGACACGGCGGCCAACATGATCGGCCAGGGCCAGGTCCAGATGAGCCCGCTGAACATGGCGTCGGTGACCGCCACCGCGATGACGGGCGTCTTCCGCCAGCCGGTCATCGTGCCGCGCTCCCTCGACGGCCGTGAACTGGCCACCGCCAAGGGCCTCTCCGCCGGTACGGTCGCCCAGCTCCGCGCGATGATGAACCGCACGGCCGTCAGCGGCACCGCCTCCCAGGCGATGGCGGGGCTCGGCGGCAGCATCGGGGCCAAGACCGGCTCCGCCGAGGTCGACGGCCAGGCGAAGTCCAACAGCTGGTTCACCGGATACCGCAACGACATCGCGGCCTCCGCCATGACCCAGGAGGGCGGGCACGGCGGACAGGCCGCCGGTCCGATCGTCGCAGCTGTGCTACGAACGGGCGGCTGAAGTCGCTCCCCACAGGACGGGACCCTAGGGTGGTGCCTCTCGTTGAGGAACGAGAGGCACGGGGGCATCACAGGGCACCACGGGGCACCAGGGGACGGCGGAGGACACGAGGCTGTGGGCAAGAGGGGCAAGAGAAGGCGCGTCGCCGAGCGACCGAAGACGAAGCAGCCCGCCGTCCTCGGCGGGGTGATCGCCGTCGCCGTCGTCGGCGCCGCGCTGGGTGCCTACAGCCTCTACGGCAGCGGGGCGGCGGCCGACGAGGGCGTCACGGCCACCACCCGCAAGGCCGTCAAGACGGGCCCGCTCTCCGCCGCCGAGATCGGCATGGCGTCCAGCACCTTCCTGAAGGCCTGGCAGAGCGGCGACGTCAAAGGGGCCGCCGCGGCGACCGACGACTCGGCCGCGGCCACGACCACGCTGACCGGCTTCGGCAAGGACGCCCACATCAGCGGCGTGACCCTGACCGGCGGCAAGCGCTCCGGCGCCGACGTCCCCTTCACCGTCAAGGCCACCGTCACCTACAAGGGCAGGACCAAGCCGCTGTCGTACACCTCGAAACTGACCGTCGTACGGCGGGCGAAGGACGGCGTGGCCCTGGTCGGCTGGAAGCCGTCCGTGGTCCACCCCGACCTCCAGGACGGCGACCGGCTGGTGACCGGCGCGGCCGGGACGCCCCCGGTCACGGCCATCGACCGGCACGGCGGTGAGCTGACCGCCGCCAAGTACCCCTCCCTGGGCACGGTCCTCGACGGGCTGCGCGAGAAGTACGGCAAGACGGCCGGCGGCAAGGCCGGCATCGAACTGCGCGTGGTCCGCAAGGCCGCGGCCAAGGGCAAGCAGAAGACCCCCGACAAGACCCTGCTGACGCTCAGCGCGGGCACGCCCGGCAAGGTGCAGACGACACTCAGCCCGACCCTCCAGGCGGAGGCCGAGAAGCTGGTGGCCGCCAAGCCGAAGGCGTCGGTGGTCCTGATGCGCCCCTCGACGGGCGAGATCCTCGCCGTCGCGAACAGCGGCCACGGCTTCAACACCGCCTTCCAGGGCTCCCTCGCGCCCGGCTCCACGATGAAGGTCATCACGGCGTCGATGCTCTTCGAGAAGGGCCTCGCCTCCCCCGACAAGCCGCACCCCTGCCCCAAGACGGCGACGTACGGCGGCTGGAAGTTCCACAACGACGACGACTTCGAGATCAAGAACGGCACGTTCAAGGCGAGCTTCGCGCGGTCCTGCAACACGGCCTTCATCACCCAGGCCAAGAAGCTGAAGGACGACGACCTGACCAAGCAGGCCCAGCAGGTGTTCGGTCTCGGCCTGAACAACTGGGCCATCGGCGTGCCCTCCGCGGACGGCTCGGTGCCCGTGCAGAGCGCCGCGCAGATGGCGGCCGAGCTGATGGGCCAGGGCGGGGTCCGCATGAACCCGCTGAACATGGCCTCGGTGGCCTCCACGGTCCAGTCCGGCACGTTCCGCCAGCCCTACCTGGTCGCCCCGTCGGTCGATCACCGCACCCTGGCCAAGGCGTCCCGCACGATGTCCGCGACCACGCTCGCCCAGCTCCGCGAGGTCATGCAGTACACGGCCGCCGCCGGCACCGCCGCCGAGGCCATGGCCGGACTCGGCCCCGACTACGGCGCCAAGACCGGCTCCGCCGAGGTCGACAACCAGAAGCAGCCCAACGGCTGGTTCACCGCGTGGAAGGGCGACCTGGCGGGAGCCGGCGTCGTCCAGCAGGGCGGCCACGGCGGCAGCACGGCGGGCCCGATCGTGGCAGCCCTCCTGAAGGCCGGCAGCGCCACCTGACACCCACCCACCGGCACCGGCTCCGTCGTCCTACGGCCCCGGGAAGCGCCCCGATGTCAGTGGGACCTCCTAGCCTCCGCGCATGACGCTCTCGCTTCCGGAAGGCCTGCCGCCCGCCCGCGGCGTACCGGCCGGCTCACCGGTCCTGTGGTACGCCGACAAGATGCCGTACGCCACGCTGCTGGACGCCTGGGCCCGCGTCCAGCGGCAGCAGGACGCCACCGGCCTCAGGCCGGTCCTCTGCTACGCCGACAACGACCACCCCGACTCGCTCGACCTCTGCGAAATAGCCTCTGTCGACCTCGAAGCCGAGCTGGAGCAGGGGTGGCACGACGACCGCCGACGCCGGCTCGCCTGGCGCGCGGCGCCGCCCGAACCGCTGGACTGCCCCGAGGACGTCGAGCCCTGGGAGGACGACCCCGGCCCGCCGTTCGACCGGTGGCCCGGACTCGCCCCCGCCGCCCTCCCCGCCCCGGCGGCCGACCCGGACGAGGCCGCCCTGGCGGCGGTCGTCGCCCACCTTCATCACGTGGGCGAGCCGGGCGTCTCGCTCGGCCTCGTGAAGGCGGCCCGGAGCGCCGACATCCCCGCCGTCCTCGGCTGGCGCTCGGAGGCGCCCCTCCCCCTGCTCTGCGCACTGCTGCGGAGCTGGGAGGACCGTTTCGGGGCGCGGGTGGTCGGCGTGATCGGATCGACGCTGTACGTCTCCGTCGCGAGGCCCCCGCGCGACGAGCGGCAGGCCACGCACATCGCCCTCGAACACCTGCTGACCACGGCCGACAACATCGTCGACGACCCGCCGACCCCGTTCCCCCGGTACGCGGCGTCCCTCGTCGGCGCTTCGATGTGGAGCTTCTGGTGGGACTGAGGCGACAGGCCGGGGGGCCTGCCGGGGCCCGGTCGCGTGGGGTGTACACCGACCGCTAGCGTGCCGTGCATGAACGTCACCGATGAGAACGCCGGAGAGGGCCGGTCCTCCGTCGTGAGCGACCCCGACCCCCGTTTCGCCGAGGCCCTGCGGGAGCTGGGGCTCGGTGAGGTGATCGGACGGGTCCGGCGCTTCCCGGACACGGCCCGCACCACCGCCGAGGCCGCCGCCGCGATCGGCTGCGAGCCGAGCCAGATCTGCAAGTCGCTGTTCTTCGCGGCGGACGGGGCTCCGGTGCTGGTGCTGCTGGACGGCTCGGCGCACGTCGGCATGGAGCTCGTCCGACGGGAACTGGGCGCCGCGAAGCTCACCCGGGCCGGGGCCCAGCTCGTGAAGGAGTCGACCGGGTACGGACCGGGCGCCGTACCGCCCTTCGGGCACCGTACGAGGATCCGTGTCCTGGTGGACCGTTCACTGCTCGGCCACGACACGGTGTGGACATCGGCGGGCACGGCCTCCACCGTCTTCCCGATGGACCCGAGGAGCCTGATCGCGCAGGCGGGCGGCACGCTGGTGGATGTGAGCGAGCCGATCGCGTGACGCCGCTCGTCGCCGCGGCCGTGCTGCTGGCCGCGGTCACGCACGCGGGCTGGAACGCGCTCGCGCACCGCATCGAGGACAAGCTCGTCGGCTTCACGCTCATAGCCGGCGGCGGAGTGCTGCTCGGCCTGGCCATGGCGCCGTTCGTGGCGCTCCCGTCGGCGGGGGCATGGCCGTACCTGCTCGCCTCGGCCGTCGTCCACGTCGCGTACATGATGCTGCTGATGCGCTCCTTCAAGCTCGGCGACTTCGGGCAGGCGTATCCCATCGCGCGCGGCTCCGCACCGCTGGTCGTCACGGTGCTGGCGGCCGTCTTCGCGCACGAGGTGCCCGACGGCTGGGCGGCCTCGGGCGTCGCGCTGTCCTGCGCGGGTCTGACGGGTGTCGCCCTGTGGGGTCTGCGCGGCCGGCGCCCCGACTGGGCCGCGATCGGCGCCGCGCTCGCGACCGGCGTGGCGATCGCCGTGTACACCGTCGTCGACGGCCTGGGCGTACGCGCCTCCGGGACCTCTTTCGGCTACATCGCCTGGCTGATGACACTGCAGGGCGTGGCCATCCCGGCGTACGCGCTGTACCGCTGGCGCGGCGGGACGCTCGCGCGGCTGCGGCCGCACGCCGCCGTGGGCTTCCTCGGCGCGGCGCTCTCCGTCGCGGCCTACGGCCTGGTCCTGTGGGCCCAGACCCGCGCCGCGCTGGCACCGGTCGCGGCGCTGCGGGAGTCCTCGATCATCGTCGGAGCGGCGATCGGGGCGGTCTTCTTCAAGGAGCGGTTCGGCGCGCCGCGCATCGCGGCGGCGGGGCTCCTGGTCGTCGGGATAGGGCTGATGCTGCACGCGGGGGCCGGGTAGGGGGGCGCGCGCCGCTGTCGGCGCGGGTCCGTTGTCGTCCCGGGTCCGTTGTCGTCCCGGGTCCGTTGTCGTCCCGGGGCCGTTGTCGTCCCGGGGCCGTTGTCGGTGGGTCCCCGTGGTGTGCGAAGCCGAGGCCGGACCGAGCTGCCCCCGCGCGGGGCCCGCGGCACAGGGGGGCGGGTATCGGGGTAGCGCCCCGGAAGCCGTCCCGGGCGTGAAAGCGGTCAAGCCGCACCCCGTCCCCCGCCTCCGGCCGAAGAGCCGGCCGGGCATCCGGCCCGGGCATCCGGCCCGGGCATCCGGCCGGAGCGTGACCGAGCCGGGCGGCTACGCCGTGATGGCGGTGCGTACCGCTCGTACGAGGGCCTGGGCCCGTGGGTCCGCCGTCACGCTCTTGCGGAAGCCGTTGGTGACGTAGCCGAAGGCGATGCCGGACTCGGGGTCGGCGAAGCCGAGGGCGCCGCCGCGGCCGGGGTGGCCGAAGGAACCCGGGGAGAGCAGCGGCGACGCTCCGCCGTGGAGCATGTAGCCGAGACCGAAGCGGGTGTTGACGACGAGGATCCGGTCGGGTCCCGCGGACTGCTCCGAGCGCGCGGCCGACAGCGTCTCCGGGGTGAACAGCCGGACGCCGTCCACCTCGCCGATCAGCGCGGCGTAGAAGCGGGCGAGGCCGTCGGCGGTGGCGATGCCGTTCGAGGCGGGCAGGACGGCGGCGCGGTAGGCGGGGTCGTTCTCGTCGGGCGCCGGGGTGATCGCGGCGAAGGCGCGGCGGGTGAGGGTGCCGGGGTCGGCGTAGGCGTCGGAGACCGCCCGCTTGGGGCGGGTCCTGAGGGCGCCCGGCGCGGCCGGCGCCTCGGTCTGCGCGACCCGGCCCACCCGGCCGGCCACCGCCGCGGGGAGCCCGACCCACAGGTCGAGGTCCAGGGGCCGGGCCAGCTCGTCCGCGATCCACCGGCCGATCGTGCGCCCGGTGACGCGCCGGACCAGCTCGCCGGTCAGCCAGCCGTACGTCTGCGCGTGGTACCCGTGCTCGGTCCCGGGCTCCCAGGCGGGCGTCTGGGCGGCCACCGCCGCGGCCGTCAGGTCGGGGTCGGCGGCCTCGGCGGGGGTGAGCGGGCGGTCGACGGCGGGGACCCCGGCCCGGTGCGCGAGCAGATGCCGTACGCGGGTGTGTTCCTTGCCGTTCGCCTTGTACTCGGGCCAGTAGGCGGCGACCGGCGCGTCCAGGTCGAGCTGTCCCCGCTGGGCGAGGAGGAGGAGTACGGCGGCGGCGACGCCCTTCGTCGCCGAGCGCACGATCTGCGCGGTGTCCCGTTCCCAGGGCTCGGTGCCGTCGACGTCGCGGGTGCCGCCCCACAGGTCGACGACCTTGTGCCCGTCGCGGTAGACGGTGACGGCGGCGCCCCGGTCCCCCAGCGTCGCGAAGTTGGCCGCGAACGCCTCCCTGACCGGTTCGAAGCCCTCCGCCACCGTGCCGTTCACGTCCACGCCCGCGCTCCCTGTCGCCTCACCACTGCCGATGATGAGTGCAACACGCGTCCGCGGCCTTGGATTCCTAGCCCAGCACGATCGTGACCTCGATGTTGCCGCGGGTGGCGTTCGAGTAGGGGCAGACCTCGTGGGCCGCGTCCACGAGCTTCGCCGCCACGTCCTCGTCGAGGACGGGGAGCGAGACGCTCAGGGCGACCGCGAGTCCGTAGCCGCGCTGCTTGTTGGGGCCGATCCCGACCTTCGCCGCGACGGTGGAACCGGAGAGGTCGAGGCCGGCCCGGCGGCCGACCATGACCAGGGCGTTGTGGAAGCAGGCGCTGAATCCGGCCGCGAAGAGCTGCTCGGGGTTCGTGCCGTTGCCGTCGCCGCCCAGCGCCGGCGGCATCGCCACCTTCAGTTCGAGCTGCCCGTCCTGACTGGTCACATAGCCGCTCCGGCCGCCGTGCGCGGTCGCCTCGGCGACATACATGATCTTCGTCGGACGGGTGTCGGCAACGGCGCCGTCGATCACGGAAGGACCTCCCCGGGGCGGGCATCAGAAGGTGACGCACAGATGCATCGCGCACAAGTGCATAGCGCACAAGGTACTGGCCGGTATGGAGCACGGGAACCCTCGGGGTACCGATCACCCCAACCGTGATCCACCCCGCCCTCGACCCGCCCCACCTCGGTCACACCCGCCCCGGCCCACGCAGGTCCGGCAGCCCCGCCCCGGTTCGGTCCGCCCCGGTCCGCCCAGGCCCGGCAGCCCCGCACAGGTCCGTTCCGCCCCGCCCGGGTCCGGTCCGGTCCGCCCCGCCCAGGTCCGCCCAGGCCACCGGGCGGCCCGCCAGGGCCGGCGAACGCGTGTCAGGCCGGCGGCCGCGTGCCGGATCAGCGGCCGCGTGCCGCCGCGCCCTCCGCGCGTTCGGCCAGCCGCCGCAGTTCGTCGCGCAGCCGGGCGACATCGGCCTCGTTCAGGCCGGTCGCCGTGAGCAGGGCCTGCGGCACGTCCTCCGCCCGCTCCCTGAGCAGTTCGCCGCGCCCGGTGAGGGCGACACGCACCGAGCGTTCGTCGTGCGCCGAGCGCTCACGGCGTACGAGCCCCGCCGACTCCAGCCGTTTGAGCAGCGGCGACATCGTGCCGTAGTCGAGGTGCAGGGCGGCGCCCAGTTCCTTGACCGTGGTCTCGCCGCGCTCCCACAGGACCAGCAGCACGAGGTACTGCGGGTAGGTGAGGCCGAGCTCGTCCAGCAGCGGGCGGTACGCCGAGGTCACGGCCCGCTGGGCGGCGTACAGCGCGAAGCACAACTGGTCGTCGAGCAGCAGCGACCCGGCCGGCGGCCCGACGTCCTCTTGTTTCGTCACGCCCCCATTGTCACGGAGCGCGGGTCGAACCCGAAGGGAAGCTCCAGACGATGGGTGCGCATGAGCTCGTCGTCGGACAGGACGTCACCGGTCGCGCCGTCGGCGACGATCACGCCGTCGCTGAGCACGAGGGAGCGGGGACACAGTTCGAGGGCGTACGGGAGGTCGTGGGTGACCATGAGGACCGTGACGTCCAACGAGCGCAGGATGTCGGCGAGTTCACGCCGGGAAGCGGGGTCGAGGTTGGAGGAGGGCTCGTCGAGGACGAGGATCTCCGGTTCCATCGCCAGGACCGTCGCGACGGCGACCCGGCGCCGCTGCCCGAAGGACAGGTGGTGCGGCGGGCGGTCGGCGAAGGACTCCATGCCGACGCGCTCCAGCGCCGTGCGGACGCGTTCCTCCAGCTCGGCGCCCTTCATGCCGGCGGCGGCCGGACCGAAGGCCACGTCCTCGCGCACGGTCGGCATGAAGAGCTGGTCGTCCGGGTCCTGGAAGACGATGCCGACCCTGCGCCGGATCTCCGCCATGTGCCGCTTGCCGACCGGGAGTCCGGCGACCGTCACCGTTCCGGCGCCGCCGGTCAGGATGCCGTTGAGGTGCAGGACGAGGGTGGTCTTGCCCGCGCCGTTCGGGCCGAGCAGGGCGACGCGCTCGCCGCGCCCGATCGAGAAGTCCACGCCGAAGAGGGCCTGGTGCCCGTCCGGGTAGGCGTACGCGAGGCCGGAGACCTCCAGAGAAGTTGCGGCAGGTGTCACAGCGTCCATCCCAACAGGCATACGGCGAGGGCGGCGAACGGAAGGGCGAGGGCGTACGACCACTGCGCCCGGGACGCGGTCACCTCGTCGATGACGGGCATGGAACCGGCGTACCCCCGGCTCACCATGGCCAGGTGCACGCGCTCACCGCGTTCGTAGGAGCGGATGAACAGCGCGCCCGCCGACTTCGCGAGCACCCCCCAGTGGCGCAGGCCGCTCGCCTCGAAGCCGCGCGACTCCCGCGCGATCCGCATGCGCCGCATCTCGTCGGTGATGACGTCGCCGTAGCGGATCATGAAAGACGCGATCTGCACCAGGAGCGGCGGGAGCTTCAGCCGCTGGAGGCCGAGGAGCAGTTCGCGCAGTCCGGTGGTGGAGGCCAGCAGGACGGAGGCGGCGACGCCGAGGGTGCCCTTGGCGAGGACGTTCCAGGCGCCCCACAGGCCGTTGACGCTCAGGGACAGGCCGAGCACGTCCACCCGTTCGCCCTCCGCCACGAACGGCATGAGCACCGCGAACGCGACGAAGGGGATCTCGATCAGGAGCCGTCGCAGCAGCAGTCCCGCCGGTACGCGGGCCCGGTGGGCGACGATCGCGAGCAGCAGGGCGTACAGCGCGAACGCCCACATCGCCTCGCGCGGGGTGGAGACGACCACGACCACGAAGGCGAGGGTGGCGGCGAGCTTGGTGTGCGGCGGCAGGGCGTGCACGGGCGAGTTCCCGTGCACGTACAGCTTGTGGGCGTGCCCCGCCCCCATCTCAGACGCCTTCCGGAACGGCGGCGGGCGAGGAGTCGGCGGTACGGCGCCTGCGGATCGCCCAGAAGACGCCGGTGCCCGCGACGATCGTGACACCGACACCGATCACCCCCGCGAGCCCGCCGGAGACACGGGCGTCGGAGATGTCCTTGACGCCGTATCCGGCGAGGGGCGAGTCCTCGGAGGCGTGGGCCTTCGTCTGGGTGTCGATGCCCTTGTCCTTGGCGACCTTCTCCAGGCCGTCGGGGCTCGCGGAGGCGTAGAAGCTCACGAACCCGGCGAGGACGAGGGAGGTGACCAGGCCGGTGATCCACACCGGGCGGTGCGAGGAGCGGGCCGCGACGGGGGCGGCGGGGGCCGCCGCGGGGGTGTCGACGAGCTCCCCGTTCACCCGCAGCTTGAGGCGCTGCTGCAGGCCGCGGGCGCCGTACACGAGGTCGGGCCTCACGGCGATGACGGCGCCGACGGTGAGCGCGGTGATCACGGCCTCGCCGATGCCGATGAGGACGTGGACCCCGACCATGGCCGTGGCGACCTTGGAGAGCGCGACGTCGGTGGTGCCGCCGACCGCGTAGATGAGGGTGAAGGCGACGGCGGCGGCCGGCACGGAGAGCAGCGCGGCGACGAAGGACGCGACGGTGACCGAACGCCGGGTGCGGGGCAGCACCTTCACCAGGCCGCGGAAGACGGCGTACGCGACGACCGTGGTGACGATCGCCATGTCGGTGACGTTCACGCCGAGCGCGGTGAGCCCGCCGTCGGCGAAGAGGATGCCCTGCATGAGCAGGACGACGGAGACGCAGAGGACGCCTGTGAAGGGGCCGACGAGGATCGCGGCCAGCGCGCCGCCGAGCAGATGTCCGCTGGTCCCGGCGGCGACCGGGAAGTTCAGCATCTGCACGGCGAAGATGAAGGCGGCGACCAGACCGGCGAGCGGCGCGGTCCGCTCGTCCAGTTCACGGCGGGCACCTCGCAGGCTCACGGCGACGGCGCCTGCGGCGACCACGCCGGTGACCGCGGAGACCGGGGCATTGATGAATCCGTCAGGTACATGCACCGTCCGATGATAATGCCTTGTTGCGAATGACTTGCAAGAGCGAGGAAGTGCGAACAATTGACGGCGGGCAGGCGTACGGGAGCAGTTCGCGGGTGCCCGGCGGGCGCGTGGGAGCCCTGCACCGCGTCAGAGTGATCCGCCCCGCGGCGGATCCGGACACCGGACACATGGACCCGCCACGACCGGGCAGGCGTTCCCTGAGGGAGGGTCACGGACGGCCGGAGAGCGGTTTCCGCGAGATGTGCGACATTGGAATGGTGACGGAATTCACATCTTCCACATAGGTGACGCAGTGTGAGGAGTCGGTTCATGCACGCCGTCGAACAGTACGCCCGCGCTCATATCGTGACGGACACCGCCGACTCAGCAGACGACGAACACCGGGCCGTCCCGGTGGCCCTCCGGTACGACCCGGAGGAGGACCCCCGCCGGGTGTGCGTCACGCTGCCCGGCCCGCACGAATGGACCTTCGAGCGCGAACTCCTGGAACAGGGTCTGCGCGTCCCCGTCGACAGCGGTGGGGTCCGCATCTGGCCGTGCGGCCGCGTCCAGGCCGTCCTGGAGTTCCACTCGGCGCAAGGGGTGGCGGTCGTACAGCTCGACACGAAGGCGCTCATGCGGTTCCTCCGCCGTACGTACATGGCCGCCACTCCGGTGGCGCACTGAGGAACGGCACGCAGTGCCCCCTGAGGAACGGCGCACGCCGGCCCGCCGCGAAACGGCACATGAGGGAGGGCCCTCGCCGAGGTTCTCGGCGAGGGCCCTCCCTCAAAACGGCGGTCCTGCGGCGGAAGCCGAGGATCAGACGCCGACCAGCTTCCGGTCGTGGTCGCCGTCGCGCGGCTTCTCCTCGAGCGCGCGCAGGCCCTCGCCCTCGACATCGACGTTCGGCAGCAGGCGGTCCAGCCACTTCGGCAGCCACCAGGCCCGCTTGCCGAGCAGCGCGAGCACGGCCGGGACGAGCGCCATCCGGACGATGAAGGCGTCGAAGAAGACGGCGATGGCGAGACCGAAGCCGATCATCTTGATCATCGACTCGCTGGAGCCGATGAACCCGGAGAACACGGCGATCATGATGACGGCGGCGGCCGTGACGACCCGCGCGCCGTGCTTGAACCCGGTCACGATCGCCTGGCCCGGCTTCTCACCGTGGACGAAGGCCTCGCGCATACGCGTCACGAGGAACACCTCGTAGTCCATGGCGAGACCGAAGACCACGCCCACCATGAAGATCGGCATCATCGACATGATCGGGCCGGTCTCCTCGACGCCCATCAGGCCGGACAGCCAGCCCCACTGGAACACCGCGACGACCGCGCCGAGGGCCGCCATCACGCTGAGCAGGAAGCCGAGCGCCGCCTTCAGCGGAACGAGGATCGAGCGGAACACCACGATCAGCAGCAGGAAGGCGAGACCGACCACGAGCGCGAGATACGGGATCAGCGCGTCGTTGAGCTTCTGCGAGAAGTCGATGTTCATGGCCGTGGAGCCGGTGACGAGCACCGTGGCGTCCGTGTCGGCCTTGATGTCGGCACCCGTGCCGCGGATCGTGTGGACCAGGTCCTCGGTCGTCACGGAGGACGGCTTCGAGTCGGCGATCACCGTGATCATCGCGGTGTCCCCGGCCTTGTTCGGGGTCGCCGGGCTCACGCTCACGACACCCTTGAGGTCCTTGATCTCGTCGTGCACGGTGCTGAACACCGTCTTGGGCTTCTCGCTCGCCTTCGCGTCGACGACGACCATCAGCGGACCGTTGAAGCCGGGGCCGAAGCCCTCGGAGAGCAGGTCGTAGGCGCGGCGCTGGGTGGTGGACACCGGCTGGGAGCCGTCGTCGGGCAGGCCGAGCTGGAGCGAGGCGGCCGGAACCGCGGCGGCGCCGAGGCCGATCACGCCGAGCAGCAGCACGGCGAGCGGACGGCGGACGACGAAGCTCGCCCAGCGCGTGCCCATGTTGGGCCGGCCCTGCTTCTTGGCGGCGCGGCCGCCGCCGAGCAGCTTGCTCTTCTCGCCGGCCGGCTTGACCCTGCGGCCCGCGTAGCCGAGCAGCGCGGGGATCATCGTCAGGGCGATGAGGACGGCGATGGCGACGGTGCCCGCCGCGGCGACACCCATCTTCGTGAGCATAGGGATGTTGACGACCGACAGTCCGACCAGCGCGATCACGACGGTCAGTCCGGCGAACACCACGGCCGATCCCGCCGTGCCGACGGCCCGTCCGGCCGCTTCCTCGCGTTCGCGGCCCTCGGCCAGTTCGGCCCGGTAGCGGGAGACGATGAAGAGGGCGTAGTCGATGCCGACCGCGAGGCCGATCATCATCGCGAGGGTGGAGGTGGTGGAGCCGAGGTCGAGCGCGCTGGCGAGCGCGGTGATCGTCGAGACGCCGATGCCGACGCCGATCAGCGCGGTCAGGAGCGGCAGTCCGGCCGCGATCAGGGAGCCGAAGGTGATGACGAGGACGACCGCGGCGATCGCGATGCCGATGACCTCGCTGGAACCGGTCTCGGGCGTCGCCTGGAGCGCGTCACCACCCACCTCGACGGTCAGCCCGGAGTGCCGCGCGTCCTCGGCGGCCGCTTTCAGGGCGTCCTTCGAGGCGTCCTTCAGCTCCATGCCGGAGACCTCGTACGTCACCGAGGCGTAGGCGATCGAGCCGTCCTTGCTCACGGCCCGGGTCTTGAACGGGTCACTGACGGAGGTGACCTCGGAACCGGTGCCGAGCACCTTGACGGCCTTCTCGACCGCCGCCTTGTTGTCCTTGTCCGCCATCTTCTCGCCGGCGGGCGCCTTGAAGACGACCCGCGCGGTCGCTCCGTCGGCGCTCATTCCGGGGAAGCGGCTCTCCAGCAGGTCGAAGGCCTTCTGGGCCTCGGTGCCGGGGATCGAGAAGGAGGACGATCCCGCGACGGGCGCGGAGGCGGCGCCGACACCCGCGAGCGTCAGCAGCGCCACCCATATCAGGGCGGCGAAGTGCCGTCGCCGGAAGGCGAGTCGGCCGAGTTTGTAGAGGAACGTGGCCACGAGGGCGTACTCCCGGTCAGGTCGTGGAAGGGCAGGGGCTGGTGTGATCACCCGTGTGGGGGCAGGGGGGATCAGCCCGACGACGTGAGCGGCGCGTCAGGTGCGAATGCGGGGGAATGCAGGGATCTGCGGAAGGGGGTGGTGCGGGGTCGGGTGGGACGTCAGGCGCCGAGAGCGGGGAGGACCACGGCGTCGACATACGAATGCAGGAAGGCCTGCGTCGGCGGGAGCTCGTCGATCATGGTGCGGGCGGCGAAGGCGCCGATGAGCATGTGCATCACGTACTCCATCGCCGGGTTGTCCGCACGGATCTCACCTCGGTCGACACCGCGCTGGAGCACCAGGCGCAGCTCTTCCAGCTCCGGCTCGATCAGCCATTCCCGGAACGCCTTCAGCAGATCCGGGTTCGAGTGCGCCGCCATGGCCAGGCCCCGCATCAGCGCGGAGTCCTGCTCCATCTGGCAGTCGTCCTGCCGGAGGGTCAGTGCGTGGAAGTCGCCCCGCAGGCTTCCGGTGTCCAGGTCGGAGAACTTCAGCGGCTTCTGGTGCCGCAGAGCCTTCACGACGAGCTCGGCCTTGCCGCCCCACTGGCGGTAGAGGGTGGCCTTGCTGGAACGGGTACGGGCGGCGACGGCGTCCATCGTGAGGGCGTCGTAGCCGACCTCACGAAGCAGGTCGAGCACGGCCTTGTACAGCTCGGCCTCACGCTCGGGCGTGATCCGACTGCGTCGCGCCGTTGCGGCTTCAGCCATCCCACTCACCTCTCCCGCTTCGACGACACGGATTCGTATGTCCCTGAAGATACCCTCCGACACCAGCGAAACGAAACCGTTTCGTACGTGTGCTGGGTCACGCCGGTTCCCCGCGGGGCGCGTACGTTCCTCTGCGCGCCCCACGCGCACCTCCCGTATCCCCGCCCGCACCCACGTCCCACAACGCGCCCCCGGCGCCACGAGTTGCCGGGGTCACTCCAGCGGAAAAGCATGGGGAGGTGAGCGACGAGTACGAGAACGCGACCACGGACGAGAACTCCCCCGGCTACCTGCGCTTCCCGCACCTGAGCGGCGACCGGCTGTGCTTCGTCACCGAGGACGACCTGTGGCTGGCCCCGCTCGACGGCCGCGGACGCGCCTGGCGGCTCACCGTCGACCGCACGAAGGTCGGCCACCCCCGCTTCTCCCCCGACGGCCGGCGGATCGCGTACACGAGCTGGCGCAGCCTCGTCCCGGAGATCCACCTGGCGCCCGTGGACGGCGGACCGGGCCGCCGGCTCACCTACTGGGGCAGCGCCGACACCCAGGTGTGCGGCTGGTCCCCCGAGGGCGACATCCTCGCCGTCGCCTCGCACGGCCAGCCCTTCTCCTATTTCACCTGGGCCTACTGCGTCTCCACCGACGGCGACCCCGGCCGCAAACAGCCCTGGGGCCCGGTCTCGGACATCGGCGTCGCCGACATCGCGGGCGAACGGAAGACCCTGCTGCTCACCGGCACCCCGCCGCACGAACCGGCCGCCTGGAAGCGGTACCGGGGCGGGGCCATGGGCCGTATCTGGCTGCACGGACGGCAACTCGTCGCCGAGCTCGGCGGCCATCTCGCCTGTCCGATGTTCGTCGACGGGCGGATCGCCTTCCTCTCCGACCACGAGGGCATCGGCAACCTCTACTCGTGCACGTACGAGGGCTCCGACCTGCGCCGCCACACCGACCACGACGCCTTCTACGCCCGGCACGCCTCCTCGGACGGCACCCGGGTCGTCTACCAGTGCGCGGGCGACCTGTGGATCGTCGACAACCTCTCCCCCGAGTCGGTCCCCCGCCGCCTCGACGTCGTCCTCGGCGGTCCGCGCGCGGGACGCCGTACGTACCCGGTGCCGGCCGCGCAGCACGTGGACAGCATCTCCGTGGACGAGACGGGCCGGGCCAGCGCCGTCGTCGTCCGCGGCAGCCTGTACTGGCTCACCCATCGCGACGGGCCCGCGCGCACCATCGCCGACACCCCGGGCGTACGGGTCCGGCTTCCGGAGATGCTCGGCTCGGGCGGCCAGGTCGCCTACGTCACCGACGCGGAGGGCGAGGACGCCGTCGAGATCGCGTACCTGCCGCGCGCGACCGGCGCCCGCGAGCCGCGCCGCCTCGCCTCTGGCCGGCTCGGCCGCGTACAGGAACTGGTGTCGGACCCGCAGGGTGAACGCCTCGCCATCGCCTCGAACGACGGACGCCTGCTGCTGCTCGACGCCACGGAGCCGGAGGAGGAGGCCGGGTTCGGCGGGCTGGACGAACCCGACGGCCTCGATGAGCCGGAGGAGCCGGGAGGGGCCGAGGAAGCCGGGGAGGCCGAGGCGGCCGGGAAGGCTGTGAAGGCCGACGAGGTCGAAGGAACTGGTGCTGGTGGGGCTGGTGGGGCTGGTGCCGGTGGCTCCGACGGCGACTCGCGGACCGAGCCCGGGGACGGTGCCACGGACGCGACGGGGACAGGCGCCGGGGGCGGGGCAGGGGCCGGGACCGAGGCAGGCGCTGGGGCCGCGGCCGGAAACGGGGGCGGGGCTGGGACCGGGGCAGGGGCTGACGTCGCGGCCGGAAACGGGGGCGGGGTGGAGTCCGGGGGATCCCCGGGCGGTGCGGGGGAGGTCGTCGAGCTCATCCGGTCCATCAACGGGCCGGTGACGGACCTCGCCTTCTCGCCGGACGGCGCCTGGCTGACCTGGTCGCATCCCGGGATCGGCCGCTCCCTGCGGCAGATCAAGATGGCGCGCATAAAGGACCGGCTGATCGTCGACGTCACCAACGGCCGCTTCGAGGACGAGAATCCGGTGTTCACCCGGGACGGCCGCTACCTCGCCTTCCTCTCCTGGCGCGGCTTCGACCCCGTGTACGACGTGCACACCGGCGACCTGTCCTTCCCCCTCGGCTGCCGCCCCTATCTCGTCCCCCTGTCCTCCGCGACCCCGTCCCCGTTCGCGCTGAACCCCGACGGACGGCCCGTCGCCGGGGGCCTCGACCCGGTCGAGGACGGATCGGGCGACGGCACCGCGACGACCGTCGAGCTCGAAGGCCTGGAGAGCCGGGTGACGCCCTTCCCGGTCACCGCCTCCAAGTACTCGGCGCTGCACCCGGTCGCGGGCGGCGGCCTGGTCTGGCTGCGCTGGCCGATCTCCGGAGCACTCGGCGAGACGTTCGCCAACCCGGACGACACGACCGGCCGTCCGACCCTGGAGTACTTCAACATCACCAAGGCGAAGAAGTCCGAACTCGTCGACCACCTCGACTGGTTCGCCGTGAGCGGCGACGGTTCCCGGCTGGTCGTCGTCGACGAGGGAGACCTGCGCGCCGTCCCGTCCACCGAGTCCGGCGACAGCGACTCCACCGTCTGGATCGATCTGCGCCGCATCCTGCACGAGGTGAACCCCTGCGCCGAGTGGCGCCAGGCGTACGCGGAGGCCGGCCGGATCATCCGCGCCTACTACTGGGACCCGGACATGTGCGGCATCGACTGGGACGCGATCCTGGAGCAGTACCGCCCCCTGGTCGAACGCGTCTCCTCCCCGGACGAGTTCGCCGACCTGCTGCGCGAGGTGCTCGGCGAACTGGGCACCTCGCACGCGTACGTGAGCCCGGCGCGCCGCAACGAGGGCCCGCCCCAGTACCAGCGCTGGCAGGGCCTGCTGGGCGCCAACTTCGTCTGCCGCGAAGGGAGCTGGATGCTCAAGCGCATCCTGCCCGGCGACTCCTCCGACTCCAAGGCGCGTTCACCGCTGGCCGGTGCCGGCATCCGCGAGGGCGCGGTCCTCACCCATGTCGACGGGCGCCCGGTGGACCCGGTTACCGGACCGTATCCCCTGCTCGCGGGCGCGGGCGGCACGACGGTGGAGCTGACCTTCACCCCGGCGGAGGGCGAGGGCCGCTCCCGCCGGGTGGCCGTGGTCCCGCTGATCGACGAACGCCCCCTGCGCTACCAGGACTGGGTGGCCAAACGCCGCCAGGTGGTGAGGGAGTTGAGCGGCGGCCACTGCGGCTATCTGCACATCCCGGACATGGGCGGCTCCGGCTGGGCCCAGTTCAACCGCGACCTGCGGATGGAGGTCTCGCGCCCGGCCCTCATCGTCGACGTGCGGGGCAACGCGGGCGGCCACATCAGCGAACTCGTCGTCGAGAAGCTGACCCGCACGATCCTGGGCTGGGACCTCACGCGGGACGCCCAGCCGGTGTCGTACGCCTCCAACGCCCCGCGCGGCCCGGTGGTGGCCCTGGCCGACGAGGCGACGTCGTCCGACGGCGACATGATCACCGCCGCCTTCAAACTGCTGAAGCTGGGCCCGGTCGTGGGGCAGCGCACCTGGGGCGGCGTCGTCGGCATGACCGGCCGCCACCGTCTCGGCGACGGCACGGTCATCACGGTGCCGATGAACGCCGCCTGGTTCGACGCGTACGGCTGGTCCGTCGAGAACTACGGTGTCGCACCGGACTTGGAGATCCTGCGCACCCCGCTCGACTGGGCCGAGGGCCGCCACGCCCAGCTGGACGACGCCATCCAGCTCTCCCTCGACCTGCTGCGCACCCACCCGGCGGCCTCCCCGCCGGACCACTCGGACGTGCCCGACAGACGACGCCCGAAGCTTCCCCCGAGACCGCACTGACCCGGACACACAAAGGGCCCGAGCGCACAAAGGGCCCGAGCGCGCGGAGGGGCCCGGGTGCACGGAGGGCCCGAGCGCACGAAGGGCCCGGGCACGCGACGGGCCCGAGCACACGAATCGGCCCGACCGAGCACACGACAGGCCCGAGCGCGCGAAGAGGCGCCCTCCGTGAGGAGGGCGCCTCGTTCGTTCAGGCCGAGCAGGTGCTTCGGTCAGGCGTCGTAGTCCTGGTCGAAGCGGTCCTGGGCCTCGTGCTGAGCACGCTCGGACGCCGGCATCGCGTCCTCACGGCCGGCCGGGGAGCGGCGGCTCGCCTCGTCCTGGCGGCCTTCGGGGTGACGGCCCTCGGGGCGCGTCTTCTTCTTGCCCTGCTGCTTCATCCGCTCGGCCTTGTCCTTGAACTGGTCCTGCATGCTCATGAGATTCACTCCTGTTGCGGGTGAGGGATCCGGCCCTCGATCTCTCCCCGGGAGGGGGAGAGGTCCGGGCCTCGACCAGACTGACACGCAGGAACACACCACGCATTTCGGTCAGTCACTCACCGTGAGACCTGCCGGTGGGACGCATTCCGGAGGTCTCCCGCAGCCCCTCGGGGGCGCCTTCCGCAGTCCCTCGGGACGCCTCCACGCCCCCTTCAGGACCCCGCCGCCGGCTCTCGTCGCCTCAGGGAGCCGCCGGCTTCCGCTCCTGCTCGTCGGCCGCGCCGCCGGCCCCGACCAGCCCGGTACGCACCGCGCCGAGCCGCGGTTCGAACCGCCGCATCTCGCGCTGCCCGACCGACCCGATGACACCGGGCAGGTAGCCCCTGATCCCCTGCATCCCGCGCAGCCACCACTGCGCGTACACATGGCTGGAGCGGCGCTCGATGCCGGCCACGATCCGGTCGACGGCCGGCCCCAGCGGATAGGTCTTGTTGGACGGCCACGGCAGCCGCTGCCGCAACTCCCGCATCACGTCGTCCTGATCGGCTCCGCGCACCATGTCGGTGTCGGTCCAGGACAGATACCCGACGCCCACGCGAACGCCCTTGTGACCGACCTCGGCCCGCAGGCTGTGCGCGTACGCCTCCACACCGGACTTGGAGGCGCAGTAGGCCGACATCATCGGGGCGGGAGTCATCGCGGCGAGCGACGCGATCTGGAGCAGATAGCCCCGGCTCGCCGTCAGCGCCGGCAGGAACGCCCGCGCGGTGACGGCCGATCCGATCAGGTTCACCTCGATCACCCGCCGCCAGGCGACGGGGTCGGAGTCCACGAAGGGCCCGCCGCTCGCGACACCCGCGTTCGCGACGACGATGTCCACCTTCCCGAACCGCTGCTCGACCTCCCGGGCCACCCGCGCCATCGCCTCGTGGTCGGTGACGTCCGCGTACCAGTGGTCGCTCTCGCCGCTCAGCCGCTCCGAGACCCGCTTCAGCTCGTCGGCCTCCAGGCCGACCAGCGCGACCTTCGCCCCGCGCGCCGAGAGCTTGCGGGCGAGGAGTTCGCCGACACCGCGTGCGGCCCCCGTGACGACGGCGACCTGCCCTTCCAGGCTCACCTTGCTCATGCGCCCTCCTTGATCTCTGCGACCTGACCGGCTTCCGCGGTCTTCACGGCGTACGTGGCGACGAGTTCCCTGATCCGGGCGGTCACCAGCTCCGGCGCCTCCACCGGGGTCATGTGCCCGAGACCCGGCAGCTCGGTGCTGCCGACACAGTTCGGCAGCGCCGCGACGAGGGCGCGCGCGTGCACGACCGGTGTCATCCGGTCCACGCTGCCCGCGATCACGGCCGTCGGCACCTTCAACTCCCGCACCCCCGCGTCGAGATCGAGTGTGGAGAGCACGGCCGACCAGGCGTGGCGCACGCCACGCGGACAGGCGTGCACGATCCGCGCGCACGCCTCCACCATCACGGGGGACGAACCCGGGCCCATCGTCGCGTACTTGAGGATCCGCCGGGCGACGGGCGTGACGGGCCCGAGCGGCGCGCGCGAGCCGAGCACGGCCCCGGTCAGCCGCGTCCGCAGCCGTCCCGCGCGCCAGGGCAGCACCCGCGCCTCCTCCACCAGCCGGGTGCTCCCCGTGCTGCACAGCAGCGCCGCCGCCGCGTGCTCCTGGAAGCGCGGCCGGGCCGAGGCCGCCATGAGCGTCATCCCGCCCATGGAGTGGCCCGCGAGCACGGCCTTCTCGCCCGGCGCGAGCACCGCCTCCAGGTCGTCGGCGAGCGCCTCGGTGCTGCACGCCTCGCTCGCGGGACTGCGTCCGTGCCCGCGCTGGTCGTAGGCGATGACCCGGTGGTCGGCGGCGAGGTCCCGGATCTGGGCCGCCCAGAAGGCTGTCGAGCAGGTCCAGCCGTGCGCGAGGACGACGGCCGGCGCTCCCTCGGGGCCGTGCACCTCGACGTGCAGCCGCGCGCCGTCCGCGGAGTGCGCGATCAGTTCCCGCGCCGGTACGGGTGGCGCGTACGCCCCCTGCGCCTCGTGCGTCAGTCGGCTCACGCTCCTGCCTCCACCTTCTTCTTGCGGGTGCTCTTCGTGCGCGGCTCGGGCGCGCTCCCCGGCTCGTCCCCCGGTGCGGGGTCCGCCGCGCGCAGTACGTCGTACTCCGCGAGGTCGACGCGGCGCGTGGCGCCCCGGAACTCGGTCGTCGTGCCGGGCCACACGGTCGTGTTGACGCCGTTGGCGTCCAGGTACCAGCTGGTGCAGCCGCCGGTGTTCCACACCGTGCGCTTCATGCGTTCCTGGACCCGGTGGTTCCAGGCGTCGACGGCGCCGGGGCGGGCGTCGAGCGCCACGCGTCCCCCGAGGACGCCCAGTTGCCGTACGAAGTCCGCCATGTAGTTGAGCTGGGACTCGATCATCAGGATCATCGAGGAGTTCCCGAGGCCGGTGTTCGGTCCGATGATCGACATCCAGTTGGGGAAGCCGGCCGCGCTGGCGCCCCGCAGCGACTTCATGCCGGTCTCCCAGGCTTGCGCGAGTGTCCTGCCGTCCGCCCCGACGACCCGTTCGGCGATCGGCATGTCCGTGACGTGGAAGCCGGTCCCGAACACGATGGCGTCGGCCTCGGCCCGGGTGCCGTCGGCGGCGACCAGCGTGGAGCCGTCGATCTCGGCGAGCCCGGAGGCCACCAGATCCACGTTGGGCTGCGTGAGCGCCGGATAGTAGGTGTTCGAGAGCAGGATCCGCTTGCAGCCGATCCGGTAGTCGGGCGTCAGCTTCGCGCGCAGCTCCGGGTCCTTGACGGCGCGGGAGATGTTCCGCTTGGCGAGCCGTTCGACCAGGCCGAGTTCGTCGGGCCGCTTGGTGAACGCCTGCACCTGGAGTTCCCGGATGCCCCACAGCAGCCCGCGGCGGGCCTGCGCGGTGAAGGGAAGCTGCCGGTGCAGCCACCGCTCGGGGCCGCTGATGGCCCGGTCGACCCGCGGCATCACCCACGGCGGGGTGCGCTGGAACAGCGTCAGCCGGGCGACGTCCGGCTGGATCGCCGGCACGATCTGGATGGCGGAGGCGCCGGTGCCGATCATGGCGACCCGCTTGCCGCGCAGGTCGTAGTCGTGGTCCCAGCGGGCCGAGTGGAACACCTTGCCGGGGAAGGTGTCGATCCCCGGGACCGCGGGGATCTTGGGGTCGGAGAGCGGACCGGTCGCGGACACGACGACGTCCGCCGTCAGGGTCCCGCCGCTGGTCTCGATGCGCCAGTGGAGCTTGTCCGTGTCCCAGGTCATCATCGTGACCTCGGAGTTGAACCGCAGGTGCGGCCGGAGCGAGAAGACGTCCGCCACGTGCTCCAGGTAGGCGCGGATGTGCTCCTGCCCGGAGAAGGTGCGCGGCCATTCGGGGTTGGGCGCGAAGGAGAACGAGTACAGGTGCGAGGGGACGTCGCAGGCGCACCCGGGATAGCTGTTGTCGCGCCAGGTGCCGCCGACGCCGCCGGCCCGTTCCAGGACCACGAAGTCGGTGATCCCTTCGCGTCGCAGCCGGACGGCGGCGCCCAGCCCGCCGAACCCGGATCCGATCACCGCCACCCGTACATGCTCGTGCTCGGTCATCCCGACGCCTCCCTAGCCCGCACGATCCTGCCAGTGAACACTGGCACAATCGGGAGGGTAGAGCAGCTTCGTACTCATGGGTAGGGGTCGCGACCGGGAAAGTTACCGGGGGTACGACGTAGGGTGCGGACGTGGCCGAGGGATCAGGAAAGCGCGGCGCGGAGACGCGGACAGGGGGCGCGGCGACGCGGAACGCCGGCGACCGCCCGGCACACGCGGCGCACGGAGCCCCGGAACCCGGCCCCGGGCCGCTCACCGCCCCCACCGGCTCCGCGCAGGACCCGGGCCGCCGCGAGTACCGCATGGAGGAACTGGCCGAGATGGCCGGCATCACCGTGCGCACGCTGCGCTTCTACCGCGAGCGCAAGCTCATACCGCCGCCCCGCCGCGAGGGCCGCATCGCCTGGTACGACGACACCCACCTGGCCCGGCTGCGCACGATCTCGGCCCTGCTGGAGCGCGGCCACACCCTGAACGGCATCGCGGAACTGGCCGAGGCCTTCGACCACGGACGCGACGTCGGCGAACTGCTCGGCCTCGGCGAGCCCAGCGAGGAGACCCCGGTCCGCCTCTCCCCCGAGGAACTGGCCGACGTCTTCGCGGGCCAGGCCACCGGCGAGAACCTCGCCGCGGCACTGGACCTCGGCTACCTCGGCACCGACGGCGGCGAGATCGTCCACATCAGCCGCCGCCTCCTCGACGTCTCGGCCGCCCTGGTCCGCGAGGGCATTCCGCTCGCGGACGTCCTGACGGCGGCCCGCCGCGTACGCGAGCACACCGAGGCCCTGGCCGAACTCTTCACCACCCTGGTCCTCACCGAGGACCGCACCCCCGACGACCTCCAACGCCTGCGCCCCCTGGCCAAGAGCGTGGTGGAGGCGGAACTGTCGATGGCCATGGACCGCCGACTGCGGGATCACCGGGGCCCGCAGGACGGTCCCGCCCCTGGACCCGAGGGGCGGGACGAGGCCGCTCAGAGGTCGTAGACCGCCGTGACCGGGGCGTGGTCGGACCAGCGCTCCTCGTGCGTCGCCGCGCGCTCCACGAACCCCTTGACCGCCTTGCCCGCGAGCCCCGGCGTGGAGACATGGAGGTCGATCCTCCACCCTGAATCGTTGTCGAAAGCCCGCCCCCGGTAAGACCACCAGGTGTACGGGCCCTCCGCGTCCGGGTGCAGGGTGCGTACGACGTCGACGTAGCCGCCGTCCTGCGGGTCGAGGACCCGGCCCAGCCACTCGCGCTCCTCGGGCAGGAAGCCGGAGTTCTTCCGGTTGGCGCGCCAGTTCTTGAGGTCGGCCTCCTGGTGGGCGATGTTCCAGTCGCCGCAGACGACGACCTCGCGTCCGTCGGCGGCGGCCCGCACCCGAAGATCCTTCAGGTAGGCCAGGAACTCGCCCATGAACCGGACCTTCTCGTCCTGGCGGTCGGTCCCGACCTCGCCCGAGGGCAGGTAGAGGCTCGCGACGGTGACACCGGGCAGGTCCGCCTCGACGTACCGCCCGGAGGAGTCGAACTCCTCGGACCCGAAGCCGATGCGGACCCGGTCGGGCTCTCGGCGTGTGTAGAGGGACACACCCGCGCGGCCCTTGGCGGCGGCGGGGGCGTGCACGACGTGCCACCCCTCGGGCGCGCGCACCTCCTCGGGAAGCTGCCCCGGCTCCGCCCGCACCTCCTGGAGGCACAGCACGTCCGCGGAGGTCCCCGCGAGCCACTCCACGAAACCCTTCTTCGCGGCGGCACGGAGCCCGTTCACATTCACAGAGGTCACAGTCAGCACCCGGGCACGATACTTAATCCATACGGCCGCCCAGAACTCGATCTCCATCGGGGCGGCCGGCCTCCGGTATCGCCGGCACACTCATTCATATCGCATAGATGTACGGTATTACGCATGAATTTCCGCCCGGTCCCCTTCGACCACCCCGACGCCGTGAAGCTCAACGACCAGGTCCAGGCCGAATACGCCGTGCGCTACGGCGACGGCGGCGACGCGACGCATCTGGACCCGCGGATGTTCGCCCCTCCGGCGGGTCTCTACCTGATCGCGTACGACGAGAGGGACCGCCCGGTGGCCACGGGCGGCTGGCGCACCCAGGACGAGAACGACGAGGGCTACACGGACGGGGACGCCGAGCTCAAGCGCATGTACGTGATCCCCGAGGCCCGCGGTCTCGGCCTCGCCCGGCGCATGCTGTCCGCCCTGGAGGAGGACGCCCGCGCGGCCGGCCGCACCCGCATGGTCCTGGAGACCGGCTCCAAGCAGCCCGAGGCGGTCGCCCTCTACGCGTCGAGCGGCTACGAGCCGTGCACCAAGTTCGGCTACTACCGCTTCCACGAACTGAGCCTCTGCTACGCCAAGGCCCTCTAGACACCGGGGCGGTGCCCGTCCGGCCGTCGGGAGCGGCGGCCGGCCCGGCCGCCGCCCCGGCGTCCGCCTCCCGCGACCGGGCACGGGCGCCGTCCGAAGGACCGCCAGTCCCGGGGCCACCGGCGGGAGTTGCCGCCACCGTGTCCGGACATGGCAAGAGGCCCGCTCCCACGGATGGGAACGGGCCTCTTGTTGCGGTGGACCTGTGGGGATTTGAACCCCAGACCCCCTCGATGCGAACGAGGTGCGCTACCAGACTGCGCCACAGGCCCTTGCAACGAGTGAAACTCTAGCATCCCGATCGAGGTGCTCGGTAATCCGTTCCTGCCTGGTCAGCCGGACCCCCGCGCACACCCGTCGCCGCACCCGTCACTCGTTGGCCGCACGCGGCCGTTCGCCGTCCTCGTACTGGTCGAACAGCGGCGTCCGCCCGCGCTCGCGGGCGCGCCGCGCGGACGCGGCCCGCCGGGCGTCGCTGCGCGTGTCGTCCGCCGCCCCGGCGCCCTCGGAGCCCTCGGGCAGGTCCTCTTCGGCCGTCTCCGCCCCGGGCGCGTTCGGCTCCACCGCGCTCGAACGCGCGGAGCTCCACGCGTCCGGGGCGCCCAGGTCCACGCTGGAGGTCGCCCGGGGCGCGACCGGCGCGGTCACGTAGGTCGGCAGGGGAACCGGCACCGGGTCCCAGCTGTCGCCCTGCGCCGGCCCGCACTGCCGTTCACGCTGCTGGTCGACCCACTCGGCGTGGTCGGTCTGCTCGACCAGCGCGCGGCGGTCGGCGGCGAGCGCGAGGAGACCGGGGTCGGTGTCGGGGGCGGGGCCCGCCTCCGGTTCGTCCGCCACGGGCTCGGCGGCCGTCCGGCGGCGGGGCTGCCGCTCCCGGAGCCGCTGCGCCGCGGCCTCGGCCCGGCGGCGGTCCATGGTGTAGGTGAAGCGCCGCCGCTCCTGGACGCGCAGATGCACGATGTACGAGCTCAGCATCACGGCCGGCACGCCGGGTGCCCACAGGAACGCGAGCCCGCCCACGGCCGCCACGATCGCGCCGAGGCTGAAGGCGAGGAACAGCAGGACCGTCGTACGCCGACGGCGTGCGAGGACCTTCGTGCGCCGGGCCCGCGCGGCGGCCTCCGCCGAGGCCGCCCGGCGCGTGCCGGGCGTGGCCGCCGCGGCCTGCTGGGGCGTGGGCTTGGCCGCGGGTCTCGGCGCGGCCGGGCCCGCCTGGTGCGGCACGGACCGGGCGGTGCCCGAGGTCTCGTACGCTCCGCTCTCGTTGCCGGTCGCGCGTGCGCCCGGCTCCTGCTGCTCCTGGGCCGGCTCCGTCACCTGCACACGTTCTTGTACGTGCGGACGGTGCCGGTCCGTCGCCTGGGGCCGGGGCGGGGATACGGCGAAGGCCCGGACGTCCACCGAATCGGTGACGCCGTCCGGGTCGGCGCTGGGCTCCTCCTCCTCGGTGGAGCGTGCGCGCAGGTCCTTGGCGTATCGACGCTCCATGCCCGCCCGTCCGGACAGCAGCCGGATGGCGGTGCTGAAGCGTTCCGTCGGACGGGCTTCGTTCAGCTCGTCCTGCCTACGGAGCCACATCGGCACCAAGTAGGCGGCCCAGGCCCCGACAATGACTGCGTAGATGAGGCCGCTGCTGCTCACGCCTCACACGGTAGAGGGGTTTGTATGAGGCCATCTGCCAATTGCGCCGGTGTGTCGCACGATCCGGCTGATATTTCGAGCTTTTTTTGTGACCGATGCGATCAGCAGGCCACCGCGAGCGCGAATTTAATGCCCCGACGCGATCGCCTGCCGATCATTTTCGAACACCTATTTCATTTTCCGGGGTGTCCGCGCTTGCTCGGGTTCTGTGAACCGGCCTGTTCCGATCCGACCTGATCCGAGCGCCCCTGCGCCGAACGCGTCCGACGCCAGCGCCCGAGCAGACCCTCGGGCACTTCCTCCGCGGTGAGCGCGAAGACGAGATGGTCCCGCCAGGCGCCGTCGATGTGGAGATAGCGCGGGCGCAGCCCCTCCTCCCGGAATCCGAGCTTTTCCACGACCCTGCGGCTCGGCCCGTTCTCGGGGCGAATACAGACTTCGATGCGGTGCAGTCCGACCGTGCGGAAACAGTGGTCACTCACCAGCGCCACGGCCGTCGGCATCACTCCGCGGCCCGCCACCGACTGGTCGACCCAGTAGCCGATGTGCCCGGAGCACATGGAGCCCCAGGTGATCCCGGCCACCGTGAGCTGACCGACGAGCCGGCCCTGGTACTCGATCACGAAGGGCAGCATCCGGCCCGCGTTGGCCTCGGCGCGCAGGTGGCGGACCATCTGCCGGTACGTCGGCCGGTGCGCGATCGGACCGCTCGGCGTGGGGGGCGGGATCGTCGCCTCCCAGGGACGCAGCCAGTCGCGGTTGCGCCGGTTCACCTCGCGCCAGGCCCGCTGGTCGCGCAGCCTTATCGGCCGGAGGACGACGTCGCCGTCCACCAGCTCGACCGGCCAGGATGGGCTGTTCAGCTCGCACCCCCACTGCCGCTGGGTCTCGGGTGGTCGCCGCCGCGGATCTGGTCGACGGCGTGGATGAGGAGGGGTTCCAGGACGGCCAGTCCGTCCCTGACCCCGCCGGTGGAGCCCGGCAGGTTGACGATCAGCGTCCCCCGGGCGACTCCGGCGAGTCCCCGCGAGAGCGCCGCGGTGGGCACCTTGTCCCTGCCGAACGCCCTGATGGCCTCCGGGATTCCGGGGATCTCGCGGTCGAGCACGCGCAGGGTCGCCTCGGGGGTCAGGTCGGTGGGCGAGATTCCCGTGCCGCCGGTGGTGACGATGACGTCGTAGCCCGCCTCGACTCCGGAGCGCAGCGCCTCCTCCACGGGGTCCCCGTCGGGGACGACCCACGGCCCGTCGACCGCGAAGCCGGCTCCCGTGAGGCCCGCGGCGACCAGGGGGCCGCCCTTGTCCTCGTAGACGCCGGCGGCGGCGCGGTTGGAGGCGGTGACGACCAGCGCGCTGTAGCCGGCCGTGAGGGCCCCGCCGGTGACGGTGTCGCCGCTCATGCCCGGCTCCAGTGGCCCGACTTCCCGCCGGTCTTCTCTTCCACCCGTACGTCCGTGATGACCGCCCCCTTGTCGACAGCCTTGACCATGTCGATCACGGTGAGGGCCGCCACGCTGACCGCGGTGAGGGCTTCCATCTCCACGCCGGTGCGGTCGGTCGTCTTCACGGTGGCGAGGATCTCGACGGCGTCGTCCGAGACCGACAGGTCAATCTTGACACCGGACACCGACAACGGATGGCACAGCGGGATCAGGTCCGGGGTGCGCTTGGCTCCCATGATCCCGGCGATGCGGGCGGTGGCGAGGGCGTCGCCCTTGGGGACCCCTTCGCCGCGCAGCAGCTCCACGACACGCGGCGAGACCAGGACCCGTCCGCTCGCGCGCGCGGTGCGGGCGGTCACGTCCTTGGCGGAGACGTCGACCATGCGGGCGGCGCCGGCCTCGTCGATGTGTGTCAGCCGGTTCTGCACGGGGGGTCCGGAGGTCTCCCCCCGGGACGGAACAGTCATGTGCGTGGGCGCTCCCGGTCAGGGCCCGTCGCGGTGCGGCGCGTGGGCCTGGTGTGCGCGACACGTTACCGCCCGCCCGTCCACCGCTACGCCGCCGTGAGGGGCCCTGCGCCCCTGGCCCGCCCGGGAGCCCGGCTGCGGGAGCCGCGGCGGGCTCCCGCTCCGGGCGGCGGTTCAGCCGAGGAGGACGACCTCGACCTCGGCGCCGGGCTCGACGGAGGTGTCCTGCTCGGGGACGACGATCAGGGCGTCGGCGTGCGCGAGGGCGGCGACCAGGTGCGATCCGGCGCCGCCGACGGGCGTCACGGTGCCGTCCGCGTACGTGCCGCGCAGGAACTGCCGGCGGCCCTTCGGCGAGGTCAGCGCCTTGTCCGCGGAGAGCTTCGCCCGGGTCGTGGGCCGGTGGACGTCCCGCAGCCCCATCAGGGTGCGGATCGCGGGGCGCACGAAGAGCTCGAAGGAGACGTAGGAGGAGACGGGGTTGCCGGGGAGCGCGAGCAGCGGGGTGTGGTCGGGGCCGATGGAGCCGAAGCCCTGGGGCTTGCCGGGCTGCATGGCGAGGGTGCGGAAGTCGATGCCGCCGCCCTCCTCGTCCTCGTCGGCGACCGACGACAGCGCCTCCTTGACGACGTCGTAGGCGCCGACGCTCACCCCGCCGGTCGTGACCAGCAGGTCCGCGCGGACGAGTTGGTCCTCGATGGTGGAGCGCAGGGTCTCGGCGTCGTCGGCGACGGCGCCGACGCGGTAGGCGATGGCTCCCGCGTCACGGGCGGCCGCGCACAGGGCGAAGCTGTTCGAGTCGTAGATCTGGCCGGAGCCCAACTGCTCGTCGGGCTGGACGAGTTCGCTGCCGGTGGACAGGACGACCACGCGCGGGCGGGGGCGCACCCGCACGGTGCCGCGGCCGATCGCGGCGAGCAGGCCGATCTGCGGGGGGCCGAGGACGGTGCCGGCTTCGAGGGCGCGGTCGCCCGCCTTCACGTCGCTGCCCATCGCCCGCACGTGCGCGCGTGCTCCGGCCGGGCGGTGGACGTGGACCTGTCCGTAGGAGCCCTCGGGGGACGCGCTGTGCGCGCGCATCCCGGTGACCGGTCCCTCGCCGAGTCCTCCGTCCGTCCACTCGACGGGGACGACGGCTTCGGCGCCCGGCGGGAGCGGGGCGCCGGTCATGATGCGGGCGGCCTGGCCGGGGCCCACGTGGGGCTGGTCGGCCTGGCCGGCCGCGACATCACCGACGACCGTCAGGACCGCCGGATATTCCTCGCTCGCGCCCGCGACATCCGCGATCCGGACCGCGTACCCGTCCATCGAGCTGTTGTCGAACGGCGGCAGGGACACCGGCACCGTGACGTCCTCGAGCAGGACGCAGCCCTGGGCGTCGAGGAGTTGTAGCTCGATGGGTTCGAGGGGGCGGACGGTCGTGAGGATGTCCTCCAGGTGGTCGTCCACCGACCAGAGGTGTTCCTGGCCGGTGGTGCGGGTCGCGGCGCTGCTCAAATCCCTACATCTCCTCGGCTACGTAACTGCGGAGCCAGGCCCGGAAGTCCGGGCCCAGGTCTTCACGTTCGCATGCGAGTCTGACAATGGCACGCAGGTAGTCGCCGCGGTCGCCGGTGTCATAGCGGCGGCCCTTGAAGACGACGCCGTGCACGGGGCCGCCGACCTTCTCGTCCGCGGCGAGCTGCTGGAGGGCGTCGGTGAGCTGGATCTCGCCGCCGCGGCCCGGCTCGGTCTTGTGCAGTATGTCGAAGATGTGCGGGTCCAGGACGTACCGTCCGATGACGGCGTAACTGCTGGGAGCGTCCGCCCTGTCCGGCTTCTCGATCAGGCCGGTCACCTTGACCAGGTCGCCCTCGTCGGTGGCCTCGACGGCGGCGCAGCCGTAGAGGTGGATCTGCTCCGGCGCGACCTCCATGAGCGCGATGACGCTGCCGCCGTACTGCTCCTGGACCTCGACCATGCGGGCGAGGAGGGGGTCGCGGGGGTCGATCAGGTCGTCGCCGAGGAGGACCGCGAAGGGCTCGCGGCCGACGTGCGGGGCGGCGCACAGGACGGCGTGGCCGAGGCCCCTGGGGTCGCCCTGGCGCACGTAGTGCATGGTCGCGAGGTCGCTGGACTCCTGGACCTTGGCGAGCCGGCTCGCGTCGCCCTTCTTCTGGAGGGCGGATTCCAGCTCGTAGTTGCGGTCGAAGTGGTCTTCCAGGGGGCGCTTGTTGCGTCCGGTGATCATCAGGACGTCGTCAAGACCCGCCGACACGGCCTCTTCGACCACGTACTGGATCGCCGGCTTGTCGACGACCGGCAGCATCTCCTTGGGAGTGGCCTTGGTGGCCGGCAGGAACCGGGTGCCGAGGCCTGCCGCGGGAATGACAGCCTTGGTGATCCTGGGGTGTGACTCAGTCATGTCCGCAACCATAACCGGTGGCTATGTGCAGAATCTGTGGCTCCGGTTAATTCACGATCATTTGAACGGATTATGAGAGCTACAGGAGTCACCTGTGAGAGACGTCGGACCCGAACCAGAGCCTGACAAGCGAATGTTGCGGCGAGGGCTCCTGTCGGTGAGAAACGGGTTGACGGCCGGTGACGTGCGGGAGACCGCCGCCGCGCTCGCCGCCCGCGCCCTGGAACTTCCCGAACTGGCGGGAGCCCGCACGGTCGCCGCCTATGTGTCCGTGGGGAGCGAACCGGGCACCCTCGCACTCCTGGACGCGCTCCACGCACGCGGGGTGCGCGTCCTGCTGCCGGTGCTGCTGCCGGACAACGACCTCGACTGGGGCGCGTACACGGGGCCGGACTCCCTCACGGAGGTCCGGCACGGCGGGAAGATGGCCCTCCTGGAGCCCGCGGGCGAGCGGCTGGGACCGGAGGCCGTCCAGGGTGCCGACGCCGTCCTGCTCCCCGGACTCGCCGTCGACGCCCGTGGGATGCGGCTGGGGCGCGGCGGAGGCTCCTACGACCGCGTGCTGGCCCGCCTGGAGCGCTCGGGCGCCGATCCCGCGCTGGTGGTGCTCCTGTACGACTCCGAAGTCGTCGGCCGGGTCCCGGAGGAGGCGCACGACCGGCCCGTCCACGCGGTGGTGACTCCTTCCGGAGTACGCCGCTTCCGCTGACGCGGGACCGGCGGCGACGCAGCGGCCGAAGGCGGCGGACGGCGGACGGCGGACGGCGGACGCGAAGTGGCCCTCCACGCGTGCGTGGAGGGCCACTTTCGTCCGGCGCCGGCTTCAGGGCGTCGGGCACGGCGCGGACGCCGGCGCCGACGGCCGCCGAAGCGTCAGGGCTTCAGGACCAGGGTGTCGGTCGTCTTGTCGTCGACGGCCTTCTTGCTGAAGGCCCACGGCAGGAGTTCGCCCTTGGCCCACAGCTCCGTCTGGTCCGTGTAGTGCGCGCTGTAGGCGTGCCCCGAGGCGCCCGTGAGGTTGATCCACTTGGACTTGTCGAGGTCCGCGAGGTTGACGACCATCCGCATCGAGGGCACCCAGACCACTCCGTAGCCGCCCGCCGCGTTCCAGCCGGTCGCGTTGACCGTCGCCTCGCCGCCGCTGAGGTTCCAGGGGCCGCGGTTGAGCATGTACTGCAGGAAACCGGGGCCTTCGGTACCGAGGGTCTGGTTCTTCAGGAACAGACGGTGCAGCCGGCCCCAGCTCCAGGTGTCGATGTCCTTGCCGAGCTTGGCGGTCAGCTCCCAGCGGGCGTCCGTCATGGCCCGGCTGAACAGCTTGTCCCGGTCGGTGGACGCCTCCGCGGTACGCATCTGCGGCAGCTTCCACCAGTCGTTGTGCTCGTCGTCGATGATCTTGCGGATCACCTCGAACCAGCGGTCGCCGCCGTCCGGCTGCGCCTGGTCCGGCTCGCGCTCGCCGCACTCGCGCACCGTCTGGTCCTCGTCGGCGGGACCGGTGGTGTCGGCCCGCTCGACCCACAGGCACTGCCCCTTGACCCGCAGCTCCTTGGGCAGCTTGTTGCCGAAGGCGAGCTTGAGGATGTTTCGCCAGGTGGCGTTGAAGTACGCCGCCGCCGCGGAGTCGGCGTCCTGGGTGTAGTCCCAGCCCTCCAGGAGCTTCTGCGCCTCGCGGACGTCCTTGTCGGGCACGTCGATCTTGAGCAGCTTGGGCACGATCAGCTTGGCGATCTCGCTGCTGTTGTCGAGCTGCATCTGGCGCATGTCGTCGGTCGAGATCTTGGCGCCGCCCCTGGTCTTCGACTCGATCAGGTCGGTGATCCGCTGGCTGCGGGTGCCGTAGCCCCAGTCCGTGGTGAGCGTGTACGGGTACTTGTCCGGGTTCACGACCGCCTGGTTGGCGGTGACGATGTAGCCGCGCTTGGGGTTGTACTCGTAGGGCAGGGCGGACTGCTTGATGTAGCCGGTCCAGCGGTACTTCGAGTCCCAGCCGGGCGCGGGCAGCGAGCCGTCGTCGCCCTTGGCGCGGGTGGGGATCTTGCCGGGGAGCTGGTAGCCGATGTTGCCGCTCGCGCCGGCGCCGTCGGCGTAGACCAGGTTCTGGGACGGCACCTCGAAGGACGCGGCCGCCTTGCGGAACTCGTTCCAGTTCGACGCCTTGTCCATCGCGAAGACGGCGTCCATGGTGTTGCCCGCGTCCAGCGCGGTCCAGCGCAGTGCTATCGCGTAACCGTCTCCGCGGTCGGGCGCCTCGGAGTCGACCGTGGCCTTCTTGCCGACCTGGACCAGTTCGTCGTCGCGGTCGGAGAGCAGCGGCATCCCGTCCTGGGTCAGCCGGACGATGATCGACTTGGAGGCACCGCCCGCGACCTTGATCGTCTCCTTGCGGGTGGTGAAGGGCAGCACCTTGCCGTCGTACTCGTAGCCCTCGCCGGTGATCTTCTCCAGGTAGAGGTCGGTGACGTCGACCCCGGAGTTGGTCATGCCCCAGGCCATGTCGGCGTTGTGGCCGATGACCACGCCGGGCATGCCCGCGAAGGTGTAGCCGGAGACGTCGTACTGGCACTTCGCGGAGACCGCGGTGCAGTGCAGGCCCATCTGGTACCAGACCGAGGGCAGCGACGCCGACAGGTGCGGGTCGTTGGCCAGCAGCGGCTTGCCGGTGATCGTGTGGCTTCCGGCGACGACCCAGGAGTTGGAGCCGATGCCGTTGCCGTTCACGCCGACGGCGGTGGGCAGGTCGTCGAGGACGTCGTAGAGCCCCGAGAGCTGGCTCTGGAACCCGGTGGGCGTCTGCGTGTTGCCCGCCAGGCCCGTGCCCGCGCCCGACGCCGAGGTGGTGTCCGAGGGGCCGTACGTCCCGGTGACGCTGTCGTACGAGCCCGTCTGGACGATCGTCTTGTTCCGGCTGTACGGGTACTCCGGGTAGAGGTCCGCGATCTGCTTCGGGCCGAGCCGGCTCGTCATCAGGGAGCGGTCGATCTCCTCCTGCATGTTGCCGCGCAGGTCCCAGGCCATCGCCTTGAGCCAGGCCACCGAGTCGACCGGGGTCCACGCGGTCGGCTTGTAGTCGTTGGTGAAGCCGAGGGCCGCGTACTCCAGGGAGATGTCCTTGGAGCTCCGGCCCTTGAGGTAGGCGTTGACCCCCTCGGAGTACGCCTGGAGGTACTTCTTCGTGGAGGCCGACAGCTTGGTGTCGTACTCCTTCTTCGCGACCCGGTCCCAGCCCAGCGTGCGCAGGAACTCGTCGTTCTTGACCTGGCCCGCGCCGAACATCTCGGAGAGCCGGCCCGAGGTCATGTGGCGGCGCACGTCCATCTCGTAGAACCGGTCCTGCGCCTGGACGAAGCCCTGGGCCATGAACAGGTCCTCGTCGGACGAGGCGTAGATCTGCGGGATCCCGTTGCCGTCGCGCTGCACGGTCACGGGCCCGGACAGCCCGTCGATCTGGATGGATCCCTTGGTCTGCGGGAAGGAGGCCCGGACCGTACTGATGCTCCAGTACGCGCCGAAGGCGAGGCCTCCGATGATGGCGAGAACCAGGACAATCAAGAACAGTCGGGCTTTGCGCCCCTTCTTCCTGCCGGACTTGCCGGGCTGCTGGCCGGAAGAGGCGGTGGTGTTGGGGGGCATCGCTGTCCTTGCTGTCCTAACGCGAGCGGCAGGCGGTCCTGGAGTGCTGGGGCAACCATAGGCGCAGGGCCCACCGCGCCTTGACGCGGAGTAGGAAACCGGGAAGCACGACAGTTCGATCTTGCCTCCGGGAACGTCAAGAAAGCGTCAAGAGTTAGGTAAGGTAACGAAGTACTTGCACTGAAGTAGCCGGCTTCCGGTGCTGGGATCCGGTTGCCGTCCCCGGCGGAACCGGATCGGCGAGAAAGGAACAGCCCCTGACTGTCCACCACCTCAACCAGCTCCTGCTCGTGTGCTCGCTCGTCCTCCTCGTCGCGGTGGCGGCGGTCCGGATCTCCTCACGCAGCGGGCTCCCCACGCTGCTCGTCTACCTGGGGATCGGCGTCGCGATCGGCCAGGACGGAGTGGGCGACGTCCAGTTCAGCAACGCCGAACTGACCCAGGTCATCGGATACGCGGCCCTGGTCGTGATCCTGGCCGAAGGCGGACTCGGCACGAAGTGGAAGGAGATCAGACCGGCCCTGCCGGCGGCCTCCTCGCTGGCGACGGTGGGCGTAGCGGTGAGCGTCGGCGTCACGGCCGCGGGCGCGCACTACCTGATCGGCCTCGAATGGCACCAGGCGTTCATCATCGGGGCGGTCGTCTCCTCGACGGACGCGGCGGCGGTCTTCTCGGTCCTGCGGAAGATCCCCCTCCCCACGCGCGTGACGGGCATTCTGGAGGCCGAATCGGGCTTCAACGACGCCCCCGTGGTCATCCTGGTCGTCGCGTTCTCCACCGCGGGCCCGGTCGAGCACTGGTACACGCTGCTCGGCGAGATCGCGCTGGAGCTGACCATCGGCGCCGCCATCGGTGTCGCGGTCGGCTGGCTGGGCGCGTACGGACTGCGGCACGTGGCACTGCCGGCCTCCGGCCTGTACCCGATCGCGGTCATGGCGATCGCCGTCGCGGCCTACGCCGCCGGCGCGCTCGCCCACGGCAGCGGCTTCCTCGCCGTCTACCTCGCCTCCATGGTCCTCGGGAACGCGAAGCTGCCGCACTGGCCCGCCACGCGCGGCTTCGCCGAGGGGCTCGGCTGGATCGCCCAGATCGGCATGTTCGTGCTGCTCGGCCTGCTGGTCACCCCGCACGAGATGGGCGACGACATCGTCCCGGCCCTCGTCATCGGCCTGGTGCTGACGATGGTGGCGCGGCCGCTGAGCGTGGTCGCGGGCCTGCTGCCGTTCCGCATCCCGTGGCAGGAGCAGGTGCTGCTGTCCTGGGCGGGACTGCGCGGCGCCGTGCCCATCATCCTGGCGACGATCCCGATGGTGAGCGGCGTCGCCGAGAGCAAGCGGATCTTCAACATCGTCTTCGTCCTGGTCGTCGTCTACACCCTCATCCAGGGTCCGACCCTGCCGTGGCTGGCCCGCAAGCTCCGTCTCGGGGTGTCCGCGGGGGCCGCCGACCTCGGCATCGAGTCGGCGCCGCTGGAGCGGCTGCGCGGCCATCTGCTGTCCGTCGCGATCCCCGAGGGGTCGCGCATGCACGGTGTCGAGGTGGGCGAGCTGCGGCTGCCCCCGGGCGCCGCGGTCACCCTCGTCGTCCGCGAGTCGAAGTCCTTCGTCCCCCTGCCCACGACGGTGCTGCGGCTCGGCGACGAACTGCTCGTCGTGGCGACCGACCCGGTGCGCGACGCGACCGAGAGACGCCTGCGCGCGGTGGGCCAGGGCGGCAAGCTCGCCGACTGGCTGGGCATCGACGGCGGCGACGGGACGGAACACCGGACCCAGCACAGAACGGGCCTGTGACGCGGGCGCAGGTCCCCGGCCGGTTCTTACGGAACTACGGACCCGCGTCTTACGAAACCCCTCCGGGCCTTACGAGACATCGAACGAGAAACCGAATGCGGCGGGCTTTCACAGGCCCACGGACGCGGAGTGCTCTTTTTCACAGGCCCGGCGGGGCGGCCACCCCCTGTACGATGAACGCACACCTTGATCGAACCAACTCTGCCTGACGCAGAGCTGGCGCGACCGTATGGCGGCCGTGACGTCCTTTGGCCAGGACGCCGGTATCTACCGCAGATCCGCGCAAGAGGACAGCTCTCGGCGCCCCCCGCACGGGCGCGCTACCAGGCGGCAGAAAGGCACGGGCCGTGGCATCCACGGTCACCTCCCGCCCCGGGTACGGACAGCTGCTGCGTACCCGCGGCGCCTGGACGTTCCTGCTCCCCGGCTTCGCCGCCCGTCAGCCGTTCGCCATGCTGACGATCTCCATCGTGCTGCTCGTACAGCACACCACCGGCTCGTACGGGGCGGCCGGCGCCGTCGCGGCCGTCACCGGTGTCTCGATGGCCCTGTTCGCTCCGTTCACCGGGCGTCTGGCCGACCGGCACGGACAGCGGGCCGTCCTGCTCCCCGGCGTCCTCGTGCACGCCGTGGCCGGCTTCTCCCTGACCGCGCTCGCGCTGGGGGGCGCCCCCCTGTGGGTGCTCTTCGCCGCCGCGGTGCCCACCGGTGCCTCGGTGCCGCAGATCAGCCCCATGGTGCGGGCCCGCTGGGGCGTGAAGCTCCAGGGCTCGCCCCTGATGTCCACCGCGGCCGCCTTCGAGTCCGTCACGGACGAGCTGACCTTCGTCTTCGGCCCGCTGCTCGCCACCGCGCTGTGCACGACCGTGGCCCCCGCCGCGGGCCTGCTGACCGAGGCGTCGCTGACCCTGGTCGGCGGTCTGCTGTTCGCCGCGCAGAGGAGCACCCAGCCCGCGGTGTCCGCCGCCGGGCACGCGCGCGTGGAGCACGTCTCCGCTCTGCGCATCCCCGGAGTGCGCGTTCTGGTCATGACGTTCCTGGGCATCGGATCCGTCTTCGGCGGCATGCAGGTCTCGCTGGCCGCGTACAGCGAGTCGATCGGCGAGCCCGGCCTGAACGGTGTCCTGTACGGCGTCTTCGCGGCCGGCAACATGCTCTCGGGCATCGTCTGCGGCGCCATCGCCTGGAAGGTGGCCCCGCAGCGACGGCTCGTCGTCGGGTACGCGGCCCTCGCGGTCGCCGCCTCCGGACTGTGGGCCGCCAACTCGGTGATCGTGCTCGCCGGCCTCGGCCTCGTGGTGGGCATGTGCATCGCTCCGAGCCTGATCACCGGCTACACCCTGGTCGAGAGCCTCGTCCCGCAGGGGGCCCGCACCGAGGCCTTCACCTGGCTCACCGGTGCCGTCGCGCTCGGCCAGGCGGCGGCCGTCACGGTCGCCGGACAGCTCGAGGACAGGCTCTGGGACGGCGCCGGTTTCCTGGTGCCGATGGCCGGTACGGCACTGGCTCTGGCGACCCTCGTGGCACTGCGTTCACGCCTCGTCGCACACGCCCCGAGCCGTGCCGTCGCACGTGGCGTCGGTCACCGCGTGCCGGTGACAGTGGACTGATCTCGCGGAATACGTCAGTATGGACCGTCGTTAGCACTCACTGAGTGAGAGTGCCAGGAGGAAGACAAGTGCCGACCTACCAGTACCAGTGCACCGAGTGCGGCGAGGGCCTCGAGGCGGTGCAGAAGTTCACCGATGACGCCCTGACCGAATGCCCGACCTGCAACGGCCGCCTGAAGAAGGTGTTCTCGGCCGTCGGCATTGTCTTCAAGGGCTCCGGCTTCTACCGCAACGACAGCCGCGGCTCCTCGTCGAGCAGCTCGCCGGCGTCGAAGCCGTCCACGACCTCGACCTCGGACGCGAAGTCCTCGTCGTCGGCGTCCACCTCGTCGTCCTCGGACACGAAGTCGTCGACCGCGAAGTCGTCGGGCACCGGCTCCGCCGGCAGCTCCGCCGCTTAAGGACTCCACGGTCCCTTCAGGACTCCACGGTCCGCGGCCGGGACTCCCGTCCCGGCAACGCGGCCGTCGCCTCGGGGCCCGCGGGCCCCACAGGCTCGTTCCCGGAAGACCCCGTCGTCACGACGACGGGGTCTTCCGCGTTCCCCCGTCCGGGACAGCCCGTAGGGTGCCGTTCATGGCGAACACGGAGAACCCTCAGACCCCGGGCGGGCAGCAGCCGACGGCCTCGGCCGAGATCGGCGTCATCGGAGGCTCGGGCTTCTACTCCTTCCTCGACGACGTCACCGAGCTGCGGGTGGACACCCCCTACGGGCCTCCCAGCGACTCCCTGTTCCTCGGCGAGATCGCCGGCCGGCGGGTCGCCTTCCTGCCCCGCCACGGCCGCGGCCACCACCTGCCGCCGCACCGCATCAACTACCGGGCCAACCTGTGGGCGCTGCGCTCCGTCGGAGCCCGCCAGATCCTCGGCCCCTGCGCCGTGGGCGGACTGCGTCCCGAGTACGGCCCCGGCACCCTGCTCGTTCCCGACCAGTTCGTGGACCGCACGAAGTCACGGGCGCAGTCCTACTTCGACGGGCTGCCACTGCCCGACGGCACGGTGCCGAACGTGGTGCACGTGTCGCTGGCCGACCCGTACTGCCCCGTCGGACGCAAGGCCGCGCTGGAGGCGGCACACGGACGCGACTGGGAGGCCGTGGACGGCGGCGCGCTCGTGGTCATAGAGGGACCGCGGTTCTCCACCCGGGCCGAATCGCTCTGGCACCAGGCGCAGGGCTGGTCCGTGGTCGGCATGACCGGGCATCCCGAGGCCGCGCTCGCCCGCGAACTGGAGCTCTGCTACACCTCCCTGACGCTGGTCACCGACCTGGACGCGGGCGCCGAGAGCGGCGAGGGCGTCTCGCACGACGAGGTGCTGAAGGTGTTCGCGGCGAACGTGGACCGGCTGCGGGGCGTGCTCTTCGACGCGGTCGCGGGGCTGCCGGAGAACGGCTCGCGGGACTGCCTGTGCACGAGGGCGCTGGGCGGCATGGATCCGGGCTTCGACCTGCCGTGACGCGAACGGGCATGACGCGAACGGCCGTGACCCGACGACCGTGACCGAACGACCGTGACCGATCGCCCCTGACGTGTGCCCGAGCGGGGCGGAACCTCCCGTTCGGGTGAGGGAGTTGTCCACAAGTCCCCGTCCGTCCACGGGCGTCGGCGGGCTTCGCCGCGAGACCTCATCGTGGGATCGCAAGCCGGTCCCTCGTCACAGGTGGTGGTCACCATGGCACAGCTCTCGCGACACGTCCGTCCGCCGGGCGCGGACACCCCTCCGACCCGCGAGGTGCCGCAGTTCGCGCCCCTGCGGGTGCGGGGCGGGCGCTTCCGCCCCCGGCCCCTCGCCCGGCACAGGCGGCGGGCCCTCGCCGCGGGCCTGGCGATGACGGCGGCCGCGCTCGTGGCGGCCGGGCCGGGCGACGCCGGACGGGCGCGCGGACATCCGGCGTCCACGCCCTCCGCCTCCGCCAGGGCTTCCGCCCCCGTGCGCGGGCCGGTCGCGGCCGAGAGGGTGAGGGCCCCGGTCCGGATCGCGGACGGCGCGGCGGTGAGCCTGCTGCGACCCGGCGACCGGGTCGACGTGATCGCGGCGGACGGCGGCGGCGAGGTGCGGGTGGTCGCGGCAGGGGCGCGGGTCACAGGGGTGCCGGACACCGGCACCACCGGCACCACCGGCACCACCGGCCTCACCGGCACGGGAGCGCTGGTCGTCCTGTCCGTTCCGCGCGCGACGGCCGTGCGGCTGGCCGGCGCGGGCACCACGTCACGGCTGGCGGTGACGCTGCGATGAGCGCCGAAACCGTGTCAAGTCTCTCGGCCGAGCGACCCAGTTGGACAGACTCGGGACACCCTGCCGTAGGTTGCGGAGCTGTTTGTTCCACAACCTGCGCGGAGGGGCCTCCTAGTGAGCGACAACAAGCAGCCCGGCGTCTGGGAGGGCTTCAAGGCCTTCCTGATGCGCGGCAACGTCATCGACCTGGCCGTCGCCGTGGTCATCGGCGCGGCCTTCACCAACATCGTCAACGCCGTGGTGAAGGGCATCATCAATCCGCTGGTGGGCGCTGTCGGCACGAAGAACCTCGACAACTACAGCTCCTGCCTGGAGAGCCCCTGCACCGGCAGCGGGGCGGACGCCACGGGCATCCGCATCATGTGGGGCTCGGTGCTGGGCGCCACGCTCAGCTTCGTGATCACCGCCACCGTCGTCTACTTCCTGATGGTGCTGCCGATGGCCAAGTTCCTGGCCCGGCAGGCGGCCCGCCAGAAGGCGAAGGAGGGCACGAAGGAGGTCATCGAGGTGTCCGAGCTGGAGGTGCTCAAGCAGATCCGCGACGAGCTGGTCGCCCAGCGCGGTCAGGGACAGGGACGCCGCGAGTACTGACGGCGAGGCCGTGGCCGTGCGCCCGGGAGACCGGCGGGCGCCGGGAGACCGGGGCGCGCGCTTCCCGGGTCGCGGGCGCCCGGGGCCGGACTCAGATGTGGTGGGGCGGCTTCTCGTCGAGGAAGCGCTTGAGGTCGGCGGCACTGTCACCGGTGCCGTCGGCCCGCTCGCCCCACCCACGGTCCGTATCGTCCGAGGACTGCTGGTTCAACGGATCGTCGAAGACCAGTGCGGGCTTCGGATCGCGCGGTTCGGGGGCGGGGGCGGGACTCATGCCCCAAGCGTACGCCGCGGGGGCGTGGGGCCGACCCGGTCGACCCAGGAGCGCTTGTGAAGGCATTCACAAGAATTTCCGGCGCTTTTCTGCTGTGCTTGGCGCTATGACCTCCCGTTCCGCTCCGGAATCCGCCTCGACCCCACGGTCCCCTGGCCACTGGCCGTTGCGCAGAATGACCGCCCGCGGCCGCGACGAGGCGCACCGGGTCGCGTCGCCGCTGGAGCTCCTGTTCGACCTGTGTTTCGTGGTGGCCATCGCCCAGGCGGGCGCCGAGCTGGTGCACGCCGTGGCGGAGGGACACGCGGGCGAGGGCATCCTCGACTACGCGATGATCTTCTTCGCCATCTGGTGGGCGTGGATGAACTTCAGCTGGTTCGCGTCGGCCTACGACAACGACGACGTGCTCTACCGGATCGTCACGCTGGTCCAGATCGCCGGCGTCCTGGTGCTCGCGGCCGGGGTGTCCAAGGCGTTCGAGAACCACGACTTCCTGGTGGTCTGGCTGGGCTACGTGATCATGCGGTTCGCGATGATCGCGCAGTGGCTGCGGGTGGCCCGGTCCACCGAGGGCCCCGAGAGAACGATGGCCCTGCGGTACGCGGGCGGTGTGCTGCTGTGCCAGATCGGCTGGCTCGGCCTGCTGATCGCCCCGGAAGGCGGCCGCCCGTGGGTCTTCCTGGTGGTGGCCGTCGCCGAACTGTGCGTCCCGCTGTTCGCGGAGAAGGACTTCACCACGTCCTGGCATCCGCGCCACATCGCCGAGCGGTACGGACTGTTCACGATCATCGTGCTGGGCGAGACGATCGCCGCCGCCACCGTCGCGGTGAAGTCGGCCGTCGACGAGCACGACGCGCTGGGCGAGCTGCTCCCGATCGCCGCGGGCGGCCTGCTGATCGTGTTCTCCGCCTGGTGGATCTACTTCGTGGTGCCGATCCACGGCCATCTGCGGT
This sequence comes from Streptomyces sp. NPDC001914, assembly GCF_042891215.1. NCBI lineage: Bacteria > Bacillati > Actinomycetota > Actinomycetes > Kitasatosporales > Streptomycetaceae > Streptomyces > Streptomyces sp. NPDC001914. Next base: position 119,385 of record NZ_JBIASW010000020.1, read on the forward strand.
CCAACGGACAGGCCTTCCTGTGGGGGTACGGCCACTATCTGATCTTCGCGTCGGCCGCCGCGATCGGTGCGGGCCTGGAGGTCGCGGTCGAGCAAGCGGTCGGCACGGCGCACATCTCGGCCCTCTCGGCGTCCGCCGCGGTGACACTGCCGACCGCCCTGTACTTCCTCGCCGTCTGGGTGCTGCACTCCCGCTACTTCAAGGTCGGCATCGCCCAGCAGCTCGTGCTGCCGACCGCCGCGCTGCTCGTCATCCTGTGCACCTTCCTGGGCGACTGGGCGGTCCTCGCCGCCGGGATCGTCTCCGCACTGGCCGTGGCGGTCGGGGTCGTGATGACGACGCGGATGGTGACGCGGGAAGCGGCGGCCGGAGCGGCGCGAAGAGCCTAGGGGGTGTCCGGCGCGCGAGGTGTCCGGGAGGCCGGAGCGCGAAGCGTCCGGGAGGTGTCCGGCGCGCGGGCACGCTGCCGAGTCCCCGGCCGCGGCCGGGGAAGACTGGGCGCATGACAGTTGACGCTCTGACCGATGTCGTGGGTCTGCGGGTGGGGCACGCGACGCGCACCGGGGACGGTTGGCTCACCGGGACGACGGTGGTGCTCGCTCCCGAGGGAGGTGTGATCGCCGCCGTGGACGTGCGCGGCGGCGGGCCCGGCACCAAGGAGACGGACGCGCTCGACCCGCGCAACCTCGTGCAGCGGATCGAGGCCGTCGTGCTGACCGGGGGCAGCGCGTACGGGCTGGACTCGGCGTCGGGCGTGATGACGTGGCTGGAGGAGCGGGGACGCGGGGTGCGGGTGGGACCGGACCCGACGCACGTCGTGCCCGTCGTGCCGGCCGCCTGCGTCTTCGACCTCGGGCGCGGCGGCGACTTCCGGGCGCGGCCGGACGCCTCCACCGGACGCGCGGCGGTCGAGGCCGCCGACGCGAGCGGGCTGCGCTCTCCGGTGCGCGAGGGCGGAGTGGGCGCCGGTACGGGCGCGGTGGCCGGCGCGCTCAAGGGCGGGGTCGGGACGGCGAGTGCCCTGCTGGAGTCCGGTGTCACGGTGGCGGCGCTGGTGGTGGCCAACGCGGTGGGCTCGGTGGTGGAGCCGGAGACGGGGGCGCTGTACGGGGAGTTGACGCGGGGGCTGACGGAGTTCCCGTCGGACGGGGTGCGCGAGGCGGCCCGGCTGCGGCTCGCGGAGGCCGCCGCGCGGAACGCGCCGCCGCCGCTCAACACCACGCTCGCCGTCGTCGCCACCGACGCCGCTCTGACGCGGGCCCAGGCGCAGAAGCTCGCGGGCACGGCGCACGACGGGATCGCGCGTGCCGTGCGGCCGGTGCACCTGCTGAACGACGGGGACACGGTGTTCGCGCTGGCCACGGGCGACCGGCCGCTCGACGCCGGGAATCCCCTGGCGCTCAACGAGATCCTCGCGGCGGGCGCCGACCTGGTGACGCGCGCGATCGTGCGCGCCGTACGCGCGGCGGAATCGGTGGACGGGCCGGGCGGAACGTGGCCGTCGTACGAAGAGCTTTACGGGGAGGGCGGGTTGGGGGACCGGATGTCGTAGCGCCCGGGAACTGGTGCGGCAAGGGCGCCTTGCAGGACAATGAGCGCGACGGGCCTGAACCTTTCGCGGCGCGCGTGGACCGCGGGAAGTGCCGCCTGACGAGGGCTTTTTGACGACCTGGTGAGCCGCGGGGGAACTGACCGCACGGTCCGCCCGTTTTGGGTCCGTACGTTTTCTCGGTTCGCGGACATGATGTCCGACCGAGGGGCTACGGTATGCACCCACAAGGTGACATGCAGCAACGCCGGGAGAAACCTTGAGCGTTCCGTACGAGACGGCAGCGTACGAACCACCCGAGTCGCCCGAGTCTCCGGAGGAGCATCTCGCACGACTTCTGGGCCGCGCCCTGAACTCGTTCGAGCTGCCCGACGAGGCGATACGGCGGCTCGACTGCGCGCTGGCGCACGACAGTTCGCTGCACTCCGCGCACCACAGCGCGGGGCTGCACCGGGAGACGTACCGGCACACCTGGCTGCTCGCCGACGGGTCCACCGTCACGCTGTGGGAGCTGGTGCACAACACGGCGGCCGGTCACGACGCCCAGCACGAGGTGTACGTGGACGAGGAGGAGCTGCGCACCGCCACGGCCCGGCTGCCGCTCCCCCCGGACGCTCCGGACTTCGAGCTGCCGGTGTTCATGCAGTTGTCGCCGGTCCCCGAGCCGCGTCACACCTACGTGCCGGACGACTCCGCCGATCACGCGCGCCGGCTCCTGCGGCGTGCGGAGAACCCGGACCGGCCGGACGCCGACCTCACGTCGCTGCTGCTGCGGGAGGCGTTCGCGCACCAGATCACGCAGGCCTTCGGGCGTCCGTGCCGCGCGGGGCAGGCGGGGCTGTGCTTCTCGCTCTACGAGCACGCGTTCCTGCTGCGCGACGGGCAGGAGATCTCCCTGTGGGAGGTCGAGCACACGGCGACGCCGGACCGGCGGCACATGTGCGAGGTGTACGCGAGCGAGGACGCGGCCCGGGACGCGATGGAGCGCCGGGCGGCGCGACTGGGCTGACGACGGGGAAGGGGCCCGGCACCTGAGGTGCCGGGCCCCTTCCCCGTTCGGACCTCCGCGTCGTGCGGGTGGTGCCGGAACCGGGCGGCGCCTCCGGGGCGCCGCCCGGGACAGGGATCAGCCGACGAACTCCGGCTTCAGGTCCTTGTCCTTGTCCCTGTCCTTGCCCTGATCCTGGCTGTCCTCCTTGCCCTGATCCTGAATCCCGCCCTGGACCCGGCTGTCGCCCTTGCCGTGATCCTGGGCGTCTTCCTTGCCCTGGTCCCGGGTGTCCGTGTCGTCCTGTGCGCCTTCCATGTGCTGGGCCGGCTGCTTGGGCAGGGCGAACATCAGCAGGAAGATGACGATCAGCACGGCGGCGACCCAGCCCAGCGCGTGCTGGAAGGCGTTCACGAAGGCCGGGCCCACCTGGGCGAGCGTCAGCCGGTCGCCGATCTCGCCGAAGAAGACGACCGAGACCAGGCCGAGGCCGAGCGCGTTGCCCATCTGCTGCACGGTGTTGATCAGGCCCGAGGCCGAACCCGCGTGCTCACGCGGCACGCCGGAGAGCACGGCGTCCGTCAGCGGCGCGACGATGAAGCCCATGCCGGCGCCCATGACGACCAGCGGGAGGGCCATCTGCCAGGAGGCGATGTCCATGCCGTAGCGGTCGGACTCCCAGATGTAGATCAGGACACCCAGGGCCATGATCAGGGCGCCGGCCTGGAGCACCTTGCGCCCGAAGCGCGGGACGAGCAGCTGGACGGACATGCCGGCCGCCGCCGAGACCGCGATCGAGAACGGCACTCCGGTCAGACCCGCACGCAGCGGGCTCCAGCCCAGTCCGGTCTGCATGTACAGCGTCCAGACCAGGAAGAAGATGCCGAGCGACACACCGAAGACGGTCTGCACGGCGATGCCCGCCGCGAAGCTCTTCACCTTGAACAGCGACAGCTCGACCAGCGGTGAACCGTCCCGCGCCGTCTTCCGCTTCTCGTACGCCACCAGCGCCGCGAAGACCACGAGGGAGCCGGCCATCGAGAGGTGCCCCCACAGCGGCCAGCCCAGCTCACGGCCCCGGGTCAGCGGGTAGAGCAGCATCAGCAGGCCGAGCGTGACGAGGGCGACGCCGACGAGGTCGAGCTTGAGGGCCCGCGGGGCCTTGGACTCGCTGATGAAGCGGCGGCCCAGGATCAGCGCGACGACACCGACCGGCAGGTTGATGAGGAAGATCGGCCGCCATTCCAGACCGAACAGGTTCCACTCGGTGAGCAGCGCGCCGAGCAGCGGACCCGAGACCGCGCCCAGACCGACGATCGCGCCGAACAGGCCGAAGACCTTGCCGCGTTCGTGCGCCGGGAAGGTGGCGTGCACGATCGACAGGACCTGCGGCACCATCATCGCGGCCATGGCGCCCTGGAGGAGGCGCGAGGCGACGAGCATCTCGGGGTTCACCGCGAAGCCGCACAGCGCGGAGGCGACCGTGAAGCCGGCCACGCCGAGGAGGAAGAGCCGCTTGCGGCCGTGGATGTCACCAAGCCGCCCGCCGGTGACGAGTCCCGCGGCGAAGGCCAGTGCGTAGCCCGCGGTGATCCACTGGATCTGGCTGAAGCTGGCGCCCGCGTCGTGCTGGATCGAGGGGATCGCGATGTTGACGATCGTGACGTCGACCAGGTCCATGAAGGCCGCGGTCATCACGATGGCGAGGGCGAACCAGCGCCGTCGGTCGGCCGCGGCGCCGGGCGCCGGGCTGCTGAGAGCTGTCTCAGGGGTCTCGGTGGAGGTCATGCGACCAACATAGAACCCGATTAGGTCAGATCATGTCCTAGTTCTCCGGCACCCTGGAAACCATGACGACCGATACTCCGGCCCGGCTTCTCCAGCTCCTCTCCCTCCTCCAGACGCCCCGCGAGTGGCCCGGCGGCGAGCTGTCCGAGCGCCTCGGGGTGTCCCGGCGCACGGTCCGGCGCGATGTCGACCGGCTCCGTGAACTGGGCTATCCGGTGCAGGCGACCAAGGGGGCCGACGGCGGCTACCGGCTGGTGGCGGGCACCGCGATGCCCCCGCTCGTCCTCGACGACGAGGAGGCCGTCGCGATCGCGGTGGGTCTGCGGGCCGGCGCCGGGCACGCGGTCGCGGGCGTGGACGAGGCCTCCGTACGGGCGCTCGCCAAGCTGGAGCAGGTGCTGCCGTCCCGGCTGCGCCGCCGGGTGTCCCTGCTCCAGGCCGCGACCACTCCGCTGACCAGCGGGGACGGGGCGAGTATCGCCCCCGAGACGCTGACCGTGATCGCGTCGGCCATCGCGGGTCCGGAGCGGCTGCGGTTCGCCTACCGCTCGGGGGACGGGACACCGTCGCGGCGGCTGACCGAGCCCTACCGGCTCGTCTCCACCGGCCGCCGCTGGTATCTCGTCGCGTACGACGTCGACCGCGACGACTGGCGGACGTTCCGCGTCGACCGGGTGAGCGAACCGTTCGCGACGGGGGCCCGGTTCACGCCCCGCGAACTGCCGACGGGAGACGCCGCCGAGTTCCTGCGGCGGTCGATGTACGGGCGCCAGGAGACCTACACGTTCGACGTCACCTTCGCCGCCCCGGCCGAGTTCGTCGCGGAGCGCGTGCCCACGTGGGTCGGCGCGCCCGAGCCGGTCGACGAGCGGACCTGCCGGCTGCGGGCCTCCTCCAGCGACTCCGTGGAGTGGCTCGCGGTGCGGATCGCGATGGTCGACTGCGACTTCACGGTCCGGGAACCGAGAGAACTTGTGGAATACGTAAGGGAGTTGGGTGCACGGCTGAGCCGGGCGGGCGGAGTGCCGCAGACTGACGGCGCCTGACGGTCGGCAGCACTCCACGGGGGTGGTGACACCCGGTGGACCGTCGGCGACGGCAGGTTATGTCGCTGTGGCAGAATCTGCCATCCGGGTCACCCCGGGGTTCAGGTTCGGGGTGGCCCGCCCCCATACTGCCCGGAATCCCTCCGCGCCCACCCTCGCGCACCCCGGCCCTCGTCGAACCGTTCCTCATGCGTCCCCGCAGGCGCCACCCCCGACACCAGGCCCCACCCTCCAGGCCCCCGCTCCCTGCTCCCGGCTCCCTCTCAGCCCCCGCGGCCCCCGGCCCCCGCCCCGACTCCGGCCCCGGCTCCGGCTCGGAGCAAAAAGGAGTCGAGCTCCGGCGCCGGGGGGGGAGGCGCCGAAGCTCGACTCTGGAAGAGTCCCGGCGCGGGGGGGGTGAGCGTCGGGACTCGGTTCTCGGGAGCGGCCTGTCTCCATTCGGGTGGGCTTCCGTTCGGGACTTCCGCTCGGTGTTGCTGTTCGCTTCTTCTGCTCGGACGGGGCCCGGAGCGTGGGCCCTGAGGTCTTGTTCCCAGGGCCCGGCGGATTGAAGCGGCCTTACATGGCCATGTCTGGTCGACTTGTGGCCAACGTGGCGGGGGTGCCCGTGCGCGGACTGGGCGGAGCGGGTCCGGTGCCCGCCCGGTGAATGAACCCGTACGGCCCACTCACCCCGCTCGCCCGGACCGCCCCGTGCGCTCCGCCTGTCCCGTCGCCGTTACGCCGCCGCGTCGAATCCGGTGTCGCGCGCCAGCTTCTTCAGTTCGAGCAGGGCGTGCTTCTCGATCTGGCGGATGCGCTCGCGCGTGAGCCCGTGCTCCTTGCCGACCTCCGTGAGGGTGCGCTCCCGGCCGTCGTCGATGCCGTACCGCATCTTGATGATGGAGGCGGTGCGCTGGTCGAGGTGGCCGATCAGATCGTCCAGTTCCTCGCTGCGCAGCAGTGTCAGCACCGACTGCTCGGGCGACACGGCGGAGGTGTCCTCCAGCAGGTCGCCGAACTGGGTCTCGCCCTCGTCGTCGACCGACATGTTCAGGGAGACCGGGTCGCGGGCCCAGTCGAGCACGTCGCCGACGCGCTCCGGCGTCGTGCCGAGCTCGGCCGCTATCTCCGCGTGCTCCGGCTCGCGACCGTTCTCACGGTTGAACTCGCGCTGCACGCGACGGATCCTGCCCAGTTCCTCGACCAGGTGGACGGGGAGGCGGATCGTGCGCGACTGGTCGGCGATGGAACGGGTGATGGCCTGACGGATCCACCAGGTGGCGTACGTCGAGAACTTGAAGCCCTTGCGGTAGTCGAACTTCTCGACCGCGCGCACCAGGCCGGCGTTCCCCTCCTGGATCAGGTCGAGCAGGGGCAGGCCGCTGCGCGGGTAACGGCGCGCCACGGCGACGACCAGCCGCAGGTTCGAGCGGATGAAGACGTCCTTGGCGCGCTCGCTGTCGGCGACCAGGGCCTCCAGCTCCTCGCGGGACGCGTCCGCCTTGGCCTCCGCCTCACCGTCGAGGATCTGCCGCGCGAACACACCCGCTTCGATGACCTGGGACAACTCGACTTCCTTGGCGGCGTCGAGCAGCGGTGTTCGCGCGATCTCGTCGAGGTACATGCCGACCAGGTCGCGATCGGCGATTTCGCCGCCTCCGGCGCGAACACTGCGTGCCGCGTCGGCGGTCCCGCCGGTGGCGGACTGACGACGGGCGACGGCACGGGTTGCCATGCGTGCTCCCTTGCGTGGTGGGCTTGCGGGTGGTCCGGGACATCCGGTTTCACCCTTCCGGGTGCCCGGCATCCGATGGAAACAACGACTGGAATCAGGACAGAATTCCCAACCCGCCCTCTGATTTTTCTGATCATGCAGTACCCTGTCGCACCACTTGGGAGGGCCGATGCGGTCAGAACGTACAGATGTGCAGGTCAGGCCGGGAGTGGCGGCTGATCTCGGCGCACTCACGGAGCTGTACAACCACTACGTGCGTGAGACGCCCATCACGTTCGACACCATTGTCTTCACGCCGGAGGAACGCCGTCCGTGGCTGCTCTCCCACCCTGAAGACGGACCGCACCGCCTGATGGTTGCCACGGAGGCGGATTCACAGGTGATTCTGGGGTACGCCACGTCCAGTGCCTTTCGCGCCAAACCCGCCTACGCGACCTCCGTGGAGGTGACGGTCTACGTCGCCCCCGGCGCCGGAGGCCGGGGCGTCGGCACCCTCCTCTACGAAGCGCTCTTCTCGGCGCTCGCCGCCGAGGACCTGCACCGGGCCTACGCCGGTGTCGCACTGCCCAACGAAGCGTCCGTGCGCCTGCACGAACGCTTCGGGTTCCGGCACGTCGGCACGTACCGGGAGGTCGGCCGCAAGTTCGGCCGCTACTGGGACGTCGCCTGGTACGAGAAGGAACTCACCCACTAGGACGGGCCCCGGACACCCGGGACCGGGCCCGTCCGCCGCTCACCCGACCACCCGACCAGTCACTAAGTCACTCAGTCACCGGGGCACCCAGCCGCTGGGACACTCAGCCGAACTGCACCGACCGCTTGGCCATCCCCAGCCAGAATCCGTCGATCACGGACCGCTGCCCGTCCAGCCCCCCGACGGCGTCGGCCGCGCCCATGGTCACGAAGAGCGGGGCGAAGTGCTCGGTGCGCGGGTGGGCGAGGCGGCCCGCCGGGGACTTGCGCTCGAAGTCGAGGAGCGCGTCCACGTCACCGGCCTCCAGCGCGCGGTGCCCCCAGTCGTCGAACTCGCTGGACCAGGTGGGCACTCCCCCGCCGGTGTGCCTGAGGGCCGCGAGATTGTGGGTGAAGAAGCCGGAGCCGACGATCAGCACGCCCTCGTCGCGCAGCGGCGCGAGCTTCCGCCCGATCTCGAACAGCCGGACCGGGTCGAGCGTCGGCATGGAGATCTGGAGCACCGGGATGTCGGCCTCGGGGAACATCTCCTTGAGCGGGACGTAGGCGCCGTGGTCGAGCCCCCGGTCCGGGATGTCCTGCACCGGCGTACCGGGCGCGCGCAGCAGCTTCCGTACGGACTCGGCGAGCGCGGGAGCGCCGGGGGCCGCGTACGTGACCTGGTAGTAGTGCTCGGGGAAGCCCCAGAAGTCGTAGACGAGCGGGACCGTCTCGGTCGCGCCGAGGGCGAGCGGGGCCTCCTCCCAGTGGGCGGAGACCATCAGGATCGCCTTGGGGCGGGGCAGGCCGGCCGACCATGCGGCGAGCTGGCCGGGCCAGACCGGGTCGTCGGCGAGCGGCGGGGCACCGTGGCTGAGATAGAGGGCGGGCATGCGCTCCGGCGCGGGGCGCTCCTCGGTGGCGGCTGACATGGCGGCTCCCTCCGGAGATTCCATCGTACGGCGGCAGTGCTTGACCTTTGAAGCAGTTGCTTAAAGTCTCAAGTTCTCACGTCGAGACTACGGGGGTTTTGTTTAAGTTTCAAGAAGGACCTCGTACAGTGGAGTACATGGACACGGCACCCGCTCCCGCTGAAGAGCCGCGCTGGCTCACCGACGAGGAACAGCGCATCTGGCGTGCGTACATGCACGCCACCACCCTCCTGGAGGACCACCTCGACCGTCAGCTCCAGCGCGACGCGGGCATGCCGCACATCTACTACGGCCTGCTCGTGCAGCTCGGGGAGGCGCCGCACCGCCGGCTGCGGATGACGGAGCTGGCCATGAACGCGAAGATCACCCGCTCACGGCTCTCGCACGCCGTCGCGCGGCTGGAGAAGAACGGCTGGGTACGCCGCGAGGACTGCCCCTCCGACAAGCGGGGCCAGTTCGCCGTCCTGACCGACGAGGGCTACGAGGTGCTGAAGCGCACCGCGCCGGGCCATGTCGCCGCCGTGCGCCAGGCCCTGTTCGACCGCCTCGGACCGGACCAGCGGAAGGCCTTCGGCGAGGCCATGCGGATCATCGCCGAGGGGCTCCAGCCGAAGGACGCGGGCGCGGATCTGCCCTGGCTGCGCTAGTGCCTGCCCGGCGGGGCGGTTGAGTCGGTTCGGGTCGGAGGAAGCCCAGTGCTGCACGGCTGCACGGCTGCACGGCTGCACGGCTGCACGGCTGCACGGCTGCACGGCTGCACGGCTGCACGGCTGCACGGCTGCGGCATGCTCCACCGGGCAGGCCCGCGCCCGCTGTTCGGAGCAGGTGGCGGGACGCGGGACTGCCCCGGCTCCCCGTGCTGGGAGCCGGGGCAGTCCCCGGAGTCGTACGGACGAGGCGTCCCCACCCCGCGTCCGTACGCGAAGTACCCGAAGGGAGTCTGCGCCGGTTTCGTCAGTGGGCGACGACCGGCACCCTGACCTCGTCCTCCGCGCCCTCGCCCGAGCCGGCGACCGCGGAGGCGTCCGGACGGCCGGTGTTGATCAGGGTGAAGGCGATTCCCGCGGCGACCACGAGGATGCCGACGGCGAACCAGATCGCGTTGCTGTAGCCGTGGACCATGCCCTCGGCCTGGACGAGCTGCTGCTGCGCCTTGGTGCCGGCGCCCGCGATGTGGTCCTTGATGTAGGCGGTGGTCGCGGAGGCCGCGATCGTGTTCAGCAGGGCCGTACCGATCGCACCGCCGACCTGCTGCGAGGTGTTGACCATCGCCGAGGCGACACCGGCGTCACGCGGCTCGATGCCGTGCGTGGCCAGCGACATGGCCGGCATGAACGCCGTACCCATGCCGAGGCCGAGCAGCAGCATCGCCGGCAGCACCAGGGACGCGTACGACGAGCCGATCTCCAGCTGCGCCAGGAGCAGCATGCCGAGCGCGGCGACCAGGAAGCCGGGGCCCATCAGCAGCCGCGGCGCGACGCGGGTCATCAGACGGGCGCCGATCTGCGTGGAGCCCGTGATCATGCCCGCGATCATCGGCAGGAAGGCGAAGCCGGTCGAGATCGGCGAGTAGCCCTTCACGATCTGCAGGTAGTAGGTGAGGAAGAGGAACGTGCCGAACATCGCGATGATCGCGAGGCCGAGGGAGAGGTAGACGCCGCCGCGGTTGCGGTCGAGGACCACACGCAGGGGCAGCAGCGGGGCCTTGACCTTGGACTCGGTGAGGACGAACGCGGCCAGCAGCACGGCCGAGGCCACGAACAGGCCCACCGTCAGGGAGTCGCTCCAGCCGTTCGACTCGGCGCGGGTGAACCCGTAGACGAGGGAGACCAGACCGAGGGTGGACAGGACGACGCCCGGGATGTCGAGCGGCGAACGGTTGCGGCCGCCCTTGGGCTCACGGATGACGAAGTACGCGCCGGCCGCGGCGATGATCGCGAACGGGATGTTGACGAAGAAGGTCCAGCGCCAGTTCATGTACTCGGTGAGGACACCGCCGAGGATGAAGCCGACGGCGCCGCCGCCACCGGCGATCGCACCGTAGATGCCGAAGGCCTTGGCGCGCTCCTTGGCGTCGGTGAACATCACGGCGAGCAGCGAGAGGGCCGCGGGCGCCAGCAGCGCGCCGAACACACCCTGGAGGGCGCGGGCGCCGAACATCATCGCGCCGCTCTGCGCCGCGCCACCGAGCGCGGAGGCCGCGGCGAAGCCGACGAGGCCCACGACGAACGCCCGCTTGCGTCCCCAGATGTCGGCGATACGGCCGCCGAACAGGAGCAGACCACCGAAGGCGAGGGCGTAGGCCGTGACGACCCACTGCCGGTTGCCGTCGGAGATGCCGAGGTCCTGCTGGGCCGAGGGCAGGGCGATGTTCACGATCGTGGCGTCGAGCACCACCATCAGCTGGGCCAGCGCGATGAAGACGAGCGCTTTCCAGCGGTTGCTGTGCGCGTCGGACGCTGGATCCGGAATTGCTTTGGACGTGCCTGTTTCAGACATGGGGGTACCCACTCCGGGACTTCGTAGCGAAAAATGCAGTGAAAGGGGACGGCGCGTCGTCGGTGACGGCCGGAAAGGCAGTTCAGTACGGCTATGTGGCTATGCGTCTATGCGGCTGTGCGAGTCATGAGTGACGCGTGTGATGCGTGCGTCGTGGTCTACGAACGATGGGTCGTGCGTCGTGTCGTGCGAACGATGATTCGTGCGTCGTGATGTGCGAACGATGATTCGTGCGTCGCGAGTTGTCGGATGCGAGCAGGGGTCACAGGTTCTGACCGGCGTCCGGTGCCTGACTCATCGGCCCGTCGGCCGATCGGTCACGGCGCCCGCCGTGTCGGTCACACTTGTCGCAGTCCCTCCACGGTGGCGGCCACTCCCGGCAGTTCGGAACGGGCCGGGGCCCGCATCCCGTCCAGGAAAAGCTGCAGATGACGGTGTACGAAGCGGTCGATGCCCTGGCAACCGGTGCCCGGCAGCGGCCTGGTGAGCTGACTGACGGCGATCATCAGGTCGCCCACCTCGACATCGGGGCGGAGCTGTCCGGCCTCACGGGCGCGGGACATCAGCCGCTGGATCAGTTCGGTGATCCGGTCGCGTGCGGCGACCAGGTCGGGATGGTTCTGGTCGAAGTTCTCGGAGAGCATCGGGCACAGGGCACCGATCCGCTCGTCCGCGGCGAAGTGCACGAAGCCGCTCAGAACCTCGAACGCGTCGCCTTCCTCGGCGAGCGCCTCCTCGATCCACTCCGAGGTGCGGTCCATGACCGAGCAGACGACCTCGCGGGCGAGGGCGTCGCGGTCGGGGAAGTTGCGGTACACCGTGGCGTTGCCGACACCGGCCCGGCGGGCGATCTCGTCGAACGGCACGTCGGCGCCGAACTCGACGAACATCTCGCGGGCGGCGGCGACGATCCGCTCCCGGTTGCGCAGGGCGTCGGCACGGGGCCGGGCCACTCGGCGCTGCACGGGGGTTGCGGTCTCCACGGCGTACTCCTCGAAGCGACTCGGAGCTGATTGCGATCCGGGGATTCGGTCCCCGTTTCGCTCGGACGTATGGCTAAACGGGGAGACGGTCCCCGGTTATTTCCCGGACCCGGAAGAGAATGATGTGACCTGCGTCACATTCATTCTTCCTCGCCCTTCCCCGCCCTTCCACCTCCCGCGGAGGCACCCGATCGGGCTCCCGTGAAGGCACCCGATGGAGCTCCCGCGGAGGCACCCGACCGGGCCCCGCGGAGGAACCCAACGGGGCCCCGCCGAGGAACCCAACCGGGCTCCGCGGCGAAACCCGATCGGGCTCATTCAGCGCGCGCCCGGCGCGTCGGCGACTCAGGGTGATCGAAAGGGTGCAGTCGGACACCGGTGGCTGCCGTGGAGCGAAGGGCCCCCGCATGCAGCCGTCCAGCCGCCGCATACGCCCGCGCCGTGTGGCTGCGCTGGTCACGGTGACCGTGCTGACGCTGGCGGTCAGCACGTCCGCCGGGACCGGACACCTGACGGCCGGCTCCGCCACGGCGGGCTCCGCGGCGCTGGCCCGCTCCACGGCGCTCGGCCCCTGCATGATCAACGGTCCGTCGGACGTCCAGATGGGCGAAGGGATTCCGACCGCACCCGGATACGCCCGCTCCACCGGCACCCTGCGCGCCCTGACGCTGATGGTCGACTTCTCCGACGCGCCCGGCAAGGGCAGCGCCCGCGCCCGGTACGACGAGTTCTTCCCGAAGACGCAGGAATGGTTCCGCACCTCCTCCTACGGCCGCCTCGACTACCGCCCCGAGGCCCCCGTCAAGCACTGGCTGCGGATGCCCAAGCCCTTCAAGGCGTACGGGATAGAACGCGGCGCGCCCTTCGACCCCGGGTACCGCGAACTGGTCCAGGACATCGTGGCCACGGCCGATCCGGAGGTCGACTTCCGGTCGTACGACATCCTGAACGTGCTGGTCACCCCCAATGCCGGGCCCTCCGCGCTGGACACCGTGCTGTCCGTGACCTTCGCCGGCAACACGGAGGCACCGGTGGCCGACGGCGTCCCGGTCGCCAACGCGTCCTTCGTCTACAGCCGCCAGGACGACGGCTCGGGCTCCTACGCCGACACCGGCTACCGCGTCCTGCCGCACGAGAACGGTCACACCTTCGGCCTGCCCGACCTCTACACCCAGGACGGCGGCGGCGCGGTCGGGCACTGGGACATCATGAGCGAGGACTGGGGGGCCGACAACGACCTGCTCGGCTGGCACAAGTGGAAGCTCGGCTGGCTCGACGCCTCCCAGGTCGCCTGCGCGGCGGCCCGCGGCACCAGCGAGTACACGCTCACCCCGCTGGCCAGGAAGGGCGGCGCCAAGCTCGTCGTCATACCCGACGGCACCCGGAGCGGCTACGTCCTCGAACTGCGCACCCGCGCGGGCAACGACTCCGCCGTCTGCCGCCCCGGCGTCCTCATCTACAAGGTCGACGCGGACGTGGACACCGGGAACGGGCCCGTCACGGTGTACGACTCCCGTCGCGACAGCGGCGGGTGCACCCGCTCGCCCAACGTCCAGGCGGAACTCTCCGACGCTCCGTTCTCCCCCGGCGAGACCTTCAAGGCCCCCCGTGCGGGACTCACCGTCCAGGTCGCGTCGGCGGACTCCGCGGGGAAGTATCGGGTGTACGTGACGCGCCGCTGACCATCGGGAGGCGGGACTCCTCCGAGAGCCCCACCGGAGAACTCATGCCATCAAGCTCCATGTCATCGGGTCCCAAGCCGCGGCAACCGCAGGCCGCACCTCTGTCTGCCACGGCGTCGGGCCGGGAATCGGCCGGGCCGGACAACGGGGCCGGGGTGCCCGGGGCCGAGGTGCCCGGGGCCGCCGCCGCGGGGGCGGGGGCGGAGGTGCCGGAAGAGGCGGTCACGCCGCTCATCCGGGGGATCGCCGTCCTGCGGAGGCTGACCGAGGCGGACGGTTCGGCCAGTCTGAGCGGACTCGAACGGGCCACCGGGCTCGCGCGGTCCACCGTCGACCGGATCATGGCGACCCTGGCACGCATGGGGTACGTACGCCTCGACGGGCGGGACGCCGTACTGGCCCCGCGCCTGACGGAACTCGGCAACGCCTATCTCGCCGCGCTCCGGCTCCCCCGCGTCCTGGACGCGCACGCCGACGCGCTCGCCGACGAACTCGACGAGTCGGTGTCCATCGCCGTGGGCGACCGGGACGGCATCCGCTTCATCCACCAGTCGACCCGGCGCCGCGCGATGTCGCTGAGCTTCCGCATCGGCGACCTGCTCCCCGCCGAACGCACCGCTCCGGGCCCGCTGTTCGCGTCCGAGTGGAGCGAGGAGGAGTGGACGCGCTGGCGGGAGCGCCGCGCGGCCGACCCGGAGGACCGCGGCTTCCCGGCCGTCCCCGCGCGGAGCAGACCGTACGAGGGCGGGGCGGCCGCCTCGTCCGCGCTGCCGGCCTCTCAACGCCCCACTCTCGGCGACGACTTCGAGGAGCGCGCCGCCGAAGCGGGCCGGACCGGCTGGGCCTCGGACGACCAGCTCATCGAACCGGGCCTCGTCGCGCTGTCGATGCCGGTGCGGGAGGCGGGCCGGATCGCCTGCGTGGTGAACGTGGTGAGCCATACGAGCCGGCACAGCGCGGCCGACCTGCGGGAGACGCTGCTGCCGCGGCTGCGGGCGGCGGTGACCGAGATGGAACGGGCGCTGGCGCTGGACGAAGCCGGGGGTGCGGGAGGCACGGGGGATTCCGGCACCGCGGGGAGCCCCGGCACCGCGGGAGGCCCCGACACCGCCGGGGAGCCCGACCCCGCCGGGGGCCCCGGAGCCGTACGAGACGCCGGAGCCGTACGAGACCCTGGCACCGCGGGAAGCGCGGAACCCACGGGAAGCGCGGAACCCACGGGAAGCGCGGAACCCACGGGAAGGGTCACCGCGTCGACTACAACCACCCCCGCTGCCACAATCGGCGGAACGGCCGCCACCAGCCAGGCGGCCGCCACCGCCCCCTCCGGCACACCCGTCACGACCCCCTCCGGGCTCGCGGACTGGACCGGCGCCTCCAAGCAGGAACTGGGGCGGGAGTTCGTCGAGTCGCTGGCACGGGGGCTGACCGTGATCACCGCCTTCGGCGAGGGCCGCGGCGAACTGACCCTCACGGCCGTCGCCCAGGCGACCGGACTCGCCCGCGCGACCGCCCGCCGCGCCCTGATCACCCTGGAACACCTCGGCTACGTCACCACGCACGACCGCGTCTTCCGTCTCACCCCGCGCGTCCTGGGGCTCGGCTTCCCGCCACTCTCACGGACCACGCTCCCCGAGATCGCGGCCCCGCATCTGACCGAACTCTCCGAGCGGCTGCACGACTCGGTGTCGCTCGCGGTGCTGACGGGCGACGAGATCCAGTACACCGGGCACGTCTCCACGCGCGGCATCATGAGCGTCCGCGTCACCGTCGGCACGCGGCTGCCCGCGTACGCCACCTCCCTGGGGCGAGCGATCCTGGCCGATCTTCCGGTGGCCCAGGCGATGGAGACGATGGCCGGCGCGCCCGGGACCGTCGCCGGGCGGACCATCACGGACCCGGAGCGGTTCAGGGCCGAACTGGACCGGGTGCGGGCGGCCGGATACGCCCTGGTGGACGAGGAGTTGGAGCAGGGCCTGCGGTCCGTCGCCGTCCCGCTGCGCGACCGCGCCGGGCGGACCGTGGCCGCGGTGAACGTGGCCATGCACAGCAGCCGCCGCACCGCCGAGGCGTGCGTGCGCGAGGTGCTGCCCGAGCTGCGCGCGACGGCGAGACGCATCGAGGCGGACCTGCACATCGCGGGCCGCTTCCGCCGGGTGCCACGGACCTGAGGAGATCCCCCACCGGAATCGAACCCTCCCAACCGCCCTCCCCCCTCCTTCACTCTTCAACCACCCATGCAGGCAAGGGAGTTATCACCTGGCGCGAAGATGATCTGTGGGAGAGGGGCCCCGTTGACAGATCCAAAAGCAGGTTCCTAGCGTCGCTTGCGGCAGGACGAACAGCAGCCGAACGACAAGGAGCGTCCGGGTGGTCGCGTCGTGGTGAAGCAGGAGAGGTCCGAGCGGACGAGGCGCAACCTGATCCGGGCCGCCTCGACCGTGTTCGACCGGTCCGGCTACGAACGGGCCACGTTGTCCGCGATCAGTGAGCAGGCGCAGGTCACCAAGGGCGCGCTGTTCTTCCACTTCGCGGCCAAGTCCGACCTGGCCCGTGCCGTCCAGGCCCAGGCCTGCGCGACGTCGGAGGCCGCACTGGGGACCCTGGCGCGGCGCGAGACGCCGGCGTTCGAGATAGCCACCGCCATGGCGCACACGCTGGTGGACCTCCTCGAAACCGACATGACCGTGCGTGCGGGGGCACGTCTGGCCCAGGAGATCAGAACCCCGGACGACCCCTCGTTGCACTGTCACATCAACTGGCTCGGGGCCCTGCACGGGATCCTGGGCCGGGCCCGGAAGGACGGCTCGCTGCTTCCCGACGTCGACGTCCGGGCGGCGGCCGCCCTGATGCTGTCCATGATCACCGGCACGACGGCCCTACCCCGCCTCCCCGCGGACCCCGCCGTACGCCCCCCTCATCCGCGACAGGCCTCGGCCCCGCGCTCCCCCCAGGACACAGGCACCCTGTGGCTGACCCGCATGCTCCACCTGACCCGCCCGGCGCTCTCGAACCTCCCGGCCAACTGACCCGACCCCACCCCACCCCACCTGCACGAACGGGAACCTTCCCAGCCCACACCCGGTATCCGCTACGCTAGCTACCGGATCGCACACGATCCGCACGCCTTCGTAGCTCAGGGGATAGAGCACCGCTCTCCTAAAGCGGGTGTCGCAGGTTCGAATCCTGCCGGGGGCAC
>NZ_JBIASW010000021.1:0-116591 GCF_042891215.1 Streptomyces sp. NPDC001914
AAGCGAACAAGCCCCACGGGGCTCCCTACGTTGTCTAGGCCCACCGTCAGGCATCGCCTGGGACCAGAACGTCAGGCATCAGCTGGGATCCGACAACGCCCTTGTACTGGGGCACCGTCGGCTGTTGCCATGAGTGCTGGGGACGAAAAGCGCACTTGGGGGCGGAGCCGATGGCAGATCTCACGGTGAATCCGTGGAAGCGGCACGGCAAGGACAGGCTCTATGTGAACCTGCCAGATGGCACGCCCGTCGCGTGGGCGGACCGGGATTCCAAGGTCATCACCGTCAAGGTCGCCGAGCATCGGCATGAAGCCGTTGTCCTGCTTCGTCAACATCTTGGTGATTCGGTGACCGTGCGCACTGACCGCCCCGACTCGTCGCCTTCTCGTCGGCCTCGGCCGGCCAAGCCTCCTCAGCAATCGCCACCCCCGGCGAAGCCCCAGCGTGATCGACGTTCCCTGTCTCTGCCCGAACTCACCGTTGCCGATGACTTGGCGAAGAATCCTCCTGGTGCAGCGATCCTCAGCGACATCGCCGTTCGTGGCCCCTCGGTTGTTGCGCGGGCCTGGTCCAAGTTACTGAGGCGCCCCTCCGGATGGGAGTCGTGGCTCGATGGCCTTGAAGGGGAAAAGAGGGTGGGGCGTGAGCTGGAGCGTCTCACTGTTCATGGCTGGCGGGTTCTGCATGGCATCCCCAAAGGCAATGGCGGGGACATTGATCACCTGTTGATCGGTCCCGGTGGGGTGTTCGTCTTCAACACGAAACGGCACCCGGGTGCTTCAGTCTGGGTCGGTGACGAGGTGGCCAAGGTCAATGGCGCTCCGCACCCGTACCCCGCGGTGAGCAAGGCGGAAGCCGCCTATGTGCGAGGGGTGATGGAACGCTACGCCGGATTCGCTCCCGACGTAGTGCCCGTCCTCGCCTTCGTCGACGTCTCCTCGGTAGTCCGCGCACCGACGCAGCACACCGTGCGGACCTACCAGGAACGGGAGGTCTCCGCCCTGGCGCCGTTGACAGGCCGGCTTACCCGGGAACAGGTCGATTCGCTGTTCGCGGTGGCGCGGCACAAACGCGCATGGCTTCGCGCTGATCCGCCTTCGGCACCTGGTCAGGCTTCGGGCGTCGGGAACACGTAACAGACGGCGTCGATCTCCTGGCCCTCGCCGTACGCGTGCCTGGCGGTCCCGATGCGATGCATCCCCAACCGCTCGTAGAGCCTGATGGCAGCCTTGTCCTTGGTCATGACGTCGAGAACGA
This sequence comes from Streptomyces sp. NPDC001914, assembly GCF_042891215.1. Lineage (NCBI taxonomy): Bacteria > Bacillati > Actinomycetota > Actinomycetes > Kitasatosporales > Streptomycetaceae > Streptomyces > Streptomyces sp. NPDC001914. The sequence continues at coordinate 1,258 of NZ_JBIASW010000021.1, forward strand.
CCCGTAGTCCGTGAGCTCTGCTGTAGTCGAACGTGGTCCGCATCAGCTGCTCGCCGAGCCTTTGGCCGCGGGCCTCGGGTGCGATGAACAGGCGGGCGCACACAGCTACCTGGTCCGCGGTGTCGCCACTCTGCTCGAGCCACATCTTCACGGCGTCCTCGCCCTGAGGCTGGCTGAGCATGGCATGTCCAACGATCTTGCCGCCCTTCTCCGCCACCCACGCTTGAAGAACACCCGCGGGGCTCAGCCATTCCAGCGGGGCGTCGACGCCTTCCACCGGGTATCCGTCAACGGCGTGAACGGCGACAAGAGCCGCCGCCGCCCCTGGCAGGTCTGCTTCTGTGCGTGGGCGGATGGTCGTGGTCTGTCCGGCTGCGTCGCGGTGCATCTCGTTCCTCACCTCGTCCTCACTCGACAGGTACGTTGTAGCTGAGCCCGTTCATGTCGGCCCGCATCACGAACCTCGTCAGCTCGTACGGTTCGCCGTCCTGGTCAAGGCTGGTGTGGGCAACTTCGATCACAGGGACTCCAGACGGCAGGCCGAGGTAGCGAACCTCCTCGGGAGTGGGCATACGTGCCGTGATCTCGTCGTTGATCCGGGTCATGACGTGACCCTTCTCTTCGAGAATTCCGTGGATGCCGTACTGGTGGGGGACTTCCTCCTGGAGTAGCCCGGTGCCCTCCGCGATGCTCCACGGGATCCATGTCGTGACCCGGTAAACGGGGTCGTCGTCCGCATAGAACACGTTTTCCCGCCGCAGCACCGACTTCGTCTTGCCGGGCACCTTGAGCTGCTTGGCCAGTTCGGCGTCCGGCTTCACCCGCTCGATGCTGAGCACTTCGAACCGGCCGGTCTTCCCCTGCTTCGCGCACTCGATCAGGAACGGGGAGAGTCCGGTTTCCCGGTACTTGGGTGAGTACCTGTCGTTCCCCAGGCGGATCAGTGCCTGCTTCTCCCGTACGAACACCCCGCGCCCCCACTCCGAGGTGACGAGTCCCTCGCGGCCGAGGATCTTGAACGCTTCGTCCACGGTGTTGCGCGCTACGCCGTACTGCTCAGCAAACGCGCGTTGCGACTTCAGCTTCTCCCCGGGCTCGTACTCCCCGCCTTGAATCGCTGCGCGTAGTTCGTCGGCGATTCGCTGGCTGGGCGGCTTGCTCTCGCCGGCCTGATCCGTCATCGAGTCTCCTAACTGGCTGACGTCACTCTATCGCCTGGCTCAAGCCAGTTGCCGCCGAGGGGTTGACGCCACTGGCTTGAGCCAGTTCTACTGGTGCAAGCCAGTCCAACTGGCCTGAGCCAGTTGCCACTTGATGTCAACACTCACCCAAGGAGTACGCACGATGCGTCAGATCCCCGTCGACACCTCGTCCGCCACCGCGATGGTGGCGCAGCCCCCGCAGCCCAAGGTCAAGGACCGTCGGACCGGTGAGATCGCCACCGACCAGGAGACCGGCAGTGCGCTGGTGACCGTGGACGTTCTGTTCGTGATGAACGGAAACGCGGAGGTCATCACGGTGACCGTGGCCGAGCCCGACATCTCCGGCGAGCTGGTCATGGGTACGCCGGTCGCCCTGACCGGTCTGGTGGCCCGGCCGTGGGAGAACGAGTTCAACGGCCAGAAGCGCCACGGGATCAGCTTCCGTGCGGTCGCCGTCACCTCTCTGGTGACCGAGCCGGCCAAGCCCAAGGCGGCCTGATCATGGGCCGGTTAATGATCGCGCTCGCGGTCGTGGTCGGGTTCGCCCTGCTGCTGAGGTGGCGCCGCCCGGCCTGGTACTGGCTGACCTTCGGCGTCGCCCTGGCCGCGCTCCGGATCCGCTTCCGCTACGCGGCCGTCATGGACGCCTGCCACCTGACCGTGCCGGCCTCGCGCCTGCGGCTCGCGCTCGCCCGGTGGTTCAACAAGCCCGTACCGGAGCAGAGGGTGCCCCGACTGCTGTGGCTGCGGCCGACACGGACCGGCATCCGGCTGCGGATCAAGATGCGTCCCGGTCAGGACGCCTTCGAGTTCTCCGCCGCCGCTGACCGACTGCGCCACTCCTTCGGCGTCCATCAGGTCACCTCCCGAGAGGTCAAGCCGGGCGTCGTCGAGATCACCCTGACCGGCTACGACGTGCTCAGGCACGTACAGATGCCCGCCAAGACCGACCGCGGTCTGTTGAAGATCCCCGTCGCTCTCGTGGAGGACGGCTCGATCCACTATCGGGACTACCGGGAGGTGCCGCACTCGGTGACGGTCGGCGCTACGCAGTCCGGCAAGTCCGTCTTTCAGCGCACCGTGATCAAGGAGCTCGCCGCACAGCCGGTCGCGCTGGTCGGCATCGACTGCAAGAAGATCGAACTCGGACCGTTCGCACGTCGCTTCTCCGCGCTGGCCGACAATCCCGATGACGCCGCTGACCTCCTTGAAGCCCTCGTGGCCCGGATGGAATCCATCTACGACGTGGTCCGCCGCGAACAACGGATCAGCGCAGACACCCCGGATGCCGAGATCGCCGCGAACATCTGGGACCTGCCCGAAGCTCTGCGCCCGGTGCCCGTCGTGGTCACCATCGACGAGATCGCCGAACTCGCTCTCAGCGCCAAGCGGAACGATCCGCGACGGGACCGGATCGTCACAGCCCTTATCCGCCTCGCCCAGCTCGGCCGTGCGGCTGGCATGTTCCTAGACATCTACGGGCAGCGCTTCGGGTCCGAACTCGGTGACGGGATCACCATGCTCCGCGCCCAGCTGACCGGCCGGACCGTGCACCGCGTCAACGACGAATCGACGGCCAAGATGGCCTTCGGCGATGTCTCCCCGCACGCGGTGTTCGCCGCGACCCAGATTCCCAACGCCCGCCGCGGGATGGCCGTGGTCGGCTACTCCACCGGGGACTGGACCCGTATCCGCACGCCGCATACCTCGATGCGGCAGGCCGTCGCCGCCTGCAACCGGCACGCCCACCTCGTGCCGGATCTCCCGGAGCTGGCCCGCTTCCGGCCCGGGCTCGATCTCACGCCCGTTGAGGCTCCAGCGGTAGCTCAAGTCGCCTGATCCTTCCCCGCTCCACCGGCCGGCGCGACCGCCTCGCGCCACGTCCCTACCCGAGCCATGCCTGAAACAGGAGGACCACTCGATGTGTGAGCACTGCGAGGACTTCCACCGCACGGTGCTGATGCTCGGCTCCCTGGCCGTCTACGCCGAACTCCGCGACGCTGACCAGTCGTTCGTTGACACCGTGGGCCCGTGCCTGGCCGCATCTCTGCCGGAACCGCCGCCGGGGATGTTCCCGCCCGGCTACGACCCGAACGAGGGCCCCGAGTACCCCGGCCAGGGCCGGTGACCATGCCCACCGCCAAGAAGCCCGCCGGCCGCCGCAGGACCGCCGTACCCAAGCCCGTGAAGTGCCCGGACTGCGACGGTACCGGCGAGAGCACCGAAGCCGTCCGGGTCGGCTCCCGCAAAGGCCGCGCCACCGCCGATCAGCAGGCCGGACTCTGCCTCACCTGCTGGGGCAGCGGCGAAGTCCCCACCGACTGAACCGCACCGGGGCCCGGGCGGCCGGACACGATCCCCGCCCGGTCCCGGCTCCACCTACAGAAGAAGGAGGTGAAGACATGTCCCGCTCGATTCGCCCGGATGCCGTCCTCGTTCAAGCCGTGATCGCCGGTGCGCTGTCCTTCGCCCACCTGCATGACCTGGCCGCCGCTGCTGGTCAGGACGGATGGAAAGCCTGGGCCTATCCGGTCTCGGTCGACTTGCTCCTGGTGGCTGCCTGGCGACGCCTCCGCTCCGACGGGCCGTCGCGGCTGGCCTGGTCCTGGTTCCTGATCGCCCTGGTCGCCTCTCTCGGCGCCAACGTGGCCACAGCCGGATTCCTGGACCTGGCACATCCGCCGGCCTGGCTGCGGTTCGGCATCGCCGGATGGCCCGCGCTCGCCTTCCTCGGCGGGACGCTCCTTGCCCACTCCTACGCGCCTCCTGACCCGGAGCCCGCAGCACCGGCAACCGAAGTCCCGCCAACCGCACCGGACATGGGCCTGGAGTTCGAGCGTGAGCCCGCCCCTGAGGCTGAGTCGGCGGGGCTGCCTGCTGCCGAGGACCCGCCCGCACTTCCCGCCGCTGATCCTCTTCCGCCAGTCCCGGCCGCACTGGTCGACCATGCCCGCAAGGTCGCCGAAGACCACCGCGCCCGCACCGGCACCCCGATTGACACCGACACCCTGCGTATCCGCCTCGGCGTCCCGCCCCACCTCGCCGACGCAATCTCAGCCCACCTCACCTGACCCCGAAAGGAGAACCACCCATGAGCCTCTACCAGATCTGGCGCGAACTGCACCGCGTCGGAAAGGTCACCGTCGGCACCGCCCACGGACGACGCGGCCAGATCAAATACGTCGCCGCATGCGCCGCCGACGACTGCGGCTGGGCCGTCGAGTACGACGACATCAGCCCCGCCATGATCGCCGCCCAGGGCCACCGCTGCCCCGTCCGCTGAAAGGGGACCGGCGCCGTGTCCGTACCGCTGTGGTTCTTCATCGCCTGCGTCGGCCTGGTCGGCATCAAGCTCGTCCGCCCGCCGCTGTGGCTCGTGATCGTCCTGCTGATCGGCGGCTACCTCCTCGCCGACAGCTTCCTCGCCCCCGCCATCGACGCCACCACCAAATGAGCTGATGCCGAAGGGAGTTCCACCGTGTTCCAGCCCCGCATCCCGGTCAACCCGACCCCTGGCCAGCAGGTCCGCCCTGTGGTCACTCCGACCGCTGTTGAACAGCCCCACCACGCCACGGTTGCCGTCTGCGGTTGCCAGCACCACGCGCCGGCCGTCGTGGCTTCTGCACCGTCCCGGCCCGCTGCCCGGCTCACCCCGGGCGCCATTGTGACCGTTGCTGGCGCAGGCGTTGCCGTAGTCCTCGTGGTGGGCGTGGTCCTCGTCTCCATGCTGCTCGCGGTCGCCATTGCCGCCGCCTCCCTGGCGGTGTGCGCGCTCGTCGTCCGCTCGATCCTCGCCAGCGACACCCGACGCTGACCGGCCCCCGGAGCGGCCTCTACCGCCAAGTTTCGTCCGCTCCGGGAGCCGTGCCCCCGTCCGATCTCTCAACCGGAAGGAACGCCCATCATGGCGCACTACACCGAGCTCTTCCCCGACGACGGCCGCACGTGCCCCAACTGCTCGGGCTTCGGGCGTGCCGCCGTCACCGTCGGCACCCGACGCGACGACGGCTCCTACTCGATCGTCTTCGCCAATTGCATCGGCTGCAACGGCCTCGGCTGGCTGCCGCTCCAGCTCATCGCCGACGTGTACGACGCGGCGATCGCGCGTGGGGCGGTGGACCGTGTCCTCTGACCTCACCTACATCGACTTCTTCGCCGGGGTCGGTGGCTCGTCCTACGGCGCCGTCTCCGTGCCCGGCATTCGTCCGGTCCTGGCCGCCAACCACTGGGACCGGGCGATCGAGTCGCACAGCGCGAATTTCCCCGACACCGACCATTTTCGCGGTGACCTGCACGACGCTGATGTCGCCCGCTTCCCGGCGGCCGACGTGTTCTGGGCATCCCCGGAATGCCCCCAGTGGTCCAACGCGCGCGGGCGCCGCCGGGACTTCGACAAGCAGCCCGACCTGTTCGGCGAAACCCTGCCTGACCCGGCCGCCGACCGCTCCCGCGCCCTGATGTGGGACGTGCCCCGCTACCTCGAAGCCTGCCTGGCCAAGGGTCGGCCTGTGCTCGCCGGGATCGTCGAGAACGTCATCGACGTCCGGGCCTGGGACCTGTGGCACACCTGGCGGGCCATCATCCGCGAACTCGGTTACGACACCCGGCTGATCGCCCTGAACTCGATGCATGCCCGCCCGGTCCGCACGCCGTACGCGCCCCAGTCCCGAGACCGGCTCTACCTCGCGTATTGGCGCCGCTCGCTCGGTCGCGCTCCCGACTGGGACAAGTGGTTGAGGCCGTCGGCCTGGTGCCCCGGCTGCGAGACCTGGGTGCGCGCGGTACAGGTGTTCAAGAACCTCCGCCGCGACATGGGTCGCTACCGGCAGCAGTACGTCTATCGCTGCCCGCACGCCACCTGCCGCAACGCCCTCGTGGAACCCTCCGTCCTCCCTGCCGCCGTCGCCGTCGACTGGTCGCGCCCCGGCACACCGATCGGCGCCCGCCCCGGCGGCCTGTCACCCAAGACCCTCGCCCGGATCCGCGCCGGACTCGACCGCTACGCGCTGCCCGTCACCGTCCCCGCGGGCGGCACCTGGCGCACCGAGGCAAGCCCCGTCACGGCGCCGCTGCCCACCCGCACCACCCGGGAGAACGACGCCCTGGCCGTGCCTCCGCTGCTGGTCCCCGTGGAAGGCCGCGACGGCAAGCACGCCGCCCCGGCCGGCGAACCGCTGCGCACCCAGACCGCCCGCAACGAAACCGGCCTGGCCTGGCTGCCCTTCATCGCCGAACTGCGCGGCGGCAACTCCGACGCCCGCCCCGTCCTGGACGCTCTCGCCACCGTCACCGCCTCCGGCAACCACCACGGCCTGGTCACCCCGTCCAGCCTCGAACAGGTCCACTGGGACAGCCTCCTCATCCCGTACTACGGCACCGGTACCGCCCGCCCGGTAGCCGAACCCGTCGGCACCCTGACCACGCACGACCGCTACGGCCTGACCACGGGCAGCCATGTCGACCTGGACGACGTGCTGTTCCGGATGCTGGAGCCGTACGAGATCGGCCGCGGTATGGCCTTCACCGACGCCTACACCGTGCTCGGTACCAAGCGTGAACGCGTACGCCAGTACGGCAACGCCGTCACTCCACCCGTCGCGGAAGTCCTTGTCTCCGCCCTCACCGAGACCATCACCGGCACCCCGCTCGAGCGAGAGACGGTGGTGACCGCCGCATGACCGACACCGCGTCCCTCGCGGGCCTGGACCCGGCCACCCTCGCCGACACACTCCGGGTGGCCGGCTCCCCGGGTTTCGACCGCTGGCAGGACCAGATCCGCCGCACCGGCGGCTGCGCCAACCCCATCCACCTCACGGGCTGGACCCTCACCAAGGACAGGACGACCGGTGAGACGCTCCACCACTACAGCACCGAGCACGAGCCGGGCGCGCGGTTACGGATCGCCTGCGGAAACCGCCGCGCCTCCCGCTGCCCGGCCTGCGCCTGGACCTACGCGGGCGACACATACCACCTGATCCGCGCGGGCCTCGCCGGAGACGACCGCCACGGCATCCCCGCCACGGTCCGAGAACGGCCTCGCGTTTTTGCCACCTTCACCGCACCGTCCTTCGGACCTGTCCACAACCGGCCCACCCGCGGGTTCTGCCGCTGCGGCAGTCGGCACGCCGAGGACGATTCCGCGCTTGGTACGGCGCTGGACCCGGCAATGTACGACTACGCGGGCGCCGTGCTCTTCAACAACCACGCTGGCGACCTGTGGCACCGCTTCGTCAAGCGGTTGCGCCGTGAGATTGCCGCCCGCGCGGGCCTGACCCAACGCGTACTGGCCGATACCTGCCGCCTCTCCTACGGCAAGGTCGCCGAGTTCCAGAAACGCGGCGCCGTCCACTTCCACGCCGTGATCCGCCTCGACGGACCCGACGGGCCGGAGGATCCGCCGCCGTCGTGGGCCACGACCGCGCTACTCACGGAGTCCATCCGGGCCGCCTCCGTTCACCGTTACTCGACCGTCAGCACGCCCGCCGCGGGGCAGCAGTCGGCCCGCTCCTTCCAGTGGGGCACTCAGCTCGACATACGCCCCGTCAAAGCCTTCGGCGACGGTTCCGACATCACCGAGCAGGCGGTCGCCTCCTACGTCGCCAAGTACGCCACCAAGGCGGCCGAGAACACCGGAACCCTGGACCGGCCGATCGGCAACCGCGAAGCCTCGGTGGTGCTCGGCGTCCCCGACCACGCCCGCCGCCTCATCGAAGCCTGCTTCGACCTCGATTCGCTCTACCCGGATCGGCGCCTGCGGGCCTGGGCGCACATGCTCGGCTTCCGCGGCCACTTCTCCACCAAGTCCCGCCGCTACTCGACCACCCTCGGCACCCTGCGCCAGATCCGCGCCGACTACCGCGCAGCTCAAGAGCGCCAGGACCGCGGTCTCGACGACACGGAGCCGGACACGGTCCTCGTACTGGCGAGCTGGCAGTACGCCGGCCACGGCCATACGCCCGGGGAATCCGTCCTCGCCGCTGGCATCGCCCGGGACCTCCAGATCAACCGCGAAACGGCACGCGAAGCCCTGCCCGACCAACTAGCCCTGGAAGGAGCGCACCTGTGAGGGATGAACTGATGACCGTTCCGGAGATCCTTGACGAGCTGGGGAAGGTCTCCCGGCGCACCTTCTACCGCTGGCGGGAGCTGGGCCAGGCACCGAAAGCCCTGAAGCTCCCCAACGGTGAGCTGCGTGTGTGGCGAAGCGACTTCACCGCGTGGCTGCGCGAGCGGGAGGAAGCCGCATGAAGTCCTTGGACGTGAAGATCTGGGGGGTTCGCAAGCGTGCTTCAAAGCGACCCTCTTACGACGTGCGCTGGTCGGTTGCTGACAAGGTCTTCTCCGAGACGTTCCGGACCAAGGCGCTCGCGGATCACTACCGCACCAAGCTCATGGGTGCCGCGCGGGACGGTGAGGAATTCGACGACGCCACCGGCCTCCCGGACGCGATGGCCGAGCAGAAGGCCAAGCTCACCTGGTACGACTTCGCTTTGAAGTACCTGGCGATGAAATGGCCGCATGCCGCGCCCAACACCCGCGACGGGATCAACGAATCACTGACCTCGGTGACGATCGCGCTGCTCGGCGACCGCCCGGGACGGCCAAGCGCCTTTCTGATCAGGCAGGCCCTGCGGAACTGGGCGTTTGTGCTCCCCGGGCCGGCTGAGCGGGAGGCGCCTACCGAGATCGCCAACACGCTGCATTGGATCGCCAAGGCGTCGCGCCCGTTGAATGACCTGGTCGATCCTGTGACGGCGCGTGAGGTGCTCGACTCGTTCAAGATCCGTCTTGATGGGAAGTCCGCTGCAGCCGAGACCGTACGCCGTAAGCGCCGTACCTTCGTCAACGCCTTGCACTACGCCGTTGACCTCGGTGAATTCAGGGAGAATCCGCTGACTGCCGTGCGCTGGCAGAAGCCCAAGGTCTCCAGCGAGGTGGACCCGCGCGTTGTGGTGAATCCGCAGCAGGCTCTTTCCCTGCTGCACGCCGTGTCCTACGTGGGCGGCTACCGCAGGGCCCGCGGCCGTCGACTGGTCGGGCTCTTCGCCTGCATGTACTTCGCGGGCCTGCGGCCCGCCGAAGCCATCGGCCTCGCCGAAGCTGACCTGACGCTGCCCGAGCACGGCTGGGGAACCGCGCTCCTGCATCGCACCCGTCCGAGCGTCGGTAGACAGTGGACGGATTCCGGGGAGAGCCACGACGACCGCGGGCTGAAGAACCGACCGGCAGAGGATGTGCGCCGGGTGCCAATCCCACCCCAACTCGTGGCGATGCTCCGTGAGCACGTTGACACCTTCGGAGCGGCTTCCGACGGGCGCCTGTTCTTCAGCGAGGGCGGGGGAGTGGTGGCCTCCTCGACGTACTCTCGGGCCTGGCAGGAAGCCCGCGCGCTGGCGCTGCCGCCGGCCGCGGTGGCTTCGCCGCTTGCCCGTCGCCCCTACGACCTTCGCCACTCCGCCCTGTCCACGTGGCTCAACGCCGGGGTCGACCCGACCGAGGTCGCCGAGCGGGCGGGCAACAGCGTTGAGGTCCTCCTCGGCCGGTACGCGAAGTGCCTCGACGGGCGCCAGGAGGTGGCCAACCGCCGCATCGAGGACCTGCTGAACGAGTACGTCTGACCGGCGCGAGTATCGCGCGCCTACGCTGGGCCCCTGGACCTTTCCGGGGGCCTTCGCTGTTTTCTGGGACTGACCAGGGGAAACGCTCCAAGGTCCTGTCCACGAATAGTCCACAGACGCCGACATAGGGCCGCTCAGGGCGGCATGCGGCTGCACAAGGCTGTAGATACGCGAAGACCCCGGCCTCAGCGTTTCCGCTGGTGACGGGGTCTTTGGGCACCTCATGAGGGGTGCCCCCGGCAGGATTCGAACCTGCGCACACGGCTCCGGAGGCCGTTGCTCTATCCCCTGAGCTACGGGGGCGTGTCGGGCGCTTTGTGTGCGGCGACGGGTAGAACCCTACCAGCTCTTTCAGGGGTGATCGCCACGTCTTTTGGTCGGGGTGGGTGGTGTTGCGGGGGTGGGTGGGGGAGTGAGGGGCGAGAGGGGGAGCAGGGGGTGAGTGGGGTCCGCTCGGTGCGTGGGGGTGAGGTGGCTCGGGGGGAGGGGGTGGGGCGGTGCGGGGGTGTGGGGGGAGGGGCTCGGGGGTTGGGCTGGGTGGGGTGGAAGTGGGGAAAAGCCGGACGCGGTGGTGGGTGCGGACCTACTCTCGAGTTGTGCCAGGCGTGTCCGGTCGGGTGCTTGTTGTGGACGACAACAAGGTCATCCGGCAGCTGATCAGGGTCAACCTTGAGCTGGAGGGTCTCGAGGTCGTGACCGCGGCTGACGGTGCCGAATGTCTGGACGTCGTCCATCAGGTTCGGCCCGATGTCGTCACCCTCGACGTCGTGATGCCTCGACTCGACGGCCTCCGTACCGCCGCTCGGTTGCGTGCCGACCCGCGGACCCGGAATCTGCCCCTCGCCATCGTCAGTGCCTGTACGCAGTACGAGGTCGAGAGCGGGCTCGACGTCGGTGTCGACGCGTTCCTCGCCAAGCCGTTCGAGCCGTCGGAACTCGTCAGCCTTGTCAGGCAGTTGATCGAAGGGCGTGACTCGGGTGCCGACCCCGGTGGGGGTGCGGGTGCTGTCGAGCAGGCCGAGCCGTCCGGGCGCGCCGGTCACTGACTCGTGTCGCGGGGTTCGTGGCTCGTTAGCGACGGTTCGTAGCTCGTAAGCGTCGGTTCGTAGCTTGTAAGCGTCGGTTCCGATTCCGTCCTGGTCCCGGTTCCGCCCAAATCCCGGTTCCGGCCCCGGCCTCGGGCTCGGCTCCCATTCCGAGGTCGGTCTCGGGCTTGGTTCCCGTTCCGGCCCCGGACCCAGCCCCGATCACCGGGTCACCCGGCGCGTCGTAGCCACCCATACGAGCACCCCTCACGCCTCATGGCGTAGCCCGTGGGCGCGTCCGTCCGGGCTCGCGGGCTCGGTCATCCCTCGAGCTTCCGGCACGACACGGCACGGTTCACGCATTCCATTCCTGCTCGACCTCCGGCCCGTTCCGTCCCGCGCCCCCAGGAACTCAGCGCCCCGGCCGGCCCGAGCACCGGCACCGCATCCCACCCCGCCCCAGTCCACCCGGCCCCAGTCCACCCCGCCCCAGTCCACCCGGCACCTAGGTCCACCCGGCCCCCAGCTCTACCGGCCCCCTATCCCTCCGGCACCCCAGCCCCCCAGCACCACCACCCCCGTCCACTTCCCGCACCACCACCTCCATCCACATCCCGCACCCCCACCCCCGTCCACATCCCGGACCATCCCCCAAACCGGCTCGCTTTCCCACCCCCCTTCTCCCCTAGGCTTGTCCCGTGACTCCCGTCGAGCTCTCCCGGACCGTGCTGTGCGCGGTGCGTCGTGCTGTCGAGCAGGGGGAACTGGGCGGGGTCACCGTGCCCGAGCGTGCGGTGGTCGCGCCGCCGGGGCCCGGCGGGTGCGGGGACTACGCGACCGGCATCGCGCTGCGGCTGGCCGGGGCGGCGCGGCGGCCGGCGCTCGACGTCGCCGAGGTGCTGCGGACGTACATCGCGCGGGAACCCGGTGTCGCCGACGTGACCGTCACCGGACCCGGGTTCCTCAACATCACCCTCGCGGGCGGCGCCTCCGGCGAGCTGGTGGAGGCGGTGCTGGAGCAGGGTGCGCGATACGGGCACGGGGACACCCTCGCCGGGCAGGTCGTCGAGCTGCGCGTGCCCTACGACACCCGGGCCGAGGTCGTCGCCGACGCCCTCGTACGGATCGTCGCCACCCAGGGCGGACGCGCGGAGGTCCGGCACGCCGAGCCCGTGAACCTCCGGCCCGTGCCCGCGCCCGAGGATCCCGCCCCCCTCGGTCACGACGCCGCCCGCTGGGCGCTGCTCCACCCCGCGCCGCACGACCGGCCCCGGATCAGCGCCGATCACCTCCTCCAGCGCGAGAGCAACCCTCTCTTCCGCGTCCGGTACGCCCACGCCCGCACCCGGGCCCTGCACCGCAACGCCGCCACCCTCGGCTACTCCAGTGATCACACCGGGGAGCGCTCCGCCTCCGCCGTCCTGGTCGGCGCCGGCGCGCCCGTCGGGGCCGGTGCTCACGCCGGTCCCGCTGCCCGGCACACGAGTGCACCGAGCGCCCCGCTCCGCGCATCCGACCCCGCCCCCGGCGAAGCCGACCTCCTGGCCGCGCTCGCCGAGTACCCGCTCGCCCTGCGTCTCGCCGCGCGGCACCGGGCGCCCGACCGGCTGGCGCGGCATCTCGTCGTGACCGCCGACGCTCTTCTCGGTTTTCAGCACGTCGTGCTGCCGCTCGGCGACGAGAAACCCTCGGCCGCCCACCGTGCCCGGCTCGCGCTCGCCGAAGCCGCCGGGGCGGTGCTGGCCGGTGGCCTGTCCCTGCTCGGCATCAGCGCACCCGAATACCTTTGACGAAGTAGAGAGCACCGCAGACATGAGCCGTTCCGCACACCCCGCCGGGCCCCGTCACGCCGACGTCCTCACCGAGGGCCACTACAGCGCCCCGCCCGCCGACCTCAACGCCCTCGACCCGAAGGTGTGGGCGCACACCGTGAGCCGGGGGGAGGACGGTGTCGTACGCGTCGGCGGGCTCGAAGTCACCGCGCTGGCCGAGGAGTTCGGCACCCCCGCGTACTTCCTCGACGAGAGCGACTTCCGCGAGCGGGCGCGTGCCTGGCGCACCGCGTTCGGGCACGACGCCGACGTCTTCTACGCGGGCAAGGCCTTCCTCTCGCGTGCCGTCGTCCGGTGGCTGCACGAGGAGGGGCTGAACCTGGACGTGTGTTCCGGGGGTGAGCTGGCGACGGCCCTGTCGGCCGGGATGCCCGCCGACCGCATCGCCTTCCACGGCAACAACAAGTCCGCCCACGAGATCCGTACGGCCGTCGAGGCCGGTGTCGGGCGGATCGTGCTCGACTCCTTCCAGGAGATCGTGCGGGTCGCGCACATCGCGCAGTCCCTGGGCAGGCGCCAGCGGGTGCAGATCCGGGTGACGGTGGGCGTCGAGGCGCACACGCACGAGTTCATCGCCACCGCGCACGAGGACCAGAAGTTCGGGATCGCGCTCGCCGACGGGCAGGCCGCCGAGGCCGTACGGCGGGCGCTCGCGCTCGACTCGCTCGACCTCGTCGGGATCCACTCGCACATCGGCTCGCAGATCTTCGACATGGCCGGCTTCGAGGTCGCCGCCCGGCGCGTGGTCGCGCTGCTGGCCGCGGTGCGCGACGAGCACGGCGTCGAACTGCCCGAGATCGACCTCGGCGGCGGGCTCGGCATCGCCTACACCAGCGACGACGACCCGCGCGAGCCGCACGAGATCGCCAAGGCGCTGAGCGAGATCGTCACGCGCGAGTGCGAGGCGGCGAAGCTGCGCACGCCGCGGATCTCGGTGGAGCCGGGCCGCGCCATCGTCGGCCCGACCGCTTTCACGCTGTACGAGGTCGGCACGATCAAGCCGCTCGACGGGCTGCGGACCTACGTCTCCGTCGACGGCGGCATGTCCGACAACATCCGGACCGCGCTGTACGACGCCGAGTACAGCGTCGCCCTCGTCTCGCGCACCTCCGACGCCGAGCCGATGCTCGCGCGCGTGGTCGGCAAGCACTGCGAGAGCGGGGACATCGTGGTCAAGGACGCGTTCCTGCCGGCCGACCTCGCGCCGGGCGACCTGATCGCGGTGCCGGCCACCGGCGCGTACTGCCGGTCCATGGCCAGCAACTACAACCACGCCCTCCGTCCGCCGGTCGTCGCCGTGAAGGACGGGGCGGCGCGGGTGATCGTCCGCCGCGAGACGGAGGAGGACCTCCTGCGTCTCGACGTCGGGTGACGTCACCCGACATCGAGTGACAAGGGGTGACGTCAGGTGATCGGATGGACCGGATCCGGCGGGTGCGGACCGGGGCGGAAGATCTCCTGTCGTCACCTACCAGAAAAATGAAATGGACGTCTCACGATCCGGACGAAGGGTAGAAACTCCCGTCCGGTGAGTGAGACTGGTCCAACCGAACACGGTATGAGGAAACGAGGTCGGATGATGCGTACGCGTCCGCTGAAGGTGGCGCTGCTGGGCTGCGGGGTTGTCGGCTCAGAGGTGGCGCGCATCATGACGACGCACGCCGACGACCTCACGGCCAGGATCGGCGCCCCGGTCGAACTCGCGGGCGTCGCCGTGCGCAGGCCCTCCAAGGTGCGCGCAGGCATCGATCCCGATCTGATCACCACCGACGCCACCGCCCTCGTCAAACGCGGGGACATCGACGTCGTCGTCGAGGTCATCGGCGGCATCGAGCCCGCCCGTTCGCTGATCACCACCGCGTTCGAGCACGGCGCCTCCGTCGTCTCCGCGAACAAGGCGCTGCTCGCCCAGGACGGCGCCGCTCTGCACGCGGCCGCCGTGGAGCACGGCAGGGACCTCTATTACGAGGCCGCCGTCGCCGGCGCCATCCCGCTGATCCGGCCGCTGCGCGAGTCCCTCGCCGGCGACAAGATCAACCGGGTGATGGGCATCGTCAACGGCACCACCAACTTCATCCTCGACAAGATGGACTCCACGGGGGCGGGTTATCAGGAGGCCCTCGACGAGGCCACCGCGCTCGGATACGCCGAGGCCGACCCGACCGCCGACGTCGAGGCGTTCGACGCCGCCGCCAAGGCCGCCATCCTCGCCGGGATCGCCTTCCACACGCGGGTGCGTCTCGACGACGTCTACCGCGAGGGCATGACCGAGGTCACCGCCGCCGACTTCGCCTCGGCGAAGGGGATGGGCTGCACCATCAAGCTGCTCGCCATCTGCGAGCGGGCGGCCGACGGGGGCTCGGTGACGGCGCGCGTCCACCCCGCGATGATTCCGCTGACCCACCCCCTCGCCTCCGTGCGCGGCGCGTACAACGCCGTGTTCGTCGAGTCGGAGGCCGCCGGTCAGCTCATGTTCTACGGGCCGGGCGCCGGCGGCGCCCCGACCGCGTCCGCCGTTCTCGGCGACCTGGTGGCCGTCTGCCGCAACAGGCTCGGCGGCTCGACCGGCCCCGGCGACTCCGCGTACGCGCAGCTTCCCGTCTCGCCCATGGGCGAGGTCGTCACGCGGTACCACATCAGCCTCGACGTGGCCGACAAGCCCGGTGTCCTCGCCCAGGTCGCCACCGTCTTCGCCGAGCACGGGGTGTCCATCGACACCGTGCGTCAGTCGGGCAAGGACGGCGAGGCCTCCCTCGTCGTCGTCACCCATCGCGCTTCCGACGCGTCCCTCGCCGGTACGGTCGAGGCGCTGCGCAGCCTCGACACCGTGCGGGGTGTCTCCAGCATCATGCGGGTTGAAGGAGAGTAACCAGCAATGACCCACCAGTGGCGCGGAATCATCGAGGAGTACCGGGACCGGCTTCCGGTGTCCGACAGCACGCCGGTCGTGTCGCTCCGCGAGGGCGGTACGCCGCTCGTGCCCGCGCAGGTGCTCTCCGAGCGCACGGGCTGCGAGGTCCACCTCAAGGTGGAGGGTGCCAACCCGACCGGGTCCTTCAAGGACCGCGGAATGACCATGGCCATCACGCGGGCGAAGGAGGAGGGCGCGAAGGCCGTCATCTGCGCCTCCACCGGCAACACGTCGGCGAGTGCCGCCGCCTACGCCGTGCGCGCCGGGATGGTCTGCGCCGTCCTCGTGCCGCAGGGCAAGATCGCGCTCGGCAAGATGGGCCAGGCGCTCGTGCACGGCGCCAAGATCCTGCAGGTCGACGGCAACTTCGACGACTGTCTGACGCTGGCGCGCTCGCTGTCGGACAACTACCCGGTGGCGCTGGTCAATTCGGTGAACCCGGTGCGGATCGAGGGCCAGAAGACGGCCGCCTTCGAGATCGTGGACATGCTCGGCGACGCGCCCGACGTCCATGTCCTTCCGGTGGGGAACGCGGGCAACATCACCGCGTACTGGAAGGGGTACAAGGAGTACGCCACCGACGGCATCGCCGGGAAGACCCCGCGCATGTGGGGGTTCCAGGCGTCCGGCTCCGCGCCCATCGTGCGCGGCGAGATCGTCAAGGACCCGTCGACCGTCGCGACCGCCATCCGGATCGGCAACCCGGCCTCGTGGCAGTTCGCGCTGGCCGCGCGGGACGAGTCCGGCGGTCTCATCGACGAGGTGACGGACCGTGAGATCCTGCGCGCCTACCGGCTGTTGGCGGCGCAGGAGGGCGTCTTCGTCGAGCCGGCGTCGGCCGCGTCCGTCGCCGGTCTGCTGAAGGCCGCCGAGCAGGGCAAGGTCGACCCGGGGCAGCGCATCGTCTGCACCGTCACCGGCAACGGTCTCAAGGACCCCGACTGGGCCGTCGCGGGCGCGCCCCAGCCGGTCACGGTCCCGGTGGACGCGGCGACGGCGGCGGAACGGCTCGGACTGGCGTAGGCCGGCGGAGTCAGGGCAGGCCGGGCTCCGGTCGGGGTGTCACTGAGCTTCAGCAAGCTCCGACTGGCGTGAAACCGGCCCGGAATGGCGGAACTCAGCCTGCTTCTGGCGTGAATCCGCCGGTGACGGGCAGGGCGGTGTCGACGCGTACGGGTGGGGCCGGTGGCCCCGCCCGGAGCGGCACGAGCCGGCCGGCCGGGAGGAACTCGCCGCGAACGGGCGGGAAATCGTCAGAAAGTCGGCGGAAACCGTCCGTCGCCGGAGTCGTCCCCCTGCCGGTCCGACGGGGGGTGCACGAGGGGCTTACGACACGCATCGTGCGCCTCCTGTGCGCCCTATGTCGCCACAGAACCTTCCTTCGATAGGCTGTACCGAACCCGCCCGCCGCATATGCCGCGGTGCCGCGCGGTCATCGCGGACCCCGGGTCCACGTGCCCGTTCGTCGTGGTTCATCTCGCAGTTCTTCGTCAATCTCGTACATCACGCAGCTCAAGGAGAGTCATCGAGCGATGGCCGGTCCAGCGTTCCGCGCCGCCGCCGTCCGGGTGCGCGTCCCCGCCACCAGTGCCAACCTCGGCCCGGGTTTCGACGCCTTCGGCCTGTCACTGGGGCTCTATGACGACGTGGTCGTCCGGGTGGCCGACTCAGGACTGCACATCGACATCGCGGGTGAGGGCAGCGAGACGCTGCCGCGCGACGAGAAGCATCTCCTCGTACGTTCCCTGCGCACCGCCTTCGACCTGCTCGGCGGACAGCCGCGCGGCCTGGAGATCGTGTGCGCCAACCGCATCCCGCACGGCCGGGGGCTCGGCTCCTCGTCGGCCGCCATCTGCGCCGGCATCGTCGCCGCCCGCGCGGTGACCATAGGCGGGGACAGCAGGCTCGACGACACCGCGCTCCTGGAGCTCGCGACCGAGATCGAGGGACACCCCGACAACGTCGCGGCCTGTCTGCTCGGCGGATTCACGCTCTCCTGGATGGAGTCCGGAGCCGCGCGCGCCATCAGGATGGACCCCGCGGACTCCATCGTTCCGGTGGTCTTCGTCCCCGGAAAGCCCGTGCTCACCGAGACCGCGCGCGGTCTTCTGCCGCGCACCGTCCCGCATGTCGACGCCGCCGCCAACGCGGGCCGCGCCGCACTGCTCGTCGAGGCGCTGACACGGCGTCCCGAGCTGCTGCTGCCCGCCACCGAGGACCGGTTGCACCAGGAGTACCGCGCCCCCGCGATGCCGGAGAGCGCCGCGCTCGTGGAGCGTCTGCGCGCCGACGGAATCCCGGCGGTGATCTCCGGCGCGGGCCCCACGGTCCTCGCGCTCGCGGACCGCGCGTCGGCCGACAAGGTGGCCGATCTCGCAGGTCAGGGCTGGGCCGCCAACCGTCTGGACCTCGACGCCCAGGGGGCGTGCGTGCTGCCCCTCGCACCTGTCGAGGTCGATTGACGACGCACGGTTGCCGGATTTGGAGAGGGGGAATGTTTGTTGGATCCGGTAGTGTTAACCTCAAGTCTGCACCCGACCCCACCATGGCGAGGTGCTTCGCGTCCCTGTCCGGGACACCCATTCTTCCGGGAGCCTCCCAAACTGCTACGTGCCTTGCATTGGGTGCTATGCGCTGAGCAGTGCTGAGCACGCTCCGGAACCGGCGTGACCGAGCCGATGACACCGAACCTCAGTGCCACGGCTCCGGAATCGTCATCACCAGCAATGTCTTCCGCCGCTTTGGCGGACCACCGCCCCGGCACGGTCCACACAGCAAGGGCCAATGCCGGACAGCACAACCGGTCGCCGAGCCAGACAGGCCGACGTCCGCTCCAGGGAAGGACCCTTCGTGAGCGACACCACCGATCTGATGGGCGCACGTGTCGAGGAGACCGCTGCCGCGCCCGCCACGGACGCCTCCGCGCCTGCCACCGGTGCCGGCTCCAGGCGACGCCGCGGTACCGGCCTCGAGGGCATGGTGCTGGCCGAGCTGCAGCAGGTCGCGTCCGGCCTCGGTATCAGGGGCACCGCGCGGATGCGCAAGAGCCAGCTGATCGAGGTCATCAAGGAGGCCCAGGCCGGAGGGGGTGCTCCGGCCAAGGCCGAGGCGTCCGACACCGCCGAGACCAAGCCGAAGCGCCGCGCCACCTCGAAGGCCCGTACGGGTGACGAGGCCGCCGCCCCGGCCGTGGACAAGGCCGAGAAGGCCGCCGAGAAGGCCGTGGCCCAGCAGCAGATCGAGATCCCCGGCCAGCCGGCCGGCGGTCCCTCCCGTACGAGCGAGGCCGACCGCGGGGCGGACGAAGCCCCCGCCGAGCGCCGCCGTCGCCGTGCCACCGCCGAGGCGGGCAGCCCCGAGACGGTCACCGCCGAGGCCAAGGGCGAGACGAAGACCGAGACGCAGGGCGACGCCGAGGGCGCCGAGGGCCGTCGTGAGCGCCGCGACCGCCGTGACCGCGACCGGGGCGGCCGTGACCGCGACCGCCGTCCGGCCAAGGGCGACGAGCAGCAGGGCGGCCAGGGTGCCGGCCAGCAGCGTCCGGACCGTCAGGAGCGCCAGGACCGCCAGGACCGCCCCGACCGTCAGCAGCAGGGCGGCGGCCGTCAGGACCGCCAGCAGCCGCGCGACAACGGACCGCAGGACGACGACGACTTCGAGGGCGGCCGCCGTGGCCGGCGCGGTCGGTACCGGGACCGTCGCGGCCGTCGTGGACGTGACGAGATCGCCGAGCCGCAGGTCGCCGACGACGACGTGCTGATCCCCGTCGCGGGCATCCTCGACATCCTCGACAACTACGCGTTCATCCGTACGTCGGGCTACCTGCCGGGTCCCAACGACGTGTACGTCTCCCTGGCCCAGGTCCGCAAGAACGGTCTGCGCAAGGGTGACCACGTCACCGGCGCGGTCCGTCAGCCCAAGGACGGCGAGCGCCGCGAGAAGTTCAACGCGCTCGTGCGCCTGGACTCGACCAACGGCATGGCCCCCGACTCCGGTCGCGGCCGTCCCGAGTTCAACAAGCTGACGCCGCTGTACCCGCAGGACCGGCTCCGTCTGGAGACCGACCCGGGTGTGCTGACGACCCGCATCATCGACCTCGTCGCGCCCATCGGTAAGGGCCAGCGCGGTCTGATCGTGGCCCCGCCGAAGACCGGCAAGACCATGATCATGCAGGCGATCGCCAACGCGATCACGCACAACAACCCCGAGTGCCACCTGATGGTCGTCCTGGTCGACGAGCGTCCGGAAGAGGTCACCGACATGCAGCGGTCGGTCAAGGGCGAGGTCATCTCCTCGACCTTCGACCGTCCGGCCGAGGACCACACCACGGTCGCCGAGCTCGCCATCGAGCGTGCCAAGCGTCTGGTGGAGCTGGGCCACGACGTCGTCGTGCTGCTCGACTCGATCACCCGTCTGGGCCGTGCGTACAACCTGGCCGCCCCGGCCTCCGGCCGCATCCTGTCCGGTGGTGTCGACTCGACCGCGCTCTACCCGCCGAAGCGCTTCTTCGGTGCCGCGCGCAACATCGAGGACGGCGGCTCGCTGACGATCCTGGCCACCGCGCTCGTCGACACCGGCTCGCGCATGGACGAGGTCATCTTCGAGGAGTTCAAGGGCACCGGCAACGCCGAGCTCAAGCTCGACCGCAAGCTCGCCGACAAGCGCATCTTCCCGGCGGTGGACGTCGACGCGTCCGGTACCCGTAAGGAAGAGATCCTGCTCGGCAGCGACGAGCTGGCCATCACCTGGAAGCTGCGTCGCGTGCTCCACGCGCTCGACCAGCAGCAGGCGATCGAGCTGCTGCTCGACAAGATGAAGCAGACGAAGTCGAACGCCGAGTTCCTGCTCCAGATCCAGAAGACGACGCCGTCGCCGGGCAACGGCAACGACTGACGTCTTCGCGGCCGAGGTCGTCCGCGACCGGAGTTCGCAGGGCAGAATCCGCAAAGGGCCGCCCCCGTCACCCAGGTGACGGGGGCGGCCCTTTGCGCTGTTCGGGACACGTGTACGATCGCGCCCTTGAACAACTGCTGAAGCAGATCTGAACTCTAATCTCTGAGGGGGGACTTGAGTGGATACGTCCACGTCCGGGGGCGGTAGGCACAGACGCCGTATACGGATCGCCGTCCCGGTCGCCGCGGCGGGCCTCGCCGCGGTGGTCGCCGGCGCGCTCCTGATGTCGTCCGCGAACGCCGCGCCCAGCACGACGCTGCCGACTCCGACCGTGCGGCCCACCCACTCGACGCCGTCCCAGGCCGAGCTGGAGAAGCGTGTCGCGGGCGCCGTAGCCGGTGACGACGTCGCGGGTCGGATGACCCAGAAGGCGTCCCTGAGCGCCGGTACGAACACGGCGAAGGTCGACCCGAAGATCATCGGCGGTACCACGACCACCATCTCCACGGCTCCGTGGATGGCGCAGCTCTGGTACTACGACGAAGCCAGGGGCATCGGCTTCTTCTGCGGCGGCTCCGTCGTGGCGCCGACGAAGATCCTCACGGCCGCGCACTGCGTCAAGGGCTACGACTGGAACGCCAACGGCGCCGTCGTCACGGGCACCGCCCAGCTGGCGAGCGGCAGCACGCTGCCGTCCGGCGCCACGGTCAGCGCTCCCCTGCGCCAGTGGAACCACCCGTCGTACAGCTCGACGACCATCGACAACGACATCGCGATCATCACGCTGGCGAACGCCGTGAGCGCCAAGCCGATCCCCATGACGACGTCGGGCGACACCGCGTCGTACGCGTCCGGCACCAAGGGCACGCTGTACGGCTGGGGCCGCACCTCGTCCACCTCGCAGGACATCTCCGAGACGCTGAAGACGGCCACGCTGCCGATCAACTCGGACACCACCTGCAAGAACACGTACGGCACGGACTTCGTCGCCGGCCACATGGTCTGCGCGGGCACCAAGGCGACCGGCTCCGACGCCGGCACCACCACGGCCTGCAACGGCGACTCGGGCGGCCCGCTGATCGTGGGCGGCCGCATCGTCGGTGTCGTCTCCTGGGGTGTCGAGGACTGCGTCGCGGCGGGCGCGTACAGCGTCTTCTCGAAGGTCAGCACCTACGTCGGCGCCGCCTACCCGCGCGTCGAGGACACCAACCTGAACGGTGACCACAAGGCCGACCTCTGGGTCCGCAACTCGTCGACCAAGACGGGTTACTCGAAGAACTCCAACGGCACCTCGTTCGCCGCGCGCGTGACGTGGGGCGACTGGGACGGCGTCAACAGCGTCGTCCAGGCGGACCTGAACCGTGACGGCTACCAGGACCTCGTGGTGCGCGACAGCGTCAGCGGCGACGTCTTCTGGATGCACTACGTGAAGTCGATCGACGACTGGTCGACCGACAAGATCTTCACCAACTGGAAGACCCGCACCCGGATCATCGCCCCCGGCGACATCACCGGCGACGGTCTGCCCGACATGCTCTCCGTCGACTCCGCCGGAGCGATGTGGGAGTACCCGGGCAAGGGCAACGGCACCTTCTCGGCACGCATCCAGGTCCGCACGGGCTGGAACCAGTACAACTCCATCCGCGCGCACGGTGACTTCACCGGCGACGGCAAGGCCGACCTGCTCGCCCGTCAGTCGGGAAGCAGCGACCTGTACCTGTACAAGGGCACCGGCAAGACCGGCTCCGAGGCGTTCTCCTCCCGGATCAAGGTGCGCAGCGCCTGGACCGGCTACAACGCCTTCGACGCGGTCGGTGACATCACCGGCGACGGCAAGGCCGACTTCCTGGCCCGCACCCCCGGCGGCACGCTCTACCTGTACGCCGGGACCGGAAAGGCCACCAGCGAGATCTTTGCCACAAGGGTCTCGGTAGGTACCGATTTCAAGCAGTACGACATCTTCGGCTGACATCGCAGGTGAGCGGGGTTCTCCCCGCTCCGGCCGAGCGCAGATCGAGTACACAAAGTGCCCACCGCGTCACGCGGTGGGCACTTTTCGTCGTGCAACCCTTTCCCGAGTTTCCCCGTCTGACCGTACGGAGTGACCATGGAGCGGTACGCCTCGTCACGACCAGATGGGCCTGGCCCTGAAAGCAGGGGGTAACCGACCGCAAAGAGGAAGCCGAGGAACACATGCCCGCCGAGAGCACGCCGGAGCCCGCCATACCGGGCGAACCCGGCAACAGCACCCCGCCGCCCCGCCCGAAGGGCAGCCGCCGCAAGCCCCGCAGCGCTCGGAGCAAGGCCCTGCTCATCACGGCCTGGACCGCGGCGGGTGTCGTGGCGCTCGGCGGCGCCGGAGCCGGCTACCTGTTCTTCAAGCTCAACGGCAACCTCAAGAGCGTCGACATCAACCAGGCGCTCGGCAGCGACCGGCCCCTGAAGGTCGACAACGGCTCGGAGAACATCCTGGTCCTCGGCTCCGACACCCGCTCCGGCACCAACAAGAAGCTGGGCGGCGGTACCGACGACGGCAGCGCCCGCTCCGACACCGCGATGATCGTCCACGTGTACAAGGGCCACAAGAAGGCCAGCGTGGTCTCCATCCCCCGGGACACCCTCGTCCAGCGGCCCTCCTGCACCGACTCCCAGGGCACCGTCCACGGCGCGGAGTCCGACGCGATGTTCAACTCCGCCTACTCCACCGGCGGCGCCGCCTGCGCGGTGAAGACCGTTGAGTCCATGACCGGTATCCGCATGGACCACTACATCGAGATCGACTTCAGCGGCTTCCAGAAGCTGATCGACGACCTCGGCGGTGTCACGGTCACCACGACCAAGGCCATCTCCGACAAGGAGAGCCATCTGCACCTCTCGGCCGGGTCGCACGAGCTCAACGGCAAGCAGGCGCTCGGCCTGGTCCGCACCCGGCACGGCGTCGGCGACGGGTCCGACCTCGGCCGCATCCAGCTCCAGCAGGCGTTCATGAAGGCGCTCGTCGACCAGGTCAAGCACATCGGGCTCCTGTCCAACCCGAAAAAGCTGTACGACCTCGCCGACACCGCGACCAAGACCGTGACCACCGACTCCGACCTCGGCAGCGTCACCGACCTCGCCTCCTTCGCGGGCGGCCTCAAGGGCATCGGCTCGTCCCACATGACCATGGTGACGATGCCGGTCCAGTACGACCCGAACGACGGCAACCGCGTCCTGGTGGACAAGGCCAAGGCCGAGATGGTGTGGAAGGCGCTGGAGGCCGACCGGCCGATCCCGAAGGCGGCGACGAAGGGAACGGCCACCGGTACCGCGAAGGGCGTCGTCAGCCCCGGCTGAGCCCCGCGCGGACGTGCGCGGACCGGCACCGGCGGTGCCCGGCCGCCGTGGGTGCGGGCCGGTTGCCCTGTGCGCGACCCGGCCGCCGTGCGCGGCGGTCGGGCCCCGTCCGGCCCGCCCCGGGACCCCGGGGAATAGATCGCCGCGTCCCCCCGTTTTGGGGGATACGGCCAGTGCTGGCAGACTGGTACGTCGGCCCCGGTTCACGCATCCGCATCCAGCGGCGGCGACCCGGTGCCCTCCCGAATCTAGGAGACACCTTGAAGCGCGACATCCACCCCGAGTACGTCGAGACGCAGGTCAGCTGCACCTGTGGCGCGTCGTTCACCACCCGCAGCACGATCTCCAGCGGCACCATCCGCGCCGAGGTCTGCTCCGAGTGCCACCCGTTCTACACGGGCAAGCAGAAGATCCTCGACACCGGTGGCCGTGTGGCCCGCTTCGAGGCCCGCTTCGGCAAGGCTGCCGCTGCCAGCAAGTAGCGAGCCCACAGCGCCGGTCTTCGACGTCCCCCGCCCGGGGACGCCGGGACCGGCGCTTTGCGGTCCAGCCCCCTCCCCGGGCTCTCGACGCGTTCGAGCAAGGGGAACCCCACGCCGTACCTACGTCCCCGCGCCCTGCACGGAGCTGGGGACAGTCCATTGGAGCCGGAGATGTTCGAGGCGGTCGAGGAACTGATCGGCGAGCACGCCGATCTGGAGAAGAAGCTCGCTGACCCGTCGGTCCACGCCGACCAGGCCAACGCGCGCAAGCTCAACAAGCGCTACGCCGAGCTGACCCCGATCGTCGCGACGTACCGCTCCTGGAAGCAGACCGGGGACGACATCGGCACGGCCAAGGAGTTCGCCGCCGACGACCCCGACTTCGCCGCCGAGGTCAAGGACCTGGAGAAGCAGCGCGAAGAGCTCACCGAGAAGCTCCGCCTGCTGCTCGTCCCCCGCGACCCGAGCGACGACAAGGACGTCATCCTGGAGATCAAGGCGGGCGCCGGCGGCGACGAGTCCGCCCTGTTCGCCGGTGACCTGCTGCGCATGTACCTGCGCTACGCCGAGCGCATCGGCTGGAAGACCGAGATCATCGACTCCACCGAGTCCGAGCTCGGCGGCTACAAGGACGTCCAGGTCGCGGTGAAGACCAAGGGCGGCCAGGGTGCCACCGAGCCCGGCCAGGGTGTCTGGGCCCGCCTGAAGTACGAGGGCGGTGTGCACCGGGTGCAGCGCGTGCCCTCGACCGAGTCGCAGGGCCGGATCCACACCTCCGCCGCCGGCGTGCTCGTCACGCCCGAGGCCGAGGAGGTCGACGTCGAGATCCACGCGAACGATCTCCGCATCGACGTCTACCGCTCCTCGGGCCCCGGCGGCCAGTCCGTCAACACGACCGACTCCGCGGTGCGCATCACGCACATTCCCACCGGAGTCGTCGCCTCCTGCCAGAACGAGAAGAGCCAGCTGCAGAACAAGGAGCAGGCGATGCGTATCCTGCGCTCCAGGCTCCTCGCGGCGGCGCAGGAGGAGGCGGAGCGGGAGGCCGCCGACGCCCGCCGCAGCCAGGTCCGTACCGTCGACCGCTCCGAGAAGATCCGTACGTACAACTTCCCGGAGAATCGCATCTCGGACCACCGCGTCGGCTTCAAGGCGTACAACTTGGACCAGGTCCTCGACGGTGAGCTCGACGCCGTCATCCAGGCCTGCGTCGACGCGGACTCGGCCGCCAAGCTCGCGGCCGCGTAACCGACGACGACGGTCCGGCGCCGCACCACCCACGACACCAGCTCAGCCCCGGAGGACCAGCGTGAACCTGCTGCTCGCGGAAGTGGCCCAGGCCACCCAGCGGCTGGCCGACGCCGGCGTGCCCTCGCCGCGCAACGACGCGGAGGAGCTCGCCGCCTTCGTGCACGGTGTGAAGCGGGGCGAGCTGCACAGCGTCAAGGACGCGGACTTCGACGCCCGCTACTGGGAGGTGACCGCGCGCCGCGAGGCCCGCGAACCGCTCCAGCACATCACCGGGCGCGCCTACTTCCGCTACCTCGAACTCCAGGTGGGGCCCGGCGTGTTCGTCCCCCGCCCGGAGACCGAGTCGGTCGTCGGCTGGGCCATAGACGCCGTCCGCGCGATGGACGTCGTCGAACCGCTGATCGTCGACCTGTGCACCGGCTCGGGCGCCATCGCGCTCGCCCTCGCCCAGGAGGTCCCGCGCTCCCGGGTGCACGCCGTCGAGCTGTCCGAGGACGCCCTGCGGTGGACGCGCAAGAACGTCGAGGGGTCCAGGGTCGACCTGCGCCAGGGTGACGCCCTCGCCTCGTTCCCCGACCTCGACGGCCAGGTCGACCTGGTGATCTCCAACCCTCCGTACATCCCGCTCACCGAATGGGAGTACGTACAGCCGGAGGCCCGCGACTACGACCCCGAACTCGCCTTGTTCTCCGGCGAGGACGGACTCGACCTCATCCGCGGCATCGAGCGCACCGCGCACCGGCTGCTGCGCCCCGGAGGTGTCGTCGTCATCGAGCACGCCGACACCCAGGGCGGGCAGGTGCCGTGGATCTTCACCGAGGAGCGGGGCTGGGCCGACGCGGCCGACCACCCGGACCTCAACAACCGGCCGCGGTTCGCGACCGCCCGCAAGGCGATGCCGTGAGCACGGCCCGGACGGTCCCGGCGCGCGGTCGCACCACGGGGCGCCCGCGCACCGCGTACGCCCGCATCGCGTTTCTTCGCACCCCCAGCCAGCAGTACGTGTATGAGGAGGCCCGCTAAATGGCACGGCGATACGACACCAACGACGCGACCGACCGCACCACAGGTCTGCGTGAGGCGGCGTCCGCCGTCCGCCGTGGCGAACTGGTGGTCCTCCCCACCGACACCGTCTACGGCATCGGCGCCGACGCCTTCACCTCGGAGGCCGTCGCCGACCTGCTCGACGCCAAGGGCCGGGGCCGCAACATGCCCACGCCCGTCCTGATCGGCTCCCCGAACACCCTGCACGGCCTCGTCACGGACTTCTCCGAGATGGCCTGGGAGCTCGTCGACGCGTTCTGGCCGGGTGCCCTGACCCTCGTCGCCAAGCACCAGCCCTCGCTCCAGTGGGACCTGGGGGACACCCGCGGCACGGTGGCCATCCGTATGCCGCTGCACCCCGTCGCCATCGAACTCCTCACGGAGGTCGGCCCGATGGCCGTCTCCTCCGCGAACCTCACCGGCCACCCCGCGCCGGAGGACTGCGACGCCGCCCAGGGCATGCTCGGCGACTCCGTCTCGGTCTACCTGGACGGCGGCCCGACCCCCGGCAACGTGCCCTCCTCGATCGTCGACGTCACCGGCAAGGTGCCCGTCCTGCTGCGCGCGGGCGCACTGTCGGCGGAGGAGCTCCGGAAGGTCGTACCCGACCTCGAGGTGGCGAATTGACAGCCCCCGAGCCCTCCGGGCTCCCCGCTCGGCCGGAGCAGGGAGCAGTCCCATGCGTGGCATAGGCACGGGGACCACCGGGACCGGCGGATCCCCGAACGGGTCCTTCCGCATCCTCCATGTCAGCACCGGCAACGTGTGCCGCTCGCCGATCACCGAGCGGCTGACCCGGCATGCCCTGGCGGACCGGCTGGGCGACCCCCTGTGGGGCGGCCTCATCGTGGAGAGCGCCGGCACCTGGGGTCACGAGGGTGCTCCCATGGAGGCCAACGCGGCCACCGTCCTGACCGACTTCGGGGCGGACCCCTCCGGCTTCGTCGGGCGCGAGCTCCTCGACGACCACGTGATCCGCGCCGACCTGGTCCTGACGGCCACCCGCGACCACCGGGCCCAGGTCATCTCCATGGGCCACTCCGCCGGCCTGCGCACCTTCACGCTGAAGGAGTTCACCCGGCTGGTGCGCGCCATAGACCCCGCGACCCTGCCGCCCCTGGAGGACGGCGCGGTCGAGCGTGCCGTGGCCCTGGTGCGGGCCGCCGCCGCGCTGCGCGGCTGGCTGCTGGCCCCGACCGCCGAGGCGGACGAGGTGTTCGACCCGTACGGGGCGCCCCTGCCGTTCTTCCGGTCCATCGGGGACGAGATCAACGAGGCGCTGGACCCCGTCGTCACCGCCCTGACGGGGGTACCCGCGCGGACGTGACACCGGGCGTGGCAACGGTCCCGGTTCTACATTGGACGTAAGCGTCCCCCCGCAGATGTCCGGAGTCCACCATGCCGGTCGCCACCATGCCCGATGCGGATGTACTGAGCCGACAGGATCCCGAGCTCGCCGAGATCCTGCGCGGTGAGCTGGACCGGCAGACGACCACGCTGCAGCTCATCGCCGCGGAGAACTTCACGTCGCCGGCCGTGCTGGCCGCGCTCGGCTCGCCGCTGGCGAACAAGTACGCGGAGGGCTATCCCGGCGTCCGTCACCACGGCGGCTGCGAGATCGTCGACGTCGCCGAGCGGATCGCCGTCGACCGCGCCAAGGCCCTCTTCGGCGCCGATCACGCCAACGTGCAGTCCCACTCCGGGAGTTCGGCCGTGCTGGCCGCGTACGCCGCCCTGCTGCGTCCGGGGGACACCGTGCTGGCGATGGGCCTGCCCTTCGGCGGTCATCTCACGCACGGGTCGCCCGCGAACTTCTCCGGCCGCTGGTTCGACTTCGTCGGCTACGGCGTCGAGGCGGAGTCGGGGCTGATCGACTACGAGCAGGTGCGCACCCTGGCCCGCGCCCGTCGCCCCAAGGCCGTCGTCTGCGGGTCCATCTCGTACCCGCGGCACATCGACTACGCGCTGTTCCGGGAGATCGCCGACGAGGTCGGCGCCTATCTCATCGCGGACGCCGCCCACCCGATCGGGCTCGTCGCGGGGGGAGCGGCGCCGAACCCGGTGCCGTACGCCGACGTCGTGTGCGCCACCACGCACAAGGTGCTGCGCGGTCCGCGCGGCGGCATGCTCCTGTGCGGCGGCGAACTCGCCGAGCGGGTCGACCGGGCCGTCTTCCCGTTCACGCAGGGCGGCGCGCAGATGAACACCATCGCGGCGAAGGCCGTCGCGTTCGGCGAGGCGGCGACCCCGGCCTTCACGGCGTACGTCCATCAGGTGACCGCGAACGCGCGGGTGCTGGCCGCGGGTCTGGAGGCGGAGGGGCTCGCGGTGACCACGGGGGGCACCGACACCCATCTGCTCGTCGCGGATCCGGCGCCGCTCGGCGTCGACGGGCGGACCGCTCGGGGCCGGCTGGCCGCCGCCGGTATGGTCCTCGACACCTGTGCGCTGCCTCACGGCGACGCCCGCGGCCTGCGGCTCGGCACCGCGGCGCTGACCACCCAGGGGATGGACGAGCCGGAGATGGCACGGGTCGCGGCACTGTTCGCGGGGGTGCTCAGGGACGAGATCGACAGCCGGTCGGCACGGGAGGAAGTGCGGGAACTGACGGGAAGATTTCCGCCTTATCCGGACTGACCGGGGGTACGCGTACCGAGTCGCACAGCCACACGTGCAACCATCGTCGCTACCCGAAAGTCCTCAACCATATGCGTGCATCGCTAGGGTGTGGGGCTGTGATGGCCAGCGAGACCTGTGGGGAAGCCCGTGCGTGAATACCTGCTGACGCTCTGCATCACGGCCGCGGTGACGTACCTGCTCACAGGGCCGGTGCGGAAATTCGCGATCGTGGCCGGAGCCATGCCGGAAATCCGGGCGCGCGACGTGCACCGTGAACCCACGCCGAGGCTCGGCGGCATCGCGATGTTCTTCGGTCTGTGCGCCGGCCTGCTGGTCGCCGACCACCTGAAGAACCTGAACGCGGTCTTCCAGAACTCCAACGAGCCGCGCGCCTTGCTCTCCGGGGCCGCGCTGATCTGGCTGATCGGCGTGCTCGACGACAAGTTCGAGATCGACGCCCTGATCAAGCTCGGCGGCCAGATGATCGCCGCGGGCGTCATGGTCATGCAGGGTCTGACGATCCTGTGGCTGCCGATCCCCGGGGTCGGGCTGGTCGCGCTGACCCAGTGGCAGGGCACGCTGCTGACGGTGGCGCTGGTCGTCATCACGATCAACGCGGTCAACTTCGTGGACGGTCTCGACGGGCTGGCCGCCGGCATGGTGTGCATCGCCTCCGCCGCGTTCTTCCTGTACGCCTACCGGATCTGGTACTCGTACGGCATCGAGGCGGCCGCCCCGGCGACGCTCTTCGCGGCGATCCTGATGGGCATGTGCCTGGGCTTCCTGCCGCACAACATGCACCCCGCGCGGATCTTCATGGGTGACTCCGGCTCGATGCTCATCGGTCTCGTGCTGGCCGCCGGAGCCATCTCCATCACCGGGCAGATCGACCCCGACGTGATGAACCTGTTCTCCGGTTCCGAGCGCAACACCGTGCATCAGACGGTGCCGGTGTTCATCCCGCTGCTGCTGCCGCTGACGATCATCGCGATCCCGGCCGCCGACCTGGTGCTCGCGATCGTGCGGCGCACCTGGCGCGGGCAGTCGCCGTTCGCCGCGGACCGGGGGCATCTGCACCACCGGCTCCTGGAGGTCGGCCACTCGCACAGCCGCGCGGTCCTGATCATGTACTTCTGGTCGGCGCTGATCGCGTTCGGCGCTCTGGCGTACTCGGTCAACTCCGGGGCCATGTGGAGCGTGCTGACGATCGCGGCACTGAGCGCGGTCGGTCTCGTCCTGCTCCTGCTGCCGCGCTTCACGCCGCGTGCCCCGCGCTGGGCGGAACACCTGCTGCCGCCCCGCTACCGCCGTCGCAGGGCCGCCGCCAGGGACACGGCGCCCGTGACCCACGAGGCGGCCTCCGGCGAGCCGGAGGAGGCGCGTGAGCACCGCGCTCCGGCGGTCGCCGGAGTCTCGGGAGTCAATGGAGCCACCGCGATCGGTACCCGTCCGCGACTTCTGGACCGGCGCGAGGCGGAGTCCTCGCGCTGAGCCGAAGGTAAGAATCTGACTAACGCGTGACCAAACCGTGGGGGAGTAAAGCGCCCCAATATCAGACAAAAGGGCGCTTGAAATGCACAGACGCGCAGCTTCACTCTCATGTGTGACAGTCAGCACACCAACCAGGTAAAGACCTCATCAAATAGTTTGTGATACGGTTCACGAGAACCCAGGGCAGAGCCGAAGGACCCCTGAACGACGGTCCTTTGGCGTGAGGTTCTCTCTCAGCCCGGGACTACGCTCGTCCATGACGACACGCCCCCCTTAGCAAGCGGAGTTGCCGCCATGCCGTCCAATGACGCCCGGATCCTCCTTCAGGCCGCCGTACCCACGGCTGCCGTCGGCGCGATCGCCGCCGTCGTCAGCGGTGCGGTCGCCGGCGGCAAGGGAGCCCTCGGGGCGGTCGTCGCGACGCTGGTGGTGCTGCTCTTCATGGGGCTCGGCCTCTACGTCCTGCAGCGCACTGCCAAATCGCTTCCGCACTTGTTCCAGGCGATGGGTCTCCTGCTCTACACGGCACAAATTCTTCTGCTCTTCATCTTTGTCGCCGCGTTCAAGAACACATCGCTGTTCAATCCCAAGTCCTTCGCGCTCACCCTGGTCGTCACCACGCTCGTGTGGATCGGCGCACAGGCACGTGCCCATATGAAGGCCAAGATCCTCTACGTCGAGCCCGACTCCTCGAAGGCCGAAAAGCCCGAAAACAAGGGGCACTCGTCGTGAGGGGTAGGGCCGGGATAAGTGCACGCAGGAGATCCTGCTATCGTCCGGTGCCAACTGCGGCATCGCGGGCGCGGGCATCTGAGCTGACGCCTGTTCGATCGCGAGGCTTGATGCCCCTCTGCCGCCCCCACATCCGTAACACCAGCCCAGTGCCGAACCGCGGCTGCGCGCCGCGCCGACACAACGAGGATGCCGTACCTATGCGCCACGCTGAAGGAGCCCGCGGTGAGTGCTGACCCGACGCAGGTGCTCGCCTTCGAGACCGACTGCCACATCTTCGACGGTTGTGGCTTCCCGGCACCCGGCCTGCACTCGTTCCTGTTCGAGCCTCTCTGGGGCGACGGGGACAGCAACTTGTACTTCAACAAGACGATGCTCCTGGCGCTGCTCGGCTCGATCGTCGTCGTCGCCTTCTTCTGGGCCGCCTTCCGCAAGCCGAAGGTCGTCCCGGGCAAGCTGCAGATGGTCGCCGAGACCGGCTACGACTTCATCCGCCGCGGCGTCGTCTACGAGACGATCGGCAAGAAGGAAGGCGAGAAGTACGTTCCGCTGATCGTCTCGCTGTTCTTCTTCATCTGGATGATGAACCTCTGGTCGATCATCCCGGTCGCGCAGTTCCCGGTCACGGCGATCATCGCCTACCCCGCGGTTCTCGCCCTGATCGTCTACATCGTCTGGGTCTCCCTGACGTTCAAGCGCCACGGATTCGTCGGAGCGTTCAAGAACTTCAGCGGCTACGACAAGTCGCTCGGCCCGGTTCTCCCGCTGGCCATGTTCATCGAGCTGCTCTCGAACCTGATCGTCCGGCCGTTCACGCACGCGGTGCGACTCTTCGCGAACATGTTCGCGGGTCACACCCTGCTGCTGCTGTTCACGATCGCGTCCTGGTACCTGCTCAACGGCTTCGGGATCGTCTACTCCGGCGTCTCGTTCATCATGGTCCTCGTCATGACGGCCTTCGAGCTGTTCATCCAGGCCCTGCAGGCGTACGTGTTCGTGCTGCTGACCTGCACCTTCATCCAGGGCGCGCTGGCCGAGCACCACTGAGCGCCCCTCTCTGAACCCGCATTCGTCCGGTGGCCACCCCCCACCGGTCCGTAAAGAAAAGGAAGAACTGGCATGTCCCAGACCCTTGCCGCTGTCTCCGGCTCGCTCGGCTCGATCGGTTACGGCCTCGCGGCCATCGGCCCCGGCGTCGGCGTCGGCATCATCTTCGGTAACGGCACCCAGGCTCTCGCCCGTCAGCCCGAGGCCGCCGGTCTGATCCGCGCCAACCAGATCCTCGGCTTCGCCTTCTGTGAGGCGCTCGCCCTCATCGGTCTGGTCATGCCGTTCGTCTACGGCACCTGATCCACCCGATCAGCGACAGCCCACTAGACGAAAGGCACTGACATGAGCCACCTGCTCATTCTGGCGGCCGAGGAGAAGGAAAACCCCCTCGTCCCGCCGATCCCCGAGCTTGTCATCGGCCTGCTCGCCTTCGTCATCGTCTTCGGCTTCCTGGCCTGGAAGCTTCTCCCGAACATCAACAAGGTTCTGGAGCAGCGTCGCGAGGCCATCGAGGGCGGTATCGAAAAGGCCGAGGCCGCGCAGACCGAGGCCCAGAGCGTTCTCGAGCAGTACAAGGCTCAGCTCGCCGAGGCCCGTCACGAGGCCGCGCGCCTGCGCCAGGAGGCACAGGAGCAGGGCGCCACGCTCATCGCCGAGATGCGCGCGGAAGGCCAGCGGCAGCGCGACGAGATCGTCGCCGCCGGCCACACGCAGATCGACGCCGACCGCAAGGCCGCCGCTCAGTCGCTGCGTCAGGACGTCGGCACCCTGGCCACCGACCTGGCCGGCAAGCTCGTCGGCGAGTCCCTCGAGGACCACGCCCGCCAGAGCCGTGTCATCGACCGTTTCCTCTCCGAGCTTGAGGAGAAGGCCGAGGCGGCTCGATGACTGCACACGGAGCGAGCCGCGAGGCAACCGCAGCCGCACGTGAGCGTCTCGACGCGCTGACGGACTCGACGTCCGTGGACGCGGCCCGGCTCGCCGACGAGCTGGCCGCGGTCACCGCGCTGCTCCACCGCGAGGTGTCGCTGCGTCGGGTCCTCACCGACCCGGCGCAGCCCGGCGAGGCCAAGGCCGAGCTGGTCCAGCGCCTGATCGGCGGCCAGGTGGGCGGCGCTGCCGCCGACCTGGTGTCCGGGATGGTGCGTTCCCGCTGGTCGCAGCCCCGCGACCTCGTGGATGCCCTCGAGGAGCTCACCGCCACCGCCGACCTCACGGCGGCGCAGCGGAGGGGCGCGCTCGACAACGTCGAGGACGAGCTGTTCCGCTTCGGCCGGATCGTCGCCTCGAACACCGAACTGCGCGCCGCGCTGACCGACCGGGCCGCCACCACGGCGGCCAAGAGCGAGCTGCTGCGCAGCCTGCTCGGCGGCCGGGCCGACGTGACGACCGAGCGTCTGGTGACGCGTCTCGTGACCGCGCCCCGCGGACGTAGCCTGGAAGCGGGACTCGAGTCCCTGTCCAAGCTCGCCGCCGAGCGCCGCGACCGCATGGTCGCCGTGGTCACCTCGGCGGTGCCGCTGAGTGACGGACAGAAGCAGCGCCTCGGCGCCGCCCTGGCCAAGCTCTACGGCCGCCCGATGCACCTCAACCTCGACGTGGACCCCGATGTCCTCGGCGGGATCCGGGTGCAGGTCGGCGACGAGGTCATCAACGGTTCCATCGCGGACCGACTCGAGGACGCCGCCCGCCGCATGGCGAGCTAGTAACACACAAGCAGTACGCAATTACGGCCCTGGTTGGGCCGTGCAGAGGATTCACCTCTCATCGGGGGGAGTCCCCCATCCCCCCAAGTGAAACTTCGGGCCCAACAAGGAGAGCAGGGAACCCAGATGGCGGAGCTCACGATCCGGCCGGAGGAGATCCGGGACGCACTGGAGAACTTTGTCCAGTCGTACCAGCCGGACGCGGCCTCGCGCGAGGAGGTCGGTACGGTCACCGTCGCCGGCGACGGTATCGCCAAGATCGAGGGTCTTCCCTCGGCCATGGCGAACGAGCTGCTGAAGTTCGAGGACGGAACCCTCGGCCTCGCGCTGAACCTGGAAGAGCGCGAGATCGGTGCGGTCGTCCTCGGCGAGTTCAGCGGTATCGAAGAGGGCCAGCCGGTGCAGCGCACCGGTGAGGTGCTGTCCGTCGCCGTGGGCGAGGGCTACCTCGGCCGCGTCGTCGACCCGCTCGGCAACCCGATCGACGGCCTCGGCGAGATCGAGACGTCCGGCCGCCGCGCCCTCGAGCTGCAGGCCCCGGGCGTCATGGTCCGCAAGTCGGTGCACGAGCCGATGGAGACGGGCTACAAGGCCGTCGACGCGATGACCCCGATCGGCCGTGGCCAGCGTCAGCTGATCATCGGCGACCGTCAGACCGGCAAGACCGCGCTGGCCGTCGACACGATCATCAACCAGCGTGACAACTGGCGCTCGGGCGACACCAAGAAGCAGGTCCGCTGCATCTACGTCGCCATCGGCCAGAAGGGTTCGACCATCGCCTCCGTGCGTGGCGCCCTCGAAGAGGCCGGCGCGCTGGAGTACACGACCATCGTCGCCGCCCCGGCGTCCGACCCGGCCGGCTTCAAGTACCTTGCGCCGTACACCGGTTCGGCCATCGGTCAGCAGTGGATGTACGAGGGCAAGCACGTCCTCATCATCTTCGACGACCTCTCGAAGCAGGCCGACGCCTACCGCGCCGTGTCCCTGCTGCTCCGCCGTCCGCCGGGCCGCGAGGCCTACCCCGGTGACGTCTTCTACCTGCACTCCCGTCTGCTGGAGCGCTGCGCGAAGCTCTCCGACGACCTGGGCGCCGGTTCGATGACGGGTCTGCCGATCGTCGAGACCAAGGCGAACGACGTGTCGGCGTTCATCCCGACCAACGTCATCTCCATCACCGACGGCCAGTGCTTCCTGGAGTCCGACCTGTTCAACGCCGGCCAGCGTCCGGCCCTGAACGTCGGTATCTCGGTCTCCCGCGTCGGTGGCTCCGCCCAGCACAAGGCGATGAAGCAGGTCTCCGGCCGTCTTCGCCTCGACCTGGCCCAGTACCGCGAGCTGGAGGCGTTCGCCGCCTTCGGTTCCGACCTGGACGCCGCGTCGAAGTCGCAGCTGGAGCGCGGTCAGCGTCTGGTCGAGCTGCTCAAGCAGGCTCAGTACCAGCCGATGCCGACCGAGGACCAGGTCGTCTCCGTGTGGTCCGCCACCACGGGCAAGATGGACGACGTCCCGGTCGCCGACATCCGCCGCTTCGAGAAGGAGCTCCTGGAGTACCTGCACCGCAAGGAGCAGGGCCTCATGACCTCCATCAAGGAGGGCGGCAAGATGTCGGACGACACGCTCACCGCCATCGCCGACGGCATCGCGGACTTCAAGAAGCAGTTCGAGACCTCGGACGGGAAGCTTCTCGGCGAGGACGCTCCGGCCGCCGCCAAGTGACGTAAGGAAGGGACCTGACTCATGGGAGCCCAGCTCCGGGTCTACAAGCGTCGCATCCGATCCGTCACCGCGACCAAGAAGATCACCAAGGCGATGGAGATGATCGCCGCCTCGCGCGTCGTCAAGGCGCAGCGCAAGGTGGCGGCCTCCACGCCGTACGCGACCGAGCTCACCCGCGCGGTCACGGCGGTCGGCACCGGTTCGAACACCAAGCACCCGCTGACCACGGAGGCGGAGACGGCGACCCGTTCCGCGGTGCTGCTCCTCACGAGCGACCGCGGACTGGCCGGCGCCTTCAACTCCAACGCCATCAAGGCGGCGGAGCAGCTGACCGCCCGCCTCGAGGCCGAGGGCAAGACGGTCGACACGTACATCGTCGGCCGCCGCGGTCTGGCCCACTACAACTTCCGCGAGCGCAAGGTCGTGGAGTCGTGGTCGGGCTTCACCGACGAGCCCACCTACGCGGACGCGAAGAAGGTCGCGGGTCCGCTGATCGAGGCCATCGAGAAGGACACGGCCGAGGGCGGCGTGGATGAACTCCACATCGTCTACACCGAGTTCGTCTCGATGATGACGCAGACGGCCATCGACGGCCGACTGCTGCCGCTTCGCCTCGAAGAGGTCGCGGAGGAAGCGCCCAAGGGCGAGATCCTCCCGCTGTTCGAGTTCGAGCCGTCGGCGGAGGACGTCCTTGACGCCCTGCTGCCGCGCTACGTCGAGAGCCGTATCTACAACGCGCTGCTCCAGTCGGCTGCCTCCAAGCACGCCGCCACGCGCCGCGCGATGAAGTCGGCGACCGACAACGCGGGAGACCTGATCACCACGCTCTCCCGACTTGCCAATGCGGCCCGCCAGGCCGAAATCACCCAGGAAATCAGCGAGATCGTCGGCGGCTCCGCAGCCCTTGCCGACGCGACCGCGGGGAGTGACAAGTAATGACGACGACTTCTGAGACGGCCGTTGCCACGGGCCGCGTCGCCCGGGTCATCGGCCCGGTCGTCGACGTGGAGTTCCCCGTCGACGCGATGCCGGACATCTACAACGCTCTTCACGTCGAGGTGGCCGACCCGGCCAACGCCGGCGAGAAGAAGACGCTGACCCTGGAAGTCGCCCAGCACCTGGGTGACGGCCTGGTCCGTACGATCTCCATGCAGCCCACCGACGGTCTGGTCCGCCAGGCCGCCGTCACCGACACGGGCACGGGCATCTCCGTCCCGGTCGGCGACTTCACCAAGGGCAAGGTGTTCAACACCCTCGGTGAGGTGCTGAACTCCGACGAGAAGTACTCGGGCGAGCGCTGGTCCATCCACCGCAAGGCCCCGCGCTTCGACGAGCTCGAGTCGAAGACCGAGATGTTCGAGACCGGCGTCAAGGTCATCGACCTTCTCACCCCGTACGTCAAGGGTGGAAAGATCGGTCTGTTCGGTGGTGCCGGCGTCGGCAAGACGGTGCTCATCCAGGAGATGATCTACCGCGTCGCCAACAACCACGACGGTGTCTCCGTGTTCGCCGGTGTCGGTGAGCGCACGCGTGAGGGCAACGACCTCATCGAGGAGATGTCGGACTCGGGCGTCATCGACAAGACCGCCCTTGTCTTCGGCCAGATGGACGAGCCCCCGGGCACCCGTCTGCGCGTGGCCCTCGCGGGTCTGACCATGGCGGAGTACTTCCGCGATGTGCAGAAGCAGGACGTGCTGTTCTTCATCGACAACATCTTCCGCTTCACGCAGGCCGGTTCCGAGGTCTCGACCCTGCTCGGCCGTATGCCCTCCGCGGTGGGTTACCAGCCGAACCTGGCCGACGAGATGGGTCTCCTCCAGGAGCGCATCACCTCGACCCGTGGTCACTCGATCACCTCGATGCAGGCGATCTACGTCCCCGCGGACGACCTGACCGACCCGGCACCGGCCACCACGTTCGCCCACCTCGACGCGACGACGGTTCTCTCCCGTCCGATCTCCGAGAAGGGCATCTACCCGGCCGTGGACCCGCTGGACTCCACGTCCCGCATCCTGGACCCCCGCTACATCGCGGCGGACCACTACGCGGCCGCGATGCGCGTCAAGTCGGTTCTGCAGAAGTACAAGGATCTTCAGGACATCATCGCGATCCTCGGTATCGACGAGCTGGGCGAGGAGGACAAGCTCACCGTCCACCGTGCCCGTCGCGTGGAGCGCTTCCTGTCCCAGAACACCCACGTCGCCAAGCAGTTCACCGGCGTCGACGGGTCGGACGTCCCGCTGGACGAGTCGATCGCGGCCTTCAACGCGATCATCGACGGTGAGTACGACCACTTCCCGGAGCAGGCGTTCTTCCTCTGCGGTGGCATTGAGGACCTCAAGGCCAACGCCAAGGAGCTCGGCGTCTCCTGAACCTCGGTTCTGAAGTGATGGGGCGGGGCCGCACCTCGCGGGGTGCGGTCCTTCCCCCTCCGTACGCCTACTAGACTTTGACCCAACACCCGGCAGCAACGCCGGGTGGTGACCCGAGGAGCCCACCTTGGCTGCTGAGCTGCACGTCGAGCTCGTCGCCGCGGACCGTAGTGTCTGGTCCGGCGAGGCCACCCTGGTCGTCGCGCGTACCACGTCCGGCGACATCGGCGTCATGCCCGGTCACCAGCCGCTTCTCGGTGTGCTGGAGTCGGGCCCGGTGACCATTCGTACGAGTGATGGTGGAACGGTCGTCGCCGCGGTGCACGGCGGTTTCATCTCCTTCGCCGACAACAAGCTGTCGCTGCTGGCCGAGATCGCCGAGCTGTCGGACGAGATCGACGTCCAGCGTGCGGAGCGGGCGCTCGAGCGCGCGAAGTCGGACGCGGACGCGTCCGCCGAGCGTCGCGCGGACGTCCGTCTGCGTGCGGTGGCGACCCGCTGACCCTTGGTGCGACCCCAGCCCTGCAGGCGCTGGGGGAGCACTGTGCAAGGCTTTGACTCAGCCGCGGCTGGGACCGGATCACTCCGGCCCTGGCCGCGGCTGAGGCAAATCCGGAAGTTTTTTCTTTTCCGTTACCTAGGAGACGAGGAGGTCGGTGTCGATGGTCCTCGCTCTGACTGTGTGCGGAGTGGTAGTGGCGCTCGTGGTGGTGGGGCTGTTCGTCTTCGGCCTCCGCCGCCGGCTCATCCAGCGTTCCGGCGGAACGTTCGACTGCAGCCTGCGCTGGGACGTCCCCGAGAAGGGTGACCACAGCGGCAAGGGCTGGAGCTACGGGGTCGCCCGCTACAACGGCGACCGCGTCGAGTGGTACCGCGTCTTCTCGTACGCCCCCCGCCCGCGCCGCGTCCTCGAACGCTCGGCGATCGAGGTCGCCGGCCGTCGCGCCGCCGAGGGCGAGGAGGAGCTGGCGCTGCTCTCCGACGCGATCATCCTGGCCTGTCTGCACCGCGGGACGCGTCTCGAACTGGCGATGAGCGAGGACGCGCTGACCGGATTCCTCGCCTGGCTGGAGGCCGCCCCGCCCGGCCAGAGGGTGAACGTCGCCTGAGGTACCCACCGTCGGCCCGTCGGCTTCCTGATGCCGTACGGGCCTTTTGACGTTCCTGCGCGGGCTTCTCCGCGCCCTGCGGGCCCTGTCCTGCGGGCACCTGTCCTGCGGGCCCTGTGTCGTCCCGTCCCGCGGGTTCCGCCGGTCCCGGACAGCGAACCGCGGGCAGACCCCTGGAGGTCTGCCCGCGGTTCGTTTCGTCGTGCGGGGTGGAGCGGTGCCCGGTCCGGGCCGGTGATCAGCTCAGGCCGCTGTTGATGGCGCTGACGAGTTCACCGTTGCTGGTGTCGCCGCTGAACTCCCAGAAGAAGGCGCCGCCCAGGCCCTGGCTCTTGGCCCACGACATCTTCGTCCCGATGGTGGCCGGGGTGTCGTACGACCACCAGTTGTTGCCGCAGTAGGCGTACGCCGTGCCGGCGACGGTGCCGGTCGAGGGGCAGGACGTCTTCAGGACCTTGTAGTCCTCGATGCCCTGCTCGTACGTGCCGGCGGCCGGTCCGGTCGCCGTGCCGCCGGGCGCGGACTGGGTGACCCCGGTCCAGCCGCGGCCGTAGAAGCCGATGCCGATGAGCAGCTTGCTCGCGGGCACGCCCTTCGACTTGAACTTGGCGATCGCGTCGGCCGTGGTGAAGCCGGGCGTCGGGATGCCGCTGTACGAGGTGAGCGGGGAGTGCGGGGCGGTCGGGCCCTGCGCGTTGAACGCCCCGAAGAAGTCGTACGACATCACGTTGTACCAGTCGACGTACTGCGCGGCGCCCGCGTAGTCGGCGGCGTCGATCTTGCCGCCGGAGGTGCCGTCGGCCGTGGTGGCCGCGGTGACCAGGTTGTTCGAGCCGAACTTGGCGCGCAGGGCCTGCATCAGGTTCTTGTAGGCCGCGGCACCGCTGGTGTCACAGGACAGACCGCAGGCGTTCGGGTACTCCCAGTCGATGTCGATGCCGTCGAAGACATCGGCCCAGCGCGGGTCCTCGACCAGGTTGTAGCAGGAGTTGGCGAACGCGGTCGGGTTGGCGGCCGCCTGGGCGAAGCCACCGGACCAGGTCCAGCCGCCGAAGGACCACAGCACCTTGATGTTCGGGTACTTGGCCTTCAGCTCGCGCAGCTGGTTGAAGTTGCCGCGCAGCGGCTGGTCCCACGTGTCGGCGACGCCGCTGACCGACTGGTCGGCGGTGAATGCCTTGTCGTAGTCGGCGTAGGAGTCGCCGATCGCGCACTGGCCGTTGGTGACGTTGCCGAAGGCGTAGTTGATGTGCGTGATCTTGGCGGCCGAGCCCGACGTCACGAGGTTCTTGACGTTGTAGTTGCGGCCGTAGATGCCCCACTCGGTGAAGTAGCCGAGCTTGACGTTCTTGCCGCTGGGCGGCGGGTCGGTGGTGCCGCCGGTGGTGTGGACCGCGACCGAGCCGCTGACCGGACCGGTCTGGTCGGCGGTGTCCCGGGCCTGGACGGTGTACGAGTAGTCGGTGCCGGCGGTCAGGCCGGTGTCCGTGTACGAGGTCGTCGTCACGGTCGCGACCTTGCTGCCGCCGCGCAGGACGTCGTAGTTCTTGACGCCCTTGTCGTCGGTGGCCGCGCTCCAGGAGAGCTTCACCGAGGTGTCGGTGATCGAGGAGGCGGTGGGGGTGCCCGGCGCGGATGGCGCGCTGTCGCCGGGGACGGTGGGCCCGCCGTCACAACTGCCGCCGTTCAGGGTGCAGTTGGAGGGGGAGCCGGAGCCCGCCCCGTTGAAGCCGAAGGAGACGGAGGCGCCCGCGGCGAGCGTGCCGTTCCAGGACTTGTTCTTGGCCGTCCAGTGGTTGCCCGAGCTGGTGACGTCCGCGTCCCAGGCCGAGGTGACGGAGGTGCCGGAGGGGAAGTCCCACTGGATCGTCCACGAACTGATGGCAGTGGTACCGGTGTTCTTGACGGTCCACTTGCCTTCGAAGCCCGTGCCCCAGTCCTGGGTCTTCGTGTACGTGGCGGTGGCGCTGTCGGCGGCCTGGGCCGGACTCGCGAGACCGACCAGGCCGGCCAGGGGGAGCAGCAGCGTGGCGAGCCCTGCCGTGGCTCGTTGTCTGAAGCGCATTCCGCGCCTCCTCGGGGGGAGTTGGGGAGGGAGGGGCGTGACTGAGCCTTCACACCCACGGTGCCGTGAGAATAGGAAGGTCTGGACCACAGGTCAATAGGTCTGGACCACTAGTTCGCCGTGCTCCATGATCCTCAACTCCCCTGCGCATGCAGCTCCTTGACGACGCATCGTGCGCCGCTGACGGTCCGGCAGGTGGCTGACGTGGCCCTTCGTGCTCCCGGGCGCGGACGGCCGCGGCCCGCTCCGGGGACGACGAAGGGCGCCCGCGGCGGCGGGCCCGAAGGTCGCTTCGAGCCCGGCGCGGACGCCCTGACGGTGTTCGGCGGAAGAGTCCGGAGGTCGCTCAGCGCTCCCCGCCCGGCACCCACAGCACGTCGCCCACGTCCTTGTTCGCCGTGCGCGCCAGGATGAACAGGAGGTCGGAGAGGCGGTTGAGGTAGGTGGCGGTGAGCGGGTTCATCGCCTCGCCGTGGACCTCCAGGGCGGCCCAGGTGGAGCGCTCGGCCCGGCGCACGACCGTGCACGCCTGGTGCAGGAGCGCCGCGCCGGCGGTGCCGCCGGGCAGGATGAAGGAGCGGAGCTTCTCCAGCCGCTCGTTGAACAGGTCGCAGTCCGCCTCCAGCTTGTCGACGTAGAACTGCTCCACCCGCAGCGGCGGGAACTTCGGGTCCTCGACCACCGGCGTCGACAGATCCGCGCCCACGTCGAACAGGTCGTTCTGGACGCGGGTGAGGACCCGGACGACCTCGTCCTCCAGGCCGCCCAGCGCGATCGCCGTACCGATCACCGCGTTCGCCTCGTTGGCGTCGGCGTACGCCGAGATCCGCAGATCGGTCTTGGCGACCCTGCTCATGTCCCCGAGGGCCGTGGTGCCCTGGTCGCCGGTCCGGGTGTAGATGCGCGTCAGATTGACCATGGAGTCAATCTAGACGGCCTCACCGGACGGGGGGACGCCGTGCCGGCGTCGTGCGGATCACAGGGCGCGGACCCGGCCGGTGAGGGTTCGCCGGGCCCGTGGGACGGGACGTGACGGGTGTCTCACGCCCTGAGACCGTGACACGCGTTACTTACGGGTTTCGCGCCCCCTTCCGAACGCTACTCTCCGCCGAAGAGGCATACACAAGCAGCGTGTTAAGGGAGTCTGAGTGGCTGGGAAGCTCGCCGTCATCGGAGCCGGACTCATGGGGTCCGGTATTGCCCAGGTCTCCGCGCAGGCGGGCTGGGACGTCGTTCTGCGCGATGTGACCGACGAGGCGCTGAACCGCGGCCTCGACGGCATCAAGGCCTCGTACGACAAGTTCGTGAGCAAGGGCAAGCTGGAGGCCGCCGACGCGGACGCCGCCCTCGCGCGCATCACGGCGACCACCGACCTGGACGCCGCCGCCGACGCGGACATCGTCGTCGAGGCGGTCTTCGAGAAGCTCGAGGTCAAGCACGAGATCTTCCAGGCCCTGGACAAGATCGTCCGTCCCGACACGGTGCTCGCCTCCAACACCTCCGCGATCCCGATCACGAAGATCGCGGCGGCCACGGAGCGCCCGGAGCGGGTCGTCGGCGTGCACTTCTTCTCGCCGGTGCCGATGATGCAGCTCGTCGAGCTCGTCCGCGGCTACAAGACCAGCGACGAAACGCTCGCCGCCGCGCGCGAGTTCAGCGAGTCCGTCGGCAAGACCTGCATCGTCGTCAACCGCGACGTCGCCGGCTTCGTGACCACCCGCCTCATCTCGGCCCTCGTCGTCGAGGCGACGAAGCTGTACGAGTCGGGTGTGGCCACCGCCGAGGACATCGACCTCGCCTGCCGGCTGGGCTTCGGCCACGCCATGGGCCCCCTGGCCACCGCCGACCTCACGGGCGTCGACATCCTGCTCCACGCCACCGGCAACATCTACACCGAGACCCAGGACGAGAAGTTCGCCCCGCCGGAGCTGATGCGCCGGATGGTTGACGCCGGTGACATCGGGCGCAAGAGCGGGCAGGGCTTCTACAAGCACTGAACGATCATGCGGCGACCGGGCCACCGGTCGCCGCATGTGCCACGGACGCCGTGCACGCCTCTCGGATGTCACTCCATGAGGTGAATTCGGT
This sequence comes from Streptomyces sp. NPDC001914, assembly GCF_042891215.1. Taxonomy (NCBI): domain Bacteria; kingdom Bacillati; phylum Actinomycetota; class Actinomycetes; order Kitasatosporales; family Streptomycetaceae; genus Streptomyces; species Streptomyces sp. NPDC001914. The sequence goes on from NZ_JBIASW010000021.1 coordinate 44,797, forward strand.
ATCGGTTCGCTTACAGACGGCAACCTCCGCGGCCCTCAGGCAGTCAGACCATGCACAACATGCAGACGCGAAGACGCGGAAACAGACACACGCGGAGTTACGAGACGCATTCTCGGGGAGCGCATATGTACATCAGGGGCGACCACGCCGAGCTGGTCGTCGGGGGCCGCCTCGACGTCCGCAGCGCGGCGGACGCCCGAACGGTCCTGCACACCGCCGTCGACGACGGAGCCGGCGACCTCGTGCTCGACCTGTCCGAGCTGGACTCCTGGGACGCCACCGGGCTCGGGGTCATCATGGGGGCCCACCGGCGCGCCGGACGGTGCGGCCGGCGGCTCGTGCTGCGCGGCGTACCGCCGCAGATGCAGCGCCTGCTGGTGGCCACCCGGCTGCACCGGATCCTGGCGATCGAGGGTGGTATCGGGGTCGAGTCCCTGCCTCGGGTGTGACCTGAACGCGCGCCCCCGCCGCTCCGCGTACGCGACCGCGTACGCGACCGCGTACGCGTCCTGACCGGCGCGCCGGCGGGCATCCCGTGCACAATCCTCACGAAGCCGTGACGGTTCGGACGGCGCGGTACCCCGCCTGTTCATAGATACTGTGCGAAGGTTTAGGGTTCGGCTGCCCGCCGACCGAAACCCTACGAGCGGGCACCGGACCAGAAGCGACGAAGCGCTGTGCAGCCAGGCCGGGAGGGCATCGGCACACGACGCTTTTGGGGGGCTTGGAACATGGACCCGATCAACCGGGGATCCGACGAGTACGGCCGTGAGGACGACGGCCAGGCGACCCGCCCGCGCCCTCCGCGCGACCCGCTCGCGGCGGACCTCGGACACCACAAGCCCGCGCCCGTCCGCACGGTCAGACTCGTCACCGGCGAATTCGCCCTCACGGTCAACCCCGTCGACGGCAGCGAGCTGGAGAACTGCCCGCCGCACGAGCGGCCGCGGCCGCCGGCCAAGCACGGCGCCGCCGAACGCGCCGAACTGGCCCGCGCGGCCCAGCCGCCCGTTCCGCCCGGCCCGGCACAACCCCGGCTGCCGCTCCTGGAACGTCACGAGGAGCGCGAGCAGGTCGTACGCCTCCTCGCGCGCGGCCGCTCGGTACGGCTCACCGGACCCTCGGGATCGGGCCGCAGCGTCCTGCTGGACGCCGTCGCCGACGACTGCGCGGACCTCGCCCCCGACGGTGTCGTCCGCCTCTCCGGCTACGGGCGCACCGCGAGCGACGTGCTGTACGACCTCTTCGCCGCCGTCTACGACGCCCCCCTGCACCGCCCCGACCACGACGAGATGCTCCGGCTCGTCCGCGACATCGGCGCGGTCGTCGTCCTCGACGACGCGGAGATGGGCGGCAGCGAGCTCGACGTGCTGATCGACGCCACCCCCGAGTGCGCCTTCGTCGTCGCCGCCACCCCCGACATACCCGCCCCGTCCGCCCGTGCCCAGCTCGACGAGGTCCTCCTCGGCGGCCTCGACCGCAGCGGCGGTCTCGAACTGCTGGAGCGCTCCGTCGGACGTGTCCTGACCGAGGACGAGTCGAACTGGGCCGGCGACCTCTGGTTCGAGTCCGAGGGACTGCCGCTGCGCTTCATCCAGGCCGGAGCACTGCTGCGCCAGCGCGACCGGATGCGGGCCGGTGAAGAGGCCTTCGACGACTACGGCGTCTTCCAGGAAGCGCCGGCCGACGCGCCCTTCGAGACCGGCGACGGCGCCGACGTACCGCTGCCCTCCCTCGCCGAGGGCGCCGCGCCCGCGGCCCTGCTCGCCTCCCGGCTCAGCGAGTCGGCCCGCGCCACCCTGCGCTTCGCCGTCGCGCTCGGCGGCGAGGTGCCCCACCAGGCCCATCTGCCCGCGCTCGTGGGCGACACCCACGCCGACGCCGCGCTCGCCGAACTCGCGGCCTGCGCGCTGGTCTCCCCGGTCGGCTCCCGCTACCGGCTCGCCGCCGGTGTGCAGGCCCAGCTCGAGGCCTCCGGATACGCGGACACCCTCCAGGAGAGCGCGCTGGCCGCCGCCCGGCACTACACCTGGTGGGCCGGGCACCCCTCGGTCACCCCGGAGCGGGTCTGCGCCGAGGCCGACGCGGTGCTCGCCGCCCTGGACGTGCTCGTACCGGTCACCACCGTCCCGCGGGGCGAGGAGGAGAGCGCCTCCGTCCAGCTCGCCCGCACGGCCGCGCCCGCCTTCGCCGCGGGGCTGCACTGGAGCGCCTGGGAGCGCGTCCTGCGTCTCGGCGTCGAGGCCTCCGAGCTGGCCGACGACCTGGGTGAACAGGCCTACTTCCACCACGAGCTGGGTGTCCTCGCGCTCTGCGGTCTCCAGCTCGACCGGGCCCGCGCCGAGCTGGAGGCCTCCGTCGCCATGCGCGGCGAACTCGCCGACAAGCGCGGCTCCACCGCCGGCCGCCGCGCCCTCGCGCTGATCGCCGACCGTTCCGGGACCCTGCAGATCACCGGCGGGCACACCCCGTCGGGCGAAGAGGTGCCCGACGCGCGTCACGACGAGTCGGTGTCGCCTCCCGGCGGTGTACCGGCCGTCGTCCCCCGTACCGACCCGGCGGACGACACCATCACGGTGCTCGCCCGTCCCGGAGACCCCGGTTTCCCCGCGGCCAAGCCGCGGAGCGTCGCCGGCCGGCTCGTCAGCGGCACCCGGCGCAACCTGGTGGCCGCGGGCGCGGGCGCGCTCCTCGTGGCCGTCCTCGGGACCGTGGTGACGCTGGGCGCGACCTCGGAGCACGACAACGGCACCCCCTCCGAGAAGGTCGGCGTCAACCCGTCGGCCACCCAGGACGCCCAGGACGACAGCCTGGGGGCGGACACCCCGAAGAAGGGCGACGACTCCTCCTCCAGCCCCGCGGCCACGCCCACCGACCCGACCCCGACGTCCTCGGAGAGCCGGCAGCCGTCGGCCGACCCGAGCGGGACGCGCACCGGCACGAGCAAGCCGTCGAAGTCGCCGACCGCGTCGACGTCCACGCGGCCGACGCACCGGCCGTCCTCACCGTCGCCAAAGCCGTCGAAACCCTCGTCGTCACCGTCCTCGGCGAGCCCTTCGCCGTCGTCGCCGTCGCCGTCACCCAGTACCTCGACGACCCCGTCCACCTCCGACTCCGCGAGCGGCCCGGTGCCGACGGCGTCCGGCGGCGCGGTGATCTGATCGCGGGGGCCGGACGTACGGCCGGACCAGCGCAACGAAGGAGAGGGCCGGGTCCGTCGTCGGACCCGGCCCTCTCCTTCGTATACGAACCCGGGGGGCTCAGAACAGCCGCAGCTTGTCGTCCTCGATGCCGCGCAGCGCGTCGTAGTCCAGGACCGCGCAGCCGATGCCGCGGTCGGTGGCGAGAACGCGGGCCTGTGGCTTGATCTCCTGCGCGGCGAAGATGCCGCGCACCGGCGCGAGGTGCGGGTCGCGGTTCAACAGCTCCAGATAGCGCGTGAGTTGCTCCACACCGTCGATCTCGCCGCGCCGCTTGATCTCCACGGCGACGGTCTGCCCCTCGGAGTCCCGGCACAGGATGTCGACCGGGCCGATGGCGGTCATGTACTCGCGGCGGATGAGCGAGTAGCCCTCGCCGAGGGTCTCGATGCGGTCGGCGAGCAGCTCCTGGAGGTGCGCTTCCACGCCGTCCTTGATCAGGCCGGGGTCCACGCCGAGTTCGTGCGAGGAGTCGTGGAGGATCTCCTCCATCGTGATGATGAGCTTCTCGCCCGCCTTGTTGATGACGGTCCAGACGCCTTCGTCGTCGCCGGAACCCTCCTTCAGTGTGCAGGGCGGCGACATCCAGTTGAGGGGCTTGTAGGCCCGGTCGTCCGCGTGGATCGAGACGCTGCCGTCCGCCTTCACGAGGATCAGGCGGGGCGCCGACGGGAGATGGGCGGTGAGCCGGCCCGCGTAGTCCACGGAACAACGGGCAATGACGAGACGCATGGTCGGCAACGCTACTCGACGGGCGGTGGTGCACGCGATTCCCGCGTCCGTCCCGTACTCACCTCCCGTGCCGGACCCCGAGGCGGAATCTGTGATTCATCCCGTTTGTTCGGTCGGTCGGCATCGCGCGGCCCGGCCGGTGTTTTCGCGGGTCACCCCATTGATCCTGAAGATTCCGGGTTCCGTCGTGGCTGATAGTCGGCCTACCCGGTGTTCGCTATGTGCCCATTCTCCTGGTGCCGTTACCTGCCGATGCTTACCGTATGAACGGGAGGTCGCGGTACATGTACTCAGCGTGTTCGATACCGCGGTCCCCGTCCCTGTCCGGCAACCCCCGAGGTGTGGGGGTGCGAGAGGAGTACCCATGTCGCTCGACGTCTCACCGGCCCTACTCCAACAGGCCGAGCGAGGCGAGGTCGATGAAGCAGAATTCGTCGACTGCGTCCGGACCTCCCTGCCCTACGCGTGGGAGATGATCAGCTCCCTGGTGGCCCAGCTGAAGGTGGACGGCGGCACGTTCGCCGACAACCAGACGCCCCCGCCGGACGAGCAGGCACGTGGCCAGCTGCTGCGTGCGCTCGCGAGTGACGCGATACGCGGCGCGCTGCAGCGGCACTTCGGAGTGCGGCTGGCCTTCCAGAACTGCCACCGGGTGGCGGTGTTCCCACTGGACGACTCGGTGGACGACACACTGGCACGCTTCACCTCGGTCCGCAGTCAGCTGCTCAACCAGTCCCCGGAGTTCAGGGACTGCTGACGCACTGATGCCGCACTGCTTGCCGCTCCGTACGCGGGAGGTGCATTGGTACTGGGGCGGCAAGCTCCCCGTGTGTCCGGCCCGTCGGGGCCGGACCCCGTGCGGTCACCTGAGCTGGGGCAGCACCTCGGCCCCGAGCCGCCGTACGTTCTCCTCGGTCGCCGCCAGGTCGCCCGAACCCTCGACGAGCAGCGCGAAACGTCCGATGCCGGTCCGCTCCGAGGTCGCCGCGAGCCGGTCGGCGCACAGCCGCGGGGTGCCCACCGGGTGCAGCCCGCAGAGGAGTTCGGTGTACGCCACCGGGTCCCGCATGGAGCGGACGCGGCCGTCGACCGTCACATGGGCGTCCAGCCCCTGCTTCAGCCAGCCCGGCATCGCCTTGACGAGCGTCTCGACGGCGTCGGTCCGGCGGTCCGCGATCTGGCAGACGCCGGCGGAGACATGGGCGGCGGTGGCGATCTCGTCCGAAGGGCGGCCCGCCGCGCGCGCGTGGCGCCTCCACAGCGCGACCATTTCGGCCTTCTCCTCGTCCCCGACGTGCATGCCCAGAAGCATCGGCAGACCGCGCTCGGCGGCGAGCCGCACGCTCGCGGGCGAGGTGCACGCCACGACGACCTCGGGGCCCGCCACGCCGCTCAGCGCCTCCGACGGGCGCGGTACGACGGGGACTTCACGGAACGGGAACCGCTCGGAGGTTCCCTCGACCGACGGCTCGCGCAGCCAGCGCATCAGCAGATCGAGTGACTCCGGGAATCCGTGTTCGTACGCCGCGAGACCCGCGCCGAAGACCTCCAGGTCGACCCAGGGACCGCCGCGGCCGACCCCCAGCGAGAACCGCCCGCCGGACGTCAGGTGCAGCAGGGCGGCCTGCTCGCCGAGCGCCACGGGATGGGCGGTGGGCAGCACGCTGACCGCCGTGCCGATCCGGATCCGGTCGGTGCGGCCGAGCAGATACGCGGCGAGTGTGACGGCCGACGGGCATGTCCCGTACGGCACGAAGTGGTGTTCGGCCAGCCAGACCGCGTCGAGCCCGGCCTCCTCGGCGACCTCGGCGGACCGCACCGCGCGGTGCAGGGCCTCTCCCTGGCCCTGTCCGGGGAACTGGGCCGCCAGTACAAAACTTCCAACGTGCATCGAACTTCCTGCTTCCTCGGCTCCGACACGGAGCTCCCCCACCCGGCATAACCGCCTGACACGTGCCGAAGTCACGGCCTTGCGGGGAGATTTGCGGATTGTCTGGGAATTGAGCTGTCCGGAGACAGTCCGAGGACGGTCCGAAGGGGGATCTGTACGGGTTGGCGGAGTACGCGTACCCGTGTGTGTCCCGCGTAGGCTGGGGTCGGCCCCTGCTTCCTGTATAGCTCCGTGAGGTGTCCCTTGTCCCCGCGTCGCAACCGTCCGAAGGACGCCGGCTCGTCCGGCAGGAGCCCCGAGGAGGACTCGTCGGACCGTTACGGCGGCTGGCAGTCCACGGAGAGCTGGCAGGGCGAGGAGTGGAGCGTGCGTCATGTGGCGGGCGCGAGCGCGCAGGGCAAGACCTACCGCTGCCCCGGCTGCGACCAGTTGATCCCCTCCGGGGTGCCGCACGTGGTGGCCTGGCCGGAGCACTCGGGCGTCGACGAGCGGCGGCACTGGCACAAGGCCTGCTGGAACGCGAAGGACCGCCGCACCTCGCGGGTGCAGCGGTCCCGTAACGCGCCCAGGTTCTAGGCGACTTCGGTCCGTCCGGCCCGAGGGCCGGGGCGGGCGCGGCCGTCAGACGTCCCGGCGCTCCAGGAGCACGAAGGCGGCGACGACCGCCGCCGCCGTGATCCCGGCCAGCAGGCCGAGCTGCGCTCCGCCGTTGCCGTTCTCCGAGTCGAGCCGGAAGACGTGGGCGAGGGCGTTCGGCGCGTTGTACTCCTGCATCTTCTCGCCGATCGTGCGCATGCTCTCGGACATCATCAGGAACGCGGGCATGATCGCGGGCACCAGCACGACACCGAGCATCGTGGTGATCGCGCCCGCCGAATGACGCAGCATCGAGCCCACCGCGAGCGCGAGTACGCCGAGCAGGGAGACGTACAGCGCGCCCATCACGACGGTGCCGCCCCAAGTGACTTCGGAGGCTTCACCGGCGGCGTCGCTGTGCATCCCCTCGGTGAACAGACCGACGAGACCGATCGCGAACGCGGAGACGCCGAAGGCCACCGCGAAGAAGATGATCAGCTTGGCGGCGAGCACCCGGTAGCGCTGCGGCGAGGCCGTGAAAGTCGTACGGATCATGCCGGTGCCGTACTCGGAGGAGACCACCAGCACGCCCAGCGTGATCAGGCAGATCTGCCCGAGCATCAGGCCGAAGAACGCCGGGATCGTGTACGGAACGTCGCCGAAGTCCTCGTTCGTCGTCTGCACGGCGACCAGGAAGCCGATGCCGATCACGAGGAGGAGGAAGATCCCGAGCGTCCACATCGTGGAGCGCACCGACTTGATCTTCGTCCACTCGGAGTGGAGCGCGTGCCCGAGGTGGGTGCGGGTGACGGGGATCGGCGAGGTGTACGAACTGCCGGGCGCCGCCTGCCATGAGGGGGCAGCGGCGGCCTGCTGCGGCATCGGGGGCTGGGGCGTGCTCATCGGGCGTCCTCGGGCTTGGTCAGGTCGGCGGCGGGCGCGGTCGTGGGTGCGGCTTCGGGCGCCGGAGCGGGCGCGGCGGCGGGCGCCGGAGGGCTCGCGGGAGCCTGCGCGTACGGATTGGCGTCCGGGGCGCCGGGGGCGGCCGGAGCGCCGTACGGGCCGGGTGCGGCGGCACCGGGGGCCGCGGGAGCGCCGTAGGGCCCGGCCTGCGGCATGGCGAAGGGCTGCCCGCCCTGCTGGGGCGGCAGCGGCGCGTACCAGCCCGGCTGGCCCTGGCCCGCCACCGGCATCTGCGGGGGCGGCATGGCGCCCGGCGGCAGCGGCTGCTGGAGTCCGGCCTTCTGGTCGACGGTCGAGCGGTAGTCGACGGCGCCCTGCGTCATCCGCATGTACGCCTCCTCGAGCGAGGCCTGGTGCGGCGACAGCTCCCACAGCCGGACGTCGGCGGAGTGCGCGAGGTCGCTGATGCGGGGGAGCGGCAGGCCGGTGACGCGCAGCGCGCCGTCCTGCTCGGGCAGCACCTGGCCGCCGGCCTCGGTCAGCGCCGCGGTCAGCTTCTCGCGCTGCTGCGGCTCGGTGTCGGGGGTGCGCACCCGGGCGAAGTCGGCCGAGTTGTGCGAGATGAAGTCCTTGATGTTCTGGTCCGCGAGGAGCTGGCCGCGGCCGATCACGATGAGGTGATCGGCGGTCAGCGCCATCTCGCTCATGAGGTGCGAGGAGACGAAGACCGTACGGCCCTCCGCGGCGAGGGACTTCATCAGGTTGCGCACCCAGAGGATGCCCTCGGGGTCGAGGCCGTTGACCGGCTCGTCGAAGAGCAGCACCTGGGGGTCGCCGAGGAGCGCGGCGGCGATGCCGAGGCGCTGGCCCATGCCGAGCGAGAAGCCCTTGGAGCGCTTCTTCGCCACTTCCTGAAGGCCGACGACGCCGAGCACCTCGTCCACGCGGCGGGCCGGGATGCCCGACAGCTGGGCCAGGCTCAGCAGGTGGTTGCGGGCGCTCCGGCCGCCGTGGACGGCCTTGGCGTCGAGGAGCGCCCCGACCTGGCGGGGCGCGTTCGGCAGCCTGCGGTAGGGGAAGCCGCCGATCGTCACCTGCCCGGAGGTCGGGTTGTCGAGGCCGAGGATCATGCGCATCGTCGTCGACTTGCCCGAGCCGTTGGGCCCGAGGAAGCCGGTGACCGCACCCGGCCTGACCTGGAAGGAAAGGTTGTACACGGCTGTCTTGGCGCCGTAGCGCTTCGTCAGGCCGACTGCCTCGATCATTCTCCGCACCCATCGAAAGGTTCAGGACCTCGGGGCGCACGCCCCCGTAAGGGTTAGGAGGATATCCGGGCGCCGACGGTTCCACTCAAGGGGAAGTAAAATCGCGCCCATCGCCTGGTGAAAGATCCAGGAGAGGGCGGAGTTTCGCACCGCTGTTCTGTCAGGTACCCGTCTTTCCTGGCGGGGCGGCAAAAGCGAATTCAGGCCGTCCCGAAGCACAGGGAAATCTCAGGACCGCTCCGGCAGGGAATCGCCGAGCGGCGGAAGATCGTCGTACAGCCGCAGCTCGGCCGATTCGTCGAGGTAGGGCAGGAAGTCGGTCTGCGGCAGCACCCAGCCCTCCTCGCCGAAGACGAGGGTGCCCGCCTCGCGCAGCGACCGGTCGGCACCCGCGCGGCGCACCCACGCCGCCGGGTCGGGCCCGAGCAGGTCACGCAGCCGCCCGGAGCCGGCCAGCAGGGCCGCCAGCAGCTCGGCCTGGTCGCCGCCGCCGGGGCGGGGCCGGCCTGTCCCCGGATCGGCGAGCACGCCGTGCGCGCTGAAGTAGATGTACGCGCCGCCGAGCCGTTCCCCCGACGGCATCGTCATCGTGAACGCGTCGCCCGGGAGTATCGCCCGCCGGTAGTCAGGGAACTCGGTGTCGTCGACGGCCTTGAGCTGCGTCGAGTCCAGCCAGGTCACCACGAGCGTCGTCTCGGCGCCCGCGTCCACGTACGGCGTCCCGGCCACGTAACCCGCCGGACTGATGTGTCCCGAGCAGCCCACGCCGATCCCGCGCACCCGCACCGGGACCATCGGCACCGTCGCCGGGATGCCCAGCCGGGTCAGCTTGTGGGCGACCTGCCCGGGGGAGGCGTTCGAACCGACGGCGATGACCGGGTGGCGCAGTCCGGTGCCCACCTGCCCCAGGTCGGCGAGGGCCTCGTCCAGCCGCTGCTGAGCCTGGCGCTCCTCCACGAACCACTCCCCGAGCCGCAGCGGCCGCACGTCGAGCTGGAGCAGCTCGCCGCCGGTCAGCAGCGACGGTTCGGTGGTGGGCCGGCCCGGATAGGTGAGGGGCTTCTTCGCGGGCACGTCGCTCAGGCCCAGTGCCTCCAGGCTTCGGTCCTTCGTCGTCACGGTGACGCCCTCCGGGGGTGGTGTCGCGCGCATGCAGGCACAGCCTTTCACGCGAGATGAACCTGGGCCTTCATCCGAGGTCTACCCGGCGTGGGACCCGGTCTCCCCGGCTGGGCGGGGTTGGCCTGAACCGACACCGGGAATGATGTCGCCCCTATTGTATGGCTGAGGGCGAAATCGGTTACGGGGGAGGCGAGTTGGGACTCGTGAGGCAAAGTCTGGGGCGGCTGGGGCGGACCGGCCGGGGACCGGGGCATCCGCGCTATCGCATGTCCGTTCGCTGGTGGATCGCGGGACGCACCGTCCACGCCCTGCTGCTGATGACCCTAGGCGCGCTGGCCGTGCTCTCGGCCGTCGTGGCGGCGGCCTGGACGCTGACCGAGGACTCGACGCGTTCGATGGCGGACCGTTTCTCCGACGGGGAGCGGCTCCTGGACCTCAGCCTCGGCGTGCTGCGCGCCTGCGTCGGCACCGACAGCCTGGACCCCGAGCCGGACAGCACCGCCCACCAGCTCCTCGCCACGCTCGCCTCCGTGACCGGCGCCCTGGTGCCCGCCGTGCTGCTGGGCATCGTCCTGATCAAGCTGTTCGCGCTGCGCCCCTTCGTCTGGCGGCGGCGGGCCAGCATCTCGCACGCCTGGACCGCCGACTTCCCGGGTTACTCGCGGCGGCACGCGGGCAGCGACCACGCCATCATCGCCGTCCGCTTCTACAACCGCTTCGACAATCTGTCGGTCGTCGACCTGCGGGCCCGCGCCCATCTGCGCTATCTGGAGCGCTCCCCGCACGACGGCAGTCTCGTCATCTACAAGCAGTGGCTGAAGGTCCTGGACGCGCAGGGCGATCCGGCCGACGAGCGGAGCTGGCTCGCGGTGGAGCGGGGGGCGCCCTTCACGGTCTGGATACCGGTCGAGGCGCCGGTGGCCGAACTGCCGTTCCACCGGATCCAGGGCAAGGACCTGTCCCGCTCCTCCGGGGTGAAACTGCTCGTCCGGCTGACCGCGCGGACCGTCGGCCTCGGCACCGAGGTCGCCGACGAGCGCTGGTTCGACCTGGAGGCCGGGGACTTCGAACTCGGCCGATTCGTGCCCCTCCAGCCTGACCTCGGCAAGGACGTGTGGCAGTGGGACGGCTGGTCCGACTTCGACGGGCTGATCCACCCCGGCCCGGACGGCGACGGACCGCCCGCCCCGCCCGCCTCCTGAGCGAGGCTGAGCGACGCCCGTCCTACGCGTCCCGCTTCTTGAGCAGGGCGTACCCGCCGGCCAGGGCCACCGCCACCCACAGCAGCATGATGGCGAGGCCGCCCCAGGGGCCGTAGGGAGTGTCGTCGAGGGGCGTCACCACCCGCAGGATCCTGCTGCCGGCCTGGTCGGGGAGGTAGCGGCCGACCTTCTTGGTGGCCGAGACCGCGCCCAGGATGTTGGAGATCAGGAAGAAGAACGGCATCAGGATGCCGAGTGAGAGCATCGGCGAGCGCAGCATCGCCGCGACGCCCATCGAGAAGACGGCGATGAGCGTCATGTAGAGCCCGCCGCCGATCACCGCGCGCAGCACCCCCGGATCGCCGATCGACGCCTTGTGCGTGCCGAGCGCCGCCTGGCCCACGAAGAACGTGATGAAGCTGGTGATCATCCCGACGGCCAGGGCGAGACCGGCCGCCACCGCGACCTTGCTGAACAGGAACGTGCCGCGCTGGGGGACCGCCGAGAGCGACGTGCGGATCATGCCGGTGCTGTACTCGTTGCCGACGACGAGCACCCCGAACACGATCATCGCGAGCTGGCCGAGGGTCATGCCCGCGAAGCTGATGAACGTCGGGTCGAAGGTCAGCCGGTCCTGCCGGCTCATGTTGTCCCACTCGTGGTTGGACAGCAGCGAGATGAGCAGGCCCAGCGCGATCGTGACGACCGCCGCGAGGCTCAGCGTCCACACCGTGGACGAAACGGAACGGATCTTGGTCCACTCGGACCTGAGGACCTGTCCGGCCGCCATCGTCAGCCCTTCTTCCAGTCGCCGCCCCAGCGGGGGGCGGGAGGTGTGTCCGGCGGGTCCGGCACGAGCTCCGGTTCCGCCGTGTCGGTGTGCGCGTGGTACTCCACCGATTCCGCGGTCAGCCGCATGAAGGCCTCCTCCAGCGAGGCCTGCTGCGGGCTCAGCTCGTGCAGCACGATCTGGTGCCGCGCGGCCAGCTCCCCGATGTGCTCCGGTTTCCCGTCGTCCACCTCCAGCGCCCCGCCGCCCGTCTGGACGACCGTGATCCCCGCGCCCTTCAGCACGTCGAGCAGCCGCTCGCGCTGCGGGGAGCGGACACGGACGTAACTGCGGGAGTTCTGCCGGATGAAGTCGGCCATCGAGGTGTCGGCGAGCAGCCTGCCCTGGCCGATGACGACGAGGTGGTCGGCCGTCAGCGCCATCTCGCTCATGAGGTGCGAGGAGACGAAGACCGTACGGCCCTGGGACGCGAGGGATTTCATCAGATTGCGGATCCAGTGGATGCCCTCGGGGTCGAGCCCGTTGACCGGCTCGTCGAACATCAGGATCCGCGGATCGCCCAGCAGCGCGCCCGCGATGCCGAGCCGCTGGCCCATGCCGAGCGAGAACCCCTTCGCCTTCTTCCGGGCGACCGCGGTGAGGCCGACGGTGTCGAGGACCTCGTGCACCCGCGCCCTCGGGATGCCGTTGCTCTGGGCGAGGCACAGAAGGTGGTTGAAGGCGCTCCGGCCACCGTGCATCGCCTTGGCGTCCAGCAGGGCGCCGATGTACTTCAGCGGGTCCTTGAGCCGGTCGTAGTGCTGTCCGTCGATCCGCACGTCGCCCGCGGTGGGACGGTCGAGCCCGAGCATCATCCGCATCGTCGTGGACTTCCCGGCGCCGTTGGGACCGAGGAAGCCGGTCACGATGCCCGGTCTGACGGTGCAGGTGAGGTTGTTGACCGCCACCTTCTCGCCGTACCGCTTCGTCAGCCCCTCGAGCTCGATCATGCGGCCACGCTAAGACCGCCCCCGGGGGCCTGCCACTTGACACGACAGGACCCACCGGCCCGACGGCGCCCACCGGCCCGACGGGCCCTCCGACACGACAAGGCCCGCGCCCTCGGCAGAGGGAGCGGGCCTTGTCGTGTCGTGCTGTGCGGTTACCGGGACTGCTGCGCCGGAACCCCGCGGGAGATCGGCTCGTCCTCGGCCGGACCGGTGGCGGCGGCCACCGCGGCGCCCGTGAGCGTCGCGAGCATCTCGCGGACGTTCGTGAGCTGCGCGTTGATCGAGTCGCGGCGGTTGGTGAGGGCGGCCAGCTCGCGCTCGGATTCCGAGCGGATGCGGTCGGCCTTGGCGTTCGCGTCGGCGACGATGTCCTCGGCCTGGCGCTGAGCCGTCTCCACCGTCTGGCGGGCGCGGCGCTCGGCGTCCGTGCGCAGCTTCTCGGCCTCCAGGCGGAGCTGCTCCGCGCGGTGCTCGATCTCCGCGAGGCGCTTCTCGGCCTTGGCCTGCCGCGACGCGAGGTCGCGCTCGGACTGCTCGCGGCGCTTGGCGAGGTTCGTCTCGAAGTCGGCGGCGGCCTGGGCGGCCTTGGCGCGGGTCTCCTCGAAGAGGGCGTCCGCCTCCTCGCGCTTGGACGCCGCGTCCTTCTGCGCCTCGGAACGCAGCTGCGAGGCGTCGCTCTTGGCCTTCTCGACGATCCGGACGCCCTCGTCCTCCGCCTTGGCCTTGCGGTCCGCGGCGAACGACTCGGCGTCGTTGCGCACCTGCTGAGCGGCCGACTCGGCGAGCTCGCGGTGCTGCTCGGACGCGCGACGGGCCTCCTCGCGCAGGTCCTTGGCCTCCTCCTCGGCGAGGCGGAGGATCTTCTCGACGCGGGCGCCCAGACCGGCGTACGACGGCTCGGCGTCGCTCACCTGTGCCTGGGCGTTCTGCGTTTCGAGATGGAGTTCCTCGATGCGCTTTTCGAGGGCGGTGATACGGGCCAGAGCGCTGTCACGGTCGGAGACGAGCTTCGAGATGCGTTCGTCCACCTGAGCGCGGTCGTATCCACGCCGCACAAGCTCGAAGCCGTAGGGGGAAGTGTCGCTCATGGGGTTCCTGTCGAATGAGACCGGTGAGGTGATAGGTGGAATCCTAGGGGGCAATGCGGTGTGTCATCGAGCGGATACGTGTTTGATCTGGAGAATGACACTCCTTTTGGGTGGCCGGCTGTCGGAAGGCTTGCCAGAACCTGTGACAAACGTCCCGGAAAGCACGTAAATCCGCGCTTCCCGCCAGGGCCCGTCCCCGCGGACAGACCCTAACTCTCCGACGCCTTGCCGCCCGAACGGGCCGCCCCGGCCGAAGCGCCCGCCTTCACCCCGCCGTCCTTGCCGGCTCCAGGGGTCTCGAAAGACTCCAACGCTTCCAGGACGTCCTGGACACGGGAGATCTCCGTGTTGATGTCCTCACGCCGGCGGACCAGGACCTCCAGGTCGCGCTTGCCCTCCTCCACGGCGGCCTTCGCCTCCTGGATCGCCTCGGAGCGGATCTTCTCCGCCTCGGTGACGAGCGAGGACTTCTTCTGCTCGGCCTCCTTGAGAAGCCCCTCGGCCTTGCGCACGGCGGCGATCCGCACCTTGCTCGCCTCGGAGTTCGCCTCGGCCACCAGGTCCTTGGCCTTCGCCTCGGCCTCCTTGAGCTGGTCCTCGGCGGCCTTGATCAGCGCGTCGCAGCGGTCGCCCGCGTTCTTCATCGCCTCGGACGACTCACGGCGCGCCCGCTCGTGCAGGTCCTCGATCTCGGACGTGACGCGGTCGCGCAGCTCCTCGGCACGCTGGCGGATCGCCGTGGCGTCCCGGCGCGCGCCGACCAGCAGCTCGTCCGCGTCCGCGCGGGCCCGCTCCACGAGCGTGTTGCCCTCGACGGTCGCCTCGGACACGAGCCGCTCGGCCTCGCCGCGCGCCACACCGACCATCGTGTCGGCCTGCGACTCGGCGTCCGCCGTCGTCTTCTGCGCGCTCTGCTGCGCGTCCGAGAGCAGCTTGTCCGCCTCGGACGCCGTCTCGGAGATGAGCGTGTCGACCTGCTCGGCCGCCTCGGAGCGCTTCTTGTTGGCCTCCTGGCGCGCCTCGTCCAGCAGCCGCTCGGCCTCCTCGCGCGCCGCCGCGGTACGCCGCTCGGCCTCCTCCGTCGCCCGCGCCTTGAACCGCTCGGCCTCGGTACGGATCCGCTCGGAGTGCTGCTGGGCCGAACCGACCGCCTCGGCGGCCTCGGCGCGCAGCCGCTCCGCGTCGCCGGTCGCGTCCGAGATGAGCTTCTCGGCCTTGGCCACGGACTCGGCGCGTACCCGCTCGGCCTCGGCCGCGGTCTCGATCCCGAGCCGCTCGGCCTCCGCCGCCGCCTCCGTGATGAGCGTGTCCACCTGAGCCGCCGCGTCCGAACGCATCCGGTTCGCGTCCTCCCGGGCGTCCGCACGGGTGCGCGCGGCGTCCTGGTCGGCGTTCGCGATGGCGTCCGACACCTCGGTGCGCACCCGCTGGGCGTGGTCGGCGGCGTCCGAACGCATCCGCTCCGCCTCCGCGATGGCCTCCGCGACCGTGCGCTCCGCGAGCGCGCTCGCGGCCTCCCGCTCCTCGTTCGCCTCGCGCCGCAGCCGCGCCGCGTCCTCGCCGGCCCGCTCGCGCTCGGCGTACGCGTCGGCGCGGACCCGGTCCGCCTCCTCCTGCGCCTCGGTGCGCGTACGGTCCGCCGCGTGCTCGGCGGCCGAGCGCAGTCCGGTGATCTCCTCCTGGGCCTGCTCGTGCAGCCCCGCCACCGCGTCCCGCACCTGCTGCGCGGTCTGCTCGGCGCTGGAGACCATCTCGGTCGCGCGCCGGTCCGCCTCCTCGACCAGCCGTACGGCCTCGGCCTGGGCCTCCTCGACCCGCTTGCGCGCGGACGCCAGCAGTTCCTCGCTCTGCTCGCGGGCCCGCTCGCGCTCCTGGTCGGCCTCCTGGCGCGCCGAACCGAGGGTCTCCTCGGCCTCGCGGCGGCGCCGGGCGGCCTCCTCCTGGGCGGCGGCCAGCGTCTCGGCCCCCTCGGCCGCCAGACGCTCGGCCGCGGTCTGCGCCTCGCCGCGCACCCGGTCGGCGGTGTCCTGGGCCTCCGACTTGAGCCGCTCGGCCTCCGCCGCGGCCTCCGAACGCAGCCGTACGGCGATGGCCTCGCCCTCGGCACGGGACGCCGACGCGTCCGCCGCGGCCTCGTCGCGCCGCCGGTCGGCCTCCGCCTCCGCCTGGGCCTGGAGCGTACGGATCCGCTCGGCGGACTCCGAACGCAGCCGGTCGATCTCCTCGGAGGCCTCGCGGCGGATCCGCTCGGCCTCCGCGCGCGCGTCGGTCAGCGCCTGCTCGGCGGCGGCCAGACGCTCCTCCGCCTCCGTGTGCTGCCGGGCCAGCCCCTCGGCGGCCTCGGCCTGACGGGCCTCTATGGCCCGCTCGGTCTCCTCGCGCTGCCGCTCGGCGGCCCGCTCCGCGTCGGCCACGATCGCCTCGGCCCGCTCCTCGGCCTCCGCGCGGTGCCGGTCGGCCTCCGCACGGGTCCGCTCCAGCGTCTCCTCGGCCTGCCGACGCAGCGACGTGGCGCGCTCGATGGCCTCGGTGCGGACCTTCTCGCTGTCCGCGGTGGCGGCCTGCCGCAGCTCGTCCGCGTCCGCCTTCGCCTTGCCGAGCAGCTCCTCGGCGGTCTTCGCACCCTCCTCGATCTGCTGGACGGCCTCGCGCCGGGCCTCGGCGCGGATGCGCTCGCCCTCGGCGACGGCGTCCGAACGCAGCGTCTCCGCGTCCCCGCGCAGCCGCCGCGCCTCCTCCTGGAGCTCGACGGTCTTGGCGCGGTACTCCTTGGTGTCGTCCTTCGCCGTGCCCTTGAGCTGCTCGGCGATGTCGTGCGCCTCGGCGCGCAGCCGGTCGGCCTCGGTCTCCGCCTCGGTGCGGATCCGCTCGGCCTCCTCGGAGGCCGCCTTCGTGGTCCGCTTGGCCTCCTCGGACGCCTTGTTCAGCACGTCCTCGGCGGTACGGGCCGCCTTGGCCAGCTGGGAGGCGGTCTCCTCGGCGGTGAGGCTGCGCGCGCTCTCCTCGGCCTCGGCGACGATCGTCTCGGCCTTGCTGCGGGCGTCCGCGACGATCTGCTCGGCCTCGGACTTGGTGGTCTCGGCCTCCTGGTTGGCCTCGCTGACCAGCCGGGCGACCTGCTCCTTCGCGGTCCGGGTGCGCTGTTCGTTGACCGACTCGGCGTTGGCGATCGTCTTCGCCGCGGCTTCCTTGGCCTCGTTCAGCACCTTGTCCGCCTCGGCCTGGGCCTCGCGCAGCGCCGTCTCGGCGGCGCTCATCCGCTGCTCGGCGGCCCGGCTCAGCTCGCCGGCCTGACGGCGGGCGTTGTCCGACTCGCTCGCCGTGCTGCTGCGGAGCTGCTCGGCGTGGTCGGTGGCCTCCTGCGCCTGCGTCGAGGCGGCGTTCAGCAGCCGCTCGGCGTCCGTGCGGGCACGGCGCAGCAGCGCCTCGGCCTCCGCGCGGGCGGTCTCGGCGTCGGTGGTGAGCCGCTGGCGCGCCTCGGCGGCTACGCGCTCGGCCTCCGCGCGGGCGGCGGCGAGCGCCTGCTCGGCCTCGGCGCGCGACTCGTCCACCAGGCGGCGGGCCTGGGACTCGGAGCGGGCGCGAAGCTGCTCCGCCCACGCCACGTTCTCGTTGACGTGCGACTCGACGGTCTGGCGGCGCTCCGCCAGCTCCTGGTCGAGCTGCTGACGCCGGGTGACGGCCTCCTGGTGCAGCTCGGCCTGGAGCCGGGCGGCCTGCTCTGCGTGTTCCTGGAGGAGACGCTGGGTCTGCGCCCGCGCCTGGCTGATCTCGCGCTCGGCGTCGACGCGCAGCTGGTCGGCCTGCATCTGGGCATTGCGGAGCATCTGCTCGGCCTGGTAGCCGATGTCGGCCCCGTCGTAGGCAGGACGGGTCGCCAGACTGCGGCGCGCCTCGTGCAGCTTGGCGCGCAGCACCTCGACCTGATAGCCGCGGTCCTCGGCGTGCTGGACGGCCTTCTCCCGCTCGGTCTTCAGCCGTTCCATCTCGGCCTCGAACCGAGAGAGGTGGTCGACGTCAGCCGCCGGCTCTCGCTCCTGGCGTTCGTAGCCCCGCACTGCGCGGTCCCATCCGTCCCCTGGTCGCAAGTAATTCCGAACGAGCACCGTTCTTCCGCCGAACGGGGCCCCCGGGGAATGGTGTCAGATCAACGGCGGAGCACGGGCTGCTGCCCCGACGCTCGCCCCCCGAAACCTGGACCCCGGCCCTTGGTCCCGCTCGCCGGAAGGCGCCAGGACCACGGCCGTCCCCCGCGAAAGGCGACGGCCGACCCCAACCCTACCGGCCCAGATATACGGAGGTCAGTGCTCAGGTGACTCAACCGCCGCCGAAGTGACCAGTTCTGTCAGTACTCCGTGGCAATCCTTGGGGTGCAGGAACGTGATCCGGGACCCCATGGACCCGGTCCGGGGCTCGTCGTAGAGGACCCGGACGCCCTTGGAGCGGATGTCGGCGGCGTCACCGTCGACGTCCGCGGTGCCGAAGGCGATGTGGTGCACGCCCTCGCCGTTCTTGGCCAGCCACTTGCCCACGGCCGAGTCCTCGCGGGTGGGTTCCAGCAGCTGGAGGTAGGAGGCGCCGCCGTCGGACGTCTCGTTGATCTTGAGCATGGCCTCTCGCACGCCCTGCTCCTCGTTGACCTCGGAGTGGAAGACTTCGAAGCCGTACGTCGCACGGTAGAACTCGACAGTCTTGTCGAGGTCGAAACAGGCGATCCCGATGTGGTCGATTCGCGTCAGCATGGAGTCAGTGCAGCGCTCCCGGCGTGGTTACGCAACGTGCGCGCGATCACACCGCGGGCCGGATGACGCGTGGCGTACCGCTCAGTACATTCTGAGTAAACCCTCGTTCACTCCTCGGCTGTGCAGCCGGTAAGGGGATCGCACCTCATGTCTGGAACGAACAGCAACACCTCGGTGATCGTCGCGGGCGCCCGCACGCCCATGGGACGACTGCTGGGCTCGCTGAAGTCCTTCTCCGGGGCCGACCTCGGCGGCTTCGCGATCAAGGCCGCCCTCGACCGTGCGGGCATCGGCGGCGACCAGGTGCAGTACGTGATCATGGGCCAGGTGCTCCAGGCCGGGGCAGGGCAGATCCCGGCACGCCAGGCCGCCGTCAAGGCGGGCATCCCCATGAACGTCCCGGCGCTCACCATCAACAAGGTGTGCCTCTCCGGCCTCGACGCCATCGCGCTGGCGGACCAGCTCATCCGCGCCGGCGAGTTCGACATCGTGGTCGCCGGCGGCCAGGAGTCCATGACGAACGCCCCGCACCTGCTCCCGAAGTCCCGCGAGGGCTACAAGTACGGCGCCATCGAGATGCTCGACGCGATGGCGTACGACGGTCTGACGGACGCCTTCGAGGGCGTCGCCATGGGCGAGTCGACGGAGAAGCACAACACCCGTCTCGGCATCCAGCGTCCGGTGCAGGACGAGATCGCCGCCCTCTCCCACCAGCGCGCGGCCGCCGCCCAGAAGAACGGCCTCTTCGAGGCGGAGATCACACCGATCGAGATCCCGCAGCGCAAGGGCGAGCCGGTCGTCTTCAGCAAGGACGAGGGCATCCGCGCCGAGACGACCGCCGAGTCGCTCGGCAAGCTGCGTCCCGCCTTCGCCAAGGACGGCACCATCACCGCCGGCAGCGCCTCCCAGATCTCGGACGGCGCGGCCGCCGTGGTCGTGATGAGCAAGGCCAAGGCGCTGGAGCTCGGCCTGGAGTGGATCGCGGAGATCGGCGCCCACGGCAACGTGGCCGGCCCGGACAACTCCCTGCAGTCGCAGCCCTCGAACGCGATCCTGCACGCCCTGAAGAAGGAGGGCCTTCAGGTCGCGGACCTCGACCTGATCGAGATCAACGAGGCCTTCGCCGCGGTCGCGCACCAGTCAATGAAGGACCTCGGCGTGTCCACGGAAAAGGTGAACGTCAACGGCGGCGCCATCGCCCTCGGTCACCCGATCGGCATGTCCGGCGCCCGCCTCGTCCTGCACCTGGCCCTCGAACTGAAGCGGCGCGGCGGCGGCGTCGGCGCGGCCGCCCTGTGCGGCGGCGGCGGTCAGGGCGACGCGCTGATCGTGCGGGTGGCCAAGGCCTGACACGCTTTCGCGCAACGGACCTCTCGTGAACGGAGCTGTGATGCAGGACGTCTCCTCGCTGGTGACCCAGGCCAGGGAAGGACGGCCGCGGGCGGTGGCCCGGCTGATCTCCCTCGTGGAGGGGGCGGCACCACAGCTCCGTGAGGTCATGGCCGCGCTGGCCCCGCTGGCCGGCAACGCGTACGTGGTGGGGCTCACCGGCTCGCCCGGGGTCGGCAAGTCGACCTCGACGTCGGCGCTGGTGACGGCCTACCGGCGGCAGGGCAGGCGGGTCGGCGTCCTGGCCGTCGACCCGTCCTCGCCGTTCTCCGGGGGCGCGCTCCTCGGCGACCGCGTCCGGATGTCCGACCACTCCTCGGACCCGGGCGTCTACATCCGCTCGATGGCCACCCGCGGACACCTGGGCGGGCTGGCCTGGTCGGCCCCCCAGGCGATCCGTGTGCTGGACGCGGCGGGCTGCGACGTGATCCTCGTGGAGACAGTCGGCGTCGGGCAGTCGGAGGTCGAGATCGCCTCCCAGGCCGACACCTCGGTCGTGCTGCTCGCCCCCGGCATGGGCGACGGCATCCAGGCCGCCAAGGCGGGAATCCTGGAGATCGGCGACGTGTACGTCGTCAACAAGGCCGACCGCGACGGCGCCGACTCCACCGCCCGCGAGCTCAACCACATGCTCAGCCTCGGCGAGTCCCGGGGGCCGGGGGACTGGCGCCCGCCGATCGTCAAGACGGTCGCCTCGCGCGGCGAGGGCATCGACGAGGTCGTCGAGGCCCTGGAGAAGCACCGGGCGTGGATGGAGGAGCGCGGAGTCCTGGCCGAGCGCCGGCGCGCGCGGGCGTCCCAGGAGGTCGAGACGATCGCCGTCACCGCGCTGCGCCGCCGCATCGGCGACCTCCACGGCGACCGCCGCCTGAGCGCCCTCGCGGAACGCATCGTCGCGGGCGAACTCGACCCGTACACGGCAGCAGACTCCCTGATCGAGGGCCTGAAACAGACCTGACCGGCCCCGGGGTACCGGGCGCCACCACTTGGGTGCGGGACGGAGGGCCCGCCCCCTTTCGGGCGTGGGGCAAAATCTCAGCCCCTCCGGCGTTTGAGGAGCGGGGTCTGGGGCGGAGTACCGGGCGCCACCACTTGGGTGCGGGACGGAGGGCCCGCCCCGTTTCGGGCGTGGGGCAAGATCTCAGCCCCTCCGGCGTTTGAGGAGCGGGGTCTGGGGCGGAGCCCCAGGGTGGGTCGGGCAGGGGCGGAGGGGGCGAAGGTGCATCCGACGCGCACCGCAGAGCCGCGGCGAAGGGCGCAGAGCCGAGCCGGATCGTCGGCCCTGAGCCCGATGGGGAGTTGAGCCCGGCGGGGTGACACCGATAGGGCGTTCCGGAGCCGGCTGGCGGGCTTCGGACGCCGGTCGGTGGGGTGCCCCGGCGCGCTGGGGTGCGGCGCGGTGTGCCGGGCACGGCCGAGTGCACCCGCCCGGGCGGCACGCCCCCGCGCCGGACAACTCGGCCCGGCGCACAGCGGGTTGTGGTGCCCTTCCGGCGGCCAGGGCGGCCAGGGCGGCCGGGGCGGACACGGCGGCCAGGGCGGACAGGGCGGAGCCGGGGACGAGCGCGGGGAAAATCCCTGGCCGACTCCTCGTGGGCGCTGTTACGTTGACGGCATGTTCCTCCTCTTGGCGTAGGGGCCACCCGGACCCGCGACGCGAACACAGCACCACGGCTGTGCCGTCGCGGCACTTCGACGACCCCCGCCCCGCCTCGGTGTTGAGGAACCTCACCATGTCTGCGTCACCCCCGCGGCCGTCCTACGCCGCGCTCTTCCGCATGCCCCACGCCCGCCGCACCTTCGCGGCGGCCATGATCGGCCGTCTCTCGTACGGCGTCGTCGCCCTGGCCATGATGCTCACCACGACCCGCGCCACCGGGTCGTACGCCGTGGCCGGCACGGTCATGGCGCTGTTCGGCGCCGCGAGCGTGTTCCTGTCGCCCGCACGGGCGGCGCTGATCGACCGCTACGGCCCACGCCGAGCCCTGATCCCCATGGCCTCGCTCTACGCGGGCCTGCTCACGGCGTTCGCGGTGACCGCCTGGCGCCCCGGCGCTCCCGTGCCGGCGGTCGGCGCGCTCGCGGTCGCCGCGGGTGCCTGCACCCCGCCGCTCGGTCCCACGATGCGTGCCGTGTGGGGCGAAGTGATCCAGGACGAACGGCTGTTGCAGCGTGCGTACAGCCTCGACGGCGTCGTGGAGGAGATCCTCTTCGTCTCCGGTCCGCTGGTCGTCGGCGCGGTCGTGCAGACGGCGCCGCCCGCCGCCGCCGTCGCGCTCAGCGCCCTGCTGGTGTGGTCCGGCACCCTGGCCTTCGTCCTGTCCCCGCTCGTCGCGGGCGTCCGCCCGGCCACGGCCAAGGCGCCGAGCGGCGGGCGTCCCCGGCAGGGCGGCCGGCCCCTGCGGCGGGCCCTGGCCCGGCCCGTCGTCGTGGCGTCGGGCGTCGGTCTGTCCCTCGGCGCCGTCGACCTGCTGGTCATGGCGTTCGCCGAGCGGCACCACCACGGCTCGGGCGTCGTGGCCTGGGTGCTCGCCGCGCTGTCGCTGGGCAGCGCCCTCGGCGGTCTGCTGAACGGCGCGGTCGACTGGCGGACCGCGCCCGGTGCCCGGCTGCCGCTGCTGGCCGGCGCGCTGGGCCTCGCCCTGCTCGGAGCGGGCCTCGCCCAGGGCCTCGGGGCGCTGGTCGTGGCCGTGGCCTGTGCGGGCTTCTTCGTCGCCCCGGCCCTGACGACCTCGTATCTGGTGGCCGACGCGGCGGCCCCGCCGGGCTTTCGCACCCAGGCCGGCGCCTGGGTCAACACCGCGGTCAACGCCGGGAGTTCCGTGGGCACCGCCGGTGCGGGCCTCCTGGTGGGCCGGCTGCCGCTGGGCCTGTGCTTCGCCGTCTCGGGCGCGGCCGCGATGGCCGCGGCCCTGGTCTGCGTACGAAGCGCACGAACCCCGCGTCCGGGTGCGGACGCGGGGAACGGTGTGGCCGGCGGTTCGCGGCCCGAGGTGACGGACGGCGAGCGACTGCCCGGCTGAGGCTTCCGTCGGGATCGTGCCGCGGGGGCGGCGCCCGGTCCTAAGGCTTGCCGCGCTGCCCCAGCAGGTGTTCGGCGATCGGGCGCAGCGACTTGTGCAGGTCCTCGAGCGCCTCGGGCGACAGAAGGTCGATGAAGTGCCGCCGCACGGACGCCACGTGGTGCGGCGAGACCTTCTTCATGGTCTCCATACCGTGCTCGGTGAGGACCGCGTACAGTCCCCGCCGGTCGGACTCGCAGTTCTCCCGGCGCACCAGGTCCGCGTTCTCCATGCGCGTGATCTGGTGCGACAGCCGGCTCTTGGACTGGAGGGTGGCGGAGGCCAGGTCGCTCATCCGCATGCGTACCCCCTCCGACTCGGAGAGGTTGACCAGGATCTCGTAGTCGTTCATCGTCAGCCCGAACGGCTGGAGGTCCCTCTCAAGCTGGTACGTCAACAGCCTGTTGACCTCCAGGTGGGTGCGCCAGGCGCACTGCTCCGCATCGGTCAGCCAGCGCGTGGCCGTCTCGGTCTCCATGAATGAAGTCTACCTAAAATGTTGAAATGCGAACTAGTGAGGGGTTGTGTGACAGTGCGCACGTGTTCGACGTGCGTTCGACGTCACACTCCGCAGACTACCGCTCACAGCCCGAAGCGACGCTGGAGGTCTCCCAGCTGTCCGGGAAGGCGCGGTGCCCCGGCCTGCTGCCCGTGCTGACCGGGCACCCCTCCCGCGCCGGGCACTCCGGCCTGCTGCGGGACCGCCCCCGTGGCCTGCTCGGCCATCAGCATCTCGGTGGACTGGAGCAGCACCGTACCCGCCCCCACGAACTCGAACTGGTGCTCCTCGCCGGAGGCCCCTCCGAGGCCCGTCATCGCACGTAGACCGCCCATCACGCCTGTCATGTACCCGTGGTCGTAGTGGTGGCAAGGGGAGGGGCAGTCCGCCCAGCCGACGAGGGCCTGCGGGTCCACCCTGATCGGGGGTTCCATGAACACCACCGGGCCGTTGGACGCGGCCACGAACTTGCCGGTTCCGATCAGTGTCAGAAAGCCCGGCACGATCGACTGCTTGAGCGCGAGACTTGGCTGAAAAGCGAGCAAGTTGCCGGAGCGAATGGTCAGGTTGCCGTCGTCGAGGTCGTACGAATTCACGTCGAAGGCCCGGTCGGCGAGCAGCATCTTGCCCGAGCCCTGTGCCACGACCCAGTCGCTCGCGTGCAGTGGCGAATGGAACGACGTACGGACAAGACGGTCAAGTCGACCGTGCCCGATGCCGTTGAACTCCATCGATCCGTAGTAGGCGATCATCTTGCCCTTCTGCAGGAACCACTCGCTCCCTTTGAGTTCCACGCAGAAGGTGTAGTTGTTGACGTTGTCGTCGGCCGGCAGCGACAGGGGATCGTGGATCACCGGACCGCCGGGGGCTCCGTACCCGCTCAAAGCTTCTCCTCCGAGGCCTGGACGTACACCGAACCGCTGCCGCTCAGCTCCAGCTGGAACGCCTCGCCCGAGCCGCGTCCCACCATGTCGCGCCAGCCCAGCGCCGTGGACAGCTTGTTGCGCACGTCGCCGTGGTGCGCCACGTACGCCTGCGGGTCGACGTGCACCGTCCGCTGCGGGGTGATCGGGACCTCGAAGACGCCGCCGTGCGCCATGACGGCCACGGCCCCGTGCCCCTTGAGCGTGGTCGTGAAGAGCCCCTGGCCCGTCACCTGTCCCCGCACCATGCCCATGACGCCGCCCTGCGAGCCCAGGAACATCGTGCCCTGCTGGAGTGCCCCGTCGAAGGCCAGCAGCCGGTCCGCCTCCACGTACAGCGTGTCACCCGTCAGGCTGATCACGTGGACATGGTGGCCGCCGTGCCCGAAGAGCACCGTGCCCGACCCCTCCACGGTCATCAGGGGAGTCGCCTCGTTCGCCAGGCGGCGGCCGATCATCGACATCACCCCGCCCTGCCCGCCCTGGACGTTCGGAGTGAAGGACACCTCGCCCTTGTACGCGAGCATCGCGCCGCGCTGGCTGAACAGCCGCTGCCCCGGCACGACCGTCGCCTCGACCATCTTCGAGTTCACCTCGCGGAACGCCATGTCACACATCCCCCGCGATCGTGTTGCGCTCACTGGGCTGGACGTAGACCAGCCCGTCGCCCTCGAAGCGCATCTGGAACGCCTCGCCGCCGCCTTCGCCGATCAGCGTGCGGAACGTCACACCGGACTGCAGCGACTGTCGCACGTTGCCCTGGTGCGCGATGTAGGCCCCCGGGTCGACCGTCAGCGGGTACTGCGCGCTGACCCGCAGCACCACCGCGGGCCCGTCCGACATGATCGCCGCCTGGCCGTGGCCCTCGACGGTGGTCGTGAACAGACCGTTGCCCTGCGAGGCGCCGCGCAGTCCGGTGAACGTCGTGCCCGTGCGCAGCCCGGTGTCCGTGGCGAGCAGATTGCTCGACTCCACGTACAGCTTGTCCCCCTGAAGGGCCACCAGATTGATCTCCGAGGCCCGGTCCGCGAACCAGCAGGTGCCGTGCCCCTTCACCTCCATCACCGTCATCTGCTCGCCGGTCAGGCGCCGGGTCACCATCCCCCGGAGCCCTTCACCGCCCCCGCTGAGTTTCTTGAAGGCCATCTGACCGTCGTACGCGACCATGGAGCCGTTCTTCGCCTTCACGGCGTCCCCGGTCATGTCGACGGCCAGCACCTTGCTGCCCTGAAGTCGAAACATCGCCACGCTGTGAAGGTAGCCGTACGGCCGGACCACCGACAGGGCTTCCGGGTGGATCCCGTCCCTGATCCGCCCCCTAGGGGCTCCCGTCCCGTCCCGTCCGGTATCGCCCGGTGTCGTCCGGGCCCCCGGACCCGGGATCCCGCCCGGTGGATGCCACAATGGCCGTGACGCTTGTGCTTGCGTTCACAAGGAAGCGTTCCCCCGACAGTCAATTCCACCGAAGGTGACCCGTGGACATAAAGACCGCCACCGCACTCCGCCGGCTCCGCCTGGTCTCGGCCCCCGAGGCCGTTTCCTTCCTGCTGCTGCTCGTCTGCTCGGTGCTCAAGCGGACCACGGACTTCAACGCCGTCCCCGTGATGGGCGCGGTCCACGGCGTCCTCTTCATCCTGTACGTGATCTTCTGGGCGGACGCCTGGAACCGCGCCCGGTGGAGCGTCGGCACCGGCGCCCTCTACTTCGTCCTCTCCGTCCTGCCCACCGGCGGCTTCTTCGCCGAGCGCAAGCTCAAGCGCGAGGCCGAGGACGCGGTCGTCGCCTCCCGCGCCTTCGGGGAAGGGGCCGTGAAGGCATGATCGTCGCCTTCTCCGTGACACCGCTGGGTGTCGGCGAGGACGTGGGGGAGTACGTCGCCGACGCCGTCCGCGTGGTCCGCGAGTCCGGCCTGCCCAACCGCACCGACGCGATGTTCACCTCGATCGAGGGAGAGTGGGACGAGGTGATGGCCGTCGTCAAGCGCGCCGTCGCCGCCGTCGAGGAGCGCGCGCCCCGCGTCTCGGTCGTCCTGAAGGCCGACATCCGTCCCGGTGTGACGGACGGCCTCACCTCCAAGGTCGAGACGGTGGAGCGGCACCTGTCGGCATGACGGCATGACGGCATGGCCGCATGACGGTATGTCGGCATATCGATGCGAAACGGGGTGCGGCCCCGCTGCGAGAACCCCGGTCCCCAGGGCCGGGGTTCTCGCTTGTCCGCCCCGCGCCCGCGTCACCCGCCGCACACGGGAAGGCGGTTCCACGGCCGAAGAGGCACACCCGCCCCGCCCGGACGGCGGACGCGGGCCGAAGACCACCCGCCCGCCCGCCGCCGCACCCCTTCGGACCCGCCCCGCTCGACGTGTCGCGAAAACTCCACTTATGTGTGGGTACCAGCCACCACGATCACCGGACTCGTTGAACCACGGGAGGGCGATGTGCGGCCCGCGGGCTACGACTACGACAGCTACAGCCGGCTCGCCGGACCCCTGACCGAGCCGTCCGGCACCGGACACCGGGTGCAGTACACCAAGCTCCTGTCGCGCGAGCCGCACCGAATAGCCGCCATCCTGCTGACGACCCTCGCCCCGGTCCTCACCGGCGCGCTCCTCGTCTACCTCGTGTGGCCCTCCCACTGGGCGGGACGCGAGGGCGGCGAGCCCTGGCCGGCCGCCCTCGACACCACGATGCTCGTGACCATCGGCCTGATCGAACTCTTCATGGTCGTCAACGTCATGAGCATCGCCCACGCGACGCTGGTCGCGCGCGACCCCGTGCCCGTCCTGCCCGCGCAGGGGACCCGGGTCGCCTTCCTCACCACCTACGTCCCGGGAAAGGAACCCCTCGCCACGGTCCGAGCCACCCTCGAAGCCGCCACCGCGCTGACCCACACCGGCCCCCTCGACGTGTGGCTGCTCGACGAGGGCGACGACGACCAGGCCAGAGCCCTGTGCGCCGAGCTCGGCGTCCGGCACTTCACCCGGTTCGGCGTGCCCGAGTGGAACCGGCCCGAGGGAAGCCACAAGGCCCGCACCAAGCACGGCAACTACAACGCATGGCTCACCCTGTACGGGCACGCCTACGACTTCTTCGCCTCCGTCGACACCGACCACGTCCCGCTGCCCGGGTTCCTCGAGCGCATGATGGGCTACTTCCGGGACCCCGACGTCGCCTTCGTCGTCGGCCCCCAGGTGTACGGGAACTACGAGAACCCCGTCACCAAGGCCGCCGAGTCCCAGCAGTTCCTCTTCCACGCCCTCATCCAGCGCGCCGGGAACCGCTACGGCTCACCCATGTTCGTCGGCACCAACAACGTCGTCCGGATCGCCGCGCTCAAGCAGATCGGCGGGCTCTACGACTCCATCACCGAGGACATGGCCACCGGGTTCGAGGTGCACCGACACCGCAATCCCCGCACCGGCCGGCACTGGCGGTCCGTCTACACCCCGGACGTGCTCGCCGTCGGCGAGGGGCCCTCCACCTGGACCGACTTCTTCACCCAGCAGACGCGCTGGTCCCGCGGCACCTACGAGACCCTGATCAAGCAGTACGGGAAGGCGCTGCTCACCATGCCTCCCGGCCGGCTCCTCTCGTACACGCTGATGCTCGTCTACTACCCGATGACGGCCGTCAACTGGCTTCTGGGCATCCTGAGCTGCTTCCTGTTCCTGTGGTTCGGGGCGTCCGGGACGCAGGTCACCGCGTCCGTGTGGCTGATGCTCTACGGCGACGCCGCCGCCCTGCAGATCTGTCTGTACCTGTGGAACCGGCGGCACAACGTCTCGCCGCACGAACCCGAGGGCTCCGGCGGCCTGGCCGGCATGGCGATGTCCGCGCTGTCGGCCCCCGTCTACCTGAAGGCACTGGGAGAGGCGATCGTCCGGCGCCCCAGCCGCTTCGTCGTGACCCCGAAGGGCCGCGACGCGAGCCCCGACCGGCTGGGAACCTTCCGCGTCCATCTCGGCTGGGCCGCTCTGCTCGCCGTCTCGCTGGGCGCCTCGGCCGTCCTCGGTCACACCCACGCGGCCATGCGGATCTGGGCGGTGCTGGCCATGGCCGTCTGCCTCGCCCCGGTCGCGGTGTGGATCCGCACCCGCGTCCGGGACGGCCGGACCGGGCACCCGGCGCCCGCTTCCGTCCGCGTTCCCGACAGCCGCGAATCGGTGGCGGCCACGCCCGTCACGGTCACCGGCTCCACGACAGGAGGCAGCTAGGCCATGGCCCACCGGCCCTCGAAGAAGGCGAAGAAGGCGAAGACGACGAGGAAGACGCTGCTCGGCATCACGGGCATCGCCGTCCTCGCGGCGCTCAACGCCCCGGCCGCGCTCGGCTTCGCCGGCGAGGCGTACCACGATTACAGGATCTCCCGGCCCGCCTACACCGCGAAGTACGGCTCCTGGAGCAGCGTCGACATCCCGGAGCGGTACCGCACCAACGCGATCCACGCGGCCCTGCTGCACACCGGGAAGGTGCTCATCGTCGCCGGATCGGGCAACGAGCAGAGGAAGTTCGACCGGGGGACCTTCGACACGATCCTGTGGGATCCGCGGACGGACACCTTCAAGAAGATCCCCACACCGGACGACTTCTTCTGCTCCGGACACGCCCAGCTCCCCGACGGCCGGATGCTCGTGGCCGGCGGCACCGCCCGCTACGAGAAGCTGGACGGCGAGGTCGTGCGGGCCGGCGGCGGCATGCGCGTGAAGAACGAGAACCCCGACAGGGCCGTCGTCCTCAAGAAGGGCACCGTCTTCCGTTCGCCCGCCGGTGTCGACTACGTCAGCGGGGCCGACGTGACGGTCCCGAGGGCCACGCGGAACCAGATCGTCACCTACGACCGCAAGGGCGCCATGCAGCCCTGGCGGACCGAGGTCACCGCCGGAGAGGCCCGCGTCTTCGTCGAGGCCGAGGAGAAGGGGCCGGGGTCCGTCACCGACCGGCAGGCCCAGTACGAGATCGTCGGCCTGCGCGGCGAGGACGCCCGCAACACGTACGGCCTCTCGGAGCGGATCACCCTGGAGAAGCAGGACTTCCAGGGCATCAGGGCCGCCTACGAGTTCGACCCGAAGGCCGAGCGGTACATCCCCGTCGACCCGATGGACAAGGCCCGCTGGTACCCGACCCTCGTGGGACTCGACGACGGACGCGTCCTCGCCGTCTCCGGCCTCGACGACGTCGGGGTCGTCGACCCCGGCGACACCGAGATCTACGACCCGGTGACGAAGAAGTGGGGCCCCGGACCCCACCGCTACTTCCCCACCTACCCGGCGCTCTTCCTCACTCAGGGCGGCAAGCTCTTCTACCCGGCCTCCAACGCCGGGTACGGACCCGCCGACCAGGGCCGCGAGCCGGGCCTGTGGGACCCGCGGACCAACACCTTCCAGAAGGTGCCCGGCCTGCGGGACGCCGACCGGACGGAGACCTCCGCGTCGGTCCTGCTCCCGCCCGCCCAGGACCAGAAGGTGATGATCCTCGGCGGCGGAGGCGTCGGCGAGTCCGGGAAGTCCACCGCCCGCACCGCCGTCGTCGACCTCAAGAAGGACAGCCCGGCCTTCGAGGACGGCCCCGACCTGCCCCAGGGCACGCGCTATCTGAACAGCGTGATCATGCCGGACGACACCGTCTTCACCACCAACGGCTCCCGGGACTACCGCGGCCGCGGCGCGAGCAACATCCTCAAGGCGCAGTTCTACGATCCCCGCACCAACGCCTTCCGCGAGGCCGCGTCCCCGCGCGTGGGCCGCAACTACCACTCCGAGGCGCTGCTCCTGCCCGACGGCCGGGTCGCCACGTTCGGCTCGGACCCGCTCTTCGACGACCGGCGGAACACCAAACTGGGCCACTTCGAACAGCGCATGGAGGTCTTCACCCCGCCGGCCCTGCACCGCGCCGGCGCCAACCGTCCGGTGCTCGGAGCGGGCCCCGGGGAACTCGACGTGAACCACCGGGCGACCTTCGCCACCGGCCACCCCGAACGGGTCGTCAAGGCCCGGCTGATGCGGCCGAGTGCCGTCACCCACACCACGGACGTCGAGCAGCGGTCGATCGAACTGGGGCTGACGAGGACGGCGGACTCGGTCACCGTCGACGTGCCGAGGGACCCGGCGCTGGTCCCGCCGGGCTGGTACATGCTCTTCGTGACGGACGCGCAGGGCACGCCGTCCGAGGCGAAGTGGATCCACGTCCGATGACGCGGGACGCCGAACGCCGGCGACGGGACGCCGGACGGCCTGAGGGCCGAACGGCCGGAGGGCGGATGCCGGTCCGTCGCGGGCGGTCAGCCGGCGGAGCCGCGCGTCAGCTCCAGGGCGTACTCCGGCCACCACCGGCCGGCCGCGGGCCCGCCCCCGCACTCCCCGTCCGACTCGCCGGGCCGCTTGACCCACAGGTAGGCGTCGAGGAGGGGTTCACCGGTGGCGGTCGTCGGCGGGGTGCCCAGCGCCCGGCCCGGCGGGTTGCACCAGACCCCCTCCAACGGGCCGTTGCCGTTGCGGCTGGTGTCGACGACGAAGTGCTTGCCGCCGAGCCTGCCGGACAGCCGGACGCCGTACTCCCTGCTGACCTTGTCCGTCTGGAAGTTGGACACGTTGAGCGCGAAACCGTCGGCGTGCGCGATGCCCGCGCGTTCCAGGGGCGCGACCAGTCGCTCCGCGTCGGGGATCCAGGACGGGTTCCCGGCGTCCAGGTACACCTTGGTGTGCGGCCGGCCCTTCAGCCGGACGACCGCCTCGCTCAGCAGCCGCTCGCGCTCGTCGTGGTACGCGGCGGGCGTGCAGCCGTCCACGAGGTGGGCGATCGCGTCCGGCTCCAGGATCACCAGCGCCCGGCCGTCACCGAGGGCGTCGGCGAACCGGCCGATCCACCGGCGGTAGGCGTCCGCGTCCGCCGCCCCGCCCGCCGAGTGCTGGCCGCAGTCCCGGTGCGGGATGTCGTACGCGACGAAGAGTGCCGTCCGCCCTTCCCCGGCCGCGGCCGCGGTCGCCGCCCGGACCGCCGGACCCGGGTCGGCCTCGCCCGCGGGCCACAGGGCGACGGGCTCGTCCGCGATCCGCTTCAGCAGCGCCGCGTCCGCGGTCCGGCCCTGGCGGCGCCACACCTCGATCTGCCGGGCGGCGGGCCCCCGAGGGTCGACCCAGAAGGCTGAGCGGGCCGCGGGGCCCGACCGCTCGGAGGAGCCGCCGGCGGCCGGGGTCCGGCCGGCCCCGGGCGCGGACGTGCAGCCCGCCGTGAGCGCGAGCACCGCGAGGACCGCGAGGGCGTGGATCAGCCGGGGCATGCTGCTCCCTTGCGCGAGGGTGACGAACGGTCACTCATCGTGGCACAACGGGTCATTCGGGCGGGGGAGGCGGCGTGACCCGGTGGGGCACCCGGCGCAGCCGGTCCTTCCGGCGGCACCTCGTCAGTCGCCGCCCGAGGCCAGCGCGATCCCGAGGGGTGTCCGCTCGTACAGCACCTGGTGCCCGTACCGGCGCGACACGAGCAGGCCCGCGTCGCGCAGGGCGGTGAGGTGTGCGGACACCGACGACGGAGCCAGCCGCAGCCGGTGCGCGAGCGAGGTCGTGCCGGCCGGTTCGTCGAGCGCGCCGAGCACCGTGGCCCGGCCGCGCCCGAGGAGTCGTACGAGCGCGTCGGGGGTGCGGTCCGCCGGCTCGGTCCACAGGCCGCCGATGCCGCGCGCGGGGTAGACGAGCGTCGCCTGCCACGGAGGCTCGAAGCCGCTGATCACGTCCGGCCAGGAGAACACGCTCGGCATGAGGACCAGCCCCTGGCCGGCCAGGTGCCTCTCGTGCCGGCCCCCGACCTGGACGGTCAGCGTGTGCGAGCGCCAGCCGAAACGCCGGTCGATCTCCGGGAGGAGCCCGCCGAGCCCGACCTCGGCGAGCCGCCGGGAATGGAAGGCGACATCGGCGTCCAGCAGGGCGCGCAGCCGCGGCCAGTCCGGTTCGACCAGGGTGTGCCAGGCCTGTTCCAGCAGGTCCGTCAGATCCCGCACCATGCGGGCCGGGTCGGCCAGCAGGGCCCGGCCGCGCGGCGAGTCCAGCGCGCCGGGGGTGTCGGCGAGGGAACGCGCGCTCTCCTCGCGGGCCACGTCCGGGTCGGCCGTGCGGATGGCGGCGATCTCCTCCTCGAAGCTCGCCGCCGGGCCCAGCGGGGGCGGTCCGAGCCAGTCGGGGGAGTAGCCGCGCCGCGGCATGAGCAGCCACAGCGGGGTGAGGTCGAGTCCGGCGGCCGCCGCGCGCATGCGGCGCAGCCAGGGGGCGTGGTAGCCGTGCCGCGCGGGGCGGTCGAGCGTGCGGACCGCCTCCTGCGTCTCCCACAGCGGCGACACCGCGAACCGGCAGTTGAGGAGGTCGTCCTCCCCGAAGTGCAGCAGTGACGGCATGGACGACCCCAGAACATTCGGCTGACGCCGAAACTTTACGCGGCCGGGGCGCGGCCGGGCACGCTGTCGCCCATGCCGGAAGCAGAGACGAAGGGCACACCGACGGTGCCCAGCACACCAGCACGTGCCGCCAGCCCCGCCAGGGGGAACACGACCACACCGACGGAGGACGCCGCGAGGACGCCTGCCGGGCCTGCTGGGGTGCGGCCCGCCGGGGCTGCCGCGGACAGCGCGGCCGTGCCCGCCGTGGGGGAGTCCGCCGGGCACGCCGCGGCGAACTCGGCCGGGTCCGCCGTCCCGAGCGCCGCCGGGCGGGCCGCGGCGAAATCGGCCGGTCCCGCCAGGGAGAGCGCCCTCGGGTCTGCCGCGGAGGATGCTCTCGGGGCTGTCGTCGGCGGGAGGCCGGCGGGCGGGGGCTCCGGCAGCGGGTCGGTGGCGGCCCCGGGCGGGGACGCGGCGGTGCCCCCGGCGGGGAGTGACCCGGAGGCGGGGCCCGCGCGGAGCGGGTACGGGCCCGTGTTCGCCGTGCCCGAGTTCCGTGCCGTCTTCGTGGCGCACGCCTTCTCGCTGCTCGGGCTCGTCGTCAGCGAGATCGCGCTCTCCGTCCTCGTCTACGGTCTGACGGGCTCCCCGCTCCTGAGTGCCCTGACCTTCGCGCTCGGCTTTCTGCCCTACCTGATCGGCGGGACCCTGCTCGCGGGCGTCGCCGACCGCTTCCCCGCCCGCCGGGTCCTGGTCGTGTGCGACCTGGTCTGCGCGGGCTGCGTGGCCGTGATGGTGCTGCCGGGCGCGCCCGTCGCGGTGCTGCTCATGATGCGGGCCGCGCTCGCCCTGGTCGCCCCGGTCTTCCAGGGGACGCGGACGGCGACCCTGGCGGACGTCCTCGGCGACGGGGAACTGTTCGTGCTCGGCCGCTCCCTGCTGCGGATCCTGTCGCAGAGCGCGCTGCTCGCCGGCTTCGGGACGGGCGGCCTGCTGCTCACCGTCGTCTCCCCGCGCCACGCGCTCCTCGTCACGGTCTGCACCTTCCTCGCCTCCGCGGCCCTGCTGCGCTTCGGCACCCGGCGGCGGCCCGCGCGCACGGACAAGGGGCAGGCGCTCGTGCGCGACTCCCTGCGCGGTTCCCGGCAGGTGCTGGCCGACCGGCGGATCCTCGTGCTGCTCCTGCTCTTCTGGGTGCCGTCGATGTTCGTCGTCGTGCCGGAGGCGTTGGCGGCGCCGTACGCCGACGGACTCGGGGCCGGTACGGCAGGCCTCGGCCTGCTGATGTGCGCGCTGCCCGTCGGCACGATCGCGGGGGAGCTGTTCGCGGGTTCGCGGCTGCGGCCGGCGACCCGGAGCCGGCTCACGCTCCCGCTGGTCTGCGTCACGCTGCTGCCCTACGCCGCGTACGCGCTGCGGCCCGGTCTCGGCTGGACGCTGGTCCTGCTGGTGCTCGCGGGCGCCGGGTCGGCGTACACGCTCGGCCTCGACCAGTGGTTCGTGCGGGCGGTGCCGGACGAACTGCTGGGGCGGGCCATGACCTTGAACTCGGCCGGGCTGATGACCCTTCAGGGCGTGGGGATGGCCCTGGCGGGCGTGGCGGCGGAGTTCGCCGGTGTGACGGCGACGATCGTGGGCGCGGGCGTCCTGGGCACCGTGGCCTGCGCGGCCCTGGCGCTGGCGGCCCGCCGAATCGAACAGGGCGCTGCGCGGGGCGAGTAGAGCACCGGAGCGGGCGG
Source organism: Streptomyces sp. NPDC001914 (assembly GCF_042891215.1). Classification (NCBI taxonomy): domain Bacteria; kingdom Bacillati; phylum Actinomycetota; class Actinomycetes; order Kitasatosporales; family Streptomycetaceae; genus Streptomyces; species Streptomyces sp. NPDC001914. The sequence goes on from NZ_JBIASW010000021.1 coordinate 79,273, forward strand.
TGGGGTGCGGGAGCCGATCCGCCCCCGCACCCCACCGCCGCGGGGGCCGGTACCGAAAAGCGAGACAGGGCTGACCACGATGTGACCGGCCGGTAAGGTCGTCGGCGTGCCGAAGCCGCTCAGCCTTGCCTTCGATCCCATCGCCCGCGCCGACGAACACTGGCGCCAGCGCTGGGGTTCCGTGCCGTCCATGTCCGCCATCACCTCGATCATGCGCGCGCACCAGATCCTGCTCGCCGAGGTGGACGGGGTCGTCAAGCCGTACGGGCTGACCTTCGCGCGCTACGAGGCCCTGGTGCTCCTGACCTTCTCCAAGGCGGGCGAGCTGCCGATGTCCAAGATCGGCGAGCGGCTCATGGTGCACCCGACGTCCGTCACGAACACCGTCGACCGGCTGGTGCGGTCCGGGCTGGTCGACAAGCGGCCCAACCCGAACGACGGCCGGGGCACCCTCGCCTCCATCACGGACAAGGGCCGCGAGGTCTGCGACGCGGCCACCCGCGATCTGATGGCGATGGACTTCGGGCTCGGGGTCTACGACGCCGAGGAGTGCGCGGAGATCTTCGCGATGCTGCGGCCGCTGCGGGTCGCCGCGCACGACTTCGACGATGCGTAGCCGGCGGCGGGCGCGGGGGACGCACCGGCGGGCCCGGGGCGCCGTGGCACGGGGGCGCGTGAAGATCGGCCGAAAAGGGTGGTTACCCTCGTGCCATGAAGAAGAGCGTGTTGACCCGCTACCGCGTCATGGCCTACGTCACCGGCGTGCTGCTGGTGCTGCTGTGCCTCAGCATGATCGCCAAGTACGGCATGGGCCTGGACGGGGCCGCGGACTTCACCCGCGTCGTCGCCATCGCGCACGGCTGGCTGTACGTCGTGTACCTGATCTTCGCCTTCGACCTGGGTTCCAAGGCGAAGTGGCCGGTCGGCAAGCAGCTCTGGGTGCTGCTCGCGGGCACGATTCCCACGGCCGCCTTCTTCGTGGAGCGCAGCATCAGCCACGAGCTGGAGTCCAAGGTCGCCGAGGGCGCTCCCGCGGTCGCCGAGGCCTGACCGACACCGCCGTACGACCCGTACGGCGGTTTGCCGTCGACATGTACTAGGACGTCCTAGTAAATTCGACGGTATGGACGCTGACGCCATCGAGGAAGGCCGGCGACGCTGGCAGGCCCGCTACGACGCCTCGCGCAAGCGGGAGGCCGACTTCACCACGCTCTCCGGCGACGCCGTGGAGCCGGTGTACGGCCCCCGGCCGGGGGACGGCCACGAGGGCTTCGAGCGGATCGGCTGGCCCGGCGAGTACCCCTTCACGCGCGGCCTGTACGCCACCGGCTACCGGGGCCGCACGTGGACCATCCGGCAGTTCGCCGGGTTCGGCAACGCCGAGCAGACCAACGAGCGGTACAAGAAGATCCTCGCCAACGGCGGCGGGGGCCTCTCGGTGGCCTTCGACATGCCGACGCTGATGGGCCGGGACTCGGACGACCCCCGTTCGCTGGGCGAGGTCGGGCACTGCGGTGTCGCGATCGACTCGGCGGCCGACATGGAGGTCCTGTTCCAGGACATCCCCCTCGGTGACGTCACCACCTCGATGACGATCAGCGGTCCCGCGGTGCCGGTCTTCTGCATGTACCTCGTCGCCGCCGAGCGCCAGGGCATCGACCCCGCCGTGCTGAACGGCACGCTCCAGACCGACATCTTCAAGGAGTACATCGCGCAGAAGGAGTGGCTCTTCCAGCCCGAGCCGCACCTGCGCCTCATCGGCGACCTGATGGAGCACTGCGCCGAGAAGATCCCCGCGTACAAGCCGCTGTCCGTCTCCGGGTACCACATCCGCGAGGCCGGCTCCACGGCCGCGCAGGAGCTCGCCTACACGCTGGCGGACGGCTTCGGCTACGTGGAACTGGGGCTGTCCCGCGGGCTCGACGTGAACGTCTTCGCCCCCGGACTCTCGTTCTTCTTCGACGCGCACGTCGACTTCTTCGAGGAGATCGCCAAGTTCCGCGCGGCCCGCCGGATCTGGGCCCGCTGGATGCGCGACGTGTACGGCGCCACCTCCGAGAAGGCGCAGTGGCTGCGCTTCCACACGCAGACCGCCGGTGTCTCGCTGACGGCCCAGCAGCCGTACAACAACGTCGTGCGCACCGCCGTGGAGGCGCTCGCCGCGGTCCTCGGCGGTACGAACTCGCTGCACACCAACGCCCTGGACGAGACGCTCGCGCTGCCCTCCGAGCAGGCCGCGGAGATCGCCCTGCGCACGCAGCAGGTGCTGATGGAGGAGACCGGCGTCGCCAACGTCGCCGACCCGCTGGGCGGTTCCTGGTACGTCGAGCAGCTCACCGACCGGATCGAGGCCGACGCGGAGAAGATCTTCGAGCAGATCAAGGAGCGCGGGCTGCGGGCGCACCCGGACGGGCGGCACCCCATCGGTCCCGTCACCTCCGGCATCCTGCGCGGGATCGAGGACGGCTGGTTCACCGGTGAGATCGCCGAGTCGGCGTTCCAGTACCAGCGGTCGGTCGAGAAGGGCGACAAGCGGGTCGTTGGGGTCAACGTCCACCACGGGTCCGTGACGGGCGATCTGGAGATCCTGCGGGTCAGCCATGAGGTGGAGCGTGAGCAGGTGCGGGTGCTGGGCTCCCGCAAGGGGTTCCGTGACGAGGCGGCGGTGCGGGGGGCGCTGGACGCCATGCTCGGCGCGGCCCGCGACGGTTCCAACATGATCGTTCCCATGCTGGACGCGGTTCGGGCCGAGGCGACCCTGGGGGAGATCTGTGGGGTTCTGCGCGACGAGTGGGGTGTCTACACGGAGCCGGCGGGCTTCTGACCCCGGCGCGGCCCCGCTGCCCGGAGCGTCCGGCTCGCCGGAGCCCCTGGCTGCCCCCTTCCGGCCCGAACCCGGGCCCCCGGACCCTCACGCCCCCGGCACCCCCGCCCGGCCCCAGGACCCCCTGTTCTCGCCCCCTCCGCCCCTACCCGTCCCACCCCTGGGGCTCCGCCCCAGACCCCGCTCCTCAAACGCCGGAGGGGCTGAACTTTTGCCGGCCGGGGCTGAAATCTTGCGCGGCACCCGACAGGTGACCCCCTGGGGCTCCGCCCCGGACCCCGCTCCTCAAGCGCCGGAGGGGCTGGATCCTGCACCCGCAGTCGGAATGCGGCGTGAGGGGACGTGGCGGTACATCGATGGCCGTCGCCACTAACGGTCACTTCTCTGTCCGACAGCGACGGGCTGATGTACCGCCGCGGCCCCGACCCACGACCCACCGGCACCGGTTCGTCGCGCCGGTCAGGGGCCGGAGGCCGTCCCGCCGGTCAGGGGCCGGAGGCCGTGGCGCCGGTCAGGCCGAACAGCAGGACCCGGGTGAACGAGCGCACCCACTCCTCGTCCGCGGGCTCCGCGCTGACCAGGGTGCGATGGACGACCGCCCCGGCGACCACGTCGAAGATCAGGGCGGCGGTGCGGTCGGCGGCGGCCGGGTCCGACTCCGCCGGAAGCTCGCCGCGCGCCTGGGCACGGGCGCGGCCCTCCATGACCAGCCGCTTCTGCCGGTCGACGATCGACGTGCGGATGCGCTCCCGCAGCGGCTCGTCCCGGGTCGACTCCGCGACCACGGCCATCAGCGCCGTCTTCGCCTCCGGGCGGTCCAGGATCGCCGCGAACTGGAGCACGACACCCTCGATGTCGGCGGCCAGACTGCCCCGGTCGGGGAGCTCCAGCTCGTCGAAGAGCTCGGCCACCGCGTCGACGACCAGCTCGTTCTTGCCCGCCCAGCGACGGTAGAGGGTCGTCTTGGCGACCCCCGCGAGCGTCGCCACGTACCCCAACGTCAGTTTGGACCAGCCCAGTTCGACCAGGGCCGTGCGCGTCGCCTCCAGGATCGCGGCATCCGCGGCCGCACTGCGGGGGCGACCCGTACGGGCGGCATGGGAGCGACATTGCATGCCGTTGACCATATCCGGCCGCATCGCAGGCCGATATCCAGCGGTTCTGTGAAGCCGTGAGGGAGATCACCGGCGGACGGCGCGCGAGCGTGCTCCCGTACAGTTACGCTACGACTCGTAGCGAAAGCTCGACCGCGGCGACAACCGCACGGGCGCCTGGTGGGGACCGGGCGCCGAACAGGCCTGACACAGCCTGGGTTTCACGACGCTTTTCACACGTGCGCGAGGAAGGGGGAGGATGTACTCATGCAGCCACGGAACATGTCCATGAGCGGAGTCGTCGACCTCGCCGCGGTGAAGGCGGCCCAGGAGGCCAAGTCGAAGGCGGAGCAGGCGCGCGCCGAAGCGGCCAGGCAGGGCGGAGGCGGGGCCGTGACTCCCGCGAGCCTCGTCATCGACGTAGACGAGGCCGGATTCGAGCAGGACGTCCTGCAGCGCTCCACCGAGGTGCCCGTCGTCATCGACTTCTGGGCCGAGTGGTGCGAGCCCTGCAAGCAGCTCAGCCCGCTTCTGGAGCGGCTGGCCGTCGAGTACAACGGGCGCTTCGTGCTCGCCAAGATCGACGTCGACGCCAACCAGATGCTGATGCAGCAGTTCGGGGTCCAGGGGATCCCGGCCGTTTTCGCGGTGGTGGCCGGACAGGCCCTGCCGCTCTTCCAGGGGGCCGCCGCCGAGGCGCAGATCCGCGGGACCCTCGACCAGCTCGTCCAGGTGGCCGAGCAGCGCTTCGGCCTGACCGGTCTCACGGTCGACCCGGACGCCGCGCCGGGCGCGGCTCCCGCGGCGCAGGAGGTGCCGGCCGGACCGTACGACGTCCTGCTGGAGGCGGCCGTGCAGGCGCTGGACGCGGGCGACTTCGGCGGTGCCGTCCAGGCGTACAAGAACGTGCTGGCCGACGACCCGGGCAACACGGAGGCCAAACTGGGCCTGGCCCAGGCCGAGTTGCTCCACCGCGTCCAGGGGCTCGACCCGCAGAAGGTGCGTCAGGACGCCGCGGAGAAGCCCGCGGACGTGGCGGCGCAGATCGCGGGGGCCGACCTCGACCTCGTCGGCGGCCACGTGGAGGACGCCTTCGGGCGGCTCATCGACACCGTGCGGCTCACGGCGGGCGACGACCGGGACGCCGTACGCCTGCGGCTGCTGGAGCTCTTCGAGGTGGTCGGCGCCGACGACCCCCGTGTCGTGGCCGCGCGCAGGGCCCTTGCCCGGGCGCTGTTCTGACCAGTCCGTAAACGTCAGGGCCTGTGATGCCCGGGTGAAAGATTGGCCGACAGGGACGGATGTGGCCGCGCTTTACCAAAACTTGGTAAACGCGGCCGCTGTTACTCGTAGTAAGTCGCGAGCGCTGAACTGTCTGTTTCCGTCCGGAATTTGACCACTGTGTCACCCCCGGCGGGGCCACCCTGAGTCGCCACCCGATACCGACGGGTCGTTCTTCGGTTATCCCGCCGTTACTAGCGAGTAACGAACCCCCTTGTGCCCACGGCGAGAATGCACCACGATCGGCGACGCTCGGTCCATTCCCGCACCCCGACAGCCAATCGGGTCGGCGGACTTTCTGGGTCCCCACCGAGTAGGACCGACAGCAGTGCGATCGGTTCTTGGACAGGGGGGTCTTCGCCGACCGGCGGAGCCTGTCCAGCAGGTTGTGCGTGATGTGTGTCAGGCGCGACCAGTGGTTGTCGCTCGGGGGTGATCGCCGGTGATTCGGGTGCGGTTCGCACCTTCGGGTACAGGCGCTCTCCTTCCCGAGGACGTAGCACTTCTCCCATCCCTGCCCGGCTGAGCCGCCGCAATGTGGCAGTCAGGGCCAGGAGATGTACGTCCGAGAAGGAGGAAAAATTATGTCCCAGGTGCGTGGCGGGACCAGATGGAAGCGGTTCGCCGTCGTCATGGTGCCCAGCGTGGCAGCCACGGCAGCGATAGGTGTCGCCCTCGCGCAGGGTGCTCTCGCCGCATCGTTCAGTGTCTCCGGTCAGTCCTTCAAGGTGACCGCGGACAAGCTTGAGGGAACGGGCTTCTCGCAGTACGGAGCCCTGGACCAGGGCACGGGCCTCGACGGCAAGTCGGCGCTGCACCCCGTCGCGGTCTCGGCGTTCAAGAGCGCCGACATCACGGGCATGTGCCAGTCCGTCGTCACCCCGAACGTTCCGCTGCTCGGTTCCGTCAGCCTCGTGCTGAAGGCCGGCGGCGGCGGTACGCCGGTTCACGCCGACAACCTCTACATCGATGTCGAGGACCTCGGCGCCGACGCGACGTTCAAGAACATCGACATCGGTGTTGCCGCCAAGGACGCCACCAAGGGTCCGGGCATGAAGGGCGGCGGCGAGCAGGCCAACCCCTTCGGGTTCGCGCAGCAGGCCGAGTCGGCCACGCTGACCGACGTGAAGCAGACGGCGTGGGCGACCACCGCCGGCACGTTCAAGCTCAGCGGTCTGAAGATGTCGGTGTCTGCCGGCACCAAGGAGTGCTACTAAGCACCCCTGGGGCGGGCGTCGAGGCCCAGGCCGCTTCGCCCGCCCCGCCCGCTCCGCCCGTCGTACGCGGAGCACTCAACGCGTACTTCTCACAGCAATGCCGTTCCAGGGAGCTGTTTCCATGAGCGCCGAGACTCCTGCCGCGCCCGGCCAGAACGATGAGCACTACCTTCAGGTGTTCCGGCGGAACTTCCGTAACTGGAGGAGCGACCGCCCGTTCTGGGCCGGTCTGTACATCGTGTTCGGCGGCTTCCCCATCGCCTACTTCCCGTACGCGCACCTTCAGCTCGGCCATCTGACGCTGGCGATGTCCACCACCGCCGGAGCCGGATCCCTGATCATCGGCGTACTCCTCGTCGTGCTCGGGATCAGCCTCTGGTTCCAGAAGCACGTGCGGACGTTCGCGGGTGTCGCCGCGATCCTCCTGGCCCTGGTGTCCATCCCGGTGGCCAACCTGGGCGGCTTCCTGATCGGCTTCCTGTTCGCTCTGCTCGGCGGCGCCATGGCGGTCGCCTGGGTTCCCGGCGAGCCCGAGGAGAGCTACACCACGGCGGGTTCCCTCGACAAGCAGGACGCGCCGGACGCCCCGGCGGCCGAGCCTGTCGAGTCCATCGCTCCCGAGGCGGCGGACACCGCGGGCGACCCGAACGATCTGTCAGGAACGAGCCCGACCAACGGGGCGAACGGGAGGCACAGTGCCGGCTGACGAGGTGACCCATGGGACTGATGTGGAGGCGTCCCGTGTGAGAACCGGGCCGCGCCACGCGGCCCCGAGGAAGCCGCTGTTCACCAGGTTCCAGATGCCCGCCGGCAAGGTGATAGCCATAGCGGCGATGCCGACGGCGGTCCTCATGGGCATGGGCTTCACGCCGACGCTCGCCCAGGCCGACGACCACGCCACCTCCAAGAGCCTCACGGCCGAGGAGTACCAGGCGTGTGTCGAGGCCGTCACGGGTGAGGAGGCGTCGGACACGGCGTCGCCCTCCGCCTCGGCGAGCCCGAGCGCGTCCGCCTCCGCCGAGGCCACGCCGAGCCCCTCCGCGTCCTCGGACGCCCCGGACAAGGACACGTCCTCTTCGTCGGATTCAGGTTCCGACGACAAGGCCGAGCCCGCCCCGTCCGCCTCGGCCTCCGCGAGCACGCAGGACAAGGCGGCGGACAGCAGCGCGTCCACGCCGACCCCCTCGGCGTCCGAGAGCAGCAAGAACCCGCTCGACCCGCTGGGTGTCGGCGACGCCATCAAGGACATCCTCACGCCCGACGAGACGGCGAGTTCCACCCCGGAACCGTCCGCGTCGCCGAGCGCGAGCGCCGGCTCGGACACGTCGGACGGCAAGACCGCCGCGGAAACCGTCAAGGACACGACCGACAAGGTCACCGAGACGGCGGACGAGACCGCCAAGACGGTCACGGACACCGCGTCGAAGGCGGCCTCGGACGCCACCGAGAAGGCCGAGGACACGGCCGCCGCGGTCACCGGTTCGCCCAGCCCGTCCGCGAGCGCCACCACGGACGCGGCGGACTGCCCGGTCGCCACCGACGACGAGGGCGGCGTGGACAACAAGGTCGCCCTGCCGACCGAACCCTGGTACCTCAACGCCAGTTCGCTGCTGCTCAAGGGCGCCGACTACCAGGGCATAGTCAAGGTGAAGACCGCCGACGGCACCGTCAAGAAGGTGCTGAAGTACGTCATATCCGACGGCACCGACATCGGCGACCTTCACCAGACCGTGAACGACAAGCAGTCCGGCAAGACCTACCACGTGCAGGCCGCGTCGGGTTCGACGTCCACCATCCGCGACGGCAAGACGATCATGTACACGGAGAGCATCTCCGGGAACCTGCTCGGGCTGATACCGGTCACCTTCGACCCGGACAACCCGCCGCCGCTCAACATTCCGCTGATCTACTTCACCAAGGTGAAGGTGGTCCAGGCCGGCCAGTTCGGCGGCACCCTGCACGTACCCGGACTCCACCAGTACACGACCGGCTGAGTCGTCCAGAGCCCGTCCGGGAGCCGCACAGACGCTGAGGGCGCCCCCTGCGAACAGGGGGCGCCCTCAGCGGCGTTCGGCGGGCGGAGGTCAGGCGTGGCCGACCTCGCCCAGGTGGTGCACCCGGACCATGTTGGTGGTGCCGGGGACGCCGGGGGGCGAACCGGCGGTCATCACGACGACGTCGCCCTCGTTGAACCGCTTGAGCTTCTGCAGCTCGCGGTCGACCAGGCCGACCATCTCGTCGGTGCTGTTGACGAACGGCACGACGTGCGACTCGACGCCCCAGCTCAGCGTGAGCTGGTTGCGGGTGCCCTCGTCCGTGGTGAAGGCCAGGATCGGCTGGGCGGCGCGGTAGCGCGAGAGACGGCGGGCGGTGTCACCGGACTTGGTGAAGGCCACCAGGCCCTTGCCGCCGAGGAAGTCGGCGATCTCGCAGGCGGCACGGGCGACCGAACCACCCTGCGTGCGCGGCTTCTTGCCCGGGACCAGCGGCTGCAGGCCCTTGGAGAGAAGCTCCTCCTCGGCCGCGGCGACGATCTTCGACATCGTCTTCACCGTCTCGACCGGGTACGCGCCCACGCTCGACTCGGCCGACAGCATGACCGCGTCCGCGCCGTCCAGGATCGCGTTGGCCACGTCGGAGGCCTCGGCGCGCGTGGGACGGGAGTTGGTGATCATCGACTCCATCATCTGGGTCGCCACGATCACCGGCTTGGCGTTGCGGCGGCACAGCTCCACGAGGCGCTTCTGCACCATCGGGACGCGCTCCAGCGGGTATTCGACGGCCAGGTCGCCACGGGCCACCATGACGGCGTCGAACGCCGCGACGACGCCCTCCATGTTGTCGACCGCCTGCGGCTTCTCCACCTTGGCGATGACGGGGACGCGGCGGCCCTCCTCGTCCATGACCTTGTGGACGTCGTTCACGTCGTTGGCGTCGCGCACGAAGGACAGGGCGACCATGTCGCAGCCCATCCGCAGCGCGAAGCGCAGGTCCTCGACGTCCTTCTCCGACAGCGCGGGCACGTTCACGGCCGCGCCGGGCAGGTTGATGCCCTTGTGGTCGGAGATCACGCCGCCCTCGATGACGACCGTCTTGACCCGCGGGCCGTCGACCTCGACGACCCGCAGCTCGACGTTGCCGTCGTTGATGAGGATCTGGTCGCCCTTGGAGACGTCACCGGGCAGACCCTTGTAGGTCGTGCCGCAGATGTGCTTGTCACCCGGCACGTCCTCGGCCGTGATGACGAACTCGTCGCCACGCTCCAGCTCGACGGGGCCTTCGGCGAAGGTCTCCAGGCGGATCTTGGGGCCCTGCAGGTCGGCCAGGACACCGATGGCGATGCCGGTCTCGGCCGAGGCGGCCCGGACACGCTCGTACCGGCCCTGGTGCTCGGAGTGCGAGCCGTGGCTGAAGTTGAAACGGGCCACGTTCATGCCGGCCTGGATCAGCGCGACCAGCTTTTCGTGGGAGTCGACCGCGGGGCCGAGAGTACAGACGATTTTCGAACGGCGCATGAGGCGATCCTATCGGTTTGTTTCGCAACGGAATATTCCGTCTGGCGGAAAATACAAATGGGCGGGCGGGTGCTCAGGCGTGGCATTCCGCCCCGTTCAGGCGCCGCCCTTTCCGACCAGTGCGTACGTCTGTGTGGCGATCTCCAGTTCCTCGTCCGTCGGCACGACGGCGACCGCGACGCGCGCGTACGGCGGTGAGATGAGCCGGGGCTCCCCACCGCGCACGGCGTTCAGCTCGCCGTCGACCGCGAGTCCCAGTTCCTCCAGGCCCCTGATCGCGGCCTCGCGCACCGGGGCGGCGTTCTCGCCCACTCCGGCGGTGAAGGCGACGGCGTCCACGCGGCCGAGGACCGCGTAGTAGGCGCCGATGTATTTCTTCAGCCGGTGGATGTAGATGTCGAAGGCGAGCCGTGCCTTTTCGTCCCCTTCGTCGACACGGCGGCGGATCTCCCGCATGTCGTTGTCGCCGCACAGACCGATCAGACCGCTCTTCTTGTTGAGAAGAGTGTCGATCTCGTCCGTGGACATGTTGCCAACGCGCTCCAAATGGAAGATGACGGCCGGGTCCACGTCCCCGGACCGCGTTCCCATCACCAGCCCCTCCAGAGGGGTGAGCCCCATAGAGGTGTCCACGCACCGCCCGCCCCTGACCGCGGACGCCGAGGCCCCGTTGCCCAGGTGCAGCACGATGACGTTGACCTCCTCGGGCGCCTTGCCGAGGAGTTCGGCGGTGGTCCGGGAGACGTAGGCGTGCGAGGTGCCGTGGAAGCCGTACCGGCGGATGCGGTGCTCGTCCGCCGTCGCCACGTCGATCGCGTAGCGCGCGGCCGCCTCCGGCATCGTCGTGTGGAACGCGGTGTCGAAGATCGCGACCTGGGGGAGGTCGGGGCGCAGCGCCATCGCCGTGCGGATGCCGGTGAGGTTCGCCGGGTTGTGCAGGGGGGCGACCGGGATCAGCCGCTCGATCTCCGCCAGGACCTCCGCGTCGATGACCGTCGGTTCGGTGAACGTCCGTCCGCCGTGCACCACCCGGTGGCCGATGGCGGCCAGTTCGGGGGAGTCGAGGCCGAGTCCGTCCACCGCCAGTTCCTCCGCCATCGCCTTCAGCGCGGCCTCGTGGTCGGCGAACGTGTCGGCTCTCTCGCGGGTCTCGCCCGTCGAGCCCGTGGTGTGCCGCAGCAGGGAGGTTCCCTCGCCGATGCGCTCCACCAGGCCGACGGCCAGCCGTGTGCCGTCACGCATGTCGAGCAACTGGTACTTCACCGACGACGAGCCGGAGTTGAGGACGAGGACCCGCACGGCCTGCGGGGCGGCGGGCTCCTCGGGCACGGCGGCCTCGGGGGACGGGTGGGCGCTCACTGACGGGCAGCCTTCTGGTCGGGGGTCTGGGACTGGATCGCCGTGATGGCGACCGTGTTGACGATGTCCTGGACGAGTGCGCCGCGGGACAGGTCGTTGACGGGCTTGCGCAGACCCTGGAGCACCGGGCCGACGGCGATCGCGCCGGCCGAACGCTGCACGGCCTTGTAGGTGTTGTTGCCGGTGTTGAGGTCGGGGAAGATCAGTACGGACGCCTGCCCGGCGACCTCCGACTCCGGCAGCTTGGTCGCCGCCACCGACGGCTCGACGGCGGCGTCGTACTGGATCGGCCCCTCGATCCGCAGGTCGCCGCGGCGCGCGCGCACCAGCTCGGTCGCCTCGCGCACCTTGTCGACGTCGGCACCCGAACCCGAGGTGCCCGTGGAGTACGACAGCATCGCGATCCGCGGTTCGACGCCGAACTGTTCGGCGGTGGCGGCCGAGGAGATGGCGATGTCGCAGAGCTGCTCGGCGTTCGGGTCGGGGTTCACCGCGCAGTCGCCGTAGACCAGGACCTTGTCGGCCAGGCACATGAAGAAGACGGACGAGACGATCCGCGACTCCGGCCTCGTCTTGATGATCTCGAACGCGGGCCGGATCGTCGCCGCCGTCGAGTGCACGGCCCCCGACACCATCCCGTCGGCCAGGCCCTCCTGCACCATCAGCGTGCCGAAGTAGTTCACGTCCGCGACGACGTCGTAGGCCAGCTCGACCGTGACGCCCTTGTGGGCGCGCAGTTCGGCGTACTTCTCGGCGAAGGAGTCCCGCAGCGGTGACGTCTGCGGGTCGACGATCTGGGTGGCGCTGACGTCGATGCCGAGGTCGGCGGCCTTCTTGCGGATCTGGTCCACGGGGCCGAGCAGGGTCAGATCGCACACACCGCGGCGCAGCAGCACCTCGGCGGCGTGCAGGACGCGCTCCTCGGTGCCCTCGGGCAGCACCACGCGGCGGCGCTCGGAGCGGGCCTGTTCCAGCAGCTGGTGCTCGAACATCATCGGGGTGAGCCGGTCGCTGCTGGGCGCGGAGACCCGCTTGAGCAGGTCGGCGGTGTCCACGTGCCGCTCGAACAGGCCGAGCGCGGTCTCCGCCTTGCGGGGCGTGGCCGCGTTCAGCTTGCCCTCCAGGGCGAACAGCGCCTCCGCGGTGGGGAAGGAGTTCCCGGCCACCGAGACGACCGGGGTGCCGGGCGCGAGGCGGGCCGCGAGCGTCAGGATCTCGTCGCTGGGCTTCTCGTCCAGGGTGAGCAGGATCCCGGCTATCGGCGGGGTGCCGGCGCTGTGCGCGGCGAGCGAGCCGATCACCAGGTCGGCCCGGTCCCCCGGGGTGACCACGAGGCATCCCGGGGTCAGCGCCGTCAGGAGGTTCGGCAGCATCGCGCCGCCGAAGACGAAGCCGAGCGCGTCCCGGGCGAGCCCCGCGTCGTCGCCGAGGAGCACCTTGCCGCCCAGCGCGTGGGTGATCTGCGCGACCGTGGGCGCGGAGAGCGCGGGCTCGTCCGGAAGCACGTAACAGGGCACCGGCAGACGGGAGTCCAGCCGCTGCGCGATCTGCGCCCGGTCCTCCGGAGCCACCCGGTTCACCACCATGGCGAGGACGTCGCAGCCGAGCCCGTCGTACGCGCGGTAGGCGTTGCGGGTCTCGGCGCGCACCGACTCGGCGCTCTCGCCCCGGCCGCCGACGACCGGGAGCACCGACGCGGCGAACTCGTTCGCCAGGCGGGCGTTGAGCGCCAGCTCGTCGGGGAGCTGGGTGGCGGCGAAGTCGGTGCCGAGGACGAGGACGACGTCGTAGTCGCGGGCGACGAGGTGGAACCGGTCGACGAGCGTGGACACCAGCTCGTCGGTGCCCTGCTCGGCCTGGAGCGCGGACGCCTCGCGGTAGTCCATGCCGTACACCGTGGCCGGGTCCTGCGTCAGCCGGTAGCGGGCCCGCAGCAACTCGAAGAGCCGGTCCGGACCGTCGTGCACGAGCGGACGGAACACCCCCACCCGGTCGACCTGGCGGGTCAGCAGCTCCATGACCCCCAGTTCGACGACCTGACGGCCGTCACCTCGGTCGATCCCGGTCACGTACACGCTGCGCGTCACGCGTGCTCTCCATCCGTTTCGTCGCCAGGCGGTTTTCTGGGCTCGGAAAAAGGGCCCACCAGCGTGAGCAGAACCCTCTTGACAATACCTCCGGCGCTGGCTAAGGCGCCCGCCAGGGCACGTGCGCCGGTGGCGGGGGGAGCGGCGTCCGGGTGGCGTGCGCGGCGGTGGACGCAATCGGCGGGGCACCCCGGGCCGTGAAACAATCGATACGGCTCACACGAACCAGCAGGGAGCAGGAGACACAGCACGATGCGCATCGGAGTTCTCACCGCAGGCGGCGACTGCCCTGGCCTGAACGCAGTGATCCGGTCGGTCGTGCACCGAGCGGTCACCAACTTCGGGGACGAGGTCATCGGCTTCGAGGACGGCTACGCCGGGCTCCTCGACGGTCACTACCGCACCCTCGACCTCAACGCCGTCAGCGGCATCCTCGCCCGGGGCGGCACCATTCTCGGTTCCTCCCGGCTCCAGCGCGACCGGCTCCGCGAAGCCTGCGACAACGCGCAGGACATGGCCCGCGAGTTCGGCATCGACGTGCTCATCCCGATCGGCGGCGAGGGCACGCTCACGGCGGCCCGGATGCTGTCCGACGCGGGTCTACCGGTGGTCGGTGTGCCGAAGACCATCGACAACGACATCTCCGCGACGGACCGCACCTTCGGCTTCGACACCGCCGTCGGCGTCGCCACGGAGGCCATGGACCGGTTGAAGACGACGGCCGAGTCCCACCAGCGTGTGATGGTCGTCGAGGTCATGGGCCGGCACGCGGGCTGGATCGCCCTGGAGTCCGGCATGGCGGCCGGCGCCCACGGCATCTGCCTGCCCGAGCGTCCCTTCGACCCGGCCGATCTGGTCGCCATGGTCGAGGAGCGCTTCTCGCGCGGCAAGCGGTTCGCCGTCATCTGCGTCGCCGAGGGCGCCCACCCCGCCGAGGGCACCATGGACTACGGCAAGGGCGAGATCGACCAGTTCGGCCACGAGCGCTTCCTCGGCATCGGCACGGCCCTGGCGTACGAGCTGGAGCGCCGCCTGGGCAAGGAGGCCAAGCCGGTCATCCTCGGCCACGTCCAGCGCGGCGGCACGCCGACCGCGTACGACCGTGTCCTCGCCACCCGCTTCGGCTGGCACGCCGTCGAGGCCGCGCACCGCGGCGACTTCGGCAGGATGACCGCGCTGCGCGGCACGGAGATCGAGATGGTTCCGCTCGCCGACGCGACCACCGAACTGAAGACCGTGCCGAAGGACCGGATGGACGAGGCCGAGTCGGTCTTCTAGACCCCGGGAGCCGCGGGCGGAAGCCGGAACTCCGATCCCGCGGGCGGAAGCCGGTCCGATGCCCCGGGCGGGTGTCGGACCGCGGCCCCGCCCGCGGCTGCCGCCCGGAGCCGCGGTCCTCAGGTGGCCGGAGCGGCGGACCTCAGTACGTGCTTCCGCGGACGGCTGTCCAGAAATGGTCGACGACCCGGTCGAGGAAGTCCTGGCCGGACTCGCCCGAGCCGGTCGCGGCCGGCCCGCCGCCCCAGTTCAGCGTGGCGGCCATCCGCCCCTGGTAGTCCGTGTGCAGTTCCTGCAGAGCTGCCTCCAGGAGGCCGCGGTCCAGCGGCACCAGCTTCCCGACCGGGCGCACGTACGCCCCCCAGCGCGTCGTCACGGCGCTGCGCAGCAGGTCGGCGAGCCGGGCGTCACGGCCCGTCACGGTGACGAAGTCGGGCAGCGAGAGGTCGAGTGCCTTGGCGAGCGCGGTCGACTGCCGTTCGTTGCCACGCCAGTTGCCGGACTCCTCCATCCGCTCGTAGGCGAGGAGGTCGATCCCGACGGCGTGTGCCACGTCCTCCGGGGCGAGATCGCGGGCGACGCGGTGTTCGCGCAACGTGCGCGGAGCGCCTATGAGTTCACCCGCCGAGCACCACAACACCCCCGCGAGTGCGGTGAGTTCGGGGCTGCTCGGCCGGGCGACGCCGCGTTCCCAGGCGATGACCAGATCGGGTGTGGCGTACGGCAGCCCGTAGGAGGCTCTCAGGCCGTAGGCGACGTGCTCGGGCCCCATTCCGAGCGCTGTCCGCAGTCTTCGGGCGGCCGGGGCGTTGAAGGGCGGGGTGGGCTGTTGGGCTTGCGGTCGGTGCACGCGCACAAAGTATGGGCCGGGGGCGGCGGTGACTACGGTCTGTTCGGCCACAATCACGGATTGTAGGAACATACGGTTTCGGCCGTGCCCGGAAAGCGCCGTGCGACGCGCACGCAGGGGCGCAAGTCGCCCGAGGGGGAGCGGAGTTGGGCCGCGTCAGCTCTTCACCCAGCGGTACTGCAGCTCCGGCCGGCCGACCGTCCCGTACTGCGGGGCGCGGGCCGCGCGGCCGGCCTCCACCAGATGTTCGAGATAGCGCCGGGCCGTGATCCGGGAGATGCCGACGGCCTCGGCGACCTTGGCCGCCGTCAGTCCGCCCGCGTGGTCCCTGAGGGTGACCGTCACGCGTTCCAGGGTCGGCGCGCTCAGGCCCTTGGGCAGCGCGGCCGGGCCGGGAGCCCGCAGGGCGGCCAGCGCCCGGTCCACCTCGGCCTGGCCGCTCGCCTCGCCGGCCGCGGCGCGGAACTCCGCGTACCGGATCAGCCGGTCGCGCAGGGTGGCGAAGGTGAACGGCTTCAGCACGTACTGCACGACCCCGAGCGACACGCCCTCCCGTACGACCGCCAGGTCCCGCGCGGAGGTCACCGCGATGACGTCGGCGCGGTGCCCGGCGGCGCGCAGCGAGCGGGCGAGCTGGAGGCCGTGGGTGTCCGGCAGGTGCAGGTCCAGCAGCAGTAGGTCCACGGGCGTACGCTCCAGCGCGCGGCGCGCCTGCGCCCCCGTGTGGACCTTGCCCACCGCGGTGAAGCCGGGCACCCGGCCGACGTACATGACGTGCGCGTCGGCGGCCACGGGGTCGTCCTCGACGACGAGCACACGGATCGTCTCACTCATGCGCCGCCTCCCGGCGTGACGGGCGTGGACGGCCGGTCGGACCGTGCACGCGGCACGGCCCCGGCGCCCGGTGCGTGGCCGTCCGGCCCGGGAATCTCGCCCGGAACGGGGCGGACGCCAGAGGCCCGTGCGGCACCGCTCCCCAAACGCGGGCCCCGGCCCCGGTCCGGGTCCCGGCCCCGGTCCGGGTCCCGGCCCCGGTCCGGGTCCCGGTCCAGGTGCCGGTCCGGGTTCGGGTCTCGGTCCTGGTCCTGGTCTTGGTCCGAGTCAGTGTCCAGGTCCCGGCCTTGGTCCGGGTCTTGGTCGAGGTCCCGATCCGGGGCCAGGTCCCGGTCCTGGTCCAGGTCCGGGCCCGGGCTCCGATCTTGGTCCCGGGCCGGGGTCGAGTCCCGGTCCCGGACCGGGTGCCCCGGCTGGGGTGGGAGCGGTAGGTGTACCTCGAACTCGGCGCCGCCGGCGGCTCCTTCGCGTACCGTCAGCGTGCCGCCGTGCCGGGTCACCGTCTGGCGGGCGAGGGCCAGGCCGAGACCGCGGCCGCCGGGGCCCGCCGGTTTCGTGGACCAGCCGTGCTGGAAGACCCGCTCGGTGTGGGCGGGGTCCACCCCGGAGCCGGTGTCGGCGACCCGCAGCACCAGGGCCGACTCCTCGGTAAACGCCGTCACCGTGACCCGTGCCGGGGTCGCGCCCTGTGCCGCGTCCATGGCGTTGTCGATCAGGTTGCCGAGCACGGTGACCAGGTCGCGCGGGGTGAGCGAGGCCGGGAGCAGTCCGTCGTCGATGCCGCTGTCCTCGGAGACCACGAGCTCCACCCCGCGTTCGTTCGCCTGCGCCGCCTTGCCCAGCAGCAGCGCGGCGAGGACCGGTTCGCTGACCGCCGAGACCACCTCGTCGGTGAGCGCCTGCGCCAGTTCCAGCTCGGCGGTGGCGAAGCCGACGGCCTCCTCGGCGCGGCCCAGTTCGATCAGGGAGACCATCGTGTGCAGCCGGTTCGCCGCCTCGTGCGCCTGCGAGCGCAGCGCCTGGGTGAAGCCGCGCTCCGAGTCCAGCTCGCCCGTCAGCGACTGGAGTTCGGTCACGTCGCGCAGGGTGACCACCGTGCCGCGCCGTTCGCCGCCGGACACCGGGGAGGTGTTCACGACCAGCACGCGTGTGTCCGTCAGATGGACCTCGTCCACGCGGGGCTCCGCCGACAGCAGCGCGCCCGTCAGCGGCGCGGGCAGCCCGAGTCCGGCCGGCGAGAGACCGACCACGTCGTCCGTGACGCCGAGCAGTTCCCGCCCGCCGTCGTTCATCAGCGCCACCCGGAACTGCCCGTCCAGCATCAGCAGCCCTTCGCGTACGGCGTGCAGCGCGGCCTGGTGGTAGTCGTGCATCCGGCTCAGCTCGGCCGCGTTCATGCCGTGGGTGGAGCGCCGCAGCCGGGCGTTGATGACGTACGTCCCGACTGCACCCAGCAGCAGCGCGCCCGCCGCGACTCCGATCAGGGCCGTCACCTGCTCCTGGACGCGTTCGGTGATCGCCTCGACCTTGATGCCCGCGCTGACCAGGCCGATGGTCCGCCCGTCGACCCGGATCGGGGTGACGGCGCGCACGGAGGGGCCGAGGCTGCCGGTGTACGTCTCCGTGAAGGATCTGCCCGCGAGCGCCGGGCCGATGTGCCCGAGGAAGTGCCTGCCTATCTGCCGTTCCTCGGGGTGCGTCCAGCGGATGCCGCGCGGATCCATGATCGTCACGAAGTCGACGCCGGTGTCCCGCTGGACGCGCAGGGAGTACGGCTGGAGCCGCGCGGTGGGGTTCGCCGTGCCGATGGCCGTGTGGACGGACGGGGCGTCCGCGACCGACCGCGCGACGGCCATCGCCTGACGGCCCGCGGCCTCCTCGGCCTGGCTGCGGTCGCTGACGTAGGTGAACAGCGCGTACCCGGCGACGAGGACCGCGATGAGCACGGCCTGCATGCCGAAGAGCTGGCCGGCCAGGCTGCGCGGTCGGGGGACACGGGGAAGACGCATGCCGTTCAGTGTGCCTTCCTCTGGCGTGGGCGCCCCAGGTGTACGTGATGAGGGTGCCGCAGGTGTGCGTGATGAGGGTGCCGCAGGTGTGCGTGACGCACCGGGTGCCGCGGGTGTGTGCGACCAGGGAGGTGCCGCGGGGGTGCGCGATCAGGAAGGTGCCGCAGGGGTGCGACCAGGGTGGTGTCCCGGGGGGCGCGGCCAGGGATGTGCCCCGGAGTGTGTGACGAGGCGGATGTCCCCGGGGTGTGTGACCAGGCGGATGTCTCGGGGTCGTGTGGCGGTGCGGGTGTTCCCGGAGGGCGTGTGGCGAGGTGGATGTCCCCGGAGGGTGTGTGGCGGTGCGGATGTCCCCGGAGGGCGTGTGGCGGTGCGGGTGTCCGGGGGTGTGTGAACTCAATGAACGGAAGGGTGACCGCCCTCACAGGCCGGGAGATAGTCCCCTCATCCCCCGGGAGCCCCCGCCTCCCGGCACCCCCGGCCGTGAGCCGCACGCCGGGTCCCCCGGACGTGGACCGCACGCCGGGTTCCGCCGGACGTGAGCCGCACGCCGGATGATGCCGACGACGTCGTCAAGGAGGGCAGCCGTGGCCAGCACGCCGCAGACCGCACCTGCCGCACCCGCCGCCAGACGGGACCGCACGCACTACCTGTACATCGCCGTGATCGGCGCCGTGATCCTCGGGATCGCGGTGGGCCTGATCGCCCCCGACTTCGCCGTGGAGCTCAAGCCCATCGGCACGGGCTTCGTGAACCTGATCAAGATGATGATCTCCCCCATCATCTTCTGCACGATCGTGCTGGGCATCGGCTCGGTCCGCAAGGCCGCCAAGGTCGGCGCCGTCGGCGGTATCGCGCTCGGCTACTTCCTGGTCATGTCGCTGGTCGCGCTCGCCATCGGCCTGGTCGTCGGCAACATCCTGGAGCCGGGCAGCAGCCTGGCGATGACCGACGCGGTCAAGGAGGCAGGGCAGGGCCAGGTGTCGGCGGAGGCGCTGCCGCCGGTCGACTTCGTGCTCTCGATCATCCCGACCACGATGGTCTCGGCGTTCACCGAGGGCCAGGTCCTGCAGACCCTGCTCGTCGCGCTGCTGACCGGGTTCGCCCTCCAGGCCATGGGGCAGGCCGGGCAGCCGGTCCTGCGCGGGGTGGAGCACATCCAGCGGCTCGTGTTCCGGATCCTCGCCATGGTCATGTGGGCGGCCCCGCTCGGTGCCTTCGGTGCCATCGCCGCCGTCACCGGCTCCGCCGGTCTGGACGCGCTCAAGAGTCTCGCCGTGCTGATGCTCGGCTTCTACGTCACCTGCTTCCTCTTCGTCTTCGTCGTGCTCGGCACGCTGCTGCGCGTGGTGACGGGCCTGAACATCCTCACGTTCCTGAGGTATCTGGGCCGGGAGTTCCTGCTGATCCTCTCCACCTCGTCCTCCGAGTCGGCCCTGCCGCGGCTCATCGCGAAGATGGAGCACCTGGGCGTCGGCAAGCCGGTGGTGGGCATCACGGTCCCGACCGGCTACTCTTTCAACCTCGACGGCACGATGATCTACATGACCATGGCCTCGCTCTACATCGCCGACGCGATGGGCACGCCGATGTCGGTCGGGGAGCAGATCCCGCTCCTGCTCTTCCTCCTCGTCGCCTCGAAGGGCGCGGCCGGTGTCAGCGGGGCGGGCCTGGCCACGCTGGCCGGCGGTCTCCAGTCGCACAAGCCCGCCCTGGTGGACGGCGTCGGCCTCATCGTCGGCATCGACCGGTTCATGAGCGAGGCCCGCGCGCTGACGAACTTCGCCGGCAACGCCGTGGCCACGGTCCTGATCGGAACGTGGACGAAGGAGATCGACCGGGAGCGGGTGTCCCAGGTCCTCGCCGGGCAGCTGCCCTTCGACGAGAAGACCCTGCTGGACGACTCCGACGCCCCCGCCGACGCCCCCGCGGACGTGCCGGAACAGGGCGGCGAGAAGGCGCCGGTCACCGCGTAGGGCCTCCTCCGGCGGCTTCCGGGGCCCGTCCGTGACACTCCCCGTCCGGCGGACCCCGGGACGCCGGGCGGCAGGGCATCCCCCCACGGGCCCGGCCACCCGGTGCACCGCTGGGAACGGCCGGGTCCCCGGGGGCCCTGACGCCCGCGGGACCCGGCCGTTCTCAGTCGCTCAGCTTCGCCACCAGTTCGGTGGCGCGCGAGGCGGGTACGCCCGCCGCGGTCAGCATGGTGACCGTGGCGGACGCGCCCGCCTCCTCCGCTGCCAGGAGGCCGTCGTTCACCGCCTCCATGAGGGCGAACAGGGTCTGTTCGTGCACGTACGCCAGGGCGTACGGCGGCAGCGGCGAGGCGAACACGCCCTGCTCCAGGCCGCGCCGGAGAATCTCCGCGCAGGCCTCGCGGACCGGTGTCAGACGCTCGCGGATGCCCTGCAGGGTGACGCTGCGCTGGGCGAGGGCGACCAGCAGCCGGTACCGGTCGGCGATCTCCCAGACGGCCAGGGTCGAGCGGGCCAGCGACTCGGCCGGGTCCGCGACTCCTTCGCGGCCCGCCGCGTGCGCCGCCGCGACCGCCGCCACGGCCTCGTCGGTCAGGGTGCCGACCAGTGCCTCGCGGCTCGGGAAATGCCCGTAGACGGTACGCCGTACGACTCCCGCCGCCCGGGCGATCTGGTCCATGGACGCGTCCGGGTCGCGCAGCAGTTCGGCGAGTGCGACGTCCAGGATGCGGCGGCGGTTCACGTCGGCGCGGCTCGGGTTACCCGTGGTCATGGCTGCCATTCTGCCCGCCGCCCGCCGGGCGGCGGCCTGTCCTGCGATCACCGGGCTCGACCTCCTTCATTTGCACAGCGCTGTGCAATCTCGTATCTTGCACACTGTTGTGCAGTTGCACTCCACTGTGCAAGTTCCGGCGCGGACGATCTCCGTGCCCGTCGACGAAGGAAGGGCGACCGTAGCCATGCGTCTCGTCATGAACGAACCGGTCGAGGGGATGGACCGGCCCTACGCCAAGCGGTGGTGGGCGCTGCTGGTCCTCTGCCTGAGCCTGCTGATCATCGTGATGGCGAACACCGCCCTCACGGTCGCGGCACCCGACATGACCCAGGACCTCGGTCTGTCCAGCGCCGACCTGCAGTGGGTCATCGACGGCTACACCGTCCCGTACGCCGCCCTGATGCTGCTGCTCGGCGCGATCGGGGACAAGTACAGCCGTCGCGGCGCGCTCGTCCTCGGGCTCGTCGTCTTCGGCGGCGGCGCGATCGCCGGCTCGCTCGTCGGCAGTTCCACCGGGGTCATCGCGGCCCGTGCCGTCATGGGTGTCGGCGCCGCGCTGATCATGCCCGCCACCCTCTCCCTGCTCGCCGCGACCTTCCCGCGCGCCGAGCGGGCCAAGGCGATCGTCCTGTGGACCGCCACCGCCGGACTCGCCATCGCCGCCGGCCCGCTCGTCGCCGGCGCCCTGCTGGAGCGCCACGGCTGGTCGTCCACGTTCCTGATCAACGTGCCGATCGCCGCCCTCGCCATCGTCGGCGCCCTGGTCCTGGTGCCGCCGTCCAAGGCCGCGCACCACAACCGCATCGACTACGTCGGCGGGCTGCTCTCCGTCGTCTGGATCGGCTCCCTCGTCTACATGATCATCGAGGGTCCGCACTTCGGGTGGGGCGTCAAGGCCGTGACCGCCGCGGTGGTCGCCGGGGCCGGACTGGTCCTGTTCGTGCTGTGGGAGCTGCGCCACCCGCGCCCGGTCATCGACGTACGGCGCTTCGGGAACCGTCGCTTCGCCGGCTCGAACCTCGCCGTCGCCCTCTTCTTCCTGGCCGTCTTCGGCGCCTTCTACTACCTCACCCAGCACCTCCAGTTCGTCCTCGGCTACGACGCCCTGGACACCGGCGTACGGATGCTGCCGCTGGCCGGTGCCGTCTTCGTGGGCTCGGCGCTCACCGGGTACCTCACCCCGCGCATCGGCATGAAGTTCACGGTCACCGCGGGCATGGTCGGCGGTACGGCGGCCCTGGTGCTGCTCACCCGGGTCGACGCCTCCTCGGCGTACGGCGACCTCGTCCTGCCGCTCGTCATGCTCGGCCTCGCCATCGGACTGGCCCTCTCGCCCTGCACGGACGCCATCATGGGCGCCTTCCCCGAGGCCGAACTGGGCGTCGGCGGCGCGGTCAACGACACCTCGCTGGAGCTCGGCGGCTCGCTCGGCATCGCCATCCTCGGCTCGGTGCTGGCGAGTTCGTACTCCTCGCACCTCGCCGACGCGACCGCGGGCAGCAAGCTCCCGGCGGGCGCCCTGACCACGGCCCAGGACTCGGTGGGCGCCGGATACGCCGTCGCCCAGGGCATCGGCGACAAGGCCCGGGCGCTCGGCGAGCAGGCCGCGCAGTCCGCGAACGCCGAGCAGGCGGCCCAGTTGAAGGCGCAGGCCGGGCAACTCGCCTCCGGGGCCCGGCAGATGGCGGACGCGGTCGGTTCGTCCTTCTCGGACGCGGTGGCGCACACCAGCCTCGTCGGAGCGGTGATCCTGGGCGTGGGCACGGTCCTGGTGGCGGTGCTGCTGCCCCGCAAGGCCCGTACGGAGGGTGAGGCCGAGACCGGGTCCCGGAGCGATGACGTGGCCGAGGGCGAGCCGGGGGGCCTGCCCGGGGCCGAGGTCGCGGAGGACGGTGACGTGCGGGCCGGCGACCGGGCCGAGGAGCCCGGCGGCGAACCGTCCGGAACCGCGGCCCCCCGCGCCGCCGTCTCGTAGAACATGCACTACCGTGCCGTGCCGGACCGTCCGGCACGGCACGGCGCGTTCTGCGGAGGACACCGAGCATGAAGATCGACTGGGACCGGCGCACCTGCGCGCGCAAGGGGCACGTCACCTACGCGCCGGACGACCCGCGCCTGCGGGTGCGGCTGCACGCCGAGACCGCGCTCGGCGAGGTCTGGCGCTGCCTGCGCTGCGGCGACTTCGCGCTCGGCGCCCCGCACGGCGCCGGACCGGCCGCCGAGGCGCCCCTGGTCCCGCGCGGCAAGGTGCTCCGCGACCTGTTCATCCTGCGCTTCCTGGCGATCGAGCGGGCCGTGCGCGGGGTGTTCATCGTGCTGGTCGCGGCCGCCGTGTGGAAGTTCAGCAACAGCCAGGACGCCGTGCGCCGGCTCTTCGACGAGTACCTCGACGTCCTCAGGCCGGTCTTCCGGCACTTCCACTACGACCTCGACCACTCGCCCGTGGTCGGCACGATCCAGAAGACCTTCGGCTACAAGCACTCCACGCTGCTGATCGTCGCGGGCCTGCTGCTGGCGTACGCGCTGATCGAGATCATCGAGGCGGTCGGGCTCTGGTACGCCAAGCGCTGGGCGGAGTACCTCACGGTCGTCGCCACCGCCGCGTTCCTCCCGCTGGAGATCTACGAACTCACCGAGCACATCAGCTGGCTGAAGATCGCGACGCTGGTCCTGAACATCCTGGCCGTTCTCTACATCGCCCTCACCAAACGGCTGTTCGGCCTGCGCGGCGGACACCGGGCGTTCGAGGCGGAACGGCAGAGCGCGTCCCTGCTGGAGGTGGAGGAGTCGGCCGGGGTCATGGTCTGACCGGGCCGGCCGCGTCCAGACGGGCCAGGTCCTCCGCGCTCAGGACCAGGTCCGCGGCCCCCGCGGAGTCCCGGGCCGTCTCCGGCCGACTCGCGCCGGGGATCGGGATCACCGTGGGGGCGAGCGCCGACAGCCAGGCGAGGGCCACCCGCTGAGGGCTCACACCGTGCTCCCGGGCCACCGCGTGGAAGGCCGCGAACCGCTCCTCCCGCGAATCCCCGGCGCTCCCGCCGCCGGACGGACCGTCCAGGGAACTGCGGGAGATGCCGCCCAGCGGGCTCCAGGGCAGGAAGGCGATACCCAGTTCGGCGCAGAGGCGCAGCTCGGGGTCGCTGTCGCGCACCGCGGGGGAGTACCGGTTCTGGACGGAGACCAGCCGGTCGCCGAGGATCGCGCGGGCCCGGCGGATCTGGTCGGCGGTGGTGTTGGAGATGCCGGCCAGCCGGATCGTGCCCGCGTCGAGCAGGTCGCGCAGGGCGCCGGCCGAGTCCTCGAAGGGGACGGCCGGATCGGGCTTGTGCAGCTGGTAGAGGCCGATGGCCTCCAGGCCCAGCCGCTTCAGGGAGGCCTCGGCGGCCGCCTTCAGGTGGCGCGGGGAGCCGTTCACCGTCCAGGTGCCGTCGGCGGGCCTGCCCCGCCCGCCCTTCGTGGCCACCAGGACGTCCGCGGTGTCACCGCCGTACGTGGCCAGGGCCCGGGCCACGAGCCGCTCGTTGTGGCCCGCTCCATCGCCGGGCAGGTGGTACGAGTCCGCCGTGTCGAGGAGCGTGACTCCCGCGTCGAGGGCCGCGTGCACCGTCGCCAGGGCCCGCGCCTCGTCCGGCCGTCCCTCGATGGACAGCGGCATCGCGCCGAGCCCCACGGCGCTCACCCGGAGTCCGCCCAGTGTGCGGTAGCGCATGTCAGCCGTCCTTTCGGAGCGTCTCGGCCACGGCGCGCGGCAGCCAGGCCCGCGCGTCACCGAAGGCGAACCCGAGGCGCGTGGCCCGGGAGTTGTCCATGCCGTAGGACCGGCGGAAGGAGAAGGGGGAGACCTCGCCCACCTCGACGGCCTCCAGGACCGTCCGGCCCCCCGGGAGGCGCGCGCCGATCGCCTCGCACAACTCCCGTGTGGTCAGGGTGCCGTGGGAGGCCGCGTTGACCGGGCCGGTGAAGTCCTCGCCCACCGTCCAGAACAGGAAATCGGCGATCTCCTCGACGTGGATGTAGGTCGCCGGGTGGTTCACGACGGGCACGGCGATCGCCTCGCCGGCGCCGATCCGGTCGGCGTAGTGCTCCAGCCGGCCGGTGAAGTCGTCGTCCCCGCCCAGCACATGGGCCACGCGCACGGCGACGTACGGGAGATCGGGACCGGCCGCGAACACCGCCTCGGCCTGCCGCTTGCCCTCGCCGTAGTGGGCGTCGAGGAACTCCCCGTCGTCCCAGGGGAGTCCGGGATCGACGGCGACCGAGCGCGGGTCCACGGCGTCCTCGCCGACCGGGTCCGCCGAGTCCTCGTACTCGTACACCTCGACGGTCGACGTCATCACGTACCGGCGCGTGCGCCCCGCGAAGACCCGGCGGGCGATCTCCGCCTGCCGCGGCGTGTAGCAGACCTGGTCGACGACGACGTCGAAGGTCCGTGAACCCAGCGCCTCCTCCAGGGACTTCTCGTCGTCGCGGTCGGCGATCAGATGGACCGTCCCGGGAGGCGGCGCGGACGAGCCGCGGTTGACGACGGTGACCCGGTCGCCCGCCGCCAGAAGCCGGGAGATGAGACGTTTTCCGAAATACCGGTTTCCCCCGATGACGCAGATCTCCCGCACGTCGCCCTCCCCATTTCCCGCTCCATGGCCCCGCACCCGTGCCCCGCGCACCCGTGCGTCCCGCTTCCCGCGCCGGTCATCGTTCGCCGGGCGTTCACGGTGCTTGCGCCTGTGGTCATAATTCTTCCGTCGCAGGGGCCGGGACCGAAGGGGGAGACATGGGAGATCCGGCGGTCGCACCGAAGGAAACACGGCATCCGCGGGCCGTCTCCGGTGAAACGGCGGTGGGCTTCGACGCGCTCGACCGGCAGATCCTGGAACTGCTCCAGAGCGAGGGCCGGATCAAGCTCAGCGAGCTGGGCCGCCGGGTCCGGCTGAGCCCGGCCGCCGTCGCCGAGCGGGTGCGCCGGCTGGAGGCGACCGGAGCGGTCACCGGCTACGGCGCCCAGGTGTCGGCGTCCCGCCTCGGCTACGGCATCCAGGCCTTCATCCGCGTCAATCCGCACGGCGGATACACCCTCAAGCACCCGCGGACGCTGGAACTGCTGGCCCGCCCCGAGGTCACCGAGGTGCACCACGTCGTCGGCGAGGACTGCTGGATCCTCAAGGTCGCCGTCGAGGACACCATCCACCTGGAGGACGTCCTGGAGCAGACCTCCGCGCTGGGGCGGACGACGACCTCGATCGTGCTGTCGTCCCCGGTGGACCGCAAGCCGCTGCTCCCGCGCACCTCACGCTGACCCCGCCGGGGCGGCCCCCGGCGGACGCTTGCCTTGACGTCGGCGTCAAGGACTACCGTCGGGGACATGCGAATCGGCGAGCTGGCCGCACGGGCCGGGACGACCACGCGGACCCTGCGCTACTACGAGTCGCGGGGGCTGCTGCCCGCGCGGCGGGGCGAGAACGGGTACCGCACGTACGACGAGCACGATCTGCGGCTGCTCCGGCAGATCAGGACCCTCCAGGACTTCGGGTTCGACCTGGAGGAGACGCGGCCCTTCGTGGAGTGCCTGCGGGCCGGACATCCCGAGGGCGACTCGTGCCCGGCGTCGCTGGACGTCTACCGGCGCAAGCTCGGCGAGCTCGACGCGCTGATCGACGAGCTGCGGTCGGTGCGCGCGCAGGTCGGCGAACAGCTCGCGCGGGCGGAGCGGGCCCGTGACGAGCTGGCCGCCGACGCGGAGGTTCCGGGCGGTCCGGAACCCGTATGCGAACTGGGAGGGCGGACGCGATGATCAGGGCGGCAGGCGTGGCCGAGGTGACGGACGCGGACTTCGGGGCGGAGGTGATCGGCTCGGAACTGCCCGTGCTCGTGGAGTTCACGGCCGACTGGTGCCCGCCGTGCCGGCAGATGGGCCCCGTGCTCAGCGAGCTGGCCTTCGAGGAGGCCGACCGGTTCAAGGTGGTCCAGCTCGACGTCGACACCAACCCGGAGACGACCCTGGCCTACGGCGTGCTCTCGATGCCGACGTTCATGGTCTTCCGCGACGGCGAGCCCGTGAAGTCGATGGTGGGGGCCCGGGCCAAGCGGCGGCTGCTCCAGGAGCTGGCCGACGTGCTCTGATCCCGCCCGGCGGAGAACCCGGAACACAAAAAATCCCCTGGGCAATTGCGCCCGGGGGATTTCTCTGCGTATATTCAATGATTCGCGACTTCGAGGAATCGGGTCGCAAAGAAGTTCAGTAGACGCAGTATATCCGGGCGGGAGCGGAATTGTCAAACAAGGGATCGCACACAGAATTCCCCGACGATGAACTGCGAAGTGAGCAGGAATTCATCGACGGGTTGTACGCGCGTGTGGACGCGCTGCGCGGTGCCACCGAGGCCTCCGTCGGGGACGCGCTCGCCCAGGGCAACACGCCCATGCAGGCCCGGCTCGAGAGGGACGTCCTGGTCGCCGAACGGTCCGGGCTGCTGGCCGCGCTGAACGCCGTGGACGGCTCGCTCTGCTTCGGCCGCATCGACCTGTCCCCCGTGGAAGGGGCGCCCGCCGCCGGCGTCAGCCACCACATCGGCCGGATCGGCATCCGCGCCGACGACACCGAGCACACCCCGATCCTCATCGACTGGCGGGCCCCGGTCGCCCGCCCCTTCTACCTGGCCACCGGCCACACCCCGATGGGCCTGCGCCGCCGCCGGCACATCGGCACCGCGGGCCGGCACGTCACCGACCTGCACGACGAGATCCTCGACCTCGGCGACCGCGAACGCACCGGCCACGAGGACCCGACCGGCGACGCCGTGCTGCTCGCCGCGCTCAACTCGGCCCGCACCGGCCGGATGAGCGACATCGTGCAGACCATCCAGGCCGAGCAGGACCGGATCATCCGCGCGCCGCACCGGGGCGTCATGGTCGTCGAGGGCGGCCCCGGCACCGGCAAGACGGCCGTCGCCCTGCACCGCGCCGCGTACCTGCTCTACGAACACCGCGAACTGCTCGCCAAGCGGGCCGTTCTGATCGTCGGCCCCAACCCGGCCTTCCTCGGCTACATCGGCGAGGTGCTGCCCTCGCTCGGCGAGACCGGCGTGCTGCTCTCCACCGTCGGTGAACTCTTCCCCGGCGTCCACGCGACCGCCGCCGACACCCCGGAGGCGGCCGCCGTGAAGGGCCGCGCCCGTATGGCCGACGTCCTCGCCGAGGTCGTCCGGGACCGGCAGGCCCTGCCCGACCCGGTCATCGCCATCGAGCACGACCGGGACGTCCTCATGCTCGACGCGGGCCTCGTCCGGGTCGCCCGGGAACGCACCCGCGCGGCCGGCCTGCCCCACAACGCGGCCCGCGAGCACTTCGAGGGACACATCCTCAACACCCTCACCGACATGCTCGCCGAGCGCATCGGCACGGACCCCTTCGACGGCTCCAACCTGCTCGACCCCAGCGACATCACCCAGATCCGCGACGAACTCGCCGAGAACCCCGAAGTCTGGTCGGCCGTGGACCGGTTGTGGCCGAGACTGACCCCGCGGCGGCTGGTCGCCGACTTCCTGGCCGACCCGTACGGCTACGTCCCGGACGAGGACGCGGCGGCGATCCGGCGCCCCTCGACCGGGGCCGGCGACTGGACCGCCGCGGACGTCCCGCTGCTGGACGAGGCGGCCGAACTCCTCGGCGAGGACGACCGGGTGGCTCGCGCGCTGGCCGACCGGGAGCGCCGTACCCAGATCGCCTACGCGCAGGGCGTGCTGGACGTCTCCTACGCCTCGCGGACCTACGAGTTCGACGACAAGGACGAGGAGGACTCCGAGATCCTGTCCGCGCACAACATCATCGACGCGGAGCGGATGGCAGAACGGCACGAGGAGGACGACCACCGCAGCGCCGCCGAGCGCGCGGCCGCCGACCGGACGTGGGCCTTCGGCCACATCATCGTGGACGAGGCGCAGGAGCTGTCGCCGATGGCGTGGCGGCTGCTGATGCGGCGTAGCCCGACGCGGTCGATGACACTCGTCGGGGACCCCGCGCAGACCGCGGAGGCGGCGGGGGTCGGCTCGTGGGAGGAGATCCTCGCCCCGTACGTGCAGGACCGCTGGGAGCACACCCGGCTCGGCGTCAACTACCGCACCCCGTCCGAGATCATGGACGTCGCCGCCGGTGTGGTGCGGGCCGAGCGCCCCGGATTCGAGCCGCCGCGTTCCGTCCGGTCCACCGGTGTGCGGCCCTGGGCGCGCGAGGCCGGGGACGATCTGCCCGGCGCGGTCGCCAAGGCCGTCGCCGAACTGACCCCGGCCGAGGGCCGGCTCGCGGTGATCGCGCCGCGGGCCCTGCACTCCGCGCTCGCCGGCCGGCTCGACGGGGTGACGGCGGGCGGGGAGCCCGACCTCACCCACACGGTCGTGCTCCTCGACCCCCGGCAGGCCAAGGGTCTCGAGTTCGACTCCGTCCTGGTGGTCGAGCCCGCGTCGTACGGGACGAGCGACCTGTACGTGGCTCTGACCCGGGCCACTCAGACGCTGGGCGTGGTGTACACCGGCGACCTGCCCGCCTCGCTGCGGGGCACCGGCCTGGAGTGAGGGACCGGGGCGGCGCGGGTCGCGCCGCCCCGGCGCCGTCCTAGGCGGGGCGCAGCCACACGGTCGCGAGGGGCGGCAGGGTGAGCTGGATGCTGGCGGCACGGCCGTGCCAGGCCGTGGGCTCCGGTTTGACGGGGTCGGGATTGGTGACGTCGCCGCCGCCGTAGCGGGCGGCGTCGGTGTTGAGGATCTCGTGCCAGGCGGGGACGTCCTCGGGGACGCCGAGGCGGTAGCCGTGGCGGACGGCGGGGGAGAAGTGGGAGACGGCGAGGAGGGGGGTGCCGTCGGCGGCGTGCCGCAGGAAGGCGAAGACGTTGTCGTCCGCCGAGTCACCGGTGATCCAGGCGAAGCCGGACGGGTCCGTGTCGCGCTCCCACAGCGCCGGTTCGTGCCGGTAGACGCCGTTGAGGTCGCGGACGAGGTCGCGCACGCCACGGTGGTCGGGCTCGGCGCCGTACGCCGGGTCGAGGAGCCACCAGTCCGGGCCATGGGCCTCGGACCACTCGGCACCCTGGGCGAACTCCTGTCCCATGAAGAGGAGTTGCTTGCCGGGGTGGGCCCACATGAAGGCGAGGTAGGCGCGCAGGTCGGCGCGCTGCTGCCACCAGTCCCCGGGCATCTTGGAGACCAGCGAGCGTTTGCCGTGCACGACCTCGTCGTGGGAGATCGGCAGGACGTAGTTCTCGCTGTAGGCGTACACCATCGAGAAGGTCATCTCGTCGTGGTGGTACCTGCGGTGCACCGGGTCGTGGGACACGTAGTCCAGCGAGTCGTGCATCCACCCCATGTTCCACTTCAGCCCGAACCCCAGACCGCCGAAGCCTCCGGGGCCGGTGTGGTGGGTGGCCCGGGTGACGCCGTCCCAGGCGGTGGACTCCTCGGCCACGGTGACCACGCCGGGATTGCGGCGGTAGACGGTGGCGTTCATCTCCTGGAGGAAGGCGACCGCGTCCAGGTTCTCGCGGCCGCCGTGCTCGTTGGGGACCCACTGACCGGGTTCGCGGGAGTAGTCGAGGTAGAGCATGGAGGCGACGGCGTCGACCCGCAGGCCGTCGATGTGGAACTCCTCGCACCAGTAGGTGGCGTTCGCGACGAGGAAGTTGCGCACCTCGCGACGGCCGTAGTCGAATTCGAGCGTGCCCCAGTCGGGGTGGTCGGCGCGCCGCGGGTCGGCGTGCTCGTACAGCGGACGGCCGTCGAACTCGGCGAGCGCCCACTCGTCACGGGGGAAGTGCGCGGGCACCCAGTCCATGAGGACGCCGACACCGGCGCGGTGCAGGGCGTCGACGAGGTGCTTGAAGTCGTCGGGGGTGCCCAGACGCGCGGTGGGCGCGTAGAACCCGGTGACCTGATATCCCCACGAGCCGCCGAAGGGGTGCTCGGCGACGGGCATCAGCTCGACGTGGGTGAAGCCGAGGTCGCTGACGTAGGCGGGCAGCTGGTCCGCCAGTTGACGGTAGGTCAGACCCGGCCGCCAGGACGGCAGGTGCACCTCGTACACCGAGAAAGGCGCCTCATGCGCGGGCCGTTCGGCCCTGCCCGCCATCCACTCCGCGTCGCGCCACTCGTGGTGGGAGGCGTGGACGACCGACGACGTGGCGGGCGGCGCCTCGGTACGGCGGGCCATCGGGTCCGCGCGCAGGGTGCGGGAGCCGTCGGGGCGGGCGATGTCGAACTTGTACAGCTCACCCTCGCCGACCCCCGGAACGAACAGCTCCCACACGCCGGACGAGCCCAGCGACCGCATCGGATGGCCCGTGCCGTCCCAGAAGTTGAAGCCGCCGGCCACCCGCACACCGCGCGCGTTCGGGGCCCACACCGTGAACCGTGTCCCGGCGACGCCCTGGTGCTCCATCGGCTCGGCGCCGAGCGCCCGCCACAGCTCCTCGTGCCGCCCCTCGCCGATCAGATGCAGGTCCAGCTCGCCGAGCGCGGGCAGGAAGCGGTACGCGTCCTCGGTCTCCAGCACCGTCCCCTCGTAGGCCACGAGCAGCCGGTACGGGTCGGGGACCACGCGCAGCGGCAGCAGCCCCGAGAAGAACCCGTCCCCGTCGTCGCGCAGTTCGGTGCGCAGGTCGTCCGTGACGACGGTGACCCCGAGCGCGTACGGGCGCAACGCCCGGAAGGCGACGCCGTCCGGCACCGGATGGGCGCCCAGCACTCCATGCGGATCGTGGTGCGTGCCGTCGAGCAGGCGCCGGCGGTCCTCCGGGCCGACACCGGCGGGATGCGTCGGTGCCACGGGAGCACCGCTGCCGGCCGGGACGGGATCGGCGGAGTCCTGGACCCCCGCCGCCCTGGCTGCCGGAGTCGGCGCGTCCGCCGGCTCCGGGGCCCTCGGCCGTTCGGCGGGCCTCCTGTCCCCGGGAGCCGGTTCGTTCGCGCTGGTCATCTTCGGAGTGTCGTCGGGCCGGGGGCGGGGCGTCACGGGCAGGGCCTCCTCGGGCGGATGAGCTGGGGGGGGCGGGGCACAGGGGGATCAGGGTGATGCGGCCAGCCGTCGTACCGCCGCGAGCGGAACCGGCAGCCAGTCCGGGCGGTGCCGGGCCTCGTACACGACCTCGTACACCGCCTTGTCCGTCTCGAAGGCGCGCAGCAGGACGGGATCCGTGCGCGGGTCGATGCCGCTGACCTCGGCGTATCCGGTGCAGTAGGCGGCCCGGCAGGTGTCGGCCCAGCCGGAGTGCGCCGGCGTCCCCGTGGCGTCGGGCGCCCGGGGCACGGAGTGGGCCGCGTAGTCGAAGGAGCGGAGCATGCCCGCGATGTCGCGTGCCGGGGGCTGGGGCATACGGCGCTCGGCGAGCGGTTTCGACGGTTCGCCCTCGAAGTCGATGAGCGACCACTCCCCGTCCGGGGAGCGCAGACACTGGCCCAGATGCAGATCGCCGTGGATGCGCTGGGCCGTCCACGTGTGGCCCTCGGCGGACAGACCGGCCAGCGCCTCGAACGCGGTCCGCAGACCGGGGGCGTGGGGCCGGAGCACGGGCACCGCCCGCGCGGCGGCGTCCAGCCGCTCCGTCATCGCGTCGACGAGCGGCCCCACCTGGGCGTGCCCCAGGGACACGACGGGCAGCGCGCGGGCCAAAGCCGTGTGCACCTCGGCGGTGGCGCGCCCCAGGGCGCGCGCCTCGGCGGCGAAGTCCTCGCCCTTGGCGAGTTCGCGCAGCGCCAGCTCCCAGCCGTCCGAGGCGCCCTGCACGAACGGCTGGAGCACGCCCAGGACGTACGACTGCCCGGACAGCTCGGTCCGCATCCAGGCGGTGGGGGCCGGAACCCGGGGGCAGCCCTCGCGGGCCAGGGCCAGCGGCAGTTCGAGGTCGGGGTTGATCCCGGGAACGATCCGGCGCAGCAGCTTGAGGATGAACGTGTCCCCGTACACCACGGACGAGTTGGACTGCTCGGCGGTCATCATCCGCGGTACGAGACCGGGGCGTATCTCGTGTCCGGCGTCCCGCTCGAAACGCAGCCCGCCGATGCGGGCCCGGGAGCGCAGGGCCTCCAGGAGCACATCGGCGGGCTGGGGGTCGTACAGGGCGTCGTACACCGTACGTCCGGCGAGGGGCCCCTCGGTCAGGTGCCCGATCAGCGCCGGCGCCAGCCGGGGCGGCAGTGCCTCGCGCACGCCGATCAGTAACTGGTAGCAGTCGCCGGGGACGGTCCGGGCGCCGGGCGCGGGCGGCTGATGGGCCCGCGTCAGCAGGTGGTAGAGGCCCAGTGGGCCCTTCCCCGGCAGCAACTCGGTGGCGGTGACCAGCGAGAGGCCGGTGACGGGCCGTCCCTTGCCGGCGAACCAGCGCTGCCGCGGCAGCCAGGTGCGCAGCAGCGGATCGAGGGACGCCAGAAGGCCGGGACCTGGGGGTGCGGTGCGTGTGACGGCTTCCGACATGGGTCGCGTCCTTTCCCCGGGGGCGGGGTGGTTACTGATGCGTGCCCCGGGCGCAGCCGTGGAAACCGCCCCGCCCGGGGGCCTTTTCAGTCGGGTGGGTCCAGGAGATTTCCTGCGGACCTGGCACAAGGGTGTCCAATTCCGGTGGGTGATACCAGACCTGGACACCCGTGCGCCGTTCACTCCGCCCCTGCCGCGTGCGGCCGGACCGCGGTGCCCGGGTCAGGCGGTGGTGCGGGAGAAGGCCAGGCGGATGTCCTTCGCGGTGTCCTTGGAGATGGTGTCGCCCGGCCTCGCGGGCGTGAGCCAGAGTTCGTACTCCGCGGAGTCACCCTGCTGGTCGCCCGCCGCTTTCAGCGCGGCCGTTCCTTTGACCAGCCTGACCTCCGCCGTGACCTTCCCGCCGAGGTCGGCGGGGAGGGTGACGGTGGCCGTGACCGTCAGATCGAGGTCACCGGTGTTCTGCGCCGTGAAGCCACCGATCATTTTGGCGGAGGTCCCGGTGAACTTGATCTCCTTGTTCTTGTACGTGAAGACCGGGGCGGCGCTCGTGAACCAGTCGCTGGAGTTCAGGGCGACGGTCGTCAGCCGGGCGGTCTTCGTGGCCGTGGCCGTGGGTGTGGGAGTGGGTGTGGGTGTCGGGGTGGCCGTGGCCGTGGCGGTGGGTGTCGGGTTGGGAGGGAGGTCCGCCTCGACCGTGAAGGACCCTGTCGCGGTGCTGGTGAACGTGGCGCCGCTGCTCACGCCGACAAGGCCGATGCCGCCCGCGGCCAGTACGCATACCGCCGCGATCTTTCTCCGGTCGGAGATGGCCATTCGTGTAGCGCCCTTCTGATCGAGCTGGGGTCGGTCCGCGCCCCGGGTGACGGGGCGCCATGGCGGTGAACGCCTCGGCCCACCCGGCCCGTCCGGAGCGAGGCCGGAGCGGACCGGGTGGGCTGTGGGTTCGCGTGGGACGCCCTCGGGTCAGGCGGTGGCGTCGACGCGGAAGGTGACCCTGGCCGTCCTGCCGGAGGACTCGTTGCCGAGGTTCGTGGCCTTGATGACGACGCGGTACTGGACGTAGTGGCCGGGCGCGACCGTGTCCGAGCCGTCGGTGTCGCCGCCGGTGCGCTCCAGCGACACCTTGACGTCGAGGTCGCCCGTACGCGCCACGCTCGCGTCGAACGTCACGGGAATGTCGCCGCGGTTCCAGACGGTGAGGTTGGAGCTGTTGAGCGGGACGGCGATCTCCTGGGTCGACGACGTGATCAGCAGCGGCTCCGCGAGCGTGGCCGCGTGACCGTCGTCGCTGATCGTCCAGCCGTCGGCCTGGATCGCGATCTTCGCCGTGCCGGCCTTGACCGTGGACTCGGCGGTCACGGTGTCGGTGAACACGGCGCCGCTGCCGATGCTCACCAGACCGATGCTGCCGGCCAGGATCGCCGCGACGGCGACCGCCTTCTTCTTGTTGGACATGGCCATGTGGAGGACCTTTCGGGGACGGGGCTCCGGCGGGCGAGGGCGTCGGCCCGGCTCGGCCGGTGTGCCCGTAGGGTGGCCGCAGCGCCCGGACCCGTCGCAGGAGGGCAATCCCGCGACGGGTCGGTGGTCACTGGACCAGGGCGTTGTGCGGGGTGGGCCGGGGTTCCGGCCGATGGAAGCGGTCGGAACCACCCCGGCCCACTCACGCGGGGTGGGTCAGGAGGCGGCGGTGACCTTGACGGCGACCGAACCGGTCAGGTTCTGCCAGGAGTTGTCGAGGTTCTTGACCTCGATCTCCACCCTGTAGGTGGCCTTGGCGCCCTTGTTCAGCCAGGTCGTGTCGGTGGCGGCGTCGACGCGCGTCACCTTCACGTTGAGGGCGCCGCCCAGGTCGCCGCTCTTCACGACGTCGAACGCGACGCCCGCACCGGCGGTGCCGTCGTTCTCGACGGTGAAGTTGGTGACCAGACGGCTGGTGGAGGAGCCAAGGAGCTGCTCGCCCTCGAGAACGGCGTAGTTGCCGGACACGATGTTCCAGGCCGAGGTGCCGCCCCAGGTGTAGGTGGCGTGCGGGGCGACACCGTCGTACGCCGAGGTGGTGCCTTCGGCCTTGACGATGGTGAGGTCGGCGTGGCCGGAGCGCAGGTCCGTCTGCGCGGTGACCGTGTCGGTGAAGGTGGCGCCGGCGCCGGCGCCGATGAGGGCGAGGCTGCCGACGGCGATCGCGGCGGCCGCGATCGTCTTCTTCTTGGCGGAAATGGCCACGGTGGTGGGCCCTTCTGTTGGATGGGTGAGGCTTCGGGCTTGCGCCCGGGGCACGACACGGCCTCCCGGCGGCCCACTGGCTGGGTGCCGCCCGGCTTGGTGTCACGGGAAGGAGTCCCGTCGCCCTTATGGGGTGGTGGTCTGTGGGGTGGGCTTCTTCGGGCGCCACAGCAGGACGACCGTGCCGCCCGCGATCAGCACGACGGCCGTGCCGAGCAGCACCCTGAAGCCGGTCTCGGTGTGGATCGAGGTGACGACGAAGCCGACGTACGGAACGTCGTGACGGACGATCCAGGCGGTGTCGCCCTTGGGCCGCACGTGCCAGGGGTCCTGGGTCCGGTTGGCGTCGCCCTTGGTCTCCAGGACCGGGCCCTGCGCGGAGGGCGTGATCTTCACGATCCGGTGGACGACCTGGCGTTCCGGTTCGTCCGGACGGTGGAAGATAACGATGTCACCGACCTTCAGCGACTTCACCGGCTCCCGCTGCGCGATCACGACGCTTCCGGTCGGCAGCTTCGGCTCCATGCTGCCGCTGAGAACCGAACTCGCCTCCCATTTACCGGACTTGACCGCGACCGCCGCCACCGCGAAGCCGATGGCGAGCAGGACGACCACGAGACTCAGCAGAGCCGAGAGAACCCGGTGGACCCAGTGCCGGCGCCGGGACGGCAGCTCGGCGGCCGGCGTCCCGGCGGGCTCCGCCGTCGCACTGCGTACTGCCAGCTTCAACTGTTCTCTCCTGCGGACGAGTTCGGGCCTGTGGAGCGCGGGGAGACGCGCGGTCGCGGAGCCTCTGGGGAGGCGCGGGGGAATGTCGCTCGGGGGCTTGCGCATCCCCCGCGCCGGCTGGGGGAAGAGCCGCGGAGTCCGCGGGATCTCCGTGTCCGAGTGCGGGTCGGACGGAGGGCGGCGACAGGACGGGCCCTTGTCCGGGAGACAGAGCGGGTTCCCGGGTCGTCCCATCGCCGCGGTCTTCACGAAATGCGCACAACGTCGGGCCGGGGGGCCGGCCGGCCGAGAGGCCGCCCGTCGGTGCGGGGTACCGGTCCGCCGTGACGAAGAGCCGCTATAAAGCGGTACCTGGCCTGGACAATCTCGTCCACTCCCGCGCTGTGCGCATGCCGTGAACTCCCCCCAGGGAGTGGCCTCCGTCGAGGTGGCCAAGATCAGATTAGGGGCGTGTGTGCAGAGTGGGAAGAGTGTGGATGAAGTGTGGAGACCGCGTTATCGAAACGTGACGAGCGGGCGGTTTAAAGGTGCCGAGACGGCCGCTGTTGCGGCTTCCGGGGGGTGTGTCTCGGTCTGGCGGGTGCCGGGCCGAACGCCTGGATTCGACGGGCATGTCGCAGGGAGGCCCGGCATCAACGTCCCTGTCCGGAACCCGGGTTGGGCTCCGGACAGCGCCTGGACGCGGTGGGCGGCTCGCTAGGCGGTTTCCTTCCGGAGCCGGAACCAGTAGAAGCCGTGGCCGGCGAGGGTGAGCAGGTAGGGCAGTTCGCCGATGGCGGGGAAGCGGACGCCGCCGATGAGTTCGACGGGGT
>NZ_JBIASW010000022.1:0-104066 GCF_042891215.1 Streptomyces sp. NPDC001914
GGAGGGGACGTGCCGGTACATCGATGGCCGTCGCCACTAACGGTCACTTCTCCGCCCGACAGCGACGGCCTGATGCACCGGCACGGCCCCGACCCACCCACCGGCGGAACCCGCGACGCCCACCGGTGACGGCCCCGACCCACCCACCGGACCGAACCCGGAGCCGGACCCCGTGACACCGCACGGTCGCGCCACAGGGCGGGCAGGGGGCCGTGTGCCTCTGCGGATACCGTCGGGGAGTGACCGAGCACGAAGCCTCCGACAGCGCCGCCCCCGAACTCTTCACCTGGGAGTTCGCCACCGACCCCTACCCGGCGTACGCCTGGCTCAGGGAGAACTCGCCCGTGCACCGCACGCGGCTGCCCAGCGGGGTGGAGGCCTGGCTCGTCACGCGGTACGCCGACGCCCGGCAGACACTCGCCGACCAGCGGCTGTCCAAGAACCCCGCGCACCACGACGAGCCCGCGCACGCGAAGGGCCGGACCGGGATCCCCGGGGAGCGCAAGGCGGACCTGATGACGCATCTGCTGAACATCGACCCGCCGGACCACACCCGGCTGCGGAAGCTGGTCAGCAAGGCGTTCACACCCCGGCGCGTGGCCGAATTCGCGCCCCGGGTGCAGGAACTGACGGATCAGCTCATCGACGGGTTCGCGGCCAGGGGATCCGCTGACCTCATCCACGAGTTCGCCTTCCCGCTCCCCATCTACGCCATCTGCGACCTGCTCGGCGTACCGCGCGAGGACCAGGACGACTTCCGCGACTGGGCGGGCATGATGATCCGGCACGGGGGCGGGCCGAGGGGCGGGGTCGCCCGGTCCGTGAAGAAGATGCGCGGATACCTCGCCGAACTCATCCACCGCAAGCGCGAGGCGCTGACCGCCGAGCCCGAGCCGGGCGAGGACCTCATCTCCGGGCTCATCCGCGCCTCCGACCACGGCGA
The DNA here is from genome assembly GCF_042891215.1 of Streptomyces sp. NPDC001914. Classification (NCBI taxonomy): domain Bacteria; kingdom Bacillati; phylum Actinomycetota; class Actinomycetes; order Kitasatosporales; family Streptomycetaceae; genus Streptomyces; species Streptomyces sp. NPDC001914. The sequence goes on from NZ_JBIASW010000022.1 coordinate 944, forward strand.
GCACCTGACCGAGAACGAGGCCGCCGCCATGGCCTTCATCCTGCTCTTCGCCGGTTTCGAGACCACGGTCAACCTCATCGGGAACGGGATGCACGCCCTGCTCACCCATCCCGGGCAGCGAGCACGGCTGCAGGCGTCCATCGAGGCGGGGGAGAGCGGACTGCTCGAGACGGGCGTAGAGGAACTCCTGCGCTTCGACGGGCCCGTGGAACTGGCCACGTGGCGGTTCGCGACCGAGGACGTGCGGATCGGCGGTCAGGACATCGCGGCCGGCGACCCCGTGCTCGTGGTCCTCGCCGCCGCGGACCGCGACCCGGAACGCTTCGAACAGCCGGACACGCTCGACCTCTCACGACGTGACCTTCAGCACTTGGGTTACGGCCACGGCATCCACTACTGCCTGGGTGCGCCGCTCGCCCGGCTGGAGGGACAGACCGCGCTCGGGACGCTCCTCAGCCGTCTTCCCGACATCCAACTCGCCGGAGAATCGGCCGATTTGCGCTGGCGCGGAGGCCTCATTATGCGTGGATTGCGTACGCTTCCTGTGGAGTTCACCCCGGTCAAATAGGACGCGATCGGTGCATCGGTGACCCTTCGCCGACCATGCCGAAGAGGCTCTTCCGCATACCGGAAGGAGAGCCCTTACGGCTACCGGAACATGACGCTCCGTCAAATCCGTGATCTTCACGTGATCAGTACTGCATCGACTTGTAACCAGCGTTCGAGTGCGACTACCTTCACCCATCAACAACGCGGCACCTGCGCCACTCGTTCAGCAGGAGTCGCGATGCTCCCCGCTGTCGCTCGAAAGGCTCTCGCATGCTCTCCGGGAACGGCCGTCACCGTCGCCCTCGTCAGGCCCCGGCTCTCATCGTCGCCGCAGGGGTGACCGGATCGGCGATCGCCATCCCGTTGCTCGCCGCGGCGAGCGCGAGCGCGGCCGACGGAACCACCTGGGACCGGGTGGCGCAGTGCGAGAGCGGTGGCGCTTGGAGCTCCAGCGACGGCAACGGCTACTACGGCGGCCTCCAGCTCGACCAGGACAACTGGGAGGCGCACGGCGGCCTCGACTACGCCCCGACGGCCGACCAGGCCAGCCGCTCGCAGCAGATAGCCGTCGCCGAGAAGGTGCTCGCCGACTCTGGCCTCAAGGCCTGGCCGACCTGCGGACCGCTCTCGGGCCTCAGCAAGGGCTCCGCCGGGATCGGCGTCGACACGGGTGTGGCCGGCGACTCGTCGAGCACCGGCGACGATTCCGATTCGTACATTTCGTCCGGTCTCGCCACTTCGCCCAGCTCCTCCCCTTCGGGTGATTCGTCCGGTTCGGGCGACTCCTCGGACGCGGGCGGCGACACCGCGACGCCCAGCGCCTCGCAGAGCTCCGACGGCTCGGACGCGGCGGCCGACAAGAGCGACAAGTCGGCCAAGTCGGGCAAGAAGGACGCCTCTTCGGCCCCGTCCGACGCGTCGACCGGCGGCACCGGGCGGCACCGCGGCGGGGACGCGGCGGAGAGCGCGGCCGACGCCGGCGCCGACGCCTCCACCGGGCGGCACGCCGCGAGCCCCGCGACCGAGACCGCCGACCCCGCGTACGTCGCGGACGCCATCGACAACCTCTGGAGCGTTTCCGACGCCCTTGGTCTCGAAAGCGGATGGGGCGATCTGCCCAAGGTGGACACGGGGGCGGACAGCAGCGGTCCCGGCCTCGTCATCCCTGGTCGAAGCATCGTGGACACGGCCGAAACGGTGCAGAAGTAGCGGGAGTTCACGTCACGGTTCGCTGTGGAATGTCCCATTTGGCGCAAGTGAGAGATGGGTCTCAGAAGCCCTGATCGTCTTTGAAATTCCGCCAATCGACTGCTTACGGTCGTGACCGCTCGCCACAGCGGGCCCCGACGGTCGCAACGCCGAATCCTGCCAACGGCCGTACGGGAACAGTCGTCGCGTCATGCGCCGTAGGCAGGAGCGGGGGACCCAAGGTAAGTGCCGGGCCCGGGAGTCGAGAGACATCCGGGAACGGCTCGGGGTGAAGCCGCGTGCCGGACGTCCTGGAGACAGGACGAAGGCATGCGGCCGGGCAACTCATTCGGCCCGAACCCGACAGCTCACCTCGCAGGCGTCGGTGAGGGGATCTCTCCATGCTGTTCTCCAGCAAGGGCAAGCACCGCCGCCCGAACAAGGCCACCCGTGTCGCCACGCTCGCCGGTGTCACCGGCGTCGCCATCGCCGCCCCGCTGATGGCGGCCGGCAACGCCTCCGCGGCCACCGCCTCCGAGTGGGACGCCGTCGCCCAGTGCGAGTCCGGCGGCAACTGGTCGATCAACACCGGCAACGGCTACTACGGCGGCCTGCAGTTCTCGTCCTCCACCTGGGCCGCGTACGGCGGCACCGCCTACGCCTCGACGGCCGACCAGGCCTCGAAGGCCCAGCAGATCACCATCGGCGAGAAGGTCCTCGCCGCTCAGGGCAAGGGCGCCTGGCCGACCTGCGGCACCGGCCTGTCGAGCACCCCCTACGGCGGCGGCTCGGCCCCGGCGGCCCCGTCGTCCTCCTCGTCCGACGCCTCGCAGAGCGCCCCGGCCACCCGTACGACGGAGCAGCCCGCCTCCCGTTCCGCGGAGCGCCCCGCCGCGCAGAAGACCGTCACCACCCCGACCGGCAAGAAGGTCAAGAAGGGTGACGGCGAGTACAAGGTCGTCAAGGGTGACACCCTCAGCTCGATCGCCGAGAAGAAGCACGTCAAGGGCGGCTGGCAGAAGCTGTTCAAGCTGAACAAGGACATCGTCGCCGACGCCGACTTCATCTACCCGGGCCAGCAGCTCCACCTGCACTGAGCGGTGCGGCACGCCGGCTGACCCGGCCGCTTTCGGCGGAGGGCGGCCGTGATTCCGGCACCGCCGCGACACCCGGCAGGCAACAGCCCCCTCGTGGGGGTCTCCGCACGCACCGGAGACCCGCCGAGGTTCCCGTCCCCACGGGCTCCCCGCTCCGGCGCGTGTTCCCCCGCACGCGCCGGAGCGGGGTTTTTTATTTCTTTTTTTGTTCCGTTCAGGAACAATATGTAGGCTCGGTCCGCTCAAGGGGTGGTCGATCGCTGGCCGATCCCCCTGAGCCGGTTAGGCTCATCCCGCGGGGCTGCCAAGCTCCGCGTACCCGCGTCACATCCCATAAGGAGATGCTCGTGCCGTCCATCGACGTCGTCGTAGCCCGGGAAATCCTGGACTCCCGAGGCAACCCCACGGTCGAGGTCGAGGTCGGCCTCGACGACGGCAGCACGGGTCGTGCCGCCGTTCCGTCCGGCGCCTCCACCGGAGCGTTCGAGGCCATCGAGCTTCGCGACGGTGACCCCAACCGCTACCAGGGCAAGGGTGTCGAGAAGGCCGTCCTCGCCGTCATCGAGCAGATCGGCCCGGAGCTCGTCGGCTACGACGCCACCGAGCAGCGCCTGATCGACCAGGCGATGTTCGACCTGGACGCCACCGACAACAAGGGCTCGCTCGGCGCCAACGCCATCCTCGGCGTCTCGCTCGCCGTCGCGCACGCCGCCTCCGAGGCGTCCGACCTGCCGCTCTTCCGCTACCTGGGCGGACCGAACGCGCACCTGCTGCCCGTTCCGATGATGAACATCCTGAACGGCGGCTCGCACGCCGACTCCAACGTGGACATCCAGGAGTTCATGATCGCCCCGATCGGCGCGGAGTCCTTCTCCGAGGCCCTGCGCTGGGGCGCCGAGGTCTACCACACCCTCAAGAAGGTGCTGAAGACCAAGGGCCTGTCCACCGGCCTCGGCGACGAGGGCGGCTTCGCCCCGAACCTCGAGTCCAACCGCGCCGCCCTCGACCTCATCCTCGAGGCCATCAAGGAGGCCGGTTACACCCCCGGCGAGCAGATCGCCCTCGCCCTCGACGTCGCCGCCTCCGAGTTCTACAAGGACGGCGTCTACACCTTCGAGGGCAAGGAGCGCTCCGCCGCCGAGATGACCGAGTACTACGCCGAGCTCGTCGCGGCGTACCCGCTCGTCTCCATCGAGGATCCGCTGTTCGAGGACGACTGGGCCGGCTGGAAGATCATCACCGACCAGCTGGGCGACAAGGTCCAGATCGTCGGCGACGACCTCTTCGTCACCAACCCGGAGCGCCTCGCCCGCGGCATCGAGGAGGGCTCGGCCAACGCCCTGCTCGTCAAGGTCAACCAGATCGGTTCGCTGACCGAGACCCTGGACGCCGTCGAGCTGGCCCAGCGCAACGGCTTCAAGTGCATGATGTCCCACCGCTCCGGAGAGACCGAGGACGTCACCATCGCCGACCTCGCGGTCGCCGTGAACTGCGGTCAGATCAAGACCGGCGCCCCGGCCCGCTCGGACCGCGTCGCCAAGTACAACCAGCTCCTGCGCATCGAGGAGATCCTCGACGACGCCGCGGTGTACGCCGGCCGCAGCGCCTTCCCGCGCTTCAAGGGCTGAGCCCAGCGCGTCCCAGGAAGCGTCCTCCGTACGTCCCCGTACCCGGTCCCGTACCGTGTGCGGGGACGTACGCACGTGAGGGGCCCGCACACGGCGGGCCGGTACTGGGGAGGCGGGACTCATGGCCGTGAAGGACCGGGACCGGTTCTCCACCTCGACCCGGCTGAAGCTGCTCGGCGAGCAGACGGCGGCCAGGGTCTACCGCTCCCAGACCAAACGGCAGGCCCGCCGCTCCCGGCTCACCGGCCGGGCCGCGCTGCTCGCCATGGTCCTGTGCTCCCTGATCGTCGCCCTCGCGTACCCGATGCGGCAGTACGTCTCCCAGCGCGCCCAGATCGGCGATCTGGAGCGGCAGCGGGAGCAGGCCCGGCAGCGGGTGGAGCAGCTGCGCGACCTCAAGGCGCGCTGGCAGGACGACGCGTACGCGAAGCAGCAGATCCGGCAGCGGCTGCACTATGTGATGCCGGGCGAGACCGGCTACATCGTGATCGACCCGGACGCCGCGAAGCAGTCCCGTGCCGAACGCGGCACCGCGGACCGCCCCTGGTACACCAATGTCTGGGACGGCGTGGACAAATCCGACGCCGCCGACCGCTGACGACCCATGAACTGACCAGAAAGACACGTGACTCACGGCATGGAAACGCCACCGCCCACCACCCCGCGCACCGAGCCCACCGACACCGACGTCGAGGCCTTCAAGCAGCAGCTCGGCCGGCCGCCGCGCGGGCTGCGCGCGATCGTGCACCGCTGCCCCTGCGGCCAGCCGGACGTGGTGGAGACGGCGCCCCGCCTCCCCGACGGCACGCCGTTCCCGACCACGTACTACCTGACGTGCCCGCGGGCCGCGTCCGCGATCGGGACGCTGGAGGCCAACGGGGTCATGAAGGAGATGACCGAACGGCTCGCCACCGACCCCGAGCTGGCCGCGGCCTACCGCGCCGCCCACGAGGACTACATCGCGCGCCGTGACGCGATCGAGGTCCTGGAGGGCTTCCCGAGCGCGGGCGGCATGCCGGACCGGGTGAAGTGCCTGCACGTCCTGGTGGCGCACTCGCTGGCCGCCGGTCCCGGCGTCAACCCGCTCGGCGACGAGGCCATCGCCATGCTGCCCGAGTGGTGGCGCAAGGGCGCCTGCGTCACCCTCACCGGCCAGGCGGCCTGCGAGGGAACGAAGGCCGGGGATCCCGCGGAGCCCACCGGCGCCGCCGGTTCCGCGGAGTCCGCCGGTTCCGCCGAGGCCCCGGGTTCCGCCGAGGACGGCCGGTGACCCGCGTCGCCGCCGTCGACTGCGGTACGAACTCCATCCGGCTCCTGGTGGCCGACGCGCACCCGCGGACGGGCGAACTCACCGACCTGGACCGGCGGATGACCATCGTCCGGCTGGGCCAGGGCGTCGACCGCACCGGCCGGCTCGCCCCCGAGGCGCTGGAGCGGACCTTCGCCGCCTGCCGCGACTACGCGCGCACCATCGAGGAGCACGGCGCCGAGCGGGTGCGCTTCGTCGCCACCTCCGCCTCCCGGGACGCCGAGAACCGGGACGAGTTCGTGCGCGGGGTGCTGGACATCCTCGGCGTCGAGCCGGAGGTCGTCACCGGGGACCAGGAGGCCGAGTTCTCCTTCACCGGCGCGACCAGGGAGCTCTCCGGGCGCGACGACCTCGCCACGCCCTACCTCGTCGTGGACATCGGCGGCGGCTCGACGGAGTTCGTCGTCGGCGCCGACGAGGTGCGCGCGGCACGCTCCGTGGACATCGGCTGCGTACGGATGACGGAACGTCACCTCGTGCGCGACGGCGTGGTCACCGACCCGCCCACGGCCGAGCAGGTCGCGGCCATGCGTGCCGACATCGAGGCCGCCCTCGACCTCGCCGAGGAGACGGTCCCGCTGCGTGAGGCGCGCACCCTGGTGGGTCTGGCCGGCTCGGTCACCACCATCGCGGCGATCGCGCTGGACCTCGCCGAGTACGACTCCGAGCGGATCCACCACTCCCGCGTCTCCGTCGAGCGCGTCCGCGAGATCACCGAGTGGCTGCTGCGCTCCACCCACGCCGAGCGCGCGGCCGTCCCCTCGATGCACCCCGGCCGGGTCGACGTGATCGGGGCCGGGGCTCTCGTCCTGCTCTCGATCATGGAGCGCACCGGGGCCGGGGAGGTCGTGGTCAGCGAGCACGACATCCTCGACGGCATCGCCTTCAAGGTGGCGGAGGAGGCCGAAGCCGCCCGGCAGGGCGACTGACGCCGGCAGGGCGCGGCCCGCGTCCCGTGAGGCGTCGGGAACGGGTGTGAGGCGGCCCCTGCTCCCCTTCCGGGGCCGGGGCCGTCCGCGGTCCCCGGCGCGGCCGGAGAGGGCTCCGGGAGGCCGTGCGGGGCCGTGCCGCACGGCGTGGCACCGGTCTCCTTTGCTACTGATCAGTAGCCTCGGCTGAGCGGGTCGGATAGCGTATGAGCATGCCGGAAGGGGTCCTGGAGACCCTTCGGCGAGGCTCCGCCGAGAAACTTCGTGAAGTTCTTCACAAGGAAAAAGGTCCTGCTGGGCGACGAAGGGGCCACTTGGGCCCTTCCGGAGGCCCGGACCGGTCCGGCAGCATGATCGGTGAAGCGTTGCGGCCGCGTTTCGGCGCGATGAAACACACGTGTGGTCCGCTCGGCCGAACGGGTCGGGCCGCAGCTCACACGGTGTTGACAACGGTACGAACCGTACGGCGGTCCACCCCCGCCGACATGGCCTCCGTCGCGGGGGCCGCGGAGTGTAGCAGAGGGCCTGTCCGAGCTTGTGAAGGGGCGCACGAGCGACCCCCCTGAAGCAGGTGGATACTCGATGGCATGAGCACCACGGAGCGTCCCAGGATCCTCGTAGTAGGCGGTGGGTACGTAGGCCTGTACGCAGCTCGGCGCATCCTCAAGCAGATGCGCTACGGAGAGGCGACCGTCACGGTCGTCGACCCCCGGTCGTACATGACCTACCAGCCCTTCCTCCCCGAAGCAGCCGCCGGCAGCATCTCCCCGCGGCACGTCGTCGTCCCGCTGCGGCGTGTACTTCCCAAGGCGGAGGTCCTCACCGGCCGGGTCACCACCATCGACCAGGACCGCAAGGTCGCCACGGTCGCCCCCCTCGTGGGCGAGGCGTACGAGCTGCCTTTCGACTACCTCGTCATCGCGATGGGCGCGGTCTCCCGCACCTTCCCGATCCCCGGTCTCGCCGAGCAGGGCATCGGCATGAAGGGCATCGAGGAGGCCATCGGCCTGCGCAACCACGTTCTCGAGCAGCTCGACAAGGCCGACTCCACCACGGACGAGGACGTCCGCCGCAAGGCGCTGACCTTCGTCTTCGTGGGTGGCGGCTTCGCCGGCGCCGAGACCATCGGTGAAGTCGAGGACATGGCCCGCGACGCGGCCAAGTACTACAGCAGCGTGTCCCGCGAGGACATGCGCTTCATCCTCGTCGACGCCGCGGACAAGATCCTTCCAGAGGTCGGCCCCAAGCTCGGCCAGTACGGCAAGGAGCACCTGGAGAGTCGCGGCGTGGAGATCTACCTCTCCACCTCCATGGACTCCTGCGTCGACGGCCACGTCGTGCTGAAGAACGGCCTCGAGGTCGACTCCAACACGATCGTCTGGACGGCCGGCGTCAAGCCGAACCCCGTTCTCTCCCGCTTCGGTCTGCCGCTCGGCCCGCGTGGCCACGTGGACACCCAGACCACCCTCCAGGTGCAGGGCACGGACTACATCTGGGCCGCGGGCGACAACGCCCAGGTGCCGGACGTCGCCGCCCGCAAGGCCGGTGTCGAGAACGCCTGGTGCCCGCCGAACGCGCAGCACGCGCTGCGTCAGGCCAAGATCCTCGGCGACAACGTCATCTCCGGCATGCGGGGCTTCCCGCAGAAGGAGTACGCGCACGCCAACAAGGGCGCCGTGGCCGGTCTGGGCCTGCACAAGGGCGTCGCGATGATCGTCATGGGCAAGATGAAGATCAAGCTCAAGGGCCGTCTCGCCTGGTACATGCACCGCGGCTACCACGGTCTGGCCATGCCGACCTGGAACCGCAAGATCCGCGTCTTCGCGGACTGGACGCTCGCGATGTTCCTCAAGCGCGAGGTCGTCTCCCTGGGCGCCATGGAGACTCCGCGCGAGGAGTTCTACGAGGCCGCCAAGCCGGCTCCGGCCGCCCCGGCGCCCGCCGTCAAGACCGAGGAGAAGGCCAAGGCCTCCTGACCCTCCGGTCACCGAACGCCCCGAAGGGGCCGCCCGCCATCCGTGGTGCGGGCGGCCCCTTCGGCGTTCCCGCTCCCGCGCGGCCCGGCGCGCACGGGGCACCCCTCAAAGCATGGTGCGTACACACATTTTGCGAATCTGTGTCGTGGAAGGGGGACTGCGCGCCCAGGGGGTAGATGTTTACGGGGTGTCGGAGCGTTCGGGAGTGCTGTCTCGGAGGTGTACGCCATGCAGGACGCCGCACCGCGGCTCAAAGGTCTGGTCGAACAGTTGCTGGGAGCCCCGCTTCCCTTGCGCGTCCGTGCCTGGGACGGTTCCGAGGCGGGTCCGCCCGCGGCGCCGGCACTCGTCGTCCGCAACCGGCGGGCGCTGCGCCGACTGCTGTGGAAGCCGGGCGAGTTGGGGCTGGCCCGGGCCTGGGTCTCCGGCGACCTCGGCATCGAGGGCGACCTGTACACCGCCTTGGACCTGCTGTCCGGGCTCGTCTGGGAGCGCGGCGAGGACGCGCGCGGGCTGGGGGCGGCGCTGCGCGACCCCGAGGTGCGCGCCGCGGTCCGCGGGCTGGTGAGGATGGGCGGACTGCCGCTGCCGCCCGCCCCGCCCCGCGAGGAGATGCGCCGCCACCGCCATCTGCACACCCGGCGAACCGACCGGAGCGCCATCAGCCACCACTACGACGTCGGCAACGGCTTCTACGAGATCGTCCTCGGCCCGTCGATGGTCTACTCGTGCGCCTACTGGAAGGAGGGCGGCACCCTGGAGGAGGCGCAGCGCGACAAGCTCGAACTCGTCTGTCGGAAGCTGGCGCTGAAGCCCGGTCAGCGGCTCCTCGACGTCGGCTGCGGATGGGGCTCGATGGCCGTGCACGCCGCCCGGGAACACGGCGTGCGGGTGGTCGGGGTGACGCTGTCGCAGGAACAGGCCGCGTACGCCCGTAAACGGGTCGCGGACGAGGGTCTGACCGACCGTGTGGAGATCAGGGTGCAGGACTACCGGGACGTCACCGACGGGCCCTACGACGCGATCTCCTCGATCGGCATGGCCGAGCACGTCGGCGCCGAGCGCTACCTGGAGTACGCCGAGGTGCTCGGCCGTCTCCTCGCCCCCGGCGGGCGGCTGCTCAACCACCAGATCGGCCGGCGTCCGCAGCGCGACGAGTCGTCGTACGCCGTCGACGCGTTCATCGACGCCTACGTGTTCCCGGACGGCGAACTCGCTCCCGTCGGGACGACCGTGGCGCAGCTCGAACGGGCCGGCTTCGAGGTGCGTGACGTCGAGGCCCTGCGCGAGCACTACGCGCTCACCCTGCGCCGCTGGGTCGCCAACCTGGAGGCGGGATGGTCCCGGGCCGTCCGGCTCACCGGGGCCGGGCGGGCCCGCGTCTGGCGGCTGTACATGGCGGCGAGCGCGGTCGCCTTCGAGCGCAACGAGATCGGCGTCAACCAGGTCCTGGCGGTGAAGACTCCCCGGGCGTCCGGCGCGTCCGGGATGCCGCTGCGGGCGAGAACCTGGAACTGACGCGCCGGGATGCGCGCTCCGGGCGGCGGCCCGGAGACGCCGTGCCGTGCGGCGGCACGGCGCGGGGGAGGGGGTCACGTTCCGTCCGGAACGTGACCCCCTCCCCCGCGTCACCGGAGCCTTCGCTCAGGTCCGCTCGCGGTGTCCGCTCACTCGGACTTGATCGCCGTCAGCATGTTCAGACGGGCCGCCCGGCGGGCCGGCCAGAGCGCGGCCAGGACGCCGACGGTCGCCGCGAGGAGCAGGAAGAGCGCCATCCGGCCCCAGGGCAGCACGAGTTCGTACGTCGGCATCCTGCTGCCCAGCAACTCGCCGGCCGCCCAGCCGAAGAAGACGCCGAGACCGATGCCGAGGACGCCGCCGAAGAGCGAGATGACCAGGGACTCCAGGCGGACCATCCGCTTGATGCCCTTGTGGTCCAGGCCGATCGCGCGGAGCATCCCGATCTCCTGCGAGCGCTCGAAGACCGACATCGCGAGGGTGTTGATGACGCCGAGGACGGCGACGATCACCGCCATCGCCAGCAGGCCGTAGAGCATGTTCAGCATCAGCGTGAACATCTTGGCGATGCCGTCGGAGATGTCCTGCTTGTCCTGGACCGTGATGGCGGGGTTGTCGCCGAGGGCCTTCTCCAGCCGGTCCTTGGCCGCGGCCGAGGCGCCGCCCGCCGTCTTCACCATGACCTGCATGTCGGAGGCGTCACGCTGGTGCGGGGAGAGCGCGGCGTTGTCGAGGATGATGCCCCGGATCATCTCGTTGGCCTCGTACACCCCGGCCACGGTCAGGCGCTCCTTCGCGCCGTCCTCGTAGGAGACCTGGAAGTCCGAACCGGCCTTCCAGTCGTGGGACTTCGCCGTGTCCGAGTCGACCACGACCCGGGTGCCGCCGACCTCGAAGGCGCCGTCCGTGACGTCGAGTTCGGTGAGCTTGCCGATGGCCGAGCCGGTGACGCCGGTCAGGAACTCCGTCTGCCGGTCGATGCGGGCGGGCGCGTTGCGCAGCGGGCTGCTGTCGGTGACCCCGTCGACCGCGGCGAGCTTCTTCTCGACGTCCGGGGAGAGGGAGTTGCCGTTCGCCATCGACACGACGTAGTCCGCCTTGATCGCCGAACTGGCCATCTTGTCGATCGACTTCTGCAGGCTGCCGGCCATCACCGTCATGCCGGTGATCAGCGTGAGACCGATCATCAGGGCCGAGGCGGTGGCGGCGGTGCGGCGCGGGTTGCGCACCGAGTTCTGCCGGGCCAGCTTGCCGGAGATCCCGAAGACCCGCAGGACGGGGGCCGCGGCGGCGATCAGCGGCCGGGACAGCAGCGGGGTGAGGACGAAGACGCCGATGATGAGCAGCACGGCGCCGAGACCCATCGGGGCCTGGCCGTCCGAGCCGTCCATCGTCGTGGCGTAGAGGACCACGGCGACGCCCGCGGCCGCGAACAGGGCGCCGATCGTGTTCCGCAGGACCAGGGACTTGGTCGTCGCCTTCGCGTGGACGCTGCTCATCGCCGCGACCGGCGGGATCTTCGCGGCGCGCCGGCCCGGCAGCCAGGCGGCCAGCATCGTGACGAGGACGCCGACGAGCAGCGCCGTGGCGACGGTTCCGGGCGAGACGACCAGCGGGCCGTCCGGCACCGTGGCGCCGAGCGTGCCCATCAGGGAGCGCATCGCGGCGCCGATGCCGATGCCCGCGGCGAGCCCGCCGACGGCCGCCACCGCGCCGACCACGAACGCCTCGATCAGCACCGAGCGGGTGACCTGGCGGCGGGAGGCGCCGACGGCGCGCAGCAGCGCCAGCTCCTTGGTGCGCTGGGCGACCAGCATGGTGAAGGTGTTGGCGATGATGAAGGTGCCGACGAACAGCGCGATCCCGGCGAAGACGAGCAGGCCCGTCTTCATGCCGCTCATCGCCGCGGAGATCTGCTCGGCCTGGTCGTCGGCGAGCTGCCGGCCGGTGACGGTGGAGGCGGTGTCCTTCGGTACGACGGCGTCGAGGGCCTCGCGCAGCGCGCTCTGGCTGGTGCCCGGCGCGGCCTTCACGTCGATCTCGTCGTAGGAGCCGGCCGAGTGGAACAGCCGCTGCGCGGTCTTCGTGTCGAACAGGGCGAGGCTGCCGCCCGCGGCGACGTTGCCGTCGTCGGTGCGGAAGACGCCGGCGACGACGGGCCGAAGGACGGGGCCGTCGACCGACAGGCGTACGGTGTCGCCGACCTTGTAGCCGGCCCGCCTCGCGGTCTCGGAGTCGATGGCGATCTCGCCGGCGCCGTGCGGCGCGTGTCCGGCCGTCAGGGGATAGCGGGGGTCCTTCTCGCCCCAGAAGTTGCCGCCCTGGGACTGGAAGCCGCCGCCGATGAGCTTGCCGTCCTTGTCGGCGATGGCGGTGAAGCCGTTGACGACGCCGATCGCGGAGGCGGCTCCCGGCACCTGGGCGGCCTTGTCGAGCAGGGACCGCGTCAGCTTGTGCGTCCTGCCTATCGTGTCGCCCGAGTCGGCCGCGCTCTCGGGGCGGATGGCGACGTCGACCTGGTCGAAGCCCTTGGCGGAGCTCTTCTGGTAGGCGTCCGAGATGGTGTTGGTGAAGACCAGGGTCCCCGAGACGAAGGCGACGCCGAGGAGGACGGCGAGGACGGTCATCAGGAGCCTGGCCTTGTGCGCGAACACGTTGCGCAAGGCGGTACGGAACATGGGGTGTCTCAGTCCAGGTGTACGAGGAGTGGGGGCGTCGGGAGGGCTCGGCGCCCGCGTCAGCTAGTGCGGTTCTTGCCGTCGAACTCGGGGGTCCGGGGGTTTCCCCCGGGAAGGTTCCGCATGCGGTCGAGGACCGAGTCCGCGGTCGGCTCGTGCACCTCGTCGACGATCCGTCCGTCCGCGAGGAAGACGACCCGGTCCGCGTAGGCGGCGGCCACCGGGTCGTGCGTCACCATGACCACGGTCTGGCCGAGTTCGCGTACGGAGTTGCGCAGGAAGCCGAGGACCTCCGCGCCCGAGCGCGAGTCGAGGTTTCCGGTCGGCTCGTCGCCGAAGATGATCTCGGGGCGGGAGGCGAGGGCGCGGGCGACGGCGACGCGCTGCTGCTGGCCGCCGGAGAGCTGGGAGGGGCGGTGGCTCAGCCGGTCCGCGAGGCCGATCATCTTGATGACGGTGTCCAGCCACTCCTTGTCGGGCCTGCGGCCGGCGATGTCCATCGGGAGCGTGATGTTCTCCAGGGCCGTCAGCGTCGGCAGCAGGTTGAACGCCTGGAAGATGAAGCCGATCTTGTCCCGGCGCAGCTTGGTGAGCTGCTTGTCCTTCAGGGAGCCGAGTTCGGTGTCGCCGATGCGCACCGAGCCGGAGGAGAAGGTGTCGAGGCCCGCCACGCAGTGCATCAGCGTGGACTTGCCCGACCCCGAGGGGCCCATGATCGCGGTGAACTCGGCCTGCCGGAAGTCGACGCTGACCCGGTCGAGCGCGACCACCTGGGTCTCGCCCTGCCCGTAGACCTTCGACAGTTCCGTGGCGCGGGCTGCGACGGCGGTGCTTGTGCGGGCGGGGTGGGTGGTGGTCACGGGAGGGTGCTCCTGTCGGGACGAGGACGTTGCTGGGGACGTGTTCCATCGTCCGTGCCGATCCGGGGGATGTAGTCACCCGCTGTTCCGGTTCCGGGGGCAGCCTCGGGTCGGACCGCGAGCGGCGGTGTCATACCTGGGGATGACGGAGTTCCCTGAGAGCGGTCCGGGTCGGCGCCGGGGAGCGCGTGGCGCGCGGCCGTACTCCCGGGAGCGGGCCCGGGATCCGGTCCGGGGTTCGGCGTGATCGCGTTCGGACGGTGAAATTCCGTCAATTCGCGTACGCGGGCTCTGTGCGTCCGGGAGGCTGTTGGCAAGTGCTGACGGCCTGTGCAGCGTACTGATGCACCCTCAGACATCAATAAAATAAGACAACAGCGGTCCGCACGCCCGCTGTTCGGGTGATGCGCCCCGATAGGCTCGGAACCTCGATGCGGAGCCCATGGTCTGCCCGGATGGTGGAATGCAGACACGGCGAGCTTAAACCTCGCTGCCCCTCGCGGGCGTACCGGTTCAAGTCCGGTTCCGGGCACTTCCCGCCCCTGTGACGCAGGACGCGGGCCACAGTCGGAACACTCCGAGCGTGGCCCGCCGGCTGCATTCCCCCCTCGGTCCCCGCCCCTCTTCGCGGCACCCCGCTCAGCCGCCGGCGGCCGTCTCCCGGACGATGGACACCCGTGGCCGAGGCAGAGGTGAAGGAAGGTTCACCGGGCGAACGCGAGGGTCGCGAGCCGGTGCCGTGACGCGTCGCGAGCCGGTGCCGCGACGAGCGGTGTCACGGCTTCGTACCAGTGCGGGCGTACCAGAGGGCACACGCGTACGGTGGCACAACGAGGGAAAGATCCTCCTCAAGCACTAGGGTCATTCCTTTGCCTACCTATTACCCTTGAGGCCAAGGCCACGCACGGTGGCCATGGAGGAGTGAAATGAGGAGCAGTAACCCGGTCTTCTCGCGACGGGGGTTCAGCCGCGACAACGGCTACGCGGGCTTCAACGCGGCGCCGCAGGCCGGGGGACCCGCTGTCGGCACGCAGGGGAACCCCTACGCCCAGCAGGGCGGCAACCCCTACGCGCAGAACCCGTACGCGCAGAACCCCTACGCCCAGCAGGGCCTCCAGCACGGCGCTCCGCCGCAGGCCCCGGTCACCACCGGCCGTATGACGATGGACGACGTCGTCATGCGCTCGGCCATGACGCTCGGCACCGTCGTCGTCGGCGCCGTCCTGGCCTGGGCGCTGCTGCCGGTCTCCAGCACGAGCTACGGCCTGGCCATCGGCGCCGCCCTGGTCGCCTTCGTCCTCGCGATGGTGCAGTCCTTCAAGCGCAACGCCTCGCCCGCGCTGATCCTCGGTTACGCCGCCTTCGAGGGCGTCTTCCTCGGTGTGTTCAGCGAGATGTACAACGCGGCATGGTCCGGCGCGCCCTTCCAGGCCGTGCTCGGCACGATGGCCGTCACCGGCGCCACCCTCCTCGTCTACAAGGCGGGCTGGATCCGGGTGACCGCGCGGTACGCCCGCATCGGTCTGACCATCGCCATCGCGTTCGTCGCCGTCATGGCGGTGAACCTGCTGCTGGTGGTCTTCGGGGTCGCCCCGGACGGCGGACTGCGCAGCAACGGCCCGCTCGGCGCGATCGTCGGCATCCTGGCGATCCTGATCGGTGCGTTCTTCCTGACCCTCGACTTCAAGCAGATCGAGGACGGCATCGCCTACGGCGCGCCCAAGGAAGAGGCCTGGCTGGCCGCGTTCGGCCTGACCATGACGCTCGTCTGGATCTACGTCGAGATGCTGCGGCTGGTCGCCATCTTCAGCGGCGACGACTAGCCGCGCCGGCGGCCTGAGGGGCCGTCCGACAACGTGAAGGGCCCGCGAACCACCAGTTCGCGGGCCCTTCGTCATGGGTGCCGGTCGGCACGGGGGGTGTCGTCGGATGGCGGTCGTCTCGGTGGTGCGCGCTCACAGCAGTTTGCGCGCGGCCCTCCTCAGGTCGTACTCGTGGATGATCGCTTTGGCGTGGCCGTACGCGAGGTCGTGCTCGGCGCGGAGCCAGCTCACCTTCTCCTCGAAGCGGAAGAGGGCGGGGCCTTCGTCGACGGTGCGAAGCCAGTCGGAGATCTCACGACCGGTGCAATGGGGGATGCGGGCGAGCAGGTTGCGATGGGTCTCCTCGGAGAAGACTTGGGACATCGGCGCCTCCGAACGCAAAGGGGATGTAAGCCGGTCCTTCACGCCACCGTGCCTGAGGGTTGGGTTGTTGGCAACAGTCCCGCCGCTGCGCGTAGTCTCGCGGCGTGCTGGATACGACGCCGTTGACCCGAGCCGTGGACCACTTCGCCGACCGGTTGCGGGCCGCCCCGCAGAGCCGCCTGCAACGCAGCGCCGCGGCCGAGGCACTGGGGCTGGCCAGGGAGTTCGCGCTGCGCGCCCAGCGGGTCGAGGACCCGTCGGGGGAACCCCGGGAGATGCCCGACGCCGGGATGTTCGCCGCCGCCGACCAAATCACGGTCGCCGCGCACGACTTGGCCCTCGTACTGAAGAACGAGGAGGAACTGGCCGAAGCGGTCACGCTCGTGGCCGAGGCACAGAAACGCGCCGGGGTCTGACCTGATCGGCCGACTCCGGCGCGCGGTGCCCCCGCGGCCCGCCCCTGGGGGCGGGCGCTACAGCGACGCTATGACGCGGTCCGCGAGGATGTACACGCTCTCCTCGCCGAAGGAGAAGGTCAGCGCGTACGCGCCCGAGACGCCGGAGCCGCCGAGCAGGACGGGCGCCTCGCCCGCCGTCAGCGCCGCGGCGAGCCGCTGCGCGGTCTCGCGGTGGCCGGGGGTCATGCACAGGGTCGTGCCGTCGGCGAAGACGTAGACGTCGAGGGTGCCGAGCGGGCCGGGGCGGACGTCCGCCAGCTCCGTACGGGACTCGGCGAGCTCCTCCAGGCGGGCCACCGTGCGTTCGTGGTCGCCGACCACCGGTGACTGGACCGGGACGAAGTCCGGGTGCGAGGGGTGACGGCGGCGGGCCGCGGCGAGCTCCGGGGAGTCGCCGGCGGTGCCGGTCTGCTGGAGCTCCTCCAGGTCCGTGCCCGTCTCGGCCACCGGCTCCAGGTGATCGAGGCCCGCGAAGTCCGAGTGGCGCGGCAGGAACAGCTCGGTGTCCGGCAGCCCGAGCAGCGACGGCGCGTCGGAGGCGTCACGCGCCTCCTGGGCGGCCCAGAAGGCCCGCGCCTCGGCGAGCTCGCGTTCCCGCTCCTCGGCCAGCGCGTCGGCCACGGCCGTGCGTATCTCGTCCGCGTCGGCGGATCCTCGCGCCGCGGGCACCAGGGCCCGCGCCGCGCTTGCGCGGCTCGCGACGAGTTCGCTGTGCAGGGCTGCGACCTGCCGACGCACACCCCACAGGGTGCGCAGAACGGCGACGCCCACGGCCGCACTTGCGGCGGTGGCGAGCAGCAGAGCAATCGGCATGGCGCTCACTGACGTACTCCCGGTTCAAAGTCGGCCCCCGACTTCCTACATCAGCTTGAAGGGCGAACCACCAAACTGTCAGTGCGTAACGTCACGAATAGGACAGGACTTTGGGCCTCAGGTTTAGCTGTGCAATGCATCTGACCTGCGGAAATACCCTTCCGGAGGGACATAGGTCACATCTTGGAAGGGATTGGATCACAAATCGGCCCAGAGGCCCGGTGGTTCCGGGCTTCTGGGCCGATTCGTTCACGCTGGGTTCAATTCCCGTCACAGGAACGGGTCGTCGCTGTCAGCTCAGGCGCTCGATGACCATCGCCATGCCCTGGCCGCCGCCGACGCACATGGTCTCCAGGCCGAACTGCTTGTCGTGGAACTGGAGGCTGTTGATGAGCGTGCCGGTGATGCGGGCGCCGGTCATGCCGAAGGGGTGGCCGATCGCGATGGCGCCGCCGTTCACGTTCAGCTTGTCCAGCGGGATGTTCAGGTCGCGGGCGCTCGGGATCACCTGGGCGGCGAAGGCCTCGTTGATCTCGAACAGGTCGATGTCGTCGACGGTGAGGCCGGCGCGGCTGAGCGCCTGCTTGCTGGCCTCCACCGGGCCGAGGCCCATGATCTCGGGGGACAGGCCGGTGACGCCGGTCGAGACGATGCGGGCGAGCGGGGTCAGGCCGAGCTCGCGGGCCTTCGTGTCGGACATGATCACGAGGGCGGCGGCGCCGTCGTTCAGCGGGCAGCAGTTGCCGGCGGTGACCAGGCCGTCGGGGCGGAAGACCGGCTTGAGGCCCTGGACGGCCTCCAGCGTGACACCCGCGCGCGGGCCGTCGTCCTTGCTGACGACCGTTCCGTCCGGGGTCGTGATCGGGGTGATCTCGCGCTCCCAGAAGCCGTTCTTGATGGCTTCCTCGGCGAGGTTCTGCGAGCGGACGCCGAACTCGTCCATGTCCTGGCGGGTGACGCCCTTGAGGCGGGCCAGGTTCTCGGCGGTCTGGCCCATCCCGATGTACGCGTCCGGGATCCGGCTGTCCTCGCGCGGGTCGTGCCAGGTCGAGCCCTCCGACTGCGCGACCTCGACCGTGCGGGCCTCGGCGTCGGCGAAGAGGGGGTTGTGGGTGTCCGGCATGCCGTCGGAGGTGCCCTTGACGGACCGCGACACCATCTCGACGCCCGCCGAGATGAAGACGTCGCCCTCGCCCGCCTTGATGGCGTGCAGGGCCATGCGGGAGGTCTGCAGGGACGAGGAACAGTAGCGGGTGATGGTGCAGCCCGGGAGGTGGTCCATGCCCATCTGCACGGCCACGATGCGGCCGAGGTTGTGGCCCTGCTCGCCGCCGGGGAGGCCGCAGCCGAGCATCAGGTCGTCGATGAGCTTCGGGTCCAGCTCGGGGACCTTGGCGAGGGCGGCCTGGATGATCGTGGCGGTCAGGTCGTCGGGGCGCACGTCCTTCAGGGAGCCCTTGAAGGCGCGGCCGATCGGGGAGCGGGCGGCTGAGACGATCACGGCTTCGGGCATCACGGCTCCATTGGCGTACGGGAAGTGTGCGGGGCTGCTTGGGAAGTTACCCGTACGTACCGCCGGGGTCACCGGTGTTGGGGTGTGACACCGGCCGCACTTTTCTAAGCGCTTGCTTTTTCCTGGCGGGGGCGCCTTGGAGGAGGGGGTACGTCCCCCAGACCGGCACTCCAAGCCACCCCACGCCAAGCACCCACTCGGGGCTCCGCCCCGGACCCCGCTCCTCAATCGCCGGAGGGGCTGAATCTTCCAGGACTCCGCCCCGGACCCCGCTCCTCAATCGCCGGAGGGGCTGAAATTCTTGTGCCGGGCGGCGCTGAATTCTTGTGCCGGGCGGGCTGAATCCTGCGGGTTGGGCCTGGATTCCGGCTCCTTCCTGACCAGGCCAAGGGCGAGCTACCTAGGGGCGCGGGGAACTGCGCGCCCGGCCCCCACGCACCCGCACCCGGGTACGGTCTCGCTCCCGCCCGGATCGGGGCCGCCTTTCCGGTGCCGGTCAGGGTGAGGTGCCTAGGGGCGCGGGGAACTGCGCGACCGGCCCCCACGGACCCGCACCCGGGTACGGTCCGGCTCGCCCCGACCGGGGCCGCCTTTCCGGTGCCGGTCAGGGTGAGATGCCTAGGGGTGCGGGGAACTGCGCGACCGGCCCCCACGGACCCGCACCCGGGTACGGTCCGGCTCGCCCCGACCGGGGCCGCCTTTCCCGTGCCGGTCAGGGCGAGGTGCCTAGGGGCGCGGGGAACTGCGCGGCCGGCCCCCACGGACCCGCACCCGGGTACGGTCTCGCTCCCGCCCGGATCGGGGCCGCCTTTCCGGTGCCGGTCAGGGTGAGGTGCCTAGGGGCGCGGGGAACTGCGCGACCGGCCCCCACGGACCCGCACCCGGGTACGGTCCGGCTCGCCCCGACCGGGGCCGCCTTTCCGGTGCCGGCCGGGGTGAGGTGCCTAGGGGTGCGGGGAACTGCGCGACCGGCCCCCACGCACCCGCGGCCGGGTACGGTCCGGCTCGCCCCGACCGGGGCCGCCTTTCCGGT
This sequence comes from Streptomyces sp. NPDC001914, assembly GCF_042891215.1. Lineage (NCBI taxonomy): Bacteria > Bacillati > Actinomycetota > Actinomycetes > Kitasatosporales > Streptomycetaceae > Streptomyces > Streptomyces sp. NPDC001914. The sequence continues at coordinate 20,679 of NZ_JBIASW010000022.1, forward strand.
GCCGGCCGGGGTGAGGTGTCTAGGGGCGCGGGGAACTGCGCGGCCGGCCCCCGCGTGCCCGCACCTGGGTCAGTTCGACGGGGTCGGGGTCGGGTCTGTTGCCGGGAGGCGTTGGCGGCGGCGGCGTTTCAGGAGGGCCCAGGGGCCACGGGGCCCGGTCGGCATGGCGGCAGCCACCTCGGTGCCGGGCTCGGCCGCGGCCTCCGCCGCCGCCCGCGCGACCGGCAGGAACCCCTCGTGACGCGAGACGTCGGGCCGCTCGTCCTCGGCCGGCCACAGCCCCAGCGCCGCGCAGACCGTCGGCAGCAGAGCCATGGCGGCCGTCGCGTACCCCTCGGCCGAGGGGTGGTAGTGGTCGGGACCGAACAGCTCACGCGGGTTCGCCGCGAACTCGGGGCCCAGCAGGTCGCCCAGCGACACCGTCCGGCCCCCCTGCTCGACCGTCCCGATCGTCTGCGCGGCGGCGAGCTGGCGGGACGCACGCCGCGCCAGCCACCGCAGCGGCTGCTGGACCTGCTCGACCGTGCCCAGGTCGGGACACGTGCCGACGACCACCTCGGCACCGGCCGTGCGCAGCCGCCGGACCGCCGCGGACAGATGACGCACGGAGCGCGTCGGCGGCATCCGGTGCGTCACGTCGTTCGCGCCGACCATGATCACGCAGATGTCGGGCAGCCGCGAGGTGTCCGCGAGAGCGAGCGCGACCTGACGGTCCAGGTCGTCCGACTGGGCGCCGGGCAGCGCCACGTTGCACAGCTCCACCGGCCGCTCGGCCACCGCCGCGAGCCCCGAGGACAGCAGCGCCCCCGGCGTCTGGCGGGCCCTGCGCACCCCCTGGCCGGCGGCCGTCGAGTCGCCGAGCATCGTCAGCCGCAGCGGGGGTTCGTCAGGGGAGGCACCGGCGTAGTCGTACCCGTACAGACCGTCCGCGCGCGGGGCGTAGGGAGCGTGTCCGTTGTTCACATGCCGCTTCACGAACTGCACCTCGGCCAGCACCAGACCGACGGCCGCCGCACCCACCAGCCCGACGCCGCCCCCGCCGTACGCCGCGCCCGCGGCGATCCGCCGGGCCACCCTCGCTCTCGACATGCTCGACATCCGTCGCCGCCACCTCCTGTAGCCGTACAACCACTGCTTGCCCCGAAGAGCGGGTGGGCCAATCGCAACTGAGGGTGAACGGCTGCTCAGGGCCGTAGGCTGACGGGACCATTCCTTTAAAAAACGCAGCTCCGGAGACAACGGTGCAATTCCACGACTCGATGATCAGTCTCGTCGGCAACACCCCGCTGGTGAGACTCAACAACGTGACCGCGGGGATCCAGGCGACCGTCCTGGCGAAGGTCGAGTACTTCAACCCGGGCGGATCCGTGAAGGACCGCATCGCCCTGCGCATGATCGAGGCCGCGGAGGAGAGCGGCGCGCTCAAGCCCGGCGGCACGATCGTCGAGCCGACCAGTGGAAACACCGGTGTAGGCCTCGCCATCGTGGCGCAGCAGAAGGGGTACCACTGCATCTTCGTGTGCCCCGACAAGGTCTCCGCCGACAAGATCAACGTGATGCGCGCGTACGGAGCCGAGGTCGTGGTCTGCCCCACCGCCGTCGACCCGGAGCACCCGGACTCGTACTACAACGTGTCAGACCGGCTCGTGCGGGAGACCCCGGGAGCCTGGAAGCCCGACCAGTACTCCAACCCGAACAACCCCCTCTCGCACTATCACTCGACCGGCCCCGAGCTCTGGGAGCAGACCGAGGGGAAGATCACGCACTTCGTCGCGGGCGTCGGCACCGGCGGCACGATCTCCGGCACCGGCCGGTATCTGAAGGACGCCAGCGACGGCAAGGTCCAGGTCGTCGGCGCCGACCCCGAGGGGTCCGTGTACTCCGGCGGCTCCGGCCGGCCCTACCTGGTCGAGGGCGTCGGTGAGGACTTCTGGCCCACCGCCTACGACCGTACGGTCGCGGACGAGATCGTCGCGGTGTCCGACAAGGACTCCTTCCAGATGACGCGCCGCCTGGCCAAGGAGGAGGGGCTGCTCGTCGGCGGCTCCTGCGGCATGGCCGTCGTCGCCGCGCTGCGCGTCGCCGAGCGCCTCGGCCCCGACGACGTCGTCGTCGTGCTGCTCCCCGACAGCGGCCGCGGCTACCTCAGCAAGATCTTCAACGACGAGTGGATGGCCGACTACGGCTTCCTGGAGGACACCGGCCCGAGCGCCCGTGTCGCCGACGTCCTGAACGACAAGGCGGGCGCCTCGATCCCCTCGCTGGTGCACATGCACCCGGAGGAGACCGTCGGCGAGGCCATCGAGGTGCTGCGTGAGTACGGCGTCTCGCAGATGCCGATCGTCAAGCCGGGCGCCGGTCACCCGGACGTGATGGCCGCCGAGGTCATCGGCTCGGTCGTGGAGCGCGAGCTCCTGGACGCGCTGTTCACCAAGCGGGCCTCCCTGGACGACCCGCTGGAGAAGCACATGTCGTCGCCGCTGCCGCAGGTCGGCTCCGGTGAGCCGGTCGCCGACCTGATGTCCGTGCTCGGCGGCGCCGACGCGGCGATCGTGCTCGTCGAGGGCAAGCCGACCGGCGTCGTCAGCCGGCAGGACCTGCTGTCCTTCCTGGCCAAGGGCGGCACCAGGGCCTGACCCGTCCGGCGCCGGAGCAGGGTTTTCGCGCGAAGTGCCGGATCCGTGTGGATCTTCCGGCTCCGGCCGGGGCGAACTTCGCGGAAGTGGTACGAGCGCGTCACGTCCGCGCAGCACCCGCTTAACACGGGTCCGGCACATTAGTGGGTGTCGGCAGGGCGGGAGCGGCTCCCCGCCCGGGCCGGCGGCGAACGGCGCCAAGGACCTCCGGAGCGGCTCCCGGACCTCCATGGACGCCTAGGACGCGCAAGCCTGGTCCTGACCCGGCCCGCGTCCCTCGCGGGGACCGCCGTCGTCCCGCCCCCCTTCACCGGGGGTGCGGCGGTCCCCGCGCAATACGTCGAAGGGCCCGGCACTCGTCCCGAGTGCCGGGCCCTTTCGTATGCCGTCGGGCGCCTACTCCTCCCAGTCCGACTCCTGCCGGGACGCGCGGCGGCCGAAGAAGCCGGGCGACAGGCGCACCGCCTGGACCACGTTCACCCCGACGATGCCGCCCCAGGCGACGAGCAGACCGGGCAGGCCGGCCTGGGCGGCGCCGATCGCGGACAGCGGGATCGCGAGGACGAGTGAGACGATGCCGAAGCCGAACCGCTCGCCCCAGGAGTCGGCGGACTGGGGAGCGCGCGACCCGCGCGCCACCGTCATCTGCTGTTCGGCGAGCCGGCGCCGCACCCGGCGGTCGACGGCGCCGTCGAGGCGCTGCTCGACCTTCTCCAGGAACGAGTCGACCAGCGCGGACTCGTACTCCTCGCCGAGTTCCCTGCGCGCGTGCAGGGTGGCGTCGAGTTCCTTCTTCAGCTCCGCGTCGTCATGGCGGGCGTTCATACCGGTCATGTCCATCACGTTAGGCAGCCGGGGCGCCCCTGGCACTGGGGATAGCCCCCGTGTTGCGGCGGGGCCGGGCCCCCGGAGGGTGCCCCTTGCCGGTCTGCATATCGTCATGCAGAGTTCTCGGTACCTGAATAGAAGGGTGTGCGCGTGGGGTCGTCATGGATCGTGGACACGTCGTGCGCGGTGTCGCCTCCGACGGCCGCCGCGCCCGCGGTCCTTCACGGCCGCGGCGCCGGAGTCCTTCGCGGACCCGGCCGCGCCCGGCCGCGCCCCTTCCTCGCCGCTCACGAGGCCGTGTCCCCGGGCGGGACGGTCCAGGAGTACGCCGCCGGTCCCGCGCTCCGTGACCTGCGGGCCCTCTCCGCCCCCGCCCCGCCCGGCCACGCTGTACTCTCCCGGGGCGTCGAGGAACAGGCGGGCTCCGCCTCTCACGCCGCACGCCGGACGCCGCGCGCGTGTGGTGCGCACCGTCCCGTCGTCGGCCGTGAACCGGGCGCCGCGGTACGGGCGCCGCGCCGCCGCGACCTGCGGCCCGACCCGGAGCCCGGCCGGTTCACGGACATCTGGAGGGGGAGCACGTCATGAGCACGCTCGGCGACAGGGCCGCAGGCGGCGACAAGGACGGGGACGGCGGGACGATGGGGGGCGGCGGGACGATGCGGGACGGTACGGCGACGGGGGTCGGCCGGGCGACGGGGGTCGACGAGGCGCCGGGCGCCGGTGGGGCGTCGGGCGCCGGCGAGGCGTCGGAAGGCGTCGGACCGCAGGGCGACGCGGGCGTGGGCGACAGCCCCGCCGGACGGCTCCAGAGCCTCTTCGAGGGGCGCCGGCTCACCCCGACCCAGCGGCGCATCGCCCACAGCATGGTGCGCAGCGCCGCCGACGTGCCGTTCCTGTCCAGCGTCGAACTCGCGGAACTCGCCGGAGTCAGCCAGCCCTCCGTCACCCGCTTCGCGGTCGCGCTCGGCTTCGACGGCTACCCGGCGCTGCGCAGGCACCTGCGCGAGGTCGCGCCCACCGAACAGGCCGCCGACACCGCCTCGTACAACGAGTACCAGCAGGCCGTCGAGGCCGAGATCGAGAACCTGCGTCACCTCGCCGCCGTGCTCGCCGATCCGCGGCCGGTCGCTCGCGCGGGGCGGCTGCTGGCCGCGTCCCGCCCGCTGCCCGTCCTCGGGCTGCGCGCCGCCGCCTCCCAGGCCTACGGCTTCGCCTACTTCGCCGCCAAGGTGCACCCCGACGTCCGGCTGCTGCACGAGGGCGGCACGATGCTCCAGGACCGCATCGACGCGGCCGTCCGGGCCGGGGCCACGGCCCTGCTGTGCTTCGCGCTGCCCCGCCACCCGCGCGAGGTCGTCGACGCCCTCGGCTACGCGAAGGAGGCCGGGCTGACCGTCGTCACGGTCGCCGACTCGGCGTTCGCGCCGGTGGCGAAGGTGTCCGACCTGCTGCTCCCCGCCGCCGTCGGCACCGGCCTCGCGTTCGACACGGCGTGCGCGCCGATGCTGCTGGGCCGTGTCCTGCTGGAGGCCATGTGCGACGACCTGCCGGACGCGCAGGCGCGACTGGAGCAGTTCGACGCACGCGCCGCCGTACGGGGCCTGTTCGTGGAGTAGCGGGCGCCGTGCGGGGCCTTGCTCGTGGAGGGCCCGTTCGTGGAGGGCCCGTTCGTCGAGAGCCCCGCTTTCAGAGGGCCCCGTTCGGGGAGCGGAGGAGCGTCGTCCCCCGGCGCCGGAGCGGCGATTCCGGTGTTTCTCAGACGCGTCTCACCTTCCGTGGCTAACCTGCGCGCCCGAAGACATACGGGCGTGGCGGCCGTCGGCGGCCCGCCCGTGGACGTGCAGACGCTGGGGACGGGAGGCGGATCGTGGCGCGCGGAGGACAGGGACTGGCCCGAGTGGCCGTCGTGGTGCGGGCGGGAGCATCACCGCTGTGGTGGTGCGGAGTACTGGCGGCCGGAGTCGGAGTGCTGCTCCCCGGGCTGACCGGGCGCAGGATCGGCGTCCTCGGGGGCGCCGCGCTGTTTCTCGTCACGGCCGCCGTGGTGGCGCTGTGGCGCAGGAAGCGGTACGACGCCCTGGTCCGCTCGGCCGCCCGCGCGGGCAAGCACGATGTGCTCCAGGACCGTGCCGTGACCGTCCGCAACTGGCGCCGGGGCCACCGCTGGTGGCTGCTGCTCGGCTTCGCCGCCGCGCTGGGCAGTTCGTTCGCGGTGCCCGCCGCGGGCGGCATGCTGCTCGCCGGGGCGGGTGTCGGACTGTGGCTGAAGGCCGCCCGGCTCGGTCGGGTGGAGCGAGCCGAACAGGCGTTGATCTGGGTGCGCGTCGACTGGCTCGGCCCGCGCGCCGGCGCGCCCGTGGGTAAGCCGGTCCGTGCCGTCCGGGCCACCGGAGTGGCGGCGGGTGACGCCGCGCCCGGTGGGGCGCGGCGTCACTGACCGGAGCGGCTCCGGACCCGGTGGCGCGGACTAGATCTCCAGATCGGCCTCGATCCTCTTCAACTGGTGCCGGGCCATCGCCAGGTTGGCACGCTTCTGGTCGAGCACCAGGTACAGGAAGAGGCCGTTCCCGCCGCGCCCCTTCATCAGCCGGATCAGGTGGTACTGGTCGGAGAGCGTGATCAGGATGTCCTCGATGTCGCCCTTCAGGCCGAGGTGTTCCATCGTGCGCAGTTTGGCCCGGACGACGTCGGTGTTGCCGGCGGCCGCGACCGTGAGGTCGAAGCTCTTGCTGCCGCCGATGGTGCCCAGCGCCATTCCGCTCGTGTAGTCCACGAGCGCGGCTCCCGTCGCGCCCTCGATGGACGCCAGAGCCTCTTTGAGGGCGGTCTCGGTGTTCGTCATGATGGGGTGCTCCTTCAGCTCTCTGATGTTCTCGGGTTGGTGGCAGGAGTGGATGTGGACCGCGGGGTGGCGCCCCGTGGGGTGCGTGTGCGCAGTGGGGTCTTGGCGGAGGTCTTGGCCGGTTCGGCGGCCGGTTCGCCGCGAGCCGTGGCGGCGTCGACGAGTTCGCCGATCCGGGTGCCGGAGCGCCGCCCCTCCAGGTGCAGCCGGCCGACGTTGACCCGGTCCTGGGCGAGCAGCGTGAGCACCGCGGAGCCGCCCGCGGCGTACGTCGCGACATAGCCGTGCACGCCGCGCACCAGCAGTTCGCGCAGGTCGCCGTGGCCGGTGGACTCGGCCATGCGTATGGCGACGCCCAGGGCGGCCGCGGTGAGCGCGGCCAGGCCGTCCGGCTCCACGCCCGGTGTGTCATGGGCGAGGACGAGGCCGTCGGCACTGGCCGCGAGGGCTCCGGTCAGCTGGGGCACGCGGGCCCGGAGCCGATGGAGTTCGTCCAGGACTTCGGCCTCCGCCGCCATCAGCAGTCTCCTCTCGGCACGCTGTCGTAGCGCGCGGATCACAAGGCCTCCCGCGGGGTTGGGACTCACAAGGCCTCCAGCGCGTCTCTGAGTCGCCGCAGCAACGCGACGTCGGGATCGGCGGAGGTCTGGGTGAGCACGCCGGGCGGGGGAAGCGGCTGCGGTTCGGGCGCGGCCGTCACGAGTCCGGCGGCGGCGAGCCGGCGCAGGTCGACGAGCGTGTGGAAGGCGGGCCGCCCCAGCGCGAGGGACACGTCGGCCGCCGTGCGGACACCGTCCACCCGGCCGAGGACGGCCTCCTGGCGCAGCGGCACCGTCGGCCCCGCGGTGAGCCGGGCGCGCCGCAGCGGTGCGGTGTCGGTGGCCGGGTCGGGCCAGATCCGGTGCAGGAGTTCCCGCCGGCGCACCGTCTCGCGCTCCAGCGCGGCGACCGGGACGGGGCGGACCGGGCCGAACCAGTGGGCGGCGCCGTAACGGAAGCGGCTCGGGGTGCTGCTCGGCCCGAGCACGAAGTACGCGGCGTCGTAGAGGGAGCCGAGGTGGCACAGTTCCAGCGCGCCCTCCGCGATCCGCCCGCTGTCGATCAGGAACCGGCCGACCCGGCGGCGCGCCCCGGCCGTGGCGACCGCCTCCCGCCACACCTCGGGGTCCAGGACGCCGTGGACGGAGAAGAGGACGTCGAGTCCGGGGGTGGCCGGGCTCTCGGCGTGCACGACCTCGCCGTCGGCGAGGTAGAGGGTGCCGCGTTCGCGGATCAGGACGCCGGTGGCCCGTTCGTCGGCGAGCCTGCTGAGCATCGGTGAGGCGCCGCCGGCGGCGCCCGGTGCCGGGTCCCTCATCGGGAGCCGGGGCGGGGGAGAGGTCCTGACCGTGGTCATACGAGCACCAGCCGTCCGGCCATCTCGCCCAGTCGGATGCGGGCCAGGGCGAGATTGCCGTCCGAGCGGGCCAGCCACAGATGCAGGAACACGCTGCTGTCGAAGGCGGTCCGGACGAATCGCAGGACGTGGTAGCTGTCGCGGTTGCTGATGATCAGGTCTTCGATCGGGGTTTCCTGGTCGGACCACTCGGACCAGTCGGAGCCGCCCTTGGGGGCGAACGAGCGGTTCTCCGCGGCGAGCCGGGCCAGTTCGGCCGCCTCCGCCGCGGTCGTCTCGTGGTCGTCGCCCGGAGCGTCGCCGACCGTGCCCAGGGCCAGGCCGCTGGTCCAGTCGACCACCGATGCGCCCCGCGCACCGGGCAGTGTCATGGCCTCCAGCAGGCACTCGTCGATACCGGGCACCGTGTCTCCCTCCCGCCAAAGGGTTCGGCCGAGTGACGCCGAAGTTACGCACTGTGTGCACGGGAAGGGAGTGATCCGGCATTTTCCTGTGGAAAATGCCCGCGATGACTAAGGTGGGTCAACTGACCACATTCTCAGGCGTGCCTAAACCCCCTGGGGTCGGTTTGTGCTGCCCTGGGGCGGGAGTGCGGGGGCGTATGCGGGTGTGAGGGGGCGCTCGTCGTGTCGGGTGCGCTGTGGCGTCCGCCGGTGAGTGTGGTGCCGGTCGGCCGGTGCCTGCGTTCTAGGGTTCGCCCCCTCCGCCCCTTCCCGTCCCGTTCCCGGGGCTCCGCCCCGGACCCCGCTCCTCAAACGCCGGAGGGGCTGAATTTTTCCCGCGGCCGAAGGTGAGGGGAGGGGCTGAGTTTTCCCGCGGCCGAAGGGGAGGGGAGGGGCTGATCTTCTACAAGCCGGTGAGGGAGTGGGTGTGGGGGCCGCCCGACTCGGTGACGATCTCGGGGAGGGTCTGGGGGGTCCGTACGACCGCGAAGCGGGTGGCACCCGGGTCGCCCTCAGCCGGTGCGTAGCCGTAGATGCCGGGGCGGGCCAGGGAGTTGTACGCGTAGTGGTGCGCGAAGCAGTACGCGCCCGTGTCGAGGGCGGCCACATGGTCGCCCGGTTCGAGCGGCGGCAGCGGGCGGCCCTCGGCGAGCAGGTCGCCCGCGAAGCAGGCCGGTCCGGCGACGTCCTGGACGACGTCCGGCCCCGTCCTGGGCCGGCCCTTCGCGTCGTACGCGGCGATCCGCAGCGGCCACGACTCCGGCGCGTACACGGTGCGGGTCGCCACCTGCACCCCGGCGTGGGTGACCGCGACGGCCCGGCCCCCGGCGGACTTCGTGTACTCGACCCGGGCCAGCACCGTCCCGTGCTTGGCCAGCAGAGACCGCCCGAACTCGGTCACCAGCCCGTACCGCCCGTCGAACAGCCCCGGTGTCACCTCCGCGAGCAGCCGCGCGTACTGCTCGTACGTCGGCGCCATGGTGTCGGAGCCGAAGTCGACCGGCAGTCCGCCGCCGATGTCGATCGTGTCGACCTGCTGTCGCCCGACGTGCCGGTTGATCTCCTCGGCCAGCGCGTACGTCTCCGCCACACCCCGTGCCATCAGCGGGAGCGGCATGCCCTGCGAGCCCGAGTGCGCGTGCAGCCGGGTGAGCCAGGGCCGCTCCGCGTACGCCCGCACGATCCAGGCGCGGGCTCCCTCGTCCCGCAGCGCGACCCCGAACTTGGAGGTCGCCGTCGCGGTGGACAGCGCACCGATCGATCCCCCGCCGACCTGCGGGTTCACCCGGAGTCCGATGGGGGAGCGGGTGGCCGCCGAGCGGACGAGGGCGTCGATGCGGTGCAGCTCCTGCGGGTTGTCCGCGTTGACCGCGATGCCCAGCGCCAGCGCCTCGCGCAGTTCGGCGGGCGTCTTGGCCGGCGAGTCGAGCACGGTCCGCCCGGCCCGGATGCCGGCCGCCCGGGCGAGCGCGAGTTCCCCGGGGCTCGCCACCTCGGCGCCGATGCCCTCCTCGCGCAGCAGCCGCAGGACGGGGACGAGGGGCGTCGCCTTCACCGCGAAGGCGTGCAGCACCGGAGTTCCGGGGGCGGTCACCGCCGCGAAGGCGGAGTGCAGGGCGGCGGCCGAGGCCCGTATGCCGGGGACGTCCAGGAGCGCGACGACGGGCCGGTCCGGCGCGAGGAGCCCCTGCTCCACGGCGGCCCGTACGGCGTCGTCCCGCCGCGAGACGCGCGCCGCGTCCCGGGCCTGTGCCGAAGACATCGCAGCCCCACCCGCCCGGTCGTCGCCGCCTGCCCGATCCCCTGCCCTGTCCATCTCTGCGCCCATGGGTCCCAGCCAAACATCCGGGAGGGGCGCGCGCGGGGCCGCGCACCTATTGACTAGCTCTATTCAAAGAGCCAGGATGTGAATATCCACAGCAACAGTCCGCTAGGAGGCAGACCATGTCAGGACCCCGCCCCGTCCGAGCGCCGCGCGGTACGGAACTGAGCGCCCTGGGATGGCAGCAGGAAGCCGCCCTGCGGATGCTGCAGAACAATCTCGACCCCGAGGTCGCCGAGCACCCCGACAAGCTCGTCGTCTACGGCGGCACCGGCAAGGCCGCCCGCGACTGGCGCTCCTACGACGCCATGGTCCGCACGCTGCGGACCCTCAAGCAGGACGAGACGATGCTCGTCCAGTCCGGCCGCCCCGTCGGTGTCATGCAGACCCACGAGTGGGCCCCGCGCGTCCTCATCGCCAACTCCAACCTGGTCGGTGACTGGGCCAACTGGGAGGAGTTCCGGCGCCTGGAGCAGCTCGGCCTGACCATGTACGGCCAGATGACCGCCGGTTCCTGGATCTACATCGGCACCCAGGGCATCCTCCAGGGCACCTACGAGACCTTCGCCGCCGTCGCCGCGAAGAAGTTCAACGGCACCCTCGCCGGCACCATCACGCTGACCGCCGGTCTCGGCGGCATGGGCGGCGCCCAGCCCCTGGCCGTGACGATGAACGACGGCGTCGCGATCTGCATCGACGTGGACCCGCGTGCCATCGAGCGCCGCATCGAGCACCGCTACCTGGACGTGCGGGCCGACTCCCTGGAGCACGCCCTCCAGCTCGCCGTCGAGGCCCGCGACCAGCGCAAGCCGCTGTCCATCGGCCTGCTCGGCAACGCGGCCGAGCTGCTTCCCCGCATGCTCGCCGAGGGCGCGCCCATCGACATCGTGACCGACCAGACCTCGGCCCACGACCCGCTCGCCTACCTCCCCGTCGGCGTCGACTTCGACGACATGGCCGACGCGGCCGCCAAGGACCCGGCCGGCTTCACCACCCGCGCCCGCGAGTCCATGGCCCGGCACGTCGAGGCCATGGTCGGCTTCATGGACGCCGGAGCCGAGGTCTTCGACTACGGCAACTCCATCCGCGGCGAGGCCCAGCTCGCCGGCTACGACCGCGCCTTCGCCTTCCCCGGTTTCGTCCCCGCCTACATCCGCCCGCTCTTCTCCGAGGGCAAGGGCCCCTTCCGCTGGGCCGCCCTGTCCGGCGAGGCCTCGGACATCCGCAAGACGGACAAGGCGATCCTCGACCTCTTCCCCGAGAACGAGTCCCTGCACCGCTGGATCAAGCTGGCCGGCGAGCGCGTCCACTTCCAGGGCCTGCCCGCCCGCATCTGCTGGCTCGGCTACGGCGAGCGCGACAAGGCCGGCGAGCGCTTCAACGACATGGTCGCCTCCGGCGAACTCGCCGCCCCCCTCGCCATCGGCCGCGACCACCTCGACTGCGGCTCCGTCGCCTCCCCGTACCGCGAGACCGAGGCCATGCTCGACGGCTCCGACGCGATCGCCGACTGGCCGCTGCTGAACGCCATGGTGAACGTCGCCTCCGGCGCCTCCTGGGTCTCCCTCCACCACGGCGGCGGCGTCGGCATGGGCCGCTCCATCCACGCGGGCCAGGTCTCCGTCGCCGACGGCACCAAGCTCGCCGGCGAGAAGATCCGCCGCGTCCTGACGAACGACCCCGGCATGGGCGTCATCCGCCACGTCGACGCCGGCTACGACATCGCCGAGTCGGTGGCCGACGAGCGCGGTGTGCGCATCCCGATGCGCGAAGGTGACGACGCGTGACGTTCCACAGCATGTGGGCGGAGCTGCTGCCGGTCGGCCGCAGCTCCGCCTCCGGCGGCTACCGACGGTTCGCCTGGACCGGGGCCGACACCGACTGCCGCGCCTGGTTCCGGCAGCAGGCCGAGTCCCGCGGGCTCACCTACGAGCTGGACCGCAACGGCAACCAGTGGGCCTGGCTCGGCGACCCCGCCGGGGGCGACGCCGTGGTCACCGGCTCGCACCTGGACTCCGTGCCCGACGGCGGCGCCTTCGACGGCCCCCTCGGTGTCGTCTCCTCCTTCGCCGCGCTCGACGAACTCCGTGCCCGGGGCGTCCGGTTCACCAAGCCCCTCGCCATCGTCAACTTCGGCGACGAGGAAGGCGCCCGCTTCGGCCTCGCCTGCGTCGGCTCCCGGCTCGCCGCCGGACAGCTCACCGTCGAGCAGGCGCACCGGCTCACCGACGCCGACGGCATCACCCTGCCGCAGGCCATGGAACGCGCCGGGTACGACCCCGCCGGCATCGGCCCCGACCCCGAACGCCTCGGCCGGATCGGCGCCTTCGTCGAACTCCACGTCGAGCAGGGCCGCGCCCTCGACCTCAGTGGCGACCAGGTCGGCATCGCCAGCGCCATCTGGCCGCACGGCCGCTGGCGCTTCGACTTCCGCGGCGAGGCCAACCACGCGGGCACGACCCGGCTCGTGGACCGCCACGACCCGATGCTGCCCTACGCCGAGACCGTCCTCGCCGCCCGCCGCGAGGCCCGGCTCGCAGGCGCCGTCGCCACGTTCGGCAAGATCGCCGTCGAGCCGAACGGTGTCAACGCCATCCCCTCCCTCGTCCGCGGCTGGCTCGACTCCCGCGCCGCCGACCAGGCCACCCTCGACACGGTCGTCGGCGGCGTCGAGAAGGCGGCTCGCGAGTACGCCGAGGCACAGGGCGTCGAACTCGACGTGATCCGCGAGTCGTTCACCCCCGTCGTCGAGTTCGAGCACGCCCTGCGCGACGAACTCGCCCGCATCCTGGGCAAGGACCGGGACGCCGCCCTGAACGTGCCCGTCCTCGGGACCGGCGCCGGACACGACGCCGGAATCCTGTCCGGCACCGTCCCGACCGCCATGCTGTTCGTACGCAACCCCACGGGTGTCTCGCACTCCCCGGCCGAGTACGCCGCCGAGGACGACTGCGTGGCCGGGGTGACCGCTCTCGCCGACGTACTCGAAGGGCTGGCCTGCAGGTGACACAGACGTACTGGCTGGAACACGCCTGGCTCGACACCCACGTCGAGCCGGGCGTCGCCGTGACCGTGTCGGCCGGCGGCTCCGGGGCCGGTGCCGACGGCCGGGTCACCGACGTCCGCACCGGCGTCGGCACCCCGCCGCCGGGCGCCGAGATCCTGCGCGGACTCACCCTCCCCGGACTCGCCAACGCCCACTCCCACGCCTTCCACCGCGCCCTGCGCGGCACCGTCCAGGTCGGCTCCGGCACCTTCTGGACCTGGCGCGAGATCATGTACTCCTTCGCCGACCGGCTGACCCCGGAGACCTACCACGCGCTGGCCCGCGCGGTGTACGCGGAGATGGCACTCGCCGGAGTCACCGCGGTGGGCGAGTTCCACTACGTGCACCACGCCCACGACGGCAGCCGCTACAGCGACCCCAACGCCATGGGCGAGGCACTGATCGCCGCGGCCGCCGACGCCGGGATCCGCATCACCCTGCTCGACACGGCCTACCTCTCCTCCGGCTTCGGCCAGCCGCCCAACGCCCACCAGCGGCGCTTCTCCGACGGCACCGCCGACGCCTGGGCGGATCGCTCTTCACTTCTCAAGGACCGGGATCACGCACGGATCGGCGCGGCGATCCACTCCGTACGGGCCGTGCCCGCCGGGCAGCTCGCCACCGTGGCGCGCTGGGCCGAGGAGCGGCGCGCCCCGCTCCATGTGCACCTGTCCGAGCAGACCGCGGAGAACGAGGCCTGCCTGGAGGCCCACGGCCGCACGCCCACCCGGCTGCTCGCCGACCACGGCGTCCTCGGACCGCGCACCACAGGTGTCCACAACACTCACCTCACCGACGAGGACATCGCCCTGCTCGGCGGCTCGGGCACCGGCACCTGCATGTGCCCCACCACCGAACGTGACCTCGCCGACGGCATCGGCCCCGCCGTCGCCCTCCAGCGCGCGGGTTCACCCCTCTCGCTCGGCTCCGACAGCCACGCCGTCATCGACCTCCTCGAAGAGGCCCGCGCGATGGAACTGAACGAGCGGCTGCGCACCCGCACCCGCGGTCACTGGACGGCCGCCGCCCTGCTGCGCGCCGCGTCCGCAGACGGCCACGCCGCCCTCGGCTGGGACGAGGCGGGCACCATCGAGACGGGCGCGCTCGCCGACTTCACGACGATCGCCCTCGACTCGGTCAGAACAGCGGGACCGGTGCCGCGCCTCGGCGCGGAGACAGCCGTATTCGCGGCCACGGCCGCCGACGTCCGGCACACGGTCGTGGCGGGCCGGCACGTCGTGCGCGACGGCGCGCACAGGCTCGTACCGGATGTGCCGGCAGCGCTCGCGGACGCCGTCCAGGCGCTGCGCTCCTGAGTCCCGGACGGGCGGCGGACACCGCCCGTCCGCCACCACCCGCCACCCGGCTGGCAGTTCCCACCACCCGCCCGGCACCCCCCACCAGCAGTCCCGCCACCCCTGAGGACGCCATGAGCAGCACGACCGTCATCACCAACATCGCCAGTCTGGTCACCAACGATCCCTCCCTCGGCGACGGCTCCCCCCTCGGTCTGATCCAGGACGCGGCCGTCGTCATCGACGGCGACCGTGTCGCGTGGACCGGTGAATCAAGCAAAGCACCCGCCACCGACAACCGGGTCGACGCCGGCGGACGCGCGCTGATTCCGGGCTTCGTCGACTCCCACTCGCACCTGGTCTTCGCCGGCGACCGCACCCAGGAGTTCAACGCCCGCATGTCCGGCCGCGCCTACAGCGCGGGCGGCATCCGCACCACCGTCGCCGCCACCCGCGCCGCGTCCGACGAGGAACTGGAGCGCAACCTCACGCGCTACCTGCGCGAGGCCCTGCGCCAGGGCACCACGACCTTCGAGACCAAGTCGGGCTACGGCCTGACCGTCGAGGACGAGGCCCGCGCGCTGCGCATCGCCGCCTCGCACACCGACGAGGTCACCTACCTCGGCGCGCACATCGTCTCGCCGGACTACGCCGACGACCCGGCCGGCTATGTCGCCCTGGTGACCGGCGAGATGCTCGACGCCTGTGCCCCGTACGCCCGTTGGGTGGACGTCTTCTGCGAGAAGGGCGCCTTCGACGGCGACCAGGCGCGCGCGATCCTCACGGCGGGCAAGGCCAAGGGCCTGCACCCGCGCGTGCACGCCAACCAGCTCTCGTACGGCCCCGGCGTCCAGCTCGCCGTCGAGCTGGACGCGGCGAGCGCCGACCACTGCACCCACCTGACCGACGCGGACGTCGACGCCCTGGCGAGCGGCGACACCGTGGCGACCCTGCTGCCCGGCGCCGAGTTCTCCACCCGCGCCGAGTGGCCCGACGCCCGCAGGCTGATCGACGCCGGTGTCACGGTGGCCCTGTCCACCGACTGCAACCCCGGCTCGTCGTTCACCTCGTCCGTCCCCTTCTGCATCGCGCTCGCGGTACGGGACATGCGGATGACCCCGGACGAGGCCGTGTGGTCGGCGACCGCGGGAGGCGCGCGGGCGCTGCGCCGGGACGACGTCGGCCGGATCACGCCGGGCGCCTTCGCGGACCTGACCCTCCTGGACGCCCCGAGCCACGTGCACCTCGCCTACCGCCCGGGCGTCCCGCTGGTCACCGGCGTCTGGCGACGCGGCGTCCGCGAGATCTGAGCCCGAAGGCTCCGCCCCCGAAGCGGCCGGCCGACACGGGCCGACGTGGAGGCTCTCAGGCGCCGCCCGCGCGCCAGCGCTGGCCCGTGCCTCCGGTCAGCGGTACCAGGGACAGTCCTCCCTCGCCGTCCGGAGTCATGGCCGTCTCGATGGCCACGGCCGGACGGATCACGCCGTCCGGGTCGACGGTGAAGCGGAGGTTGTCGCCGTGGTCGCCGTCGAGCGAGGAGCACTCCCAGATGCCCACACCGCGATCGACGGAACCGCGGCTGTCCAGGCAGAAGTCGTCGTCCGCGGCCGACCGGAGGGAACCGTCGGCGACGCGCCAGCGCTGGGTGGAGGAGGAGGTGCAGGGCGCCGTGACGAGGTCGGTGCCCTTGTCCAGGTCGCCGTCGCGGATGTCCAGGCACAGCCCCGAGGCGACGTTCACCACCTGGGTGTAGGTGCCGCCCGGCGGGCGGAACACGACGGTCGGGGCCGGCTTCGGGCTCGGTGATCTCGTCGGCGCATGACTGCGGGACGGCGAGGGCGAGGCGGAGGTCGCCGAGTCCGAGGGCGAGGGCGGGCGCGAGGTCGCGGAGGCCGACGGGGTGACCGGGACCGTCGCCGTGACGGTCACCGCGGGCGGACCCGGGAGCGCCCCGACCGAGCCCGCCGCACCCGTGGACGGCTCGTCGCCCGAGGACAGCAGCAGGAACAGCACCGGTGCCAGGGCCACGCCCAGCGCCGCCGCCGAGGTCAGGACGAACCGGCGGGACGGCGGCCAGGGCAGCGGCGACGTCCGCCGGGCCGGGGCGGGACCGGACGGGACGGCGCCCGTGCGCGGCATGTCGTCCGAGACGTACGCCGTGCCCGCCCAGGGCAGCAGGCCCTCGGCCAGGGCGGAGCGCGGGTGGTCGCGCAGGGCGGTCAGTTCCTCGTACGCGGCCGAGCAGTGCGCGCAGCGCGCCATGTGGGTGTGCAGGTCGTTGCTGGTGCGGGGGTTGTCGGGCCGCACCGACTCCTCGATGAGCCGGCGGAAGTCCCCGCAGCGCGGATCGTCCGAGGCGGCCAGCCGGTACCTCAGACAGGCCTGGCCCAGCAACTGGAGTGCCTGGTCGGTGCCGTACGTGACGTCGTCGGCGGTGAGGCCGAGCAGGACCGCCGTCCGTTCGGCGGGCTCGCGCTCCAGGACCGCGTACCAGATGAGGCCCTGGGCGCGGGACGGGAGGGACTGGAAGGCGGGCAGCAGGGAGGGTACGGGGCCGCCGGGGCCCGCCGTGCTGAGGACGAGGAGCAGCCCGGGGTCGAGTCCCGCGGCCCGCTGGTCGCGGGCCCAGGAGGCCGCGACCCGCCCGGTCAGCAGCAGGAGCTGGTGCCGCCAGGGGACGTTCGGGTCGATGCCGCGTGCCGTCTCGCGGGCCGCGAGGGTGAAGGTCTGCGCGGCGAGCTGCGAGGCTCCGGAGTCGCCGGTGGTGCACAGCCGGGCGTAGGCGAGGACGGAGGCGCGGTGGCGGGTGCGGAGTTCCTGGAGAGCCGCGTACGCGGTCGAGGTGCCGGAGCGCAGCAGCTCGGTCAGCCGTGCGTCGGACGCTCCCGCGGGCAGTCCGTCGGCCTCGGCCGGTGTGTCTTTGCCGGCCGGGTCGCCCTGTGCCATGTTCGTCCGCCTCCCCGCACCTGGTGCGTGCTCGTCCCGTCCTGACGTACCGGCCAGTTTGGGAGCCCCATAGTGACCGGATCGGCCTTCCGGGGAAAGAGTTGCCGGACAACGATTCCTTGGGAGCGCTCTCAATCCGCCCACCCAATGTCCGTGCGGGACAGGGAAGTTGCCCGTGCGTGACACGGGCGCGTGCGGGGAGAAGCGGAGAGGTCCGGCGCCGTCGGCACCGGACCTCTCGGACGCGCGGCCCCGCGGGCCGCGAAGTCGTGTCACTCCTCGACGGTCAGGCCCTTGCGGAGTCGCACGAGGGTGCGCGACAGCAGCCGGGAGACGTGCATCTGGGAGATGCCGAGTTCGTCGCCGATCTCGGACTGGGTCATGTTCGCCACGAAGCGCAGGGAGAGGATCTGCCGGTCGCGCTGCGGGAGTTCCGCGATCAGCGGCTTGAGGGACTCCACGTACTCGATGCCTTCGAGTCCGTGGTCCTCGTAGCCGATGCGGTCCGCGAGCGCGCCCTCGGAGTCGTCCTCCTCGGGCTGGGCGTCCAGCGAACTGGCCGTGTAGGCGTTCGACGCGGCCATGCCCTCGACGACCTCGTCGCGGCCGATGCCGAGCCGCTCGGCGAGCTCGTCCACGGTGGGGGCGCGGTCGAGGCGCTGGGCCAGCTCGTCGCCGGCCTTGGCCAGGTCGAGCCGGAGTTCCTGGAGCCTGCGGGGTACCCGCACCGACCAGGAGGTGTCGCGGAAGAAGCGCTTGATCTCGCCGATGATCGTCGGCATCGCGAAGGTGGGGAACTCGACGCCCCGGCTCAGCTCGAAGCGGTCGATCGCCTTGATGAGGCCGATGGTGCCGACCTGGATGATGTCCTCCATCGGCTCGCTGCGGGAGCGGAAGCGGGAGGCGGCGAACTTCACCAGCGCGAGGTTGAGTTCGACGAGCGTGTTGCGTACGTACGCGTGGTCGTGCGTGCCCTCTTCGAGGGATTCGAGCCGCGCGAAGAGTGTCTTGGACAGAGCCCGTGCGTCCACCGGCCCCACCTCGTCGTACGGGGGGATCTCCGGAAGTCCGTCGAGTCCGGTGAGTGCGTCGACTCCGTGGGTTCCGGTCGCGTCGACGTGCTCCGGGGCGTCCGGAGAAGGTGTCGACGTCGCCGTCAGGGTCTGCGATGCGTCGAGCCGGGGTGACATGTGTCCTCCATCGTTCTCGGCATATGGCCGCCGATGCCAATACGTGCACTGCGGTGTGCGGCGCCTCCAAAGCCGGCCGGGTCGGATAGGTGTCTCTACTAGCCCTACCCGGTTTCCGGAACTCACCGCAAGTGTCATCTGTGGTGAAATGTCCAATATCAGGGGGTTGTTCGGGTGTCGGGTGACGTAGAGAAGGCGTAGTGTTCGAGTGCGTACGTCAGTAGTCGCGACACTCGGGAGAGAGACGGCATGGACCGCGGGACGGTCGGCAGCGCACAGTCTGGCCGGCTTCTTGTCGAGGTGCGGGAAGAGGGCGCGAGCGCCGTCGTGACTCCCGCGGGTGAGCTCGATCACCACACGGCCGATTTGTTGCGTGAGCCACTCGAGGGCTGCCTCGAAAAGGGGTATGCGCGCCTGATCATCGACTGTTCCCGGCTGGAGTTCTGCGACTCCACCGGGCTCAATGTGCTGCTCGGCGCCCGGCTGAAGGCCGAGGCCGCGGGCGGCGGGGTGCACCTGGCCGCGATGCAGCCGGTGGTCGCGCGGGTCTTCGAGATCACCGGGGCGGAGGCCGTTTTCACCGTCCACGACACGCTCGAAGCGGCGCTGTCCGGCTGAGCCGGAGGCCTTCCGCCATGCCTCCTTCCCCGTCCCGGGCGCCTCTGCGCGATCGGCGCGTTACCCGCGTCACAGATCCCGCGCCGAAAAGATGGGTGTTCGGACGGTTTCGTCGGGCAGGAGACATCGTGAATGCTCCGGCGGTCCAGGGGCCGGCGGCCGGCTCGGCGGTAGTTGTTGATCCACAAGCGGCGAAAGCCGTTGATCCATCCGTACTGAGTACTGCGTACTGAGTTTTGAATCGTGAACCGGTGAATCGGTGAGGTGAAGCGCTGATGAGCACCACCCGGCCCTGCTCGCCGGGCGACCGCGGCCCCGAGTCGGGCGACGGCGGCGCTTCCGCGGTGTCCGCGCGGAGCGTGGCGCCCGTGGACGGCGCGACGCCCGTCGACAGTGGCTCCCCGGCCCGCGCGACGCCCGACGGCGGTGCCTTCCCGGCGGGTCCGGCACCCGTCGACAAGGGCACCCCGGCGGGTGTGACGCCCGACGGCGGTGGCTCCCCTGCGGGTGCGGCGCCCGACGGCGGTGTCTCCCCCGCGGGTGCGGCGCCTGTCGACAGCGCCGCGGCCAAGGCTTCCGTGTCCGTCGGTGGCCAGGTCAGGGCGCTGAACCTCGCCGGCGAGAGCGGCGTCGTGCCGCTCGCCCGCGACTTCGCCCGGCAGGCGCTGTACGCCTGGGGCTGGCTGCCCGCGGCGAGCGCCGACCGGCGGGCGGCCGCCGAGGACGTCCTGCTGGTCGTCTCCGAGCTGGTCACGAACGCCTGCCTGCACGCCGAGGGCCCGGACGAGCTCCGCGTCTCCTGCGACAACAAGGTGCTGCGCATCGAGGTCTCCGACCGGGGTTCGGGCCAGCCCGCCCCGCGCACCCCGCACCGCGCCGGCCGCCCCGGCGGCCACGGCATGTTCATCGTGCAGCGGCTCTGTCTCGACTGGGGGGTCCTGCGGACGCCCGGGGTCGCGGGCAAGACCGTCTGGGCGGAACTGGGCGCTCCCGCGTAGTCCGCGGGTCCGGCCGCCCGGCGCCCCCGCGGTCCCGACCCCTCCTCCCGCACCACCCGATGCGCGCCGGATCCCCACGGATCCGGCGCGCACTTTGTCTTCCCTCCACAAGTCACCGGGCGTACCTTGACGGCCGATCTGATGTACCGTCAGGAATGAGGGCGAGCCCGTGACGTACCGGACGTACCAGAAACGAACCGCCGCGCTCGCGTTCGCCGCGGCCCTGGCCGGCTCGGCGGTGCTGACGGCCGCCCCCGCAGCCCAGGCCGACGTGGTGGACGTCAACTACCAGTGCAAGACGCCGATCGGCGACAAGAGCGCCGTCTCTCCCATCGACATCAAGGGCGTCAAGAGCGGCAGCGCCTACAAGCTCACGATGTCCTGGCAGAAGGGCGTCTCCTCCAGCCCGGTCGAGCTCGGCAAGGGCGCGATGTCACCGAGCGCCGTCATCAAGGTGGGTGGCGCGGACAGCGGAACGGTCGCGGTCAGCGGACCGGCCAACGCGGCCGCCATCCCCGCCAACACCCCCATCAAGATCAGTGACTTGAGCGGCACGTACACGCCGAAGAAGTCGGGCAAGGTCACCTTCACCGCGGGCGTCCTCACCATCAAGGCCCTCGGCACCACGACCACGTGCACGCCCTCGAACAACCCGGGGCCCTCGCTGACCCTCGACGTCACGGCGGCCGGCGGTTCGGGTTCGTCGAGTTCGGGTTCGTCGAGTTCGGGCTCCTCCGGCTCCAGCGGGAGCCAGAGTGGCACCGGCTCCGGCGACTCCCTCCCGCAGACCGGGCCCGAGGACTCCGTGATCGCTCTCGGCACCCTCGGCGGCACGGTCCTGCTCGCCGGCGCGGCAGGCGTGCTGTGGCTGACGCGCAGGCATCAGGCGGTACGCCGCTGACCGTCCCGCACCACGACCTGGAGCCGCCGCATGCCGTACGCACTCCCCGCTGCCCGCGTGCTGGGCCTGACCCTGGTGCTGCTGAGCGCGGCACCGACGGCCCTGGCCGCCGAGGGCTGGTCCGTCGTTCCGGCCGCGGGCGGCGCGGCCGACGGACGGCCCTCCGTCTACGCGGAGGGCACGCCCGGCACGGTGCTCCAGGACGCGGTGTCCGTGCTCAACCCCGGTACGCGGCCCGTCACGGTCCGGCTGCGCGGCGCCGACGCGGACAACGCCGCCGACGGCGCCTTCACGGTGCGCGAACGGGCGGCGGACGCGGGCGCGTGGATCGCCTTCGCCGGGCACGCGGGCGGCCGCAGGACCGCGGTGCGGGAACTGTCCGTACGGGTGCCGGGCCACACCCGGGCCGACGTGCCGTTCAGCATCGGCGTCCCGGCCGGAGCGGCTCCCGGCGACCATCCCGGCGCGATCGTCGCGAGCGGCGGCGGCCGCACCTCGGCGGTCCGGGTCCAACTGCGGGTGCCGGGGCCGGCGTTGTCGGCGCTGACCGTGGAGCACGTCAGGGTCGGCGGCGGCAGGATCTCGTACGAGCTGGTCAACCGCGGCACCACGGTCCTCGCCCCGCGGCTGGCCGTGCGCGCGGACGGGGTGTTCGGCGCGCTGCTCGACCGGGGCCCGCGCGCCCTGCCCGTCGAACTCCTGCCGGGCCGCCGCGTCACCCTCCACGAGCCGTGGACCGGCCCGCCGGCGCTCGACGCGGCGCAGGTGCGGCTGACGGTGACGGCGGCGGACGGGGTGCGCGCGACGGCGAGCGCGAAGGTCCGCTTCGTGCCGTGGGGCGCGGTGGCCGGGGTGTCGGGCGCCCTGGTGGCGCTGACGGCCGCCCTGTCCGTCGTACGGCACCGGAGGCGCCCCGGGATGCCGGGGCCTCGCGGACGTCGGGCGCGGGACGACGGAGCCGGTGAACACACCGGCACGGAGGTCGAGTTGACGGGAGCGGTGTCGTGAGCGTCCTGGGCGGAAAGGTGCGGGCGGCGGCGCTGGGGGCGGTGCTGGCCCTCGTCCTGGTCCCGTCGGTGGTGGGCCTGTCGGGTTCGGCGTCCGCCGCAGGGAAACCCGGCGTCACGCTGTCCAGGTCCGAGGCGGGAACCGGTGCTTCGATCACCGTGACCGGCAGCGGATGGCGGCCCGGGACACTGCTGATGATGCTGATCTGCGGGCAGTCCGTGCCCTCGCGCGGGGTGATCGGCGGCACCAACTCCTGCGCCAACGCCGACGGACGGGCCGTCACCACCGACGAGAAGGGCGGCTTCAGCAGGAGACTGCCGGTCGCCGAGCCGCCCAGGCCCTGTCCCTGTGTGGTGCACGTCGCCACCGTCACCGGGGAGAAGGCCGAGGCCGACGCCATCTTCATGGTGGCCGGCCACGCGGTCGCGCCGCTGCCGAAGGAGGAGAGCGGCGGCCGCGTCGCGGTGCTGACCGACCCCCGGCTCGACGGGTCCAGTGGCCTGCTGACCTGGTTCGGCTCACCGCCCTCGCGCACCCTCGTCCTCACCGTCGGCAACGTCGGCACCAGCCCCGTGAAGGACCCGGTCTTCCAGGTCGGCACCTCCCACGGGGTGTTCGCCCCGCGGTGGGAGGAGCAGCAGTGGCGGGGCAGCATCGCGCCCGGCCGCAAGGCACAGATCAGACTCCCGGTCGAACTGCCGGCCGGGGCGCACGGCGACTACACGATCTCGCTGAAGTACGGCGGGAAGGTGCTCGCCGAGCAGCCGTGGGGCGTGGGCCGCCCCTGGGGAGTCACCGTCTTCTGGATCCTGCTCTGCGTGGTCGTCCCGGCCGCCGTGTTCCGTGTCGGCATGGCCGTGGTCGACCGGGTGCGCCCCCGCAGGTCGACCGGGCGGGCGGCACGGCACCGGGGGCTGCGACCGGGCGGGCCGACCCTGCGGCTGCCCTGGACGAACCCCGCCCCCCGCACCCCGGCGGACGACCCCGCCTCCCCGGCTCCGGCCCTGCCCTGGTTCACCCCGGACGCCGGTCCGGGGACCGGGGCGAACGGTCAGCTCTCCGCACCGCACGAGAACGGTCCGACGACGCAGACGAGAAAGGGGCATACGTGAGCACGCAACGGAGAGTGGAACGGGCCGGAGGCCGCAGAGCGGGCGCGGCCGGGGTCGCGCTGATGCTTGGCGGTGCGGGCATCCTGCTGGGAGTGGCCGCCGTCCCCGCGCAGGCCGCGGAGGTCTCGTACAGCACGGAGTGCATTCCGCCCGCGATCTCCGGGCTGCCCCCCGTTCAGGGCACCACGAAGGTGGAGATCACCGCGCCCGCGGAGGCCAAGGTGGGCGACGAGGTCACCATCACCTGGAAGTTCGTGCAGGCCGCCTCGAAGAACCCCGACGTCCTCGACCTCGACGCGAACACCGTCAAGCCCACGGGGACGCTGAAGGCGGGCGGCGCGCAGACGGCGGACATCGCGATGGAGGGACCGCGCGAGAACCCCGCCATCCCCAAGAACAGCGCCATGAAGCTGTCCGACATGACGGGCAGGCTGAAGCTGACGACGGCGGGCGACGTCACGCTCACCCCGGACGCGTACAACATCAATGTCAGCAAGCCGATCTCCACCGACACCAAGTGCACGCCCAAGGAGTCGGTGAACTCCTCGGCGACCATCAAGGTGACGAGCGGCGGCGGTTCGGGCGGCACGCCGACACCGACTCCGACCCAGACTCCCAGTCCCAGTCCGACCGCGCCGTCGCCGAGCGGTTCGGCCACCCCGTCGCCGAGCGGCAGCGGGACCGACGGCGGGTCCGGCGGGCAGACCGACTTCACGGGCAAGGAGGTCTCCGTCCCCTACGCGTGCAAGACACCCATCGGAGACAAGAACGCCACCTCGGCCGTCCAGATCAACGCCAAGAAGGACGGTGGGAGCTTCGCGCTCACGGTGCGGTTCAAGGCGTCGGTCATGGACAGCCCGGCGGACATCCCGGCTGATTCGGTGAAGCCGTCGATGGAGGTGGTCCTCGGCGGCGCCGACAAGGGAACGGTGCACGTGGAGGGCCCGACGAACTCCGCGCCCATCAAGTCCGGCGACCCGATCGAGATCCCCGATCTGAAGGGCACCTACAAGCCGGGCGCGACCGGGAGCTCGACGCTGTCCCCGGGCGTGCTGACGGTGATGGCCCTGGGCACGACGACGACCTGCACCCCGACGAGGTCCGAGGTCTCGCTGACCCTGGACACCTCGGAGCAGGCGAGCGGCGCCTCGGGCGGCGGGTCCACCTCGTCCGGCTCGGGTTCCGCCGGAACGTCGGGCGGCCTGGCGGAGACGGGTTCCGACAGCCACAGCGCCCTCCAGGCGCTCGGCCTGGTGGCGGGCACGGTCGTTCTGCTGGGCGGCGCGGTCTTCACCTTCATGCCGGGCCGCCGCCGGACACGGTGACCGGCACGTTCTGATCCCCGTGGCCCGCGGCCGGTTCCCGTACCGGCCGCGGGAACGGCCCGTGAGAAGGCCCGCGGGGAACGGCCCGCGGGGAACGGCCCGCGGGGAACGGCGAAGGGCCGCCGCACCGGACGGTGCGGCGGCCCTTCGCCGTGCTGCGGGACCGACGTCAGTGGACGTCGCCCATGAGCGCCTTGACCTTCTTGCGGTACATCCACACCGCGACACCGGCGATCACGGCGAGCGTGGCCTCCATGGCGACGATGCCCGTCTTGTTGAGGTCGACCTCGGCGATGGAGAGCAGACCGGTCGTGGCGTCACCGGCGGTGACGGCCAGGAACCAGACGCCCATCATCTGGGAGGCGTACTTCGCGGGAGCCATCTTCGTGGTGACGGAGAGGCCGACCGGGGACAGCGTCAGCTCACCGACGGTCTGCACGAAGTAGATCGCCACCAGCCACATCGCGGCCGCCTTGTGACCGCCCTCGGCGATCATCAGCGGGGCCAGGAAGAGGAAGAACGACGCGCCGATCAGGATCAGACCCGAGGCGAACTTCGTCGCGGTGCTCGGCTCCTTGCCGCGCTTGTTCAGCCACAGCCAGGCGAAGGCGAAGACCGGGGCCAGCGCCATGATCATGACCGGGTTGACCGACTGGTACCAGGAGACCGGGAACTCCCAGCCGAAGATGGTGTTCTTGGCCGACTCGTCGGCGAAGATCGACATCGTCGAGCCGCCCTGGTCGTAGATCATCCAGAAGACGGCCGCGGCGACGAAGAACCAGATGTACGCGGACATCTTCGACTGGTCGGCACGGTCCAGGGACTTGTCGCGCTTGATGCGCCCGATGACCATGACCGGGATGACCAGGCCGGCGATCGTGATCGGGACCAGCAGCCAGTTCAGCGTGTAGTGGCCGGAGAAGCCGACGATCGCGTAGAAGACGACGGCGACAGCGGCCCACAGCGCGGACTTGCGCAGCGTCGAGGACTTTTCTTCGGCGGTCAGAGGCGTGGGGACCTCGTGCGACTTCGCGCTGAGGTGACGGCCGCCGAGCAGGTACTGGATGAGACCCAGCGCCATGCCGAGCGCGGCGAGGGCGAAGCCCAGGTGCCAGTTCACGTTCTCGCCGACGGTGCCGATGATCAGCGGAGCGGCGAAGGCGCCGAGGTTGATGCCGACGTAGAACAGCGTGAAGCCACCGTCACGGCGCGGGTCGTCCGGGCCGTCGTAGAGGTGGCCCACCATCGTGGAGATGTTGGCCTTCAGCAGACCGGAACCGATCGCCACGAGGCCGAGGCCCGCGTAGAAGGTGCCGGAGGAGGGCAGAGCCAGCGTGAGGTGGCCCAGCATGATGATCAGACCCGCGACGGCGACCGTCTTGCGGGGGCCGAGAACGCGGTCGGCGAACCAGCCGCCGGGCAGGGCGAGCAGGTACACCAGGGAGAGGTACACCGAGTAGATCGCGGTCGCGGTGGCCGCGCTGAGGTGCAGGCCGCCCGGTGCCACCAGGTACAGCGGGAGCAGTGCCTTCATTCCGTAGTAGGAGAAACGCTCCCACATCTCGGTCATGAAGAGAGTGGCCAGTCCGCGGGGGTGGCCGAAGAAGGTCTTCTCGGAGCCGGGGATTCCCGGAGTCACCGAGTCCTTCGTCAGGCTGGACGCCATGGTCGATCCTTGCTGGTCGGGACGCGCTGTTGGGGGGTCCCCTCACTCACGCGGACAGCGGGAGCTCGGGGGAATTACGCGCCCATGGGGGGCGGCCGGCACCGGCGGGGTTCCGCGTCCTTCCCCACGCCCATGGGGAGTCCGCTCCGGCATTGCCGGAGCGGCGGACGGCGACCACCGGGATCCACGCCCGTCACGCGTCAGCGTGTCCGGGCCCGGCCACAGGTCATTCCTTCGAGGCTGGCTGACACCAGCCCGCACACAGAAGAGACCTTCAGCATCAAGTTCGAGCCAAAGGTCCCGATGTGGTGCAACAGGCGTCTGGTCACCATACGACATCGCAATGCCCCATATGGAAGGACTTGAGAGATGGATCACAGGCAATCATGGAACCGCGAGCGATCTTTCGAAGGTGTCATCCACGATCTCATCCCACACCCACAGGTAAGAAACACCCGGACGGAGGGTGTGAATCCCACGGGCGGATCACTGCCCTGGCGTACTGCACGGCGGACTACCATCACCCCATGACCCGTGTACTGCTCGCCGAGGACGACGCGTCCATCTCGGAGCCGCTGGCCCGTGCCCTGCGCCGGGAGGGTTACGAGGTCGAAGTCCGCGAGGACGGCCCCACCGCGCTCGACGCCGGAATGCAGGGCGGTGTCGACCTGGTGGTCCTCGACCTCGGACTGCCCGGCATGGACGGCCTGGAAGTCGCCCGCCGCCTTCGCGCCGAGGGCCACACCGTGCCCATCCTCATCCTCACCGCGCGTGCCGACGAGGTGGACACCGTCGTCGGCCTGGACGCGGGTGCCGACGACTACGTCACCAAGCCGTTCCGGCTCGCGGAACTCCTCGCCCGGGTCCGGGCGCTGCTCCGGCGCGGCTCCGCCGAACCCCAGCAGCCGCCCGCCACCCACGGCGTGCGCATCGACGTCGAGTCGCACCGCGCCTGGATGGGCGACGAGGAACTCCAGCTCACGGCGAAGGAGTTCGACCTCCTGCGGGTCCTGGTCCGGGACGCCGGCCGCGTCGTCACCCGCGACCAGCTCATGCGCGAGGTCTGGGACACGACGTGGTGGTCCTCCACCAAGACCCTCGACATGCACATCTCCTGGCTGCGCAAGAAGCTCGGCGACGACGCCGCGAACCCTCGCTACATCGCGACGGTACGAGGAGTCGGCTTCCGCTTCGAGAAGAGCTGAGGCTCCGCCCTCCACGGAGGCGTGCGCGATGCCCGACCTGTCCGGTCCGGTCCGCGGGGAAACCCCGCGCTCCGGACCGGTGGCCGGCCCGGGCCGCGGCGGCGAACGTGCACACTGGTCCCGGTACAGCCATCTGCCCGGAGGGCCCCGTGCGTCGCCGTCTGATCCAGTCCACCCTCGCCGTCGTCCTCGTCGTGATCGCCGTCTTCGGCGTCTCCCTCGTGATCGTGGAGACCCGCACGATCAGCAACAGCGCCCAGGAGCGCGTGGACTCCGAGGCGCTCCGGCTGGCCAGCATCGTGGACAGCCGCATCCTCGGCGACGAGAACATCACCGACGACACGTTCAAGAACCAGGTCACCGACCGGCGCTACGCCGTGATCAGGATTCCGGGCCGCGACCCCATCGAGGTCGGCAACCAGCCCACCGGTGACGTCATCCAGTACACCGCCAAGGGCGAGTCGGGCGAGACCGTCACCGTCCAGGAGCCCCGCTCCTCGGTGACCAAGGAGGTCGGCCGCACGCTCCTGGTCATCGGCGCCGTCGCCCTCCTCGCGATCATCGCCGCCGTCCTGCTCGCCGTGCGCCAGGCCAACCGGCTCGCCTCCCCGCTCACCGACCTCGCCGAGACGGCGGAACGGCTGGGCTCGGGCGATCCCCGCCCGCGTCACAAGCGCTACGGCGTCCCCGAGCTCGACCGGGTCGCCGACGTACTGGACGGCAGCGCCGAGCGCATCGGCCGCATGCTCACCGCCGAGCGCCGCCTCGCCGCCGACGCCTCCCACCAGCTGAGGACACCGCTGACGGCGCTCTCCATGCGCCTGGAGGAGATCACCCTCACCGACGACCCCGACACGGTGAAGGAGGAGGCGACCATCGCGCTGACGCAGGTGGAGCGCCTCACGGACGTGGTCGAGCGCCTGCTCACCAACGCCCGCGACCCGCGGACCGGCTCCGCCGTCTCGTTCGACCTGGACGAGGTCATCAAGCAGCAGCTCGAGGAGTGGCGCCCCGCCTACCGCAGCGCCGGACGCGCGATCGTCAGCTCCGGCAAGCGTCATCTCCAGGCGGTGGGAACCCCGGGCGCGGTCGCCCAGGTCCTCGCGGCACTGATCGAGAACTCCCTCATGCACGGCGGCGGCACCGTCGCGCTGCGCACCCGGGTGACCGGCAACCAGGCCGTCGTCGAGGTCACCGACGAGGGCCCCGGCGTCCCCACCGACCTGGGCGCCCGCATCTTCGAGCGCACCATCAGCGGCCGCAACTCCACCGGCATCGGTCTCGCCGTCGCCCGCGACCTCGCGGAGGCCGACGGGGGCCGCCTGGAAATGCTCCAGGCCCAGCCGCCGGTCTTCGGTCTCTTCCTCTCCCGCACCCCGCACAAGCGCCCGCCCCGGCTCGCCGAGGGCGACGAGGAGCGCACGGTCAGGTAGGGGGACGCGCCGCCGGCCCGGCGCAGGAGCGCACGGTCAGGCGGAGGAGCGCACGGTCAGGCGGGCAAGGGAATGGTCAGGCGGGCAAGGGAATGGTCAGGCGGGCAAGGGAACGGTCAGTTCACGCGGGCCCGCGGACGGCGGGTCTCCGGCTCCTCGTCCAGGAACGATTCGGCACTGGCCACGGCCTCACGGGCCGGAAGCGCCCGGAACACCCAGGTCCGGTAGGACCAGAAGCGGAAGAGCGTCGCCACGCCGATGCCGAGGAACTTGAAGACGTTGCTCTGCAGCGGACTGTCCCAGCCGAAGCCGTACGTCGCCACGTACAGGACGCCGTTCTCGATGACCAGGCCCACCGCGCTGAACAGCAGGAACAGCGTGAGCTCCTTGGTGCGCCCGCCCTTGTCGCGGTCCCGGTAGGTGAAGTAGCGGAACCCGACGTAGTTGAAGGCGATCGACACGACCGTCGCGATGACACTGGCCCGCACGACCTGCAGGTCCGTGAGGTGGCGCACCAGGTTGAACACGAGCAGGTTGACGAGCAGCCCCGCACCGCCCACCGCGCCGAACTTGGCGACCTCACGGAAGAGCAGGTCGAAGCGGCGCCGAACCGCGCTGCGAGGCCCCCTATGAGGCCCCGGTGTAGCACTGCCCATGGTCTCGCCAGCCCCCGTCGGTGGGTCTAGATCGTGTGCCGCGCGAGTGAACGCGCGATGGAATACGCCAACCAGCCCATGCTAACCAGCGCCCCCTCGCGGTGCCTGTGCATGTGCTCACAGGTAAGAAAAGAGCCGGTCAGCGGAAGGGAAAATCGGGCGAATCGCCGCGGAAATCGGCCACTGCGGCGCGGCCGATACTCTTGGAGCGTGACGTTCCCGGTAGTCGGCATGGTCGGCGGTGGCCAGCTCGCTCGTATGACACACGAGGCGGGCATCCCGCTCGGCATCAAGTTCAAGCTCCTCAGTGACACTCCGCAGGATTCCGCGGCCCAGGTCGTCGGCGATGTCGTCGTCGGCGACTACCGCGACCTCGACACGCTGCGTGACTTCGCGCGGGGCTGTGACGTGATCACCTTCGATCACGAGCACGTCCCGACCGAGCACCTGCGGGCCCTGGAGGCGGACGGCATCCCCGTCCGCCCCGGCCCCGACGCGCTCGTGCACGCCCAGGACAAGGGGGTGATGCGCGCGAAGCTCGACGCGATCGGTGTGCCGTGCCCCCGGCACCGCATCGTCACCGACGTCGCGGACGTGGCCGCCTTCGCGGCGGAGGGCCTCGCCGAGGGGGAGGAGGGCGACGGCTTCCCGGTCATCCTCAAGACCGTCCGCGGCGGCTACGACGGCAAGGGCGTCTGGTTCGTCCGTTCCCTGGAGGAGGCCGCCGACCCGTTCCGCGCCGGCGTCCCCGTCCTCGCCGAGGAGAAGGTCGACTTCGCGCGGGAGCTCGCCGCGAACGTCGTCCGCTCCCCGCACGGCCAGGCCGTCGCGTACCCCGTCGTCGAGTCCCAGCAGGTCGGCGGCGTCTGCGACACCGTGATCGCCCCGGCGCCCGGCATCGCCGAGGAGCTGGCCCTGGAGGCGCAGGAACTGGCGCTGCGCATCGCCAAGGAACTCGGCGTCGTCGGCCACCTGGCCGTCGAACTCTTCGAGACCCGCGACGGACGCATCCTCGTCAACGAACTGGCCATGCGCCCGCACAACTCGGGCCACTGGACCCAGGACGGCGCGGTCACCTCCCAGTTCGCCAACCACGTGCGCGCGGTCCTCGACCTCCCGCTCGGCGACCCGCGCCCGCGCGCCAGGTGGACGGTCATGGCGAACGTCCTCGGCGGCGACTACCCCGACATGTACTCCGCGTACCTGCACTGCATGGCCCGCGACCCGCAGCTCAAGATTCACATGTACGGCAAGGACGTGAAGCCCGGCCGTAAGGTCGGCCACGTCAACACCTATGGCGACGACCTGGACGACGTCCTCGATCGCGCCCGGCACGCAGCCGGCTACCTGAGAGGCACGATCACCGAATGAGCCCCGTTGTAGGCATCGTCATGGGTTCGGACTCCGACTGGCCGGTCATGGAGGCCGCCGCCCAGGCGCTGGACGAGTTCGAGATCCCGTACGAGGTCGATGTCGTCTCGGCGCACCGCATGCCGCACGAGATGATCGCGTACGGCGAGCAGGCCGCGGAGCGCGGGCTCAAGGCGATCATCGCTGGCGCCGGCGGCGCCGCCCACCTGCCCGGGATGCTGGCGTCGGTCACCCCGCTGCCCGTCATCGGCGTGCCCGTCCCGCTCAAGTACCTCGACGGCATGGACTCGCTGCTCTCCATCGTGCAGATGCCGGCCGGCGTGCCCGTGGCGACCGTCTCCGTCGGCGGCGCCCGCAACGCGGGTCTGCTGGCCGCCCGGATGCTCGCCGCCCACGACGAGGAGCTGCTCGGCCGGATGCGGGAGTTCCAGCAGGAGCTGAACGACCAGGCCACCGAGAAGGGCAAGCGGCTGCGCGCCAAGGTCGAGGGCGCCGCCGGCGGCTTCGGCTTCGGGAAGTGACGCGGATGCCGTCGTCCTCCCTGCCCTCGATCGACCGCGCCCGCGCCCTGCTGGACGAGTTCCCGGTCGTCGACGGACACAACGACCTGCCCTACGCGCTGCGGGAGCAGGTCCGCTACGACCTCGGCGCCCGTGACATCGCCACCGACCAGAGCGCCCACCTCCACACGGACCTGGCCCGGCTGCGCGCGGGCGGCGTCGGCGCCCAGTACTGGTCGGTGTACGTCCGCTCGGACCTGCCCGGCGCGCTCACCGCGACGCTGGAGCAGATCGACTGCGTACGGCAGCTGATCGACCGGTACCCGGCGGACCTGCGGTCCGCGCTGACGGCCGCCGACATGGAGGCGGCCCGCTCCGAGGGCCGTATCGCCTCGCTCATGGGCGCGGAGGGCGGTCACTCGATCGACAACTCCCTCGCCGCCCTGCGCGGGCTGTACGCGCTCGGCGTCCGGTACATGACCCTCACCCACAACGACAACATCGCCTGGGCGGACTCGGCGACGGACGTCCCCGTCGTGGGCGGCCTGTCCGCGTTCGGCCGCGAGGTCGTCCGGGAGATGAACCGCGAGGGCATGCTCGTGGACCTCTCGCACGTGGCCGCGACGACCATGCGCGACGCGCTCGACACCTCCGCCGCGCCGGTGATCTTCTCGCACTCCTCGGCCCGCGCCGTGTGCGACCACCCGCGCAACATCCCGGACGACGTGCTGGAGCGGCTGCCCGCCAACGGGGGAGTGGCGATGGTGACGTTCGTGCCGAAGTTCGTCCTCCAGGCGGCGGTCGACTGGACGGCCGCGGCCGACGACAACATGCGCGCGAACGGCTTCCACCACCTCGACACCACCGCCGAGGCCATGAAGGTCCACCGTGCCTTCGAGGAGGAGAACCCGCGCCCGATCGCCACCGTGTCGACGGTCGCCGACCACCTCGACCACATGCGCGAGGTCGCCGGCATCGATCACGTCGGCATCGGCGGCGACTACGACGGCACGGCGTTCACCCCGTCCGGACTGGACGACGTCTCGGGCTATCCGAACCTGATCGCCGAGCTCCTCGACCGCGGCTGGTCCACCACGGACGTGGCCAAGCTGACCTGGCAGAACGCGGTGCGCGTGCTGGGCGCGGCGGAGGACGTGGCCCGCGACCTCCGCTCCCGCCGGGCACCGTCGAACGCGACGCTGGAACAGCTGGACGGCTGAAGCCGCCGGCTCACCGAGCCACCGGGCCCCGCACTCCGCGGCCCACACGAAGGCGCCCGGGCTCCCCGCCCGGGCGCCTTTCGTGTGTGCCGGAGCGGGGGGTGCGGCTTGAGTGTGGCGCTGGTGGGGTGCGGGGGCGGTTCCGCGTGCGTCCGGTGGCGGCGGGGTGCGGCTTCCCGCGTGGCTATGGCCGGGGTGGGGTGCGGCTTCCGGGTGTTCTGGGGCGGGGGTGCGGCTTCCGCGTGGCTGTGGCGAGGGCGGGGTGTGCCTTCAGCGTGTGTCCGATGGGGGCCGTTTCCGCGTGTGTCCGATGGGGGCCGTTTCCGCGTGTGTCCGGTGGTGGTGCCGGGGCGTTCCGGGGCGGCGGAGCGGTGGGCTCCCCCGAACGCCGCACCCACCAGGAAGCACCCCGGGCCGCGTGCCACGGTGGCGGTAACACCGCTGGTGATCACCGCTGCCCACACCCCGGAGTCCTTCATGGCAGACCTGCAGGACGAACTGCGCACCACCGCCGAGGTGGGGGAGCTCGACCCGCCCGCTGCCTGGCCCGACACCGAGCCGTCGGCCCCCGCGACCCTCCTCGGCGTTGTCACGGGCCTCGACGCCGGCTCCGGTGCCCCGGACCGCGCCCCGGTGGCCGAGGGCCCCGACGCCGGCTCCGGTGCCCCGGACCGCGCCCCGGTGGCCGAGGGCCCCGACCCGCTGGCCGACGGCCCCGACCCGCTGGCGCGGGCCCGTACGTTCCTGGCCGGGACCCCCGTCGCCGACGGCTACAGCGGGCTGCCCTGGGCCCTGCGCCATCTGCCCTGGTTCGACCTGGAGCTCGGCGAGAGCGCCGTGGACACGGACCTGCCGCGACTGCGCGAAGGGCACGTGGGCGCCCTGTTCTGGTCGCTGCACCTGCCCAGGGGCATCGCCGGGGACCGGGCCGTCGGCGCCACCCTGGAGCAGCTCGACCTGGTGAAGACGGTGACCGACGCCCACCCCGAGGGCCTGCGGCTGGCGCGCGGCGCCGGCGAGGTCGCCGACGCCCGCAACTGCGGCCGCGTCGCAGTCGTCCTCGGCCCGGCCGGAGCCGCGGCGCTCGGCGACTCGCTCGGCATCCTGCGCGCCCTGCACGCGCTCGGCCTGCGCGTCCTCACCCTCACCGGCGCGTCGTGGGCGGGTGAGACGGGCCTGACCCGGTTCGGCGAGGAGGTGCTGCGCGAGATGAACCGGCTCGGCGTCCTCGCCGACCTCTCCGGCGCCTCCGACGCCACGATCGTGCGCGCCCTGGCCGCCTCGAAGGCCCCGGCCCTGTTCACCCGCTCGGCGGCCCGCGCGCTGCGCCCCCACCCCTCGAACCTGTCCGACGCGGTCCTGGCCGAACTGGGTGTCGCCAAGGGCCTCTGCATGGTCCCGCTCACCGCCGAGCAGACCGGCCCGTCCGTACGGGACGTCGCCGACCACCTCGACCACGTCCGCGCGCTCGCGGGAGCGGACTGCGTCGGCCTCTCGGGCACGTACGACTCCGGGACCGCCCACCCGCAGGACCTCGCCGACGCCTCCTGCTATCCGCATCTGATCGCGGAGCTCATCACCCGCGGCTGGTCCGCCTCCGACCTCGCCCTGCTCACCTGGGGCAACGTCCAGCGCGTGCTGCGCGGCGCGGACTTCACCGCCCGCGCCGCGCAGCACCGCAGGCCGCCGTCCTCCGCGAGGATCGCCGACCTGGACGGCTGATCCGGACGGCCGGCCCGACGGGCCGACGGGCCGTCCCGAACTGCTGGGCGCCGCCGGCTCCGTTCAGCAGGCGCAGAGGCAGAACGGGTGCCCGGCCGGGTCGGCGTACACCCGGAACGAACGTGCCCGGTCCTCGGTGTCCAGCGGCGTCGCTCCGAGCGCCAGAACGCCCTTCTCCGCCAAGTCCAGGTCCTCGACCTTGAGGTCCAGGTGGAG
This sequence comes from Streptomyces sp. NPDC001914, assembly GCF_042891215.1. Lineage (NCBI taxonomy): Bacteria > Bacillati > Actinomycetota > Actinomycetes > Kitasatosporales > Streptomycetaceae > Streptomyces > Streptomyces sp. NPDC001914. Next base: position 55,077 of record NZ_JBIASW010000022.1, read on the forward strand.
CTGCTGCGAGCCGTCGGGCGACGGCCAGCGCGGCGGTACGTACCCGGGCGCGGCCTGGAACGCCAGTTTCCGGCCGCCGGGCACGTCCAGGTCGAACCAGTCGGTCTCCTCCGTGATGGTGCCGCCCAGCACCCCCGCGTAGAACTCGGCCAGGGCGCGCGGGTCGGGACAGTCCAGGACGACGACGTCCAGTTCGGCGAGAGCCATGACTTCCTCCGTGGGATCTCCAGCAACACTGATGGGTTACCCGTAAACACCTTCATGAGGTAACGGTTACCTCATGCTCCCGCATTGGGGGTAACGTCGCAAGCATGAATGACCGAGCGCCCGCACCCGGTGGCCTTGCCCTGGTCCAGGCCCTGGTGAACACCCTGGACATCGAGTCGGGCGCCGATGTCCTGGACACGCCCGAGGGGCTGGCGCGCTTCGGTCTGACGGCGGGCGAGGCGGCGCAGGCGCGTGAGCTGCGCGAGTCGCTGCGGGCGGTGTGCCTGGCGCACGCGGGGCATCCGGCGCACCGGAAGGTGACCCCGCTCGGCGAACTCCTCGCCCGCGCGCCCCTGCGGGTGACGCTCGACGCGGACGGAGGAGCCGCGCGCCTGGTGCCCGTCGTGGCCGGTCCGGACGCCGCGGCCTCCCCGGCGCCGCCCCTGGACTTCCGTGTGGCCGCCGCGATCGCCGAGTCGCTGATCGAGGGCACCTGGGAGCGGCTGAAGGCCTGCGAGGCCCCGACCTGCCATTGGGCGTACTTCGACCGCTCGCCCGCGGGCCGTGGCCGCTGGTGCTCGATGGCGGTGTGCGGGGCCCGTGCCAAGATGCGCCGCTACCGCGCCAGGTAGCGTCCGGCCGCCCCGGATCCCGCGGCCGGCGGGGCCGGGAGCCGGACGCGGTCCGGCGGTCTCCGGTCACGGCACAGCGAAGTGGTGCAGAATGCAACCGGCGACGGTCCGGCCGACTGAGCCTCGGCCGGACCGGCGTCCACCGCCACGCCCTCGACCGACGCCGTGCCCGCCGCACCCGCCCGCGCTTCGCCCGAAGCCGAAGCCGAAGCCGGCGGCGCTGAGTTCGGCGCCCCGCCTCGGGACCGGAACCTGTCGCCCGAAGCCGAAGCCGGCGCTGAGATCGGCGCCCGACTTTGGGGCCAGAGCCTGCCGCCTGAAGCCGAAGCCGGCGCTGAGATCGGCGCCCGACCTTGGGGCCAGAGCCTGCCGCCTGAAGCCGAAGCCGGCGCTGAGATCGGCGCCCCGCCTCGGGACCGGAGCTGGACCCCGCCGCCTGAAGCCGAAGCGGGATCGGCGCCCGGCCTCGGAACCGGACCCTGCCGCCTGAAGCTGAAGGCGAGACTGGCGCCCGGCCTCGAAACCGGACCCAGCCGCCTGGAGCTGGAGCTGGATCTGGAGCCGGAGCAGGGGGCCCCGGCCGCCGGCGGTGTTCGCCCGTCGAGGGCGCAGGGCCGGGCTCAGGCCGTGGGGCGGCCCATCGCCCGGTACGTCCAGCCGGCCCGGCGCCACAGCTCCGGGTCCAGCGCGTTCCGTCCGTCCAGCAGCACGCGGGACGAGACCGCCTCGCCCAGCACCGCCGGGTCCAGCTCGCGGAACTCGCGCCACTCCGTCAGGTGCAGCACGACGTCGGCACCCCGTACGGCCTCGACGGCGGAGTCCGCGTACCCGAGCGTCGGGAACAGCCGCTTGGCGTTCTCCATGCCCTTCGGGTCGTACACGGTGACCTGGCCGCCCTGGAGGTGGATCTGCCCGGCGACGTTCAGGGCCGGGGAGTCGCGCACGTCGTCCGAGTCCGGCTTGAAGGTCGCGCCGAGCACGGCCACCCGCTTGCCGAGGAACGAATCGCCGCCGAGCGCGTCCCGGGCCATCTCCACCATCTGACCGCGGCGCCGCATGTTGATGGAGTCGATCTCGCGCAGGAAGGTCAGCGCCTGGTCGGCGCCCAGCTCACCGGCGCGCGCCATGAAGGCACGGATGTCCTTGGGCAGACAGCCACCGCCGAAGCCGATCCCGGCCCGCAGGAACTTCTTGCCGATCCGCTCGTCGTGTCCTATGGCCTCGGCCAGCTTGGCGACATCGCCCCCGGCGGCCTCGCAGACCTCGGCCATCGCGTTGATGAAGGAGATCTTGGTGGCCAGGAAGGAGTTCGCGGACGTCTTCACCAGCTCGGCGGTCGGGAAGTCGGTGACGACGAACGGCGTGCCCTCGGCGACCGGCGTGAGGTAGACCTCGCGCAGCAGCTTCTCGGAGCGCTCACTGCGCACGCCCACCACGATCCGGTCGGGGTGCAGGGTGTCGTTCACCGCGAAGCCCTCGCGCAGGAACTCCGGGTTCCAGGCCAGCTCGGCGTCCTCGCCCGCGGGCGACAGCTCGGCGAGCCGGGCGGCCAGCCGCTCCGCCGAGCCGACCGGCACGGTGGACTTGCCGACGACGAGGGCGGGACCGTGCAGATGCGGCGCCAGCGCCTCGAAGGCCGCGTCGACGTAACTCATGTCGCAGGCGTACTCGCCGTGCTTCTGCGGAGTGTTCACGCACACGAAGTGGACGTCTCCGAAGGCGCCGACCTCGGCCCAGTCCATGGTGAAGCGGAGCCGGCCCGTGGAGCCCTCGATCCCGGCCACGTGCTTGCGCAGCAGCTCCTCCAGACCGGGCTCGAACATCGGGACCTCGCCCCGCTGGAGCATCTCGATCTTCTCCGGGACCACATCGAGCCCGAGGACCTCGAAGCCGAGCTCGGCCATGGCCGCGGCGTGGGTGGCGCCGAGGTAGCCGGTGCCGATCACGGTGATCTTGAGGGCCATGGGTGCTCCTGAGGTGTGCGGCGCGTAGGTGCGCGCCTGAGCATAGTCGGGGCTTCGGGGAGCGCTTTCACGGGCAGTTTTCCCCCTGTCGCCAACCTCACGTATCCGTCCCGCGGGCGGGGGCCTAAAATTTGTGTTACTTAACGGTAGTTAGCGCCGCCAGCACAGCACCTTTTGGAGCGTGAGAGACCTTGGCCGGATCGGCTGATTTCGACCTGTACCGCCCGTCCGAGGAGCACGACATGCTCCGGGACGCGATCCGCTCGCTGGCCGAGGCGAAAATCGCGCCGTACGCCGCCGCGGTGGACGAGGAAGCCCGCTTCCCGCAGGAGGCGCTGGACGCCCTGGTCGCGAACGACCTGCACGCCGTGCACGTCCCCGAGGAGTACGGCGGCGCCGGTGCCGACGCCCTCGCGACGGTCATCGTGATCGAGGAGGTGGCCCGCGTCTGCGTGTCCTCCTCCCTGATCCCCGCGGTGAACAAGCTGGGCTCGCTGCCGGTGATCCTCTCCGGCTCCGAGGACCTGAAGAAGAAGTACCTGAGCCCCCTCGCCAAGGGCGACGGCATGTTCTCGTACTGCCTCTCCGAGCCGGACGCCGGTTCGGACGCGGCCGGCATGAAGACGCGCGCCGTCCGCGACGGCGACTACTGGGTCCTGAACGGCGTGAAGCGCTGGATCACGAACGCGGGCGTCTCCGAGTACTACACGGTCATGGCGGTGACCGACCCGACGAAGCGCTCCAAGGGCATCAGCGCGTTCGTCGTCGAGAAGTCCGACGAGGGCGTGTCCTTCGGTGCCCCCGAGAAGAAGCTCGGCATCAAGGGCAGCCCGACCCGCGAGGTCTACCTCGACAACGTCCGCATCCCCGCCGACCGCATGATCGGCGAGGAGGGCACCGGCTTCGCGACCGCCATGAAGACCCTGGACCACACCCGCATCACCATCGCGGCCCAGGCCCTCGGTGTCGCCCAGGGCGCCCTCGACTACGCCAAGGGCTACGTCCAGGAGCGCAAGCAGTTCGGCAAGGCGATCGCCGACTTCCAGGGCATCCAGTTCATGCTCGCCGACATGGCGATGAAGATCGAGGCCGCCCGCCAGCTCACGTACGCGGCCGCCGCCAAGTCGGAGCGCGGCGACAAGGACCTCACCTTCCAGGGCGCCGCCGCCAAGTGCTTCGCCTCGGACGTCGCCATGGAGGTCACCACGGACGCCGTCCAGCTCCTCGGCGGCTACGGCTACACCCGCGACTACCCGGTCGAGCGCATGATGCGCGACGCGAAGATCACGCAGATTTATGAGGGCACGAACCAGGTCCAGCGCATCGTCATGGCGAGGAACCTGCCGTAGTACGCCGTCCGACGGCGGTGAAGGTGAGAGGCGCGCGGCGCGCCTCTCACCTTTCGTTTGTGATCAGTGCGCCGCTTGCCGCTTTCGTTCATGATCAGTCCTTTCGCATCCGGACCCACGTGAGACCGAACCCGTAGGCGCTGTCCATCTGCTCCTGCACCGAGTGCCGCGGGGTGCCGGTGAACCAGCGGACCTCGCGGCTGACGGTGAGGCCGCCCTCCGCGGGGGTGGCCAGGGCGATGGCGCAGCCCGTCGCGCCCTCGGGAGAGTCGTCGAGGGCGATGCTGAAACCCCCTGACGGGGCGGTCACCGTGGCCGTGGCGCCCAGGCTCCGGAAATCGACGGCGCCGCTGTACACGTAGACGTGGAAGAGCAGCCGCCGGAAGAGCTCGCGCCGTTCCAGGTCGACCCGGACCGTCTCGCCGTCCGCGGACGCGCCCGTACGGTCGTCCTGGTCGAGTGCCATGTACGGCCATCGCGACAGGGAGCCGAAGGTGTTCCCCAGCGGCTGTACGGCCGCGCAGGTGCCGTCCGTGTACGCGGCCATGCAGCCGAGGTCCAGGTCCGCCCCGGTGCCCGGCGGCCGGTTGAGGTTCACCTGAAGGACGCCGCGCCCCGTGATGCGGGCCCGCGGCGCCGACCTGGTCAGCCTCGTCTCGGCCCGCGCGGCGGGAAGCCGCGGCACCTCACGGGCCTCGGGCGTCGCGCGCCACGCGCCCTCCCCGGACCGGGCACCGGGCGCGGGCCTCAGGCGGATGGTCGCTCGTCGGCGTTCGTCGTTGCTCAACTCGTCCCCCTCGCACCGCCGTCCGGGAGAGTGGCGGGTGTCGCGAGTTTATGCGCGGAGCGTGTCCGCTGGAGTACTCTCTGTGCCCTCGGTCGCACGTCCGGTGCGTGTGAACCGGCGGGGGACGCGGCGGCACGTGACACGGGTGGGGATCCAGGGTCGCCGTCGAGGCGCCCCCGCGTCCGTCGTGTTGTGGGGGTGGGCATGCCGTCAGGCGCCCTGATGGACCGTCATGTGATCGCGCAGAGCATCGAGGAGCTCGCGCAGCGGCCGGCGCTCGGGACCCGGAAGGAAGAACTGACCGCGCTCGCGGCGGCCCTGCGGAACCAGGACGCCGCCGAGCTGGACCCGTGGTCCGAACTCGACCTCCTCGCCACCTACGCCCGCCCCGAGAGCCTGCGGACGCCCGGCGGCGGGGAGCACCCGGTCTGGTCCTACGCCGAAGGGGCGCTGGGCGCGCTGGTCTTCGTGCCGCTGATGCTCACCTGGTACGGCCTGACGCGGGCGTCGAGCGCGTACGGGGCGCTGACGGGCGCGGAACCGAGGGCCGCCTCCCGGCCGTTCCTCCAGCTCTGGCAGTCCGGTTTCGAGGGACACCTCACCGGCGCCTTCACCTTCGGCCATGTGGCGATGAGCGCCACCGTCGCCATCGCGCTGCTCTTCTCGCTGGTGCTCGTGCACGGTCTGCGGCGGTCCGCCGTCACCCGCCGCGAGGAGGGCGACGGCCGCGGCCGCGAGGAGCTGATGGCGGCGCTCGTCCCGGTGCTGACCCGCGCCCAGCTCGTGCTGAACGGGCAGCGGTCGAGTTCCCCGCAGCGCTTCGCCGCCGAGCTCACCGAGTCCGCCGCGACGCTCAGGCGGCTGGGTGACAAGGCGGTCCGGGTCCACAAGGAGCTGACGGCGGCGGCCTCGGCCGTCGGGGAGGCGGTCCACGGCGCGGAGCGCGCGTTGTCCGGGGTCGACACGTCCGTCAAGCCCCTGGAGATCGCGGTGGGCCGTGTCGAGGCCGCCGTCAGCGACGGCGGGGCGCGGGTCCGTCAGGCGCTCGACGACGTGCGCGAGGCGAGCGGTGAGGTGCGGCTCGCCGTCCACGGCGCCGGTGACCGTGTCGAGGAGTCGGTCACCGTGCTGGCCGCGTCCCAGCGGGCCTACGCCACCGGTATCGAGGTGACGTCGGACGTCTCGGCCCAACTCCTGGGCCGGTTCGGCGAGGTGGCCGAGGACACGGCCCGCGCGGTCGCGGAGTCCCAGCACGCGGTGCGTGAACTGGGCGCCCAGAGCGGTGCGTTGCGAGCGGTCGCCGACGAGTTCGCCCGACTCGTGGCCGAGTTGAGGACGGGCGGCCCCACGCACTTCGGCCCTCCGGCCCAGGCGGACCCGACGGACCGGGCGGACCGCACAGACCGGACGAGCGGGACGGGCCGGACGGCCCGGGCAGGGCAGGCGGGCCAGGCGGTCGGTCACGTGGACCAGGCGGGAGGCCAGGCAAGTCAGGCGGGCGGCCGGGCAAGCCTGGCGAATCAGGCAGGCCAGGCGGGCGGCCCGGCGAGCCGGGCGACCCGGACAGGGCAGGCGGGGGGCTGGTCGGGGGGTGGGCAGGCCCACGGGCATGGCCGATCCCCCGACGTGGGTCGTGCCTCCGCCGCCGACGCCGGTCACGCTCCCTCCGACGACGGGGGCCACGCTCCCTCGGACCGGTTCGGGGCGCCCGTGGAGCAGGCCGACCCTCCCGCAGGCCGGTTCGGGCCGCCCTCCGATGACCCGGGCCACCCCGGGTCCGCACGGCCCGACCCCCGTCGCCGGCCCCCGCCGCTGCCTCCCGTGCCGCCCCTGACCGAGGCCCGATGAAACGCGGCGGAAGGTTCCAGCCCCTGCACATGGCGGGCTGGCTGTTCGCGGACATGCTGCTCGTCCTCGCCCTGGTGGCCATGGGCGACCAGGGAGACCCGCAGGCCGCCGAGAAGCGCCCCGGCTCCTCGTCCTCGGCCTCGGCGACCGCGAAGAAGCCGCGGCACACCGGCCCCCGGGCGGTGGTCCGCACCCCGGTCCGGGTGGCCGTCGACGCCGCGGCCGGCGACGACGAGGGCATCGTGCGCGGGCTGCGCGCCGCGACCGCGCGCTATCGCGGCCGGCAGGCCGCCTTCGTGCTGACCTTCGGACGGCACACCGACCCGGGTGCCGGAGGCCGCTACGCCCACGAGGTCAACGCCCTGCTGGAGAAGGCCCGTCCGGACATGTTCCGCGCCGCCACCACCCGCGACTTCTGGAAAGGCGGAGCCTCCCCGGGGCACGCCGACATCGAGATCTACTTCTACACGTACTGACCCGGAGGTACGAGACCTTGCAGATCCTGCCCTTCTACCTGCTCTGCGACGAGTCCGGGTCGATGATCGGCGAGCCGATCGACGCCATCAACGGCGCGCTCCCGGACCTGCACCACGAGATCAGCACCAACCCGACCGTCGCCGACAAGACGCGCTTCTGCCTGATCGGCTTCTCCGACACCGCCACCGTGCTCCAGCCGCTCGTCGACCTCGGCGACATCGACTCGGTCCCCGCGCTCGCCGCGGGCGGCCTCACCTCGTACGGCGACGCGTTCCGCACCCTGCTGCGCTGCGTCGAGGCGGATGTGGCGGGTCTGAAGGCGGAGGGCCACGAGGTGTACCGCCCCGTGGTCTTCTTCCTCTCGGACGGCATTCCCACCGACCCGGACTGGGACCAGGCGTACAAGGAGGTCACCCAGTCACGGTTCTGCCCGAAGATCATCGCCTTCGGCATCGGCGAGGCGCAGGAGTCGACGATCGCCCGCGTCGCGAACTTCCGGGCGTTCATGCAGAAGGACTCCTCGGTGTCACCGGCGCAGGCGCTGCGCGAGTTCGCCTCCAGTCTCACCCGGTCGATCGTCCGGTCCGCCGGGAGCATCGGCGCGAACGGCGGCAACGGGTTCACGCTGGCCGTCGACGACACCGTGCCCGGCTTCTCCCTCGTCTCGCTCGACAAGCTGTGAGGTCGCCCCGATGGAGAACGACATGAACCGCGCGGGACGGATGCGTGAGCCGGAGCCGCGCCGGGCGGAGACGGGGCGGGAGGAAACGCCCCGGGCGGAGCAGCGACGACCGGACCCCGGACGACCGGACGCGGGACGACCGGACGCCGGACAGCTGGACCCCGGACGACCGGACGCGGGACGACTGAACGCGGGGAGGCCGGACGCGGGGCAGCCCGGCGTGGGGCAGCTCGACGGGTGTCAACACGGCATGCCACGAGCGGACTTCAGCTGGCCGGACGCGCGGGAGCCCGACCCGCTGGACGAGACCTGGCAGCAGAGCGTCGACCTGTTCTTCACCGACCAGCCGGAGTCCGGGGCGCCCGCCGCCGTGCCCGGGACGGCGTCCGCCGCGCACGCCGCCGGACCGACCCCCGTGTCGTACGGTCCCGACCGGCAGCCCTCACCCTCGTCGCCCTCGCCGTACGAGCCGGCGCCCACACCGCCGTTCCCCATGCCCGGCCTCGTACAGCAGCCGCTGCCGGTGCGGCAGCCCTCACCCGCCCCCGTACCGCCGTCACCGCACGCCCCTGCGCAGCTTTCGCCGTACGAGGAGCCCGCCGCGCGCACCGGAGCCGTCCCCGTGCTCGGCGCGCCGCACCACTCCGGTCCCAAGCCCCCGCTGTACGCCCCCGAGCCCCGGGAGCTTCCCTCGGTCCGGGAGGACCCGACCGCGGCGCTGACGCCCGACATGGTCGTGGACGGCGCCGGGTACGACACCCTGACGGTGCGGGCGGCTTCGGTGCGCGGCGACTCGCACCGCTATCAGGGCGAGCCGCGCCAGGACTCGCTGGCCGTGGTGCGCCTCGGCGCGCCCGGCCCGGACGGGCTGCTGCTGCTCGCGGTCGCGGACGGCGTGGGATCGGCGCCCCGCTCGCACGTCGGCTCCCAGGAGGCCTGCCGGCTCGCCGCGATGGAACTGGACGCCGTGTCCGCCGACCTCGCGGAGGCCGTGCGCGCGGGCGACCGGCCGGGGTTCGCCGCCCTGGTGGACACCGCCGTCGGCCGGATCGCCACGCTGCTCGCGCACCGCGCCCGCGAACACGGCGACGACCCCGCCGCGTACGCCACCACGCTGCGTGCCCTGCTCGTGCCGCTCGATCCCCGGGTGCGCACCCGGGGCTTCCTGGCCGTCGGCGACGGCGGCACGGCGCTGCTGCGCGCCGGGGAGTGGAACCTGTCCCTGACCGATCCCGAGCACGAAGGCGACGGAATGATCGACACCCGTACCGCCGCCCTGCCGCACGTCCACCGCGCCCGCGCCCTGCTCCTCGCCCCGGCCCTGCCCGGCGACGTCCTCGTGCTGTGCACGGACGGCCTGTCCACGCCGCTCGCGGGGGACGCGGAGATGCGGGAGTTCCTGGCCTCGGGATGGGGACGGGGAGCGGCGCCGGCACCGGCCGACTTCCTGTGGCAGCTCCAGTACCGGGTGAAGTCGTACGACGACGACCGCACCGCCGTCGTCCTGTGGGAGGCCGTGCCGTGAGCGCCGACGACGGCGCCGACGTGACGCTCGGCTCGCTCGCCCTCGGCGCCCGCGTCGGCGACGGGGGCCAGGGCGAGGTGTACGACGTCGCCGGTCCCGGCCGGCTGCTGTACAAGAGCTATCGCGAGCCGGGGAAGGCCGACGGCGGGGAACTCGCGGCGCTCGTCGCGCTGCGCCAGGGGCTCGCCCCGGCCGAACGCGAGCGCCTGGACCGGGAGACGGCCTGGCCGCTGTGCCGGGTCGTGGACGGCGGCAGGGCGACCGGCTTCCTGATGCGGCGCGCGCCGGACTCCATGACCTGGCGGACCTCGCGCGGCGAGACCCGGCTGACCGACCTGTCCTATCTGCTCCGGCCGCCGAGACCGGCCTGGCAGACCGTCGCGCAGCCCTCGCCGGCCGAGCGTTTCGCGCTGCTCGTGGCCGTCCTCGGACTGTTCCGGTGGCTGCACTCCCTGGGTCTCGTCGTTGGTGACGTGTCCCACGCGAACGTGCTGTGGACCGTCCGGCCCGCACCGGCCCCGTATCTCCTGGACTGCGACGGCGTCCGCATGACCGGGCGGCCCCCGGTCCTGGAACAGGCGGACACCCCCGACTGGCACGACCCGCTGGCCGCCGCCGGCACCGCCACGGTTGACAGCGACCGCTACAAGGCGGCTCTGGTGGTGGGCCGTGTCGTGAGCCAGGACGCCTACGTGACGCCGGGCGAGCCGCTGAGGCCGCTGTCCGGCGTCCTCGACGACCGGCGGGCCGACGCGGTCCGGGACCTCTGGGCGCAGGCGTCGGGTCCCCGGGGCACCCGTCCCCACCTGGCCCAGTGGTACGCGGCGCTGGCGGGCCGCGACACGATCCGTCTCCTGGCCGCTGAACCGGCCCCGCGGCCGGCCGTCGACCGCTCGAAGTTCGACGGCCCGCGCACCCGGGGCCGCATCACCCTGCGCCCGTCACGCACATGACCCACCGTCACCGCGAGGAGGCGGTGCCGGTGGGTCGGTGGCCCGTGCGATGCCGGGCCGGGCGCGCCGGTGAAGGCGGGGCGGAGGGTCAGGCCGCCGTCGCCGGCGGCCGGTGGCGGGTCAGTTGCCCGTCACCGTGACCTTCTCGTCGTTCTTGAGCTCGTCCACCAGGGTCTTGACCTTCGCCTTGTCCCAGACGAGGTTGCCGCCGACGGAACCGGAGATCGGCATGTTCATGGACGTGCCGTCACCGCTGGTGACGCCCTTCATGGCCCAGAACATGTCGGCCAGGTCGAGCAGGCTCATGTCCTTGTCGACGACCAGCGAGTCCAGGCCCGCGCCCATCGTCGGGTAGAGCTTGAACGGGTTCAGGACCGTCGAGGGGGTCGCGACCTGGTGGGCGAGGGCGGCCAGGAACTTCTGCTGGTTCTTGGTGCGCTGCAGGTCCGAGGCGGCGAAGGCGTGCCGGGTGCGGACGAAGGCGAGGGCCTGCTCGCCGTTCAGCGTCTGCTTGCCCGCCTTGAAGTCGGCACCGGAGTACTTGTCCTTGAAGCCCTGGTCGAGGGTCATCTCCACACCGCCGACCGCGTCGACTATGCCCGCGAACCCGGCGAAGCCGATCTCCACGTAGTGGTCGATGTGCAGGCCGGTGTTGTACTCGATGGTCCTGACCAGGAGCGTGGGACCGTCGAAGGCGTAGGCCGCGTTCAGCTTGTTCGCGCCCAGCGGGCCCTTGATCTTGCCGGACTCGGAGCCCTGGAACTTCGGGATCGTGACGTTCGAGTCACGCGGCAGCGAGAGCAGCGTGGAGCCGTTGCTGCCGGTGTGCAGGATCATCATCGAGTCCGTGCGCTTGCCCTCGGCGGAGCCGGTGTGGAGCTTCTTCTTCTCCTCGTCGGACATGCCGGCGCGGCTGTCGGAACCGACGATCAGGTAGTTCGTGCCCTCGCCGGTCTCCGGCCGGTCGATGACCTTGGAGAGATCCACGTCACGGTGGAGCTTGGAGTCGGCCCAGAAGTACGTTCCGACGGAGACCACGACCAGTGCGGTGACCAGCGTGATCGCGGTCCACTTGATCCGGCGCCGCCAGTTCGGCGCGGGGCGCCGCGGGTAGGTGCCGTCCCCGCCGGGGCCCTGCGGACCGCCGGGGCCGTTCCCGTACACGTGGCCGGTGTTGTAGCCGGAGTCGTACCCGTCGTCGTAGCCCTGGCCTTCGTCGTAGCCCTGGCCGTCGACGTAGGAGGGCTGCCGGGGTACCCCGCCGCCGTACGGCGGCGCGCCCTGGCCCGGGGCGGGTGCGGCGGGTCCACGGCGGACCTGGCGCATGACGCGGGCGCTCTCAGGCTGTGCGCCTGCGCTGCCGCGTCCGTAGCGGTTGCTGCGGTTGTCGTCGGACCACCCGTCGGGCCAATCATTCATGCGGACCAGTGTGCAGCTCTCCACCAGGGCTCTTACAAGAGAGCAGGGAGATCTGGGTCACGCCTGTTGCAGAGCTGATGCAAATCGACCGCCGCGCGCCCGGCATAAGGTGGAGGACATGACAGACCAGGCCCCCAACCCGGAAAACGACATCCCGGGCAAGCCGACCTCCGCGTCCAGGACCACCCTCAGCCACATCATGACCCACAACGACACGAACCTTCTGGGGTCGGTGCACGGTGGAGTGATCATGAAGCTCGTCGACGACGCGGCGGGCGCTGTGGCGGGGCGGCATTCGGGCGGGCCCGCCGTCACCGCGTCGATGGACGAGATGGCCTTCCTCGAACCCGTCCGCGTCGGCGACCTGGTCCATGTGAAGGCCCAGGTCAACTGGACCGGCCGGACCTCGATGGAGGTCGGTGTGCGGGTCCTGGCCGAGCGCTGGAACGAGTCCACCCCGCCGCAGCAGGTCGGTTCGGCCTACCTCGTCTTCGCCGCCGTCGACGCCGACGGCAAGCCGCGCCGGGTTCCGCCGGTCATCACCGAGACCGAGCGTGACGAGCGCCGCTTCCAGGAGGCGCAGATCCGCCGCACCCACCGGCTGGCCCGCCGCCGCGCGATCATGGAACTCCGCGAGAAGCGCGCGGCGGAAGGCCTGGACGACTAGGCACGCAACCGTCGGCGGGCATCCGGGGCCGGGTGGGGTCAGGGGCAGACCACCTGGTCTCCCGTGACCACCCCGGACTCGCCCTGGGTGGCGTCCTCGGCCTGGACCCGGGTCACCCGTCTGAAGTCGGCGCCGGCGATCACCTTCAGCAGGGGGCCCTGCCCGGGGACGGCGCGCAGTTCGGAGCCGGGCAGCGCGGCCGAGAGGGACTTCGCCGAGCGGTCCCAGCGGGGGTCGTACGCGACGACGGTGCGCCGGACCGCCGCGCCGTGGCCCGTCGTGGGCCGGCCCGTCGTGCGGAACCCGGTGGCGGCGAGGGCGCCGTCGACCCGCTTGCCGAGCCCCGTCGTGGAGGTCCCGTTCTCGATCTGGACCCGGATCTGCTGCGGGGCCACCGCGACCCGGACCGCCTTCGGCCGCGGCGCCCGGGGAGCCGCGAGCGGTTTGTCCTCGCGCAGCTCCTGGAACAGCCTCCGCGCCTTCGTCTCGTCCCACTTCACGGTCGAGCCGATGCCCTTGACGGGATAGGCGACCTGTCCGATCGGCACGGTCGTGAACTCGGACGACGAGGGGGAGAAGTTCCGCATCGCACGGCCCAGGTCCAGCAGCTCGTCCGTGCCGAACCCCTTGTCGGCCCGCACCGATCCCAGCACCGCCCGCGTCACGTCCCGGAACTTCATCGGGTTCAGCAGCACCCCGGACGACGTGGCCTGGGAGACGAGAGAGGCCAGGAAGCGCTGCTGGCGCTTCATCCGGCCGAGGTCGGAGGAGCCGTCGGTGTGCCGGGACCGTACGTACTGGAGGGCCTGACCGCCGCCCAGCAGATGCGGTCCCGCCGCCAGGTCGAGGCCGGTGTAGCGGTCCTTCAGCGGCTGTGCGGTGCAGATGTGGACGCCCCCGAGAACGTCGACCGTCTTCATGAAGCTGGTGAAGTCGACCTCCAGATAGTGGTCGATCTTCACGTGCGTCATGTTCTCGACGGTCCGCACGGTCAGGGTCGGGCCGCCCTCCGCGTACGCCGCGTTCAGCTTGAGGGCGTGGGCACCGTGCCGCTTGCCGGTGACCGCGTCGGTGTGCGCGGGCGCCTCGGCGTAGGAGTCGCGCGGCAGGCTGACGATGCTGGCGCGCTCCCGGTCCTCCGAGATGTGCACGATCATGACCGTGTCGGTGCAGTGGCAGGGCGCGCCGCCGAGCCGGTACTTCCGCCGCTCCGCCTCGGTGACCTTGTCCCGGCCGTCGGTGCCGACCATCAGCAGGTTCATGCCGTTCCCGCCCTCGGGGCGGTTCTTCATGTCCTTGAACGGGTCGACCCGGGCGATGTCCGCGTCCAGGCTGCTCAGCACCGCGTGCCCGATGCCCGCCGAGGCGAGGACCACCACGGAGACGGTGGTCAGCGCCCGCATGGCCCAGCGTGGCCGCCTGCGCCGTACTGGGCGCACGGGGCGTCCGTCGTTGCGCCGGACCGGGCGCCGTGCGGGGGACGGCCGCGGGGGGCGCTGGGGGCGGACGGGGGAGCGGGGCGGCGTGGGCAAGGGGAACACCTCCGCGAGGCGGGACAGGGGAGGGAAGCGTTCCGCGGGCCGGACGGAGCCGCGTTCCGCTGGCGTGGGGATCCGTGAGCACGGTAGGCCGATACGATCTGCGGCCCGGTCCTTACGCCGGGCGGCGCGCGACCGTGTCCCCCGTTCGCGGTAACGTGAGCGCCGATGAGCGAGAAGTCTGACGTGCGGTCCCCCGCCGTATCTGTGATCATGCCCGTCCTCAACGAGGAGCGGCATCTGCGCGGCGCCGTCCAAGCGATCCTGGCGCAGGAGTACGACGGCGAGATGGAGGTCGTGATCGCCATCGGTCCCTCCACGGACCGGACGGACGAGATCGCGGCCGAACTCGTCCGCGAGGACCCGAGGGTCCACACGGTGCCGAACCCGACCGGCCGGACGCCCGCGGCGCTGAACGCCGCGATCAAGGCGTCCCGGCACCCCGTCGTCGTGCGGGTCGACGGGCACGGCATGCTCTCCCCGAACTACATCGCCACCGCGGTGCGGCTCCTGGAGGAGACCGGCGCGCAGAACGTCGGCGGCATCATGCACGCCGAGGGCGAGAACGACTGGGAGCACGCCGTCGCGGCCGCCATGACGTCGAAGATCGGCGTGGGCAACGCCGCCTTCCACACGGGCGGCGCGGCGGCCCCGGCCGAGACCGTGTACCTCGGGGTGTTCCGGCGCGAGGCGCTGGAGCAGCAGGGCGGTTACAACGAGGAGTTCATCCGCGCCCAGGACTGGGAGCTGAACTTCCGCATCCGTGAGGCCGGCGGGCTGATCTGGTTCTCGCCCGAGCTGAAGGTGTCGTACCGTCCGAGGCCGTCCGTCAGGGCGCTCGCCAAGCAGTACAAGGACTACGGCCGCTGGCGGCACGTCGTCGCCCGCTACCACGAGGGCTCCATCAACCTGCGCTACCTGGCGCCCCCGGCCGCCGTCTGCGCGATCGCGGCGGGCGTGGTCGTCGGCGCGGCGCTGACCCCCTGGGGCTTCGTCGTCCCGGCCGGCTACCTGGCGGCCATCACGCTCGGCTCGCTGCCCGCGGGCAAGGGCCTGCCGGCGAAGGCCCGGCTGCAGATCCCCGTGGCGCTCGCGACGATGCACATGTCGTGGGGCTGGGGCTTCCTGACGAGCCCCAGGTCCCTGGCCAGGAAGGTGATCGCGTCCCGGCGCCCGGCGGTCGTCGGCGCGACGAACTAGGAAGCATCGAAAAGGGCCTCCTCACCGGCTCGGGCGATCGCGTGTGCCTGAGCCGGTGAGGAGGCCCTGATCCGTTCACGGGCCGCCCGGCGGCCGTGGACGCGTCCGTCAGCCGCAGTGGACGCCGTAGTCGATCTGGATGTAGCTCGCGTTGCCGGCGGAGCCGCCGTAGTCGATGCAGGAGTGGGCGGCGTACACGTACACGGGGCCCGCGTACGAGCTGTAGGTGCCGGCGTCCTTCTCGCTCGCCTTCCACACGGTGTCGGTCCGGTGGATCCGCAGCCGGGCGTCCAGATACGTCGACGTTCCCGGGTTGTCGTTGACGGTGACGACGCAGTTGTAGCCGGTGGCGCTGCTGTACGTGATGAAGGCCTTGCCGTCGCCGACGTCCTTGGAGCCGACCACGCTGTATCCGGACCCGCAGGCGCCGTTGTAGGCGGCCGCGGCCTCGGCGCTGCCGGTGGCGGCGATCATTCCCGCGGCGGTGAGGCCGAGGACGGCCGTCGCGGAGCCAAGTCGCTTGCCCATGCTCATGATTGATCCTCCATCAGGTCACCTTCGAACGAAAGATGATCATGAATGAAGGGGTGCCCGGCGGACAACTCGGGCCGGCGTGAGCTGCGTCACCGCGAACGCGCCGCGGCGGAGGGGCCCTTCGCGCATCGCCCCTCACACATGCGCGGGCCCCTCCCGGCTTCGAGAGGGGCCCGCGCGTGCTTTGCCGTCCGCCGGTTCTACGACCAGGTGTAGGACGGGTCGACGTGCATGCACGCCTTGGTGTCCGCGCCCTTGTCGAGCTTCGCCGACTCGGGTGCCGTGTCGTCGTCCTCGGGCGCCTTGTACGTCGTGCCGTCCCGCCAGTCGGCGCCGACGACGAGTGTGACCCCGGAGACGTCCGCGGACTTCTCCACCGCGTGCGACGAGATCCCGAGGGCCTTGGCGAGCCGCAGGGCGTCGCCCTCCAGATCGGCGCTCGGGTAGCGGATCACCGTGGCGTCCTCCGACGTCGACGTCGTCGGGTCGGCCTTCGCCTGCGTGAACCCCGCGCCGACGAGCAGTTCGCTCACCGCGCTCGCGCGGCCGGGGACCGGGGCGAGCGTGCTGGTGCGGGTGCCGTTCTGCACCTGCACCGCGATCTTGTCGTCCGCGGCGGCCGGATCCGAGGAGGTCCTCTCCTTGGCCTTCTTCTTGTCCTTGCCGTCCAGCGCGATGTCCTCGCGCAGCAGCCGCCAGACCTTGTCCGCGTCCGTCGGCTTGGGCAGCACCCGGTTGCCGTCGCTGGAGTACACCCACGGCATGGTGGTCATGGTGATGCGCTTGGTGGGGACCTTCTTCAGTTCCTTGCTGAGGTCGTAGAGCTTGGTGACCGAGCCCAGGTCCTGGTCGACGGTCAGCGCGCTGGTGGCCGTCTCGGCGAGGCTGCGCAGCTTGCCCGGGTTGCTCAGCGTGGCGTTCTCACGGAGCTGACGCACCATCGAGTTCATGTACTGGTGCTGGGCCTTGGTCCGGCCGATGTCGCTGCCGTCCTCGAAGCCGTACCGCGTGCGCAGCCACTGCAGGGCCTGCTTGCCCTTGACGGACGTCGTGCCCTTCTCGAGCTTGAGCCCCGAGCCGTGACCGGTGGAGGTGTGCGAGTAGATGTTGGCGTCCACACAGACGGGGACGCCGCCGATCGCGTCGGCCATCGACACCACACCCGCGAAGTCGACCATGATGAAGTGGTCGATGTGGATGTCGGTCAGCTTCTCCCAGGTCGCGACCGTGCAGCCGGGGCCGCCGCGGCCCAGTGAGTCGTTCGTCATCGTCAGCGACGTGCTCGCCGCGTAGGACTTACCGGTTTTCGGGTCCGTGCACTTGGGTATCTGCAGCAGGGTGTCGCGAGGCATGCTCACGACCGACATGTTGGTGCGGTCCGCCGACAGGTGCAGCAGCATCTGGACGTCCGCGCGGGCCGGGGTGTCGAAGGTGTCCCTGGCGCCGCCGAGCTTCTGGTTCTCGGTGGAGTTCCGGGCGTCCGAACCGATGAGCAGGATGTTCAGCGGGGTCTGGCCCGCCGCGTTCGGTTTCGTCTTCGCGGCGCGGTCCTTCGCGTCGCCGATGTTCAGGTCGTCGTGCTTGAGGTTGTTGTTCAGGTGCCGGTAGTAGAGATATCCGGCACCGGCGGTGCCGAGTATCAGGACCGACAGCACCATCGCCGACCAGCGCAGTATTCGGCGTCTGCGCCGGGGGCGGCCCGCTCTCCCGCGCCGTCCGCCGTCGTCCCCGTCGTGCGGACCCCGCCCCTTGGGGCCGGGCACGGCACCGTCGGCCGGACCCGTGCCGTCGGCGTCGGGCAGGGTACGGACATCGCCCGCGGTGTGAACGGACTCGCCGTCCTCGCCGTACATACTGTCGTCCCAGCCCAGTTCGCCGGCCTGCGGGACACGTGGTCGTGCTCCCTCCCCGCGCACACTGCTTTGCGCCATCTCCCAGCCTCTCCCCACCCTGCGCCTGACAAACGGGTCCGTCGGGCCTGCGGCCGGGCGTTCCCACGCCCGGCCGCAGGCCGCTCGCGCCCTGTAGGACGCCTGACGGACCCGCTAGGTCACTTCGCGCACACTGTTTTGTCCGCCGTGGACTTCTCCACGTCCGGCGCCTTCGTCGCAGCGGTCAAAGGCACACCGGCGCCCTTGAAGTCCTTGCCCAGGGTCAGCACGATCGCGGGCAGCCCCTGTGAGTTCTTCTCGCTCTTGCCGGGCTTCATCGCCGAGCCGGACAGCCCCATGAGATCCGCCAGTTTGCGTGCCTGGTCGGCCTGGTCGGGAGAGTACTCCAGGGTCGTCTTGCTCAGTGTTTCGTCGGCGTTGCCCAGCTGGCTGGACTTGAGCACGCCCTCATCATTCTGCAGCCAGTTAAGAGTTTCCTGTGCGGAGCCGGCCTCGGCCCCGCCGTTGTAGATGTCGACGCGGATGTCGGAGGCGGCGGAGCGGGAGCCCTTGAGGCGCGCGGCCTCCGCGGCCTTCTCCTTCTTCGCCTTCTGCTTGACCGCGGTGAAGGACACGTCGTTCTTGATCGCCTCGAAGACCGGCTCGGCCCGCGGCTCGTCGACCACGACCGTCGCGTGGTAGCCCTTCTCGGCCGGGTTGTCCTTCACCGGAACCGTGGTGAAGGTGATGTTCTTCGTCGGCACCTTCTTCAGCTCCAGGGCCATGTCCTTGAGCGTGCTGACCTTGCCGATGCCGGTGTCCACGGTGAGCGCCTTGGTGGCGGCCTCGGCCAGCTTGTACAGCTTGGTGGGGCTGGTGAGGGTGTCGCTGGAGCTCATCTTGCGCATCAGGGAGCCCAGGAACTGCTGCTGCACCTTGATGCGGTCGAGGTCGCCCGCGTTGCCGAAGCTGTGCCGGGTGCGTACGAACGCCAGGGCCTGCTCGCCCTCGATGGTGTGCTTTCCGGCGGAGAGCTTGAGGTGCGAGTCGTCGTCGTCGACGTCCTTGGCGAGACAGACCTCGACACCGCCGACCGCGGTGGTCAGCGTCTTGACGGCGTTGAAGTCGGCCATCATGAAGTGGTCCACCGTGATCCCGGTGACCGCCTTGACGGTGTCCATCGTGCAGCCGGGGTTGCGGCCCTCCTGCCCGAGGCTGGTGTTGAAGCGGGCGGCGGTCGAGGGGTCGATGGACTCCTCGGTGCCGTCCTCCTGCTTCGACTTGCACTCCGGGATGTCGACGATGAGGTCGCGCGGAATGCTCATCGCGGTCGCGTTCGTCCGGTCCTTCGACACGTGCAGCAGGATGTTCGTGTCGGCGTGGCCGACGCTGTTCTTGTCGCCGTACCCCTCGTTGCCCGCACCGGTGCGCTTGTCGGTGCCGATGATGAGGATGTTGAAGGCCTCGTCCTTGCTGAAGCCGCTCTTGGCCGAGCTGCCGACGTCCGTCGTGTTGACGTTGCCCTCGAGGTGCTTGAGGTAGGCGTACGCGGCGCCCGTGACGGCCACCAGGACCAGCGCCATGGTGCCGCCCGTCCAGAGCAGCACCTTCTTCGCCTTCGACTTCTTGGGCGGCTTGTTGCGCCCGCGCCGCCGCCCGGGAAGGGGCTCCGGCGGTTCGGCGCGCCGCCGGCGCGGCCCGGGTACGTCGGGGCCGGGCGCCTCACGGTCCCGTCCTGGTGCTTCTCGTTCCCGTCCCGGTGCCGCCGCGCGGTCCCGGCCCGGCGCGCCGCGGGTGCGCGTCGCCGCCGAGGGGTTGCCCCTCCGCGGCCGCGGCACGCCCGATTGCGCTCCGGAAGGAGACAGTCGCAGTTCGTATTCACCGGTGTTCGGGTTGAGCACCCACTGGTCTGCGGGGTCGATGTTGTCCGCCCGCCCACGGCCTTGCGCGTCCACGGTTGTCTGAATCCTCCGTCGGGGCCACGCGGCGCCCTTTCCCCCTCAAAAGGCGCTCGGGTCTCGGTCAAGCAGTGCGCGACCCCCAGGACGGACCTCGTGGCCGGGTGCACCGGATCGCTCACACTATCCGCCCAGTTCAGCGTCCAGCGACGGCCGTGACAAATTCAACTTTCCTACAACCGGGCAATCCGCCCCATTTTCAGAGACTTCTTAGCTCGGCTGTTCCCCTCCTTGGGGCTCGCTTTACCCGCAGGCGTCCTGCGCGGCCGTGTTGCCGCGGAAAGTCGGAGCCGGATCGGGGGTGCCGGAGAAGCGGGCAACTCCTATTGACGTCGACATTCCGTCGCCGGCCGACTCCCCTTCGTAGTCGCGGAAGGAGTTTCCGTACAGACTCACGGAATGCGGCGACTGCCCCTGGGCCGGCCTCGCGGGCGGTTCCTTCACGACCACGACGGGCTCGTCCGCGCGCAGCCGCGCGAAGAGCCGGGCGGCCGCCGGCTTCACGAGCTGATCACGGTTGGCGTTGAGCACGTAGGACGTCCGGGGCACGGTCAGGAACCGGATGTCCTCGGTCGGGATGTCACGGAGGCCCCGGGCCAGCTGATACAGGCCGCGCAGGCTCGCGAGACCGGGGTCGGTGGTCAGCGACGAGGTGGCCGCGTCCAGCACCGGATACAGCTTCGTCGGGTTGAGCAGGACGTCGTCGCTGCGCACCTTGCTGATCAGCGCGCCGAGGAACTTCTGCTGGCGGTCCATGCGGTCGGTGTCGCTGCCGTTGCCGATGCTCTTGCGGGCCCGTACGTAGCCGAGGGCCTGCTCGCCGTCGAGCACGACCTTGCCCGCGGGCAGCCGCAGCTTGGCCGCCTTGTCGTCGATCGGCGCGGACAGGCACACCTCGACGCCGTCCACCGCGTCGACCATGTCCTTGAAGCCGTGGAAGTCCACCACCATGTGATGGTCGACGCGGATGTTCGTGAGTTTCTCGACCGTCCGGATCGTGCAGGCCGAGCCGCCCACCTCGAAGGCGTAGTTGAACATCGCGAACATGGGGTCGGTGCGGGTGCCGTCGGGGCGCCGGCAGCTCGGCACGTCCACCATCAGGTCGCGGGGCAGCGACACCGCGGTCGCGCTGTGCCGGTTCGCCGAGAGGTGCAGCAGGATCGTGGTGTCGGACCGTTCCGTCCCCGAGTCGCGGCCGTACTTCTTGTTCGCGGCCCCCGAGCGCGAGTCGGACCCGATCAGCAGGATGTTCTGCGCGTCGCGCACCAGCGCGGTGGGCCGTTCCTTCTCGTACCGGGCGAGCTCGGCCGCCGTGTCGTTGTCGGCCGTGATGTTCCCGCTCAGCTTCTCGTAGGCGGCCCAGCCGACCGCCACGGCGCCCAGGACCACCACGGCCGCCCCGGTCGCCGTCCAGCGCAGCCAGCGCCGCCGCCGGCGCCCGGCCCCGGTGGGCCGCGCTCCCGCCTTCCGCTCCTCCGGGCCTCCGGAGGGACCGCCCGCGGTGCCGCTCACGTCGGGACCACCACCCCTCATGGCGTACGAGCGCTTCTCACTGCTCCTACGACCATGTCCCGGCGCGGCGGGCGAGGGGGGCCGCTGATGGGCCGAACGGGGGACGCCCCGGCGCCGACGGCACCCCCGGACCGCCCCCGGACCAGCCCCGGACGGCTCTCCGGGCGGTACGCCCTAGCGGGCCGTCGCGGTCACCCGTTCGCTCTCGATCCGCCGGGCGAGCGCGTCGTCGTCGAGACTGCCGAGGTTGCGGCACAGCACCACGGATCCGCCGGTCGCGAGCGGCGCGTACAGCCCCGCGGCCACGCCCTCCCAGGTGTCGTACGGGAGTGCCGACAGGATGCGGGAACCGGGGCCCGTCAGATCCAGCCCGGGGGCGTCGCCGCGGGCCTGCTCCACGACCTCCGCGCCCGTGTACGCGGCCCCCGCGACGATCAGGGCCCGCCCCTCCGGGTCGACCGGCGCGTACGGCGCGAAACGGTCGCCCTGGCTCGGCACCTCGACGGCGTAGTCGGCGTAACCCGTCGGCGGCGTCGGAAAACGGCGACCGAGCGGCGCGAGCGAGAGGGCGACGCGCTCGCCGGAACAGGCGAGCCCGGCGTCGAAGTGACCGGGGCCCGCGACCACGTGGTCGGCGGCCGCCGGGTCGCCGCCGAGATCCGCGACGACGCCCACCGAGGAGCAGGCGAGCAGCCACACCGCCGTCTGCCAGTGCGCGGGCAGCAGCAGCGCGACCCGCTCGCCGGGCTCGGCGGACATCTCGCCCTGGAGCAGGTTGGCGGTCTTGGCCACCCAATTGGCGAAGGTGGCCACGGACAATTCGACCCGTTCGCCCGTCGCGTCGTCGTAGAAGGTCACCAAAGGACGCGCGGGGTCCTCGGAGAGCGCGGATCGCAGCAGGTCGGCAGGGGTGCGGTCGGTGGCTTTCACGGGCGCAAGCGTACGCGGGGGCGGCGCGCGGCACGGGCCGAGCGCGCCACCGGTTCGGCGGAGCGGGTCCGACGGTCCGTCAATTCCGCGATGGACAGATATGTATGACTATGTCCAGGATCAGGAGCATGCGTGGATTCCTTGCTTCCTCGGTCGGCGTCACCTGCGCGGCCGCTCTCGCCCTTCCCCTCACCTTGCCCGCCACCCCGGCACAGGCCGGGCCGGCGAAGCAGACATCGGAGGCCGCCGCCCCAGGCAGCACCCAGTCCCTGCCCCTCGTCCCCCTCACCCGCAAGCGCTCCCTCGGACCGACCGCGTCGACCCAGGGCCTGACCCGCCGGAACGTACGGCCCTTCTCGCTGGTCGGCGTGGTCTGGGACGACCCGGACGCCGAGCTGAACGGCCGTGTCCAGGTCCGCACCCGGGCGGCCGGCACCGGCGACTGGTCGGAGTGGCAGGACGTCGAGGCCCACAACGACGAGCACGCCGCCGACCCGGACACCGCCGAGAGCGCGTCGAGCCGGGTGCACGGCTCCACCGCGCCCCTGTGGGTGGGGAACTCGGACGGAGTCGAAGTCCGCGTCGAAGCCGAGCGGGAGGCCCGGGAGGCCGCGGACGGCTACGCGGCGGACGAGGGCGGTGAGGACGGCCCCACGGTCAGACGCGCGGCCACTCCCGCCACGGCGTCGCTGCCCGGCGGCCTGCGCCTCGAACTGGTCGATCCCGGCGGGGACCCGCCCGCACCGGACACCAGGACGGCCGGACGGACCGGGGGCGCGCCCGCGGGCCTGCGCGCCAGGAGCGCCTACGGGAGCGTGAACGCGGGCGTACCGAACGCCGGTGGCGCGGGAGCCACCGAGATCCCCGCGCTCTCCCGGGCGCAGACGCAGCGCACGTACTTCCCCGGCGGGACGGGCCAGCGGCGCGTGACCCCGTACATCGGCCCGCGCCCCCGGATCGTCACGCGGCGCGGCTGGGGCGCGAACGAGAACCTGCGCGAGCGCGGCTTCCTCTACACGAAGACGGTCAAGGCGGCCTTCGTGCACCACACCGCGTCGGGCAACAAGTACACCTGTTCGCAGGTGCCTTCGGTCATCCGCAGTATCTACCGCTATCACGTGGTGAGCAGCGGCTGGCGCGACATCGGCTACAACTTCCTCGTCGACAAGTGCGGCAACATCTACGAGGGCCGGGCGGGCGGCGTCGCGAAGGCGGTCCAGGGCGCCCACACCCGCGGGTTCAACACGAACAGCATGGGGATCGCCGTGATCGGCACGTTCGGCGCCACGAAGCCCACCGACGCCGCGGTCAAGGCCATCTCCCGGCTCACGGCGTGGAAACTCGGTCTGTACGGGGCCAATCCGCGTGGCAAGACATACCTGAAGTCGGCCGGTGGCAATCTCTACCGAAAAGGAAAGAACGTACGACTGAATGTGATCTCCGGCCATCGGGACGGGTTCGCCACGGAGTGCCCCGGACGGCTTCTCTACGGCAAGCTCGGCTCCGCCCGGACGACCGCGGCCCGCTACCAGGGCCGCTAGACCGCCGCACGGCCGCACGGAGAAGGGCCCGGCCGGCGACGGACCGGCCGGGCCGCACCGGCGGAGATCACCTGACGTCACGGCCACAGCCCGTCGAAGGACACCGCACGGCCATCGAGGGCGCCATCGAACGGTCTGCATACACTGGCCGGCCGAAAGACAGTTCGGCCGGTCCCGGCAGGAAGCAGAGACGACAGGTGACAGAAGCGATCCTCCTGGTCGGCGGCAGAGGCACCCGGCTGCGCCCGCTCACCGTGCGCACCCCCAAGCCGATGGTTCCGGCGGCCGGTGTCCCCTTCCTCACGCACCAGCTCGCGCGGGCGCGCGCGGCGGGCGTCGAGCACATCGTGCTGGCGACCTCCTACCTCGCCGAGGTCTTCGAGCCGTACTTCGGCGACGGGTCCTCGCTCGGCCTCCACATCGAGTACGTCACCGAGGAGGAGCCGCTGGGTACCGGCGGCGCCATCCGCAACGTCGCCTCCCGGCTCCGCTCGGGCCCCGACGAGCCGGTCCTGATCTTCAACGGCGACATCCTCACCGGCCTGGACATCCCGGCCCTGGTCTCCGTCCACGAGTCGACGGGCGCGGACGTCTCCCTGCACCTCACCCGCGTGGAGGACCCGCGCGCGTTCGGCCTGGTCCCCACCGACGCCACCGGCAGGGTCACGGCCTTCCTGGAGAAGCCGCAGAGCCCCGAGGAGATCGTCACCGACCAGATCAACGCGGGGGCCTACGTCTTCCGCCGCTCGGTCATCGACACGATCCCCGAGGGCCGCCCCGTCTCGGTCGAGCGCGAGACCTTCCCCGAGCTGCTGGCCACCGGCGCCCACCTCCAGGGCATGGTGGACTCCACCTACTGGCTGGACCTCGGCACGCCGCAGGCCTTCGTGCGCGGCTCCGCCGACCTGGTGCTCGGACGGGCCCCGTCGCCGGCCGTCCCGGGCCGCTGCGGCGACCGTCTGGTCCTGCCCACGGCCACGGTGGCCCCCGACGCCAAGCTCACCGGCGGCACGGTGGTCGGCGAGGGCGCCCGCATCGGCGAGGGCGCCCGGATCACCGGCAGCACCGTGCTGGCCGGCGCGGTCGTCGAGCCCGGAGCCGTCGTCACCGACTCCTTCGTCGGAGCCGGCGCCCGCATCGGCGAACGCACCGTCCTGACCGGCGCGGTCATCGGCGACGGCGCGGTGGTCGGCCCCGACAACGAACTCCGCGAGGGAGTCCGCGTCTGGTGCGACGCCCAACTCCCGGCGGCAACACTGCGCTTCTCCTCCGACCAGTAACCCCACAACCCCCCACCGGAGAGCCCTCCCAGACCCTCCGGCGGGGGGCTCAGCCCCTCCGCCCCGCCTTCCGGGTGAGGGTCACTCCGCCCCGCCTTCCGGGTGAGGGTCACATTTCAGCCCCTCCGTCCGCTTCGCGGTGCCGGGCAGATCCATTCCCTCCGCCCCGTCTCCCGGGTGAGGGGCACATTTCAGCCCCTCCGGCGTTTGAGGAGCGGGGTCTGGGGCGGAGCCCCAGGTACGGGACGGGCAGGGGCGGAGGGGGCGAAAACCGTCCGTGCGGAGGACCGGCCGACGGGCGGAAGGCGGCGATCGCCGGGTCCGCCGGGTCCGCCGAGGCGGGCCTACAGCAGCCCGATGTCCGTACGCGGCATCTTCGGCGTACGCCGCGGCGGCGTACGCCCGGAGAGCAGAATCAACCGAGCGGCCCGATGCCGCTGCCCGGCATACGGCTCCAGCAACTCCAACATGACGGAGTCGTCCGCGTCCCGGTCCCCGGCCAGCGCCCACCCCACGATCCCCGGCAGATGCAGATCGCCGACGGTCACGGAATCCGCCGAACCATGACTCCGCTGCACGACCTCCGCGGACGTCCACGGCCCGACACCGGGCACCAGCTCCAGCCGCCGCCGCGCCGCGACGGGATCGAACCCGACGGCCTCCTCCAGCCGCGCGGCGACCCGCACGGCCCGCAGGATCGTGGCGGCCCGCTTGTCGTCGACCCCGGCACGGTGCCACTCCCAGGACGGGATCAGCGCCCACGTCCGCGGGGCGGGCAGGACGGACATCCGCTCGGGAGCGGGCCCCGGCGCCGGCTCCCCGAACTTCCGGACGAGCAGCCGCCACGCCCGGTACGCCTCGTCGGTGGTGACCTTCTGCTCCAGGACGGACGGGATCAGCGACTCCATCACGAGCCCGGTCCGCACCAGCCTGAGGCCGGGCCGCCGATGCCGGGCGAGCGCGACCAGCCGGTGCCGCGGCTCGAAGGCTCCGGGATCGTCGGCGGCGCCGAGCAGGTCGGGGAGCCGGTCGAGGAGCCATTCGGCCCCCGGCCCCCAGGCCGTGCCCCGGACCACCCCGCCGCGCAGGGCGACCCGCAGCGTTCCCGGCCCGGCGGGCGTACGACTGGTCCGCCACACGGAGCCGTCGGGCGTCGTACGGAAGGTCGGATCGCCCGGGCCACGCCGCAGCGGCCCGAGGACGAGCCCGAGGTCCAGCGGCCCGTCGGGTGTCCACGTACGGACGCGTCCGGGGTCGGCCGCCTGGTGAGGTACGCCGCCGGCGGCGCCGCCGGGCACCACGACATGACCGCCGCGCACGGTCGTACGCGTCGGCCGGGGAGCGAAACGTCCAGACACGGATGAGGTCCTAGAGGTACTCGGGCTGTCCTACGAGAGTAGGCGCTGCCCCCCACCACCGTGCCCGGACGCCCCGAAGCCCCCCGATCCGGCCACCTGCACGAGCCCCGACCCAGCAAGCCCACCAGCCCGAAGGGCAACCCAGCCGGACCGGGACGGGCCGCCTGCGCCAGACCCGCCGACCTCCGGACCGGCAAGCCAGCCAGACCGGAGGGCGACCCAGCCGACCCGGAAGGGCAACCTCGCCCCGATGAAGGCGCCCCCGCCCGATGAAGGCCCCCGCCAGTCAGCGCACCTCGATGAACGCGGCGGCGTCCCGGTCCGGGCGGGCTCTCGGGTCCTCCGCCGCGTGGCCGACGGCCACGGCACCCATCGGGTCCCAGTTCTCCGGCAGTTCCAGCACCTCACGGACGACGTCACGGCAGAACATCGTCGAGGACACCCACGCGGAGCCCAGCCGCTCCCCGGCCAGCGCGACCAGGAAGTTCTGCACACCCGCCCCGGTGGCGACCACGAACATCTCGCGCTCGGCGCCGTCACGCCGTACGTCGCCGTACGTGTGCGACCCGTCCATGACCAGGCACGGCACCACCAGGTACGGCGCCCTGCGCAGCACGTCGCCGCGCCGGACCCGCTTGGCGATGGACTCCTCGCTCTTCCCGTCGCCCCGCAGATCCGCGATCCACGCGTCCCGCATGGCGTCGAGCAGCCGCGTCCGGGACCGGGCGGACTCCAGGAGCACGAACCGCCAGGGCGTCGTGTGGTGCGGCGCGGGCGCGGTCACCGCCGCGGCGACCGCACGGCGCACGGCACCGGGGTCGACGGGCTCGTCGGTGAAGGCCCGTACCGTACGCCGCTGGGTCACGGCCTCCCGTACGGCCTCCGAGGTGCCCAGCCGGAACATGTCGTCCCGCGCGTCGCGCACCGTCGCCCGTGCCCCCGTGCCGTCCCCCTCGGTCACCAGGTGTGCCAGCCCGCGCACGACGGCGACGGGCAGCCCGGACGTCTTGCCCTTGACCAGGTCACCTGCGGCGGCGAGCTCGTCGGCCAGTGCCACGACGGTCGCGTTCAGGGGGTTGCCGTGGGCGTCGGTGCGACCGCGCAGGTCGTCCAGCACCCGGACCCCCGCGGCGCCGATCGCGACGTCGGTGAGCCCGGTGCGCCAGGGCCGCCCGAAGGTGTCCGTGATCACGACACCGACGTCGACGCCGAGGGCGTCCCGCAGACCCTCGCGGATCGCCCGCGCGGAGGCGTCGGGGTCCTCGGGCAGCAACAGCACCGTCCCGGCGGGGGTGTTGGAGGCGTCGACCCCGGCGGCGGCCATCACCAGACCCTGCCGGTTCTCGACGATCCGCAGGGTGCCGCGCCGTGCCACGACCCGGACGGTCTCGGCGTCGATCGCGTCCTCCCGGTCGGCGGCCCGGACCGACCGGCCCTCGGCCTTCGAGACGATCTTGGAGGTGACGAGCAGCACGTCCCCGTCGGCGAGTCCGGGCCCGGCCGCCGCGACGAGTTTCGCCAGGTCGTCGCCCGGGCGCACCTCGGGAAGTCCGTCCAGGGCCCAGACCCGGTATCCCGCGGCGGCGGACCGCTCCGGGCGTCCCGCGCGGGCGGGCGGCTCGCGGTGTTCCCCGCCGCCGGGCGCCCCGGCGGCGCCGGGCCCGCCGGGCACCGCCGCGTCCATGCTGCTCACGGCGTCCGTACCTCCTCCGCCAGCGCCAGCGCTTCCCGCGCCATCCGCGCGGTCGCGTCCAGGTCGGACATCATCAGCGGTACGGCACGGCAGCGGATGCCGGCCGCCTCGACGCGCTCCACGGCCGGGGCGTCGACCGTGTCGACGAGCCAGCCGTCCAGGAGGCCCGAGCCGTAGTGCTCGGCGACCGCGGCGGCGGTGGACTCGACGCCCACCGCGGCCAGCACCTTGTCGGCCATGCCCCGCACGGGCGCGTCACCGACGATGGGGGAGAGGCCGACGACCGGCACGCCCGCCTCGGCGACGGCCTCGCGGATGCCGGGCACGGCGAGGATCGTGCCGACGGAGACCACGGGGTTGGACGGAGGGAAGAGGATGACGTCCGCCTCGGCGATGGCCTCCAGCACCCCGGGAGCGGGCTTCGCCTGCTCGGCGCCGACCGGCACGATCGCCTCGGCGGGCACGGAGGCCCGCAGCCGGACCCAGTACTCCTGGAAGTGGATCACCTTGCGCTCGCCCGCGGCCCCGGACGGGTCGCCCTCGGGCAGCGTGACGGCGACATGGGTCTCGACCCGGTCGTCGGACATGGGGAGGAGGCGCACGCCCGGCTTCCACCGGTCGCACAGGGCTTCCGTGACGGCGCTGAGCGGATAACCGGCGCCCAGCATCTGCGTCCGCACGATGTGCGTCGCGAAGTCCCGGTCGCCGAGCCCGAACCACTCGGGTCCGACCCCGTACGCCGCGAGCTCCTCCTTCAGATGGAAGGTCTCGTCGGCCCGCCCCCAGCCCTGCTCCTCGTTGATGCCGCCGCCGAGCGTGTACATCACCGTGTCGAGGTCCGGGCAGACCTTCAGCCCGAAGAGGTGGATGTCGTCGCCGGTGTTGCCGATGACCGTGATGTCCGCGTCCGGCACGGCCCGCTGGAGACCGCGCAGGAACCGTGCACCACCGATGCCGCCTGCCAGAACCACAATGCGCATGGGGTTCAGTCTCGCAGGCGGGTACGACACCGCGTCAGCCGGTCGAGGGACCGCGGCGACGTCGGGCGCCGCCCGGGCGCGAGGGCGTCACACCGTTTCGGCGACCGCGCAACGCGCCGCGTGCATCGGCATCTCGGTGAGGCCCGGGTAGTAGACGTGCAGACTGACGGCGGGTTCGAGCGAGTCGTTGACGACCTCGTGGATGTAGCCGGGCGCGAACACGCGCTGCGCGCCGGAGCCCAGGGCGCGCGTGCCCCGCTCGGTGCGCTCGGTCAGCGCGCCGTCCAGGACGGTCAGCACGCCGGAGGAGCTCCCGTGGTCGTGCAGCCCGCTGCCCTGTCCGGGCACCCAGGACAGGAGCCACACCTCGTAGCCGGGTCCCGTGCGCAGCCGGTGGTACCAGCGCGAGGCGGCGTCGTAGCGGACGAGGTGCTCCCACTGGGAGCGGTCGGCGGCGATGGAGCGCGCAAGGCCCGCGAACTCGGCCACGGTGGAGGGGTGTTCGCGCGGCGGCTGAAGCAGGTGCGGGACTTCGAGGATGTCGCCGGCGATCTGGAGGTCGCTGTCGCTGTTCATGGGTGCGGTGGTTCCTCGGCGGGAGAGTGCTGGGGTGTCGCTTGCCGTTTCCGCCCGGGTCGCGGGCGGGGTGTCCGCCCTGGTCGGGAGCGGGAGGAGCCCTGGTGCGGGCAGTGGCCCCGGTGGGGGGCGGGATTCGCCTCAGTGGCGGCGAGGCAGCCGGAGCGCGGTAGGGCTCAACAGCTGGGACAGCAACAACAGCTACAGCGCGCGTGGGCAGCACCGAGGGACCCGGCGGTGCGGGTCGAGGTGGATGCGAAGTGCGCGAGCATGCCCACAAGGACACCGGTTCACACCTCGACTGTCAACTGCATGTCCGGTATGTGGAAGATGTTTCACCTCATCCGGTTCATCTGACAGGCGAAAGGTTTGTTCAGGCGGCTCCCCGGACACATGGCGCACAACCGGGTGAACAAACCTCGCCGCGGACCCGTGATCTAAATGTGATCAGTTTCGCTTCGAGGTCTGCGTCGGAACGAGATCGAACGCCTGGACGTCCTCCTTCGCGAGGGGGTGGGCGTCTGACCTGGACCTCTTGGGCTGTCAGGGTTTATGCCGATTTGAACACTTTCCGCATAGCCTTGGTTCCGCAGAGTGAATAAGGGGCCCAATAGCAGATCTCGGCTTGACTGGCCCGGATCGGCACACTTGTAATTTCACTCGTGTCGTTCAGCCGACATCGGTAACGGCAGCATCACGGGGACGCGAAAGACAGACGAGGGGCGCACATGACCGAGCTGGTGCAGCAACTGCTGGTCGACGACGCGGACGAGGAACTCGGCTGGCAGGAGCGCGCGCTGTGCGCCCAGACCGACCCCGAGTCCTTCTTCCCGGAGAAGGGCGGCTCCACCCGCGAGGCCAAGAAGGTCTGCCTCGCCTGTGAAGTCCGCTCCGAGTGCCTCGAATACGCGCTCGCCAACGACGAACGGTTCGGCATCTGGGGCGGTCTGTCCGAGCGGGAACGGCGTCGCCTGAAGAAGGCCGCCGTCTGAAAAAGGCCGCACGGACGAGCGGACGCGGAACACCCGTCCCCACCCGCGGGAGCCACCGACCAAACGGCACACACGCTTACGTAAGGAACGGCCCGTCGCACGTGGGTTATCCACAGGCGGCGGGCCGCCGTCTTTCCCAGCCGTTAGTGTGGGCCCTCGTCCGAGACGTCCCGCTGTCCCCGCCGGACACAGACGTCCACCGCAGTCCATCGAACCGGGGCCCGTACCTCGATGTCCGTGCACAGCCTTTCGGCAGCCAGTAACGACGCCGCTGCCGCCCCAGAGTTCCCGCGCCACGTGGTGACCGCGGTGCTCGTCTCCCACGACGGCGCCCGCTGGCTGCCACAGGCGCTCGCCGGGCTGCTCGGCCAGGACCGCCCCGTGCAGAACGCGATGGCGGCCGACACCGGCAGCGCGGACGCATCCGCCCAGCTGCTCACCGAGGCGCTCGGCGACGACCGCGTGCTGCACCTGGCGCGGCGCACCGGCTTCGGCCAGGCCGTCGAGGAGGTGGCCCGCACCGCCCCCGAACTGACCCCGGACGACCTGCCCTACCTCAAGCGTCCGAGCGGCTGGGACCCCGTCACCCGCAGCTGGCGCGACGACACCTACGACCTGCCGGAGCTCCCGCACGGCGAGCCCGAGCAGTGGCTCTGGCTGCTGCACGACGACAGCGCCCCGGAACCCGACGCCCTGGCCCAGCTCCTGCGCGTCGTGGAGAACGAGCGGGAGCTCGGCCAGGACGTGGCCGTCGTCGGCCCCAAGCTCCGCGGCTGGTACGACCGCCGGCAGCTCCTCGAAGTCGGCGTCACCATCGCCAACTCGGGCCGCCGCTGGACCGGTCTGGACCGGCGCGAGCAGGACCAGGGCCAGCACGACCACGTCCACCCGGTGCTGTCCGTGTCCACCGCGGGCATGCTGATCCGCCGCGACGTCTTCGACGAGCTCGGCGGCTTCGACCGCCGACTGCCCCTCATGCGCGACGACGTCGACCTGTGCTGGCGCGCCCAGGCCGCCGGCCACCGGGTGCTCGTCGCCCCGGAGGCCGTCGTCCGGCACGCCGAGGCGGCCTCCCGCGAGCGCCGGGCCGTCGACTGCGTCGGCCGCACCGCCGCGTCCCCGCACAAGGTCGACAAAGCGGGCGCCGTCTACACCCTCCTCGTCAACGCCCGCACGGCACAGCTCCCCTGGATCCTGATCCGCCTGGTCCTCGGCACGGTGCTGCGCACCCTCGCCTACCTCGTGGGCAAGGTCCCCGGACAGGCCGTCGACGAGATCCGGGGTCTCCTCGGCACCCTGCTGCGCCCCGAGCGGATCATCGCCGGCCGGCGAAGGCGGGGCCGCCCGCAGGTCGACAAGGGTGAACTGCGGCCCCTGTTCCCGCCCGCGGGCGCCACCGTGCGGGCCACCATCGAGCAGGTCGCCGGCAACCTGATGAGCGACTCCGACCCCGACGCCGTCACCGGCGCCGGCCGGCACGGCGGCGCGGTCGAGTCCGGACCGGGCGGCGACGACGGCGACTTCCTGGAGATCGAGCAGTTCGCCCGGATCAAGCGCATCGCGCGCAACCCCGGCCCGATGCTGTTCCTGGTGCTCCTGTTCGTCTCGCTCCTCGCCTGCCGCGAACTGCTCGGCGGCGGAGCCCTCTCGGGCGGTGCGCTGCTGCCCGCCCCCTCCGACGCCTCCGACCTGTGGGCGCGTTATCTCGACGGCTGGCATCCGGTCGGCGCGGGCTCCACCGAGTCCGCCCCGCCCTACCTCGCGATCCTCGCGCTGCTGTCCTCCGCGCTCCTCGGCTCCACCGGGCTCGCGGTCACCGTCCTGCTCGTGGGATCGGTGCCACTGGCCGGCTTCGCCGCCTACTTCGCCTCGCGCCCCCTCGTGGAGTCCCGGCTCCTGCGTGCCTGGGCGTCCGTCGTCTACGCCTTCCTGCCCGCGGCCACCGGCGCGCTCGCCGGCGGCCGCATCGGCACCGCCGTCCTCGCGATCCTGCTGCCGCTCATCGCGCGCGCGGGCATCGCGGCGAGCGGCCTCGCGCACGGCTCCCGGGCCCGCGGCAGCTGGCGCGCGACCTGGGCGTACGCGCTGCTGCTGACGTTCACCACGGCGTTCACCCCCATCGTGTGGCCCATCGCGCTGGTCCTCGGCCTCGCCCTCCTCGCGGTGCGCCGCCGGGAGATCCCCGCCTACGGACCGCGTTTCCTTGCCCAGCTCGGCACCCCGCTGCTGGTCCTCGCCCCCTGGTCGCTGACCCTGCTGCCGTTCGGTTTCTTCCAGCAGGCCGGCCTGGACTACGGCACCGGCGCGGCCTCCGCGCTCGACCTGCTCAGCGCCAGTCCCGGCGGGCCGGGCACCGTCAGCGGACTGATGCTCTTCGGCATCGTGCTCGCCGCCCTGGCCGCGCTGCTGCGCTCCGAGCGCCAGGCGGCGATCCGGACGGCCTGGGTCGTCGCCGTCGCCGCACTCGTCTTCGCGGCCCTGTCCAACCGCTCCACCTGGGCCGGCCCCGCGACCCTCGTGTACGGCCTCGCCCTGCTGGCCGCCGCCGCCGTCGGCTCCGACGGGGCACGCGCGCGGGTCGCCGAGCAGAGCTTCGGCTGGCGCCAGCCGGTGGCCGCGCTCATCGCCTTCTCCTGCGCCGCGGGCCCGCTGCTCGTGGCCGCCGGATGGATCATCCGCGGTGCCGACGGACCCGTCGAGCGCCGCGACCCGGTGCAGGTGCCCGCGTTCGTCGCGGAGGAGAGCAACACCCGCGACCAGGCCCGCACGCTCGTCCTCGACAGCCGGTCGGCCGCCGACGTCGGCTACGTCCTCGTCCGCGGCTCCGGTGCCCGTCTCGGTGACGCCGAACTCGCCGCGGCCGGCGGCGAGAACAAGAAGCTCGACAAGGTCGTCGCCAACCTCGTGGCGGGCTCCGGCGCCGACCAGGCCGACCAGCTCGGCGGCTTCGCCGTGCGCTACGTCCTGGTCCGCAAGGGCGCGCCGCGCGAGGTGAGCCGCGTCCTGGACGCCACCACGGGCCTGTCCCGGCTGAGCCAGCAGGACGGCAGCGCCCTGTGGCGCGTCGACCAGCAGGTCTCACGCGCCGCGATCGTCTCCCCCTCCGGCGAGCCGGAGTCCCTCGCCGCCGGTCCCGTCGAGGTGCACACCACGATCCCCGCGGGGGACGCCGACCGCGTCCTGCGCCTGGCCGACAGCGTCGACGCCGGCTGGACGGCGACCCTGGACGGCAGGCCGCTCACCCGCACCACGGTCGACGGCTGGGCCCAGGGCTTCCAGCTCCCGTCCGCCGGCGGCAGGCTGGACGTCACGTTCGAGGCGCCGCTGAGCCACACGGCCTGGCTGTGGGCGCAGGGCGGCCTCGCCCTGGTCCTCGTGGTGCTCGCCCTGCCCGGGCGACGCCGGGACATCGACGACGACCTCCCCGAGGAGCAGCAGCCGGTGTCCGCCGAGGACATGACGGGCGACGGCCGCCGCGCCCGCCGGCTGCGCGCCCAGGCGGAGGCCGAGGCCGAGTCCGGGCAGCGTGAGGAGGAAGCGGAGTTCGACGACGGCTTCCCCGCGGACGCCGGCCCGGACGAGGGCGAGGACCAGGAGGCCCCGGCCGCCGCGGTCCCGCACCAGCAGGCGTACGGCGAATGGGACACCCCGAGCTACGCGAACGCCGAGTACGACAGCTACGGCGGCGAGGGGTACGAGGGGCAGCAGGGGTACCCGGCGGGCACCTACGACCAGCAGTCGTACCAGGCGGATCCGTATCAGGGCGGCCAGTACGACCCGTACGCCTACGGCGGCACGGCGGCGTACGACCAGAACTACGGCCAGGGCTACGACGCGAACGGCGGGCCCTTCGATTCCCGGGGCCAGGGCTACGAGACGGGCGAGCAGGGGTACGACCCGGCCTACGACCCCACCCGGCCCCCGCACGGCACCGACAGTGAGCGCCCCGACGGGAGCCATCAGTGAACCGCACCACCCTGTCCCTGATCGCGGCGGCGACCGCGCTCGCCGCCGTCACCGGGTTCGCGAGCCTCAAGTCGCCCGGATCCAGCGGCGGCAGCGTGTCCGCCACGGCCGCGCGGCTGCCCGTGGAGCGCACCAGCCTGCTCTGCCCGCAGCCGAGCACCTCCGACATCGCGGACACCGCGTACACGTCCTACACGCCTGTGGTGGAGGGCGTGAGCGGCAGCGGAAAGGCCCAACTCCAGGCCGCCGCCGAGGAGTCGGCCGAGGGCTCCGGAGCGGCCGACGGCAAGAAGAGCGGTGCCAAGTCCGCCAAGCCCGTCGTCCAGCCCAAGGAGCCCGGCAAGCCGGCGTCCGGTGACGCCTCGGGCGCCGACGCGCCCGCCCTCGTGGGCCTCGCGTCGGGCAAGTTCGCGCCCGGCTGGACGGTCCAGGAGACCACCGAGGTCGCCGCGGGCGCCGGGCGCGGTCTGCTCGGCACCAACTGCACCGCGCCCGACACCGAGTTCTGGTTCCCGGGCGTCAGCACCGCCGCGCAGCGCACCGATTACGTGCATCTGACGAACCCGGACGACGCCGCGGCGGTCGTCGACATCGATCTGTACGGCAAGGACGGCACGCTCAAGTCCACGGTGGCGGACGGGATCACGGTCCAGGCCCACGCCAGCGAGCCGATCCTGCTGAACACGCTGACCGGCGACCCGCAGGCCGACCTCACCGTGCACGTGAAGGTCCGCAGCGGGCGGGTCGGGGCGGCCGTGCAGGCACTCGACGCGAAGACCGGCGGCGACTGGCTGGCCGCCTCCGCCGACCCCTCGGGCAGTCTCGTCATGCCGGGCATCCCCAAGGACGCCACCTCCGTGCGCCTGGTCGCCTTCGCGCCCGGTGACACGGACGCCGACCTGAAGGTCCGCCTCGCCTCTCCCTCGGGGACGATCACCCCGGCGGGCAACGAGACGCTGCACGTGAAGGCCGGCATGACCGCCGCCGTCGACCTCGGGGACGTCACCCGCGGCGAGGCGGGCTCCCTGGTCCTCACCCCGACCGGTTCGTCCGCGCCGGTCGTCGCCGCCCTGCGGGTGGTCCGGGGCAAGGGCGCCGCTCAGGAGAGCGCGTTCATTCCGGCCACCGCTCCGGTCGGCGCGCGCGCGACGGTCGTCGACAACACCGCCAAGGGCTCCACGCTGGCCGTGACCGCCCCCGGCGAGGGAGCCACGGTCAAGGTCACCGCCTCCGCGGGCAGCGAGGGCGGCAAGGCCGTGTCGAAGACGTTCACCATCAAGGGCGGGACCACCCAGAACGTCGAGGCACCCGTCCCGAGCGGCCTCAAGGGCACGTACGCCCTGACCGTCGAAACGGTCTCCGGGGGCCCGGTCTACGCCTCCCGGATGCTCTCCGCCACCCAGGACGGCGTTCCGGCCTTCACCATCCAGAACCTCCCGGACGACCGCGGGACCGTCTCGGTGCCGGACGCCGAACAGGACCTCTCGGTGCTGCTGGAGCAGTGACGGGGGCCGGTGATCCGTCCGGGAGGCGACGCGTGTTCCCGGGCGGGTCTCAGTCCTCGCCGTAGCGCGGGTCGACCGTCTCCGGTGTCAGGCCCAGCAGTTCCGCGACCTGTTCCACGACGACCTCGTGCACCAGGGCGGCGCGTTCGTCGCGCCCCTTGGTGCGGATCTCGATGGGGCGGCGGTAGACGACCACGCGCGCGGGATGCCCGTCGCGGGCCGCGATCGTGCCGCCCAGCGGCACCGCCTCGTCGCTCCAGCCCTCGCCCGAGCGCTCCAGGCGCGGGACTTCGAGCACCATGAAGTCGATGTCCGCGAGCTGCGGCCAGCGTCGCTCCAGCCGCTCCACGGAGTCCTGCACGAGGTCCGCGAAGACCTCGGAACGGCTCGCGGCGAGCGGCACCTGGGGCGGCGCCACGGGGCCGCGCATGCCCCTGCCGTGGCGATCACGACGACGGGGACCGGCTGCTGCGGCACGGGGCGGTACGGGGTTGTCCATCACTGACGAAGAGTAGTCCCCGCCCGGCCCGGCCGCCCGGCCCCACGCGCCGGTCGCCGACGGGCTGGCGTACGGACGTCCCCGGCCCGGCCCGTGTTCCGGACGACGTCCGACGACCACTCCCGATCACGTCCGATGCCCACTCCAGTCAAGATTCGGATCGATTTCTTATCCCTCCAAGACCGTCTCTGACATGGCAATTGGCATGATTCGCACCAAGTGGTGACCGGATTCAGGTCTGTTCGGTATCTCGACACCCGATGTCCCCCCAGGTCAGGCTCCGATGCCCCGAAAGCGGTGTGGGGCGTCTCACAGCACGACACGGTGGGGTGACCTGGGGGAGAGTCGTCGCGGCCCGCTCAAGAGTGCGGTACCGTCCAACCTCGTGAGCCTTGTACGTCGCTGTTCGCGCACCGCTTGCGGCCGTCCCGCCGTCGCGACGCTGACGTACGTCTACGCCGACTCGACCGCGGTTCTCGGCCCGCTCGCCACCTACGCCGAACCCCACTGCTACGACCTGTGCGCCGAGCACTCCGAGCGCCTCACCGCGCCGCGCGGCTGGGAGGTCGTCCGCCTCGCCGACTCCTCCGGTCCCGCGCGGCCCAGCGGCGACGACCTGGAGGCCCTGGCGAACGCGGTGCGCGAGGCGGCCCGTCCCCAGAAGCGCGCGGCGGAGGCCGGTGGCAGCGCCCGCTCGGCCGACCCGATGGAGGTCGCACGCCGCGGCCACCTGCGGATCCTGCGCTCGCCGGAGAACTGAGCGCCGCTCATCAGGCCACGCGGTCCCGCCGCACTTCCGGTCACTCCCCGGCCCGCCGTTCCACCGTCCCGCCTGCCGTGCCCTCGTCGGGCGCCCATCCCGGACGAGTGAGGCCGCCGGGCCGCCGACGCCCAAGGTCCATCCGGCGGGCCTGACGGGCCTTCTGGCGGCCTCGCCGGTCGCCTGCCTCGCCCTACGGCGTACCGGCGGGCCGGACGCTTGCCAGTGCCGCGCCGGCACTTCGACGTCCTGGCCCGGTCGTTCGAGCGTGCCCGTCCGACGATCCGCGCGTCCAGGCCCTCGTCGTCGCCTCCGGTTCGAGCGCTCTCCTCGAAGACCCGCCCGCGAAATGGCCCTCGCCGCGGTCCAGTTCACCGCCTCGGACCACCTCTCCCCGCAACTCGCCGCCATCGGAGCCCCCTTGGCCGCTCCGGGACGCCGCCCGGAGCGGGCAGGCGCCCCGCTCGGGCCGGGAGCCGTCCGCCTTCGGCGCGGACGGGTAGTTTGGGGCGACCGACGTGGACTTCTGGAGGGTTGGCCGTGACTGCTGATCTGTCGCAGCTCGTTAAGGCGTACGACGTACGCGGAGTGGTCCCGGACCAGTGGGACGAGCCGCTCGCCGAACTGTTCGGCGCCGCCTTCGTCCAGGTGACCGGAGCGGACGCCATCGTGATCGGGCACGACATGCGGCCGTCGTCGCCCGGCCTCTCCCGCGCCTTCGCGCGCGGTGCCGCGGCGCGCGGGGTCGACGTGACCGAGATCGGCCTGTGCTCCACCGACCAGCTCTACTACGCCTCGGGCGCGCTCGGCCTGCCGGGCGCCATGTTCACCGCCTCGCACAATCCGGCCCAGTACAACGGCATCAAGATGTGCCGGGCGGGCGCGGCCCCCGTCGGCCAGGACACCGGCCTCTCCGAGATCCGCCGGCTCGCCGAGACCTGGCTCGACTCCGGTGCCCCGGCCTCGGACGCCACGCCCGGAACGATCACCCGCCGGGACACGTTGGAGGATTACGCGGCCTACCTCCGCTCGCTCGTCGACCTGACCTCGATCCGCCCCCTGAAGGTCGTCGTCGACGCGGGCAACGGCATGGGCGGGCACACCGTGCCGACGGTGTTCTCCGGCCTGCCGCTGGAGCTCGTCCCGATGTACTTCGAACTGGACGGCACCTTCCCGAACCACGAGGCCAACCCGCTCGACCCGGCGAACATCGTCGACCTCCAGAAGCGTGTCCGCGAGGAGGGCGCCGACCTGGGCCTCGCCTTCGACGGCGACGCCGACCGCTGCTTCGTCGTCGACGAGCGGGGCGAGCCGGTCTCCCCGTCCGCGATCACCGCGCTGGTCGCCGCCCGCGAACTGGACAAGCAGGGCGGCGGCGTGGTCATCCACAACCTCATCACCTCCCTGTCGGTCCCGGAGGTCGTCCTGGAGCACGGCGGCACCCCGGTCCGCACGCGCGTCGGCCACTCCTTCATCAAGGCCGAGATGGCCTCCTCCGGCGCGATCTTCGGCGGCGAGCACTCCGCGCACTACTACTTCCGCGACTTCTGGAACGCCGACACCGGCATGCTGGCCGCCCTGCACGTCCTCGCCGCCCTCGGCGGCCAGGACGGCCCGCTCTCCGGGCTCGTCGCGGAGTACGACCGGTACGTGGGCTCCGGCGAGATCAACTCCACGGTGGACGACCAGGCGGCCCGCCTCGCCGCCGTCCGGGCCGCCTACGAGGGCCGCGAGGGTGTCGTCATCGACGAGCTCGACGGCCTGACGGTCACCCTCGGGGACACCTGGTTCAACGTCCGCCCCTCGAACACCGAGCCCCTGCTGCGCCTCAACGCGGAGGCCCCCGACGAGGCGACGATGGCCAAGCTCCGCGACGAGGTCCTGAAACTCATCAGATCCTGAACCCCCCGCCCCCCCCGGACGAACCGGACCGCCGGCCGCAGCCCGGTCGCGCACCTACCGGTCGTGCCCGGCCGAAGTGGACGCACGGCGAGGCGCGGCAGCCGGCCCGCGCCGCGAGCGGGGTGTCGTCCCGGGCCTGCGGCGACGACACCGAGCCCAGGGCACCGACCCCTGGGGCGAGCGCCGGGCACCGACTCCGGGGCCGGGCACCGACTCCGGGTGCGAGCACCGACTCCGGGTACGGACACCGGGCCCGGCATCGAAACCGGGGCGAGCGTCGACGCCGGGGGCGAGCACCGCACCGGGGAAGCACCGCGCAGCGGGCCGGCGTCGTGTTCGCGTGCCGGTCCCGGCGGTGGGCGGCGGTGCGCCCGGACGGGCCCGGTACCTGCGGGGACGCCGGTCGCCGAGGCCCGTACCCCCGCTCCGCGCGCCTCACGAACCGTGGGCGCGCCCCGGCACCGGGCTTCCCGCAGCGGTACCCTGACCAGGCCGCATCCACCGTTTCGGAAGGACACCCCATGCCGCTCGAAGCCGGCCTCCTGGAGATCCTCGCCTGCCCGGCCTGCCATGCCCCGATCAAGGAGCAGGAGACCGAGCTGATCTGCACGGGAGCGGACTGCGGGCTCGCCTACCCGGTCCGCGACGGCATCCCCGTACTCCTGGTCGACGAGGCCCGGCGCCCCGCGTAACCGACGCATCCGCCTCGCGCCCGGCGGCGCCGCGACCGCCGCGCACGAGGTGACAGCGGCGCCGTCCCCGCCCCCGGCGGGTCGACGGCGTGCCCGGCACGACGACGAGCCACGACACCCGACGACGAGCGACGGCACCGCCGCCCGCACGGACGACGGCGACGCGGCTGTCCCGACCGGCGACCGGCGCACGCCCGGCCGGCACCCGGTCCGACCCAGCGCCGCTCGGCACCTCCCGCGAGCGACCCCGTGCAAGCGACCCCGGCGGCTCACGCGCAAGCGCCCCGGCGATCGGAGGCTACCGACCCCATGCTCGACGAATCGCTCCTCGACGATCCCGACGCGCTCACCCGGGCCGACCGGCGGGCCCTGCTCCGCGGCGCCGCCGAGGCCGGTGCCCGGGTCCGCACCGCGGTCCGGCACGCCACCGAGGCCGGCATCTCCGAACTGAAGCCCGACGGCCGCCCACGCGCCGTCCTCATCGCGGGCCCCGGCATGGCCGCCACCGGCGTCGCCGAACTGCTCGGCACCCTCGCCGGAGCGAGCTGCCCCCTCACCCGGCTGACCCCCACGGGCGTCGCCCCCGCCGGAGGCGCCCTGCGCTGGGACCTGCCCGGCTGGGCCGGCCCGGTCGACCTCCTGCTGATCGCCACCCCCGACGGCAGCGAACCCGGCCTGGAACTGCTCATCGAGCAGGCCTACCGGCGCGGCAGCACCGTCGCCGCCGTCGCCCCCGCCGGCTCCCCGATGGCCGAGTGGGTGGAAGGCAGCCACGGTCTCTTCGTCCCGATGGCGACCGCCCCGTACGAGCAGGAGGAGCCCCTGGGCGCCTCCGCGCCCGGCGTGCTCTGGGCGCTGCTCACCCCGCTGCTCGCCCTCCTGGACCGCACCGGCCTGGTCTCCGCCCCGCCCCAGGCGCTGCAGAAGGTCGCCGACCGCCTCGACCGCGTCGCCGAGCGCTGCGGCCCCGCCATCGCGGCCTACCACAACCCCGCCAAGACGCTCGCCGTCGAACTGGCCGAGGCGCTCCCGGTGATCTGGACGGAGGGCACCTCCGCGGGCCCGGCCGGCCGCCGCTTCACCGCCGCGCTCGCCGAACTCGCCGGCCGCCCCGCGCTCACCGCCGAACTGCCCGAGGCCCTCGCCTCGCACAGCG
Source organism: Streptomyces sp. NPDC001914 (assembly GCF_042891215.1). Taxonomy (NCBI): domain Bacteria; kingdom Bacillati; phylum Actinomycetota; class Actinomycetes; order Kitasatosporales; family Streptomycetaceae; genus Streptomyces; species Streptomyces sp. NPDC001914. The sequence continues at coordinate 96,030 of NZ_JBIASW010000022.1, forward strand.
TGCTGCTCGCGGGCGCGCTCGCCGCCGGCGCGGACCCCGACGACTTCTTCCGGGACCGCGTCGAGGAGGCGCAGGCCCTGCACGCGCGCGTGGTGCTGCTCCGCGACCGTCCCATCGGCGGGATCAGCGCCGCCCCCGCCGCCCGCGAACTCGCCCTCAGCCACGACACCGCGATCAGCGAGCTCGAACCCGAGGAGGGCGGCGAACTGGAAACCCTCGCCGAGCTGATCGCCATCACGGATTTCGCCGCCGTTTACCTGGCGCTCGCCTCGGGGGCCTGATCTTGGGCGGGACCCCGCGCCCGGCGCGCCGCACCGGCGGACCCCGCGCCAGGCTCCCCTGACACCACGCTCCCGATCGGCGCCCGCCCCCGGCGGGCCGCGCAGCGCACGTATGGAGAAGAAGACACCGATGGACCGCCTCGACAACACCGTCCGCCCCTACGCCTGGGGTTCGACCACCGCCATCCCCGAGCTGCTCGGCGTGGAGCCGACCGGCGAACCGCAGGCGGAGATGTGGATGGGCGCCCACCCGGGCGCACCCTCGCGCACCGGGCGCGGTCCGCTGAACGAGGTCGTCGCCGAGGATCCGGAGCGGGAACTCGGCCGCGCCGCCGTCGCCAGGTTCGGCCCCCGGCTCCCGTTCCTGCTGAAGCTCCTCGCCGCGGGCGCCCCCCTCTCCCTCCAGGTGCACCCCGACCTCGAACAGGCGCGGGAGGGCTACGAGGACGAGGAGCGCCGCGGCGTGCCGATCGACGCCCCGCACCGCAACTACAAGGACGCCAACCACAAGCCCGAACTCATCTGCGCCCTCACCGAGTTCGACGGCCTGTGCGGCTTCCGCGCCCCCGAGGAGGCCGCCGACCTCCTCGCCGCCCTCGACGTCGACTCCCTCAAGCCGTACGTCGACCTGCTGCGCGCCCACCCGGAGGAGGCGGCGCTGCGCGAGGTCCTCACGGCGGTGCTGAGCGCCGACCCGGACGACATGGCCCGTACGGTCGCCGAGACCACGGCCGCCTGCGCCCGCCTCGGCGGCGACTACGCCCCGTACGCCGGCCTCGCGCACCACTACCCGGGCGACCCCGGCGTCATCGCCGCGATGCTCCTCAACCACGTGCGGCTCCAGCCCGGCGAAGCCCTCTACCTCGGCGCCGGCATCCCGCACGCCTACCTGAACGGCCTCGGCGTCGAGATCATGGCCAACAGCGACAACGTCCTGCGCTGCGGGCTGACCCCCAAGCACGTCGACGTCCCCGAACTCCTGCGCGTGGTCCGCTTCGAGGCGGCCGACGCGGGTGTCCTGCGACCGGAGGCGTCCCCCGACGGCGAGGAGGTCTACGCGACCCCCATCGACGAGTTCCGCCTCTCCCGGTACGTCGTCGCCGAGGGCGCCGATCCGCGGGACCTCACCCGCGAGACCCCGCAGATCCTGCTCTGCACCTCGGGTTCCGTGCGCGCCGACGGCATCGACCTGACCCCCGGCACCTCGGTCTTCGTACCGGCCGGCGAAAAGGCCGAAGTGTCCGGGTCCGGCACGATCTTCCGTGCGACAGTTGTCGCCTGACGGGACGACGGCCGGGACCTGAGGCGCGTCACCGGCGGACCGGGCTGCAAGAATGGCCCACCGCAAAGGGTGGGCAAAGCCGGGACCGGGCGGGGTACGAGGTACGAACGGGTCCGGACGCGTACGAAGGGACAGCAGGAGCAGATGAGCGCTTCAGGCGGCACCAAAGCGATCGTGGCGGCACTCGGCGCCAACCTCGCGATCGCGGCATCGAAGTTCGTGGCGTTCGCGTTCAGCGGCTCCTCCTCGATGCTCGCCGAGGGCGTCCACTCGCTCGCCGACTCCGGCAACCAGGCACTGCTGCTGATCGGCGGCAAGAAGGCCCAGCGCGAGGCGACCCCGCAGCACCCCTTCGGCTACGGTCGCGAGCGCTACATCTACGCCTTCCTCGTCTCGATCGTCCTGTTCTCCGTCGGCGGCATGTTCGCCGTCTACGAGGGCTACGAGAAGATCAAGCACCCGCACGAGATCGAGCACTGGTACTGGCCGGTCGGCGTCCTGGTGTTCGCGATCATCGCCGAGGGCTTCTCCTTCCGTACGGCCATCAAGGAGTCCAACGAGCTGCGCGGCTCGCACTCCTGGTCCCAGTTCATCCGCCGCGCCAAGGCCCCCGAACTGCCGGTGGTCCTCCTGGAGGACTTCGGCGCGCTCATCGGCCTGGTCCTCGCGCTCGGCGGCGTCGGCCTCGCCCTGCTCACCGGCGACGGCGTCTGGGACGGCATCGGCACGGTCTGCATCGGTGTCCTGCTCATCCTGATCGCCCTCGTGCTCGCCGCCGAGACCAAGTCGCTCCTGCTGGGCGAGTCGGCGGGCCCGGAGGAGACCGCGAAGATCGAGGCGGCGATGGTCGACGGCGACACCGTCACCGGCATCATCCACATGCGCACGCTCCACCTCGGCCCGGAGGAACTGCTCGTCGCCGCCAAGATCGCAGTCCAGCACGACGACACCGCCACCGAGGTGGCCAGGGCGATCGACGCCGCCGAGGCCCGCATCCGCGCCGCCGTTCCGATCGCCCGGGTGATCTACCTGGAGCCGGACATCTACAGCGACGCCGAGGCCGCCAAGGGCCCGGACCCCACCGCGACCCCCGGCGGACCGACGCCGGCCGGCCACTGACCCCACCGCTCGTCCCGCCGCCGGGGCCCGCCCGACAACTCGGACGGGCCCCGGCGGCGTTCCCGCGTCCGGTGTCCGTCCGCTCCGTCCCCCACCTGCTCCCGGCCCTCGAATCCGGCCGGTGGGGGCCCGTTTGTCCGGAGGTGGACTGGGGAGCAGGAGCTCCACCGGTGTAGCTTGGTGACTGAGCCAGACGTCGCTGCTGATGGCGGTCGGGCGGTCCCACCGCGGACCGGCCGAGGGAGAGAGGGCCTCCGACGGACTGCGCTGCGCGCACCGGGCACACCTGTGCCCTGCCGGTACACGTCCGTGCCCTGGTCGGGCACGCGTTCGTGCCGCCGCCGCGCAGAACAGCCCTACCCACCTCGCCCCGATTCCGAGGAGCAGCTCGTCATGACGACTGTCGACAGCCGACAGGACTTCAAGGTCGCCGACCTCTCCCTGGCCGACTTCGGCCGCAAGGAGATCACCCTCGCCGAGCACGAGATGCCTGGCCTGATGTCGATCCGCAAGGAGTACGCCGAGGCGCAGCCCCTCGCGGGCGCCCGCGTCACCGGCTCCCTGCACATGACGGTGCAGACCGCCGTCCTCATCGAGACCCTGGTCGCCCTCGGCGCCGAGGTCCGCTGGGCCTCCTGCAACATCTTCTCCACCCAGGACCACGCAGCCGCCGCCATCGCGGTCGGCCCGAACGGCACGCCCGACAACCCGCAGGGCGTCCCGGTCTTCGCCTGGAAGGGCGAGACCCTGGAGGAGTACTGGTGGTGCACGGAGCAGGCGCTGACCTGGCCGAACACCCCCACCGGCGGCCCGAACATGATCCTGGACGACGGTGGTGACGCCACCCTCCTCGTCCACAACGGTGTCCAGTACGAGAAGGACGGCAAGGTCCCCTCGGTCGACACGGCCGAGAACGACGAGCACCGCGTCATCCTCGAACTCCTCAACCGCACGATCTCCAACGGTTCGCAGAAGTGGACCCAGCTCGCCTCGGAGATCCGCGGCGTGACCGAGGAGACCACGACCGGCGTCCACCGCCTGTACGAGATGTACCGCGACGGCACCCTGCTGTTCCCGGCGATCAACGTGAACGACGCCGTCACCAAGTCGAAGTTCGACAACAAGTACGGCTGCCGCCACTCCCTGATCGACGGCATCAACCGCGCCACCGACACCCTGATCGGCGGCAAGACCGCCGTCGTCTGCGGCTACGGCGACGTGGGCAAGGGCTGCGCGGAGTCCCTGCGCGGCCAGGGCGCCCGCGTGATCATCACCGAGATCGACCCGATCTGCGCCCTGCAGGCGGCGATGGACGGCTACCAGGTCACGACCCTCGACGAGGTCATCGACAAGGCCGACATCTTCGTCACCACGACGGGCAACAAGGACATCATCATGGCCTCGGACATGGCCAAGATGAAGCACCAGGCGATCGTCGGCAACATCGGTCACTTCGACAACGAGATCGACATGGCCGGCCTCGCGAAGATCCCCGGCATCGTCAAGGACGAGGTCAAGCCCCAGGTCCACACCTGGAAGTTCCCCGACGGCAAGGTCATCATCGTGCTGTCGGAGGGCCGCCTGCTGAACCTGGGCAACGCCACCGGCCACCCGTCGTTCGTGATGTCCAACTCGTTCGCGGACCAGACCCTGGCCCAGATCGAGCTGTTCACCAAGCCCGAGGAGTACCCGACCGACGTCTACGTGCTGCCCAAGCACCTCGACGAGAAGGTCGCCCGTCTCCACCTCGACGCGCTCGGCGTGAAGCTGACGACGCTCCGCCCCGAGCAGGCCTCATACATCGGTGTCGAGGTCGAGGGCCCGTACAAGTCGGACCACTACCGCTACTGAGCACGCCCGCCGAGCAGCGGTACCACCGCTCGGCGTCCGGATGTCAGCAGGCCCTCGCCGTCCCGGCGGGGGCCTGTCCCCGATGAGGACCTGAACGCCCATGCCCCGCGGCCGCTATTCGCTCCACGATCCCCACGATCACACCCCTCTCGCAGACGAACACTTCAACTGCGCGCCCGGCCCCTCCGGCTGGCGCTACGTCTCCCGGCTCACGGCTCCCTCCGGCACGACGCCCGACGGCCTGCCCGAGCCCGCGACGACCACGGTCACCGGCTCCGTCGACCTCGCCCTCGACGATCTCGGCCGCCCCATCCGCCTCGAACTGCAGGCGGCCGGCTGGCAGGTGCGGGGCGCCGCCCTCGACGGCGTGACCTGGGTCCGCACCGACCCCACCGGGACCGAGGCCACCGAAGGCAACGTGCCCGCCCACGCCTTCACCGGCACCTCTCCCGCCTTCCTCGTCGCCACCGCCCGTCTCCTTCGCCTCACCCCTTCCACCACCCCCTCGGCGACCCGCGTCCGGCTCGTCGCCTTCACCGACCCGGTCCTCGCCCCGCGCACCCTCGACCAGTCCTGGGCCTTGATCGCAAGCGAAACACACGCCACTGACAACGGACCGCTGACCGTGGACGAATACCAGGTCACAGCCATGGACACGGGGGAACAGCACGCCGTGCACATCGCCGGCGACGTGGTGCTCGCCGCCCCCGGCATCGAACTGGAGCACCTCGAATCACCGCCGTCGGTGTTCACCTGACGGCGGTGCCGATCCCGCGGCGAGGGCGACCGGAGGTAGGGGCGACTACGCGGGCGGAGCGAAGCCCGTCGACGGACGCTCGTCGCGGTCGGCCTGCTCGACCGGGGCTGCCGGAGCGGCGGGAGGGACCGGAGCCGGGGACGGCTGCGGGGGCGTGACCGCGTACCCGGCGGAGGCCGGCGGAGTGGACCGGGCCCCCGGCCCCGGATAGAACGGCTGACCGGCAGAGGCACCGGGGGAGTGGGGATGACCCGCAGGCGCGCCCGGCTGGACGGAGTAGCCCGGGTACGCACCGGAGTGAAGGGGACGACCCGCGGGTGCGGCGGGCTGGAACGGCTGACCGGCAGGGCCGCCGGGCTGCGGGTAGAAGTAGCCACCGGGTACGGGGGACGGGAAGCCGTTCGGCGCGGCACCGAACGTCCGCCGGACCTCGCGGGTCTGCCGCTCGTGCACGACGGCCGCCAGATACGCGCCCGCCGGCACACCCTGCGGCGCCGGAGCCCCCGTACGGGTGGCGAGGTCCATCGCGAGCCGTTCCGCCATCGCCCCGCCGACCGCCGGATCCAGTTGCCGCATCCGCGTCAGGTACTGGCGGATCGCCAGCCACAGCTCGTCCGGCACGGCGGACAGGTCGAGCTCCGCGAACCGCCCCGCCAGCCAGGGCGGCGGCGCGGGAACGTACGGCATACGTCCCACCGGAATCCGCTCCCGCACCACGAGAGTCCCCGCGAACACGTCACCGAGCCGCCGCCCGCGCTCCGACACCAGCGAAGCGATGCAGGCGACGATCCCAAACGTCATCAGAATCTCGACCACCCCGACGGCACCGCGCACCAGCGCGTGCCGGAACCGGATCGGCCCGCCGTCGTCCCGCACCACCCGCAGTCCGCACGCCAGCTTCCCCAGCGAACGCCCGTGACTGAGCGTCTCCACGGCGATCGGACCACCGACCAGCACCAGCAGGAAACTCGCGATCGAGACCGCGATCTGCGCCGCGTCGTCCAGCGTGGCGGTCGCGGCGACCAGACCGATGGTTACGACGATGTAGACCGCCACCACCACGACCAGGTCGAGCACCACGGCCAGCGCCCGGCTCGGCAGTTTCGCGGGCCGCAGCTCCAGTGCCACCGCCTCGCCCGTCACCAACTCACTCACGCGCGCCGTCCTTCCCCTGACCTGCCCCGACAACCGCCAGTCTGCCAAGCTGAGGGCGCATCGCGCCCCAGTAGGACAAGCTGACATCCACGACGAGCCCCAGATGCGCAGCGAGGAGCAGGCAAACCGATGGACCTCGACGTCTTCGTCTCCGCCCACCGAGCCGAGTGGGACAGACTCGACGCCCTGCTGCGCCGCCAACGCCGCCTGACCGGGGCCGAGGCCGACGAACTGGTCACCCTGTACCAGCGGACGGCCACCCATCTCTCGCTGATCCAGTCCAGTGCCCCCGACCCCCAGCTCACCGGACGTCTCAGCCAACTCGTCGCCCGCGCGCGCGGTGCCGTGACAGGCACCCGCCGGGCCTCGTGGCGCGACGTCACCCGCTTCCTCACCCAGGGATTTCCCGCCGCCGTCTACCGCTCCCGCCACTGGTGGGTACCCACGGCGCTCCTGTCCACGGTCATAGCCGCCCTCCTCGGGTGGTGGATCGGCACGCACCCCGAGGTCCAGGCCGCCATCGCCGCGCCCGACGAGCTGCGCTCCCTGACCCGCCCCGGCGGCGAGTACGAGACCTATTACTCCAGTCATCCCGCCGCCGCCTTCGCCGCCCAGGTGTGGACGAACAACGCCGAGGCCGCCGCCCTGTGTCTGGTGCTGGGCGTCTTCCTGGGCCTGCCGGTTCTCTGGATCCTCTTCCAGAACATGCTCAACCTGGGCGTCGGCATCGGCTTGATGTCCTCGGCCGGCCGCCTCGACACCTTCCTCGGACTCGTCCTCCCGCACGGTCTGCTGGAACTGACCGCCGTCTTCGTCGCCGCGGGGACGGGGCTGAAGCTGGGCTGGACCGTGATCGACCCGGGCCCGCGATCCCGTCGAACGGCTCTCGCGGAGGAGGGGCGCGCCGCGCTCGGCATGGCGATAGGACTGGCGCTGGTCCTCTTCGTCTCGGGTGCCATCGAAGGCTTCGTCACGCCGTCGGGCCTGCCGACCTGGGCCCGCATCGCCATCGGAATCGCCGCTGAACTGGCCTTCCTCACCTACGTCTATGTCCTCGGGGGACGAGCGGCACGCTCCGGGGAGACCGGAGACGTCACCGCGTCCGAACGCAGCGCCACTCTGCCGACGGCCGCCTGATGTGCGTGGGCCCCGGGTGACCTGCTAGCCTTCTCGATACCCCAGAAAACCCGTTGACACGGGCCGTACGGGGAGGTAGATTCGAACAGTTGCCTAGAACTGGACGCATCCGGTGGCAGCGGTTACAGTCTGCTCGCTTCTCAAAGCAATCGACACGTCGATTCAGAAGAAGCCCCTCCTGATGATTCAGAAATGGCTGCCGGTCAATCCGGCCCGCAGATTCTGATAAAGTCGGAGCCGCTGAAAAGGAAAACGCGAGAGCGGATTACCTTGAAAGCACCGAGGAAATCGGGCCCGAAAGGATCTGATAGAGTCGGACTCGCCGGAAAGGGAAACGCGAAAGCGGAAACCTGGAAAGCGCCGAGGAAATCGGATACGGAAACGGTCTGATAGAGTCGGAAACGCAAGACCGAAGGGAAGCGCCCGGAGGAAAGCCCGAGAGGGTGAGTACAAAG
>NZ_JBIASW010000023.1:0-95673 GCF_042891215.1 Streptomyces sp. NPDC001914
GGTGGGACCGGCTCCGATCACGACGACGGGCAGATCGGTGGTGACGGGCGCGTTCACGGTCGACTCCTCGCTGTTTCGACATCTGTCGATGGCTTACGTGGCCAGCTTGGCACCTGATTCGATGGACGTCAACATAGACATTCATCAATCCAGCGAGGCGGGGGAAGCGCCTGAGCGGGCAGTCTCGACCTCGCCAGGCTGGTTCGACGTGTGTCAACATAGATGCATGTCGAATACGGAACTGCTGCCGCTGCTGGAGTCCTCCGACCAGGCCGTGGAACCGTGCTGCCCACCGCTCACCGAGCGCCCGTTCACCGCCGAGGAGGCGGAGACGGCCGCGCGGATGTTCAAGGCACTCGGCGACCCGGTGCGGCTGCGGCTCTTCTCCGCCGTGGCCTCGCACGAGGGCGGCGAGGCCTGCGTGTGCGACATCTCCGACGTCGGCGTCTCCCAGCCGACGGTGTCCCACCATCTGAAGAAGCTCAAGGAAGCCGGCCTGCTCACCTCCGAGCGGCGCGGCACCTGGGTCTATTACCGGGTCGAGCCGTCCGTGCTGGCCGCGATGGGCAACCTGCTGGCCATCGCCCCGGCCGTGGCCTGACCAAGACCGGACCGGGAGGACGACGGACACGACCGTCGCGGGTCGCCTCGACCTGCGTCGCAGAGGTCGGACGGCGGACAGCCCGACGTCGTAGAAGACAAGACGGCGGACCGTCCGACCTCACAGACGTCAGGCAGTGGGCCGCCCGACCTCGCAGACGTCAGGCGGCGGGCTCCCCGGCCTCGCGTCGGCCGGGCATGAACACGAGCGCCACCAGGGCCAGCCCCACCACGGCGCCGATGATCTGCATGCCGATGAACCCGGGAAGCGAGCCGGGTGCGATACCGGCGAAGGTGTCGGTGAACGCGCGGCCGATCGTCACCGCCGGGTTGGCGAACGACGTCGACGAGGTGAACCAGTAGGCGGCGCCGATGTACGAGGCGACCGCGACGGGCGCGAAACGCGACCGGTCGGTGCGCGCCAGCCCGAAGACCAGCAGGATCAGTCCGGCCGTCGCCACGACCTCGCCCAGCAGCAGGTGCCGGGCGGAACGGTCGTGGGTGGACCATGCGACCAGCGGCGCACCGAACATGGCGTCGGCCAGGACGGCGCCCGCGATCGCACCGACGATCTGGGCGGGTACGTAGACCGCGGCCTCGCGCAGCGTGACTCCGGCGCCGCCGCGGCGGGCCGTGAACCACTCTGCCAGGGTGACGACCGGGTTGAAGTGCGCGCCGGAGACCGGGCCCAGCAGCAGGATGAGGACGCCGAGGCCCAGGACCGTCGCGGTGGAGTTGGCGAGCAGTTGCAGGCCGACGTCCTTGGTCAGTTCGGTGGCCTGGATGCCGGAACCGACCACGACGGTCACGAGGGCCGCGGTGCCGAGAAACTCGGCGGCGGCGCCGGCGGCCAGTGGCCTGCGCGGCGGGACGGCACCCGGGACGGACCGCGGCTCGGCTGCCGTTGCCGGCGACTGGGCGGCGGCTTCGTGCGCGACGCTCAAGAAGACTCCTTGGTGCGGCCACCGGGGCGGCGACCGGTCAGGGGCAGGACCGCTTGTTGCCGGCGGCTCTGCGGGCGGACTCGGCCAGGTCGGCGAACTGGCCGGCGAGGGAGGCGACGACGTCCGCGCGCAGCTTGTAGTAGGTGAACCGGCCGCACGGCTCCGTCTCGACGACCCCGGCCTCGCGCAGCACCTTCAGATGGTTCGAGAGGTTGGTCTGCCGCGCACCGGTCTCCTCCACGAGGTGGGTGGTACACAGCGTCTCCTGGGCGAGGAGGGTGACGATCCGGAGCCTGAGCGGGTCGGCCAGGACCCGGATCAGATCAGCGTCGACTGACGTCAGCATGCGCTGATACTGTCACATCAGTGGTGACTGATACCACCGGGTGCTGATGTCCGTGCCCGTCCGCAGCCGCCGTGAGTGCGCGAGACCAAGAGAGACCTCCGATGTCCGACAAGCCCTCCGTTCTCTTCGTCTGTGTCCACAACGCCGGCCGTTCCCAGATGGCCGCCGCGTGGCTGACCCATCTGGCCGGGGACCGCGTCGAGGTCCGCTCCGCAGGCTCCGCCCCTGGCGACCGGGTCAACCCCGCCGCCGTCGCGGCCATGGCCGAAGTCGGCATCGACATCTCCGCCGAGATCCCGAAGATGCTCACCGTGGACGCGGTCAAGGAGTCCGACGTCTGCATCACCATGGGCTGCGGTGACAGCTGCCCCGTCTTCCCCGGCAAGCGTTACCTCGACTGGCGGTTGGAGGACCCGGCCGGCCAGGGCGTCGAGGCCGTACGCCCGATCCGCGACGAGATCCGGAAGCTGGTCGAGGGCCTGATCGACGAGATCGCACCCGCGCCTCGGGCCTGAGCCTTCTCATGCCCGTCGCACACACGGCGGGCGCCACGGATACAGGCGGGCGCGACGGATACACGGCGGGCCGCCACGGATCAAGACGGCCGTGCGGCCGACCGGTCAGTTCGGGATGGGCCAGCTCTGCAGAAGCTTGCGGGCGGCTCCGCTGTTTCCGAGCTGGTAGACCGCGACGGCGGCCGGACGGACGGTGAAGGCGTCGAACGGCTCGGCCTCGATGGCGGTGAGGTCGTCGAGGGTGGCGAAGCCGACGGTGACGTGCGCGGTGTACCGGTCGGGACCGATCTGCGCGGGGACGTAGCCGTCGACCCAGTCGCGGGTGCTCTGGCTGATGTCCTCGCCCGGGTCGGTCACGAAGGCGTCGGCCGTGCCGCCGGACTCGGTGAACGGGGAGATCGCGGCCAGCAGCGCGGCCTGGAAGGCGAGGACCTGCGGGGCCGGTTTCAGAAGGATGACCGCGAGGCCCTGGCCAGGCACTCCCCAGTCGGCGTGTCTGATGGCGACGGCCTGGTAGGAGAGGGTGCTCGTGTCGGTCGCGGCCAGGGTCTGGTGGACGGCCTCGTAGGCGTCGTCCAGGGCGGCCGTGCGGACGTAGCGCTGCAGGGTGGTGATGTGCGGCTGGTGGCTGGCGTCCAGGGCGAAGCCGTCCGGGACGCTCTCGCGCATCCGGGCGTTCCAGGCGTGGGCGTGCCGCAGGGTCGCCTCGTCCGGGTTGACGAGCACGTCGACGGCGGTCAGGTCTTTCAACACGTCCTCCTGGTCGGAGCAGGGGCGTCCGGTCGTTCCGGTCGTTCCGGTTGGAGCGGGGTGGTCGGCTCACAGTGGCTGGAGCAGGGTGGTGCTGCCGTTCCGGTCGAAGCAAGGTGGTGCGGGCGTTCTGACCGGGGCGGGGTGGTGCTGGCGTTCTGGTCGCAGCAGAGTGGTGCGCGCGTTCCGGTCGGAGCAGGGTGTTGCGGGCGTTCTGGACGCAGCAAGGTGCTGGCGGCGTTCTGGTCAGAACAAGGTGGCCCAGTCGTTCTTCATGCTCACGACGGTCCAGCCGCGCTGCTCGGCCGTGGTGAGCGATTCCTCGGCGCCCTTGGTGTAGGCGTACTCGCGCTGCTCGTCGTCGTGGCGGACGAGCAGGGCGAACGCGGCGCTCTGGAGCATCTCGATGTCGACGTCGGCGTTGCCTCCCGCGAAGGCGGGCAGTCGGCCGGTGTGGGCGAAGATGTGCTCGGGTTTGCCCGGCCCCAGGTCCAGGCTGCCCAGGAGCTCGCGGGAGCGGACGATCCTGCCGCCGGTGTAGGCGTAGGCGGCCGCCGAACCGATGACGTTCTCCTTCAGGACTCCCCACGTGTCCTCTGCGAACACGCGCATGAAGTCGCGGCCGCCGCCCGAGCACACGAACACCCTGAAGCCGTTCGCCCGCAGGAGGTCGAACAGCTCAAGCATCGGCCGGTAGACCAGCTCCACGTACGGAACACCGAACCGCGGGTCCCGCACCGTCCTGGTCCACTCCCGCACCTGCGCGTCGAACTCCTCGGGTGTCGTGCCCGCCCACGACCGGGCGAACGCCTCCAGCAGGCTCGCCACCGTCTCCGGTTCCTGTGTCGCCAGGCCCTCGAAGAACGCCTGGTTCCGCTGCACGAGTGACTTGTACGGCTGCCGCTCCGCGAGCGAGGGGTCGGCCTTCACCTCCTCCTCCCAGGTGCGGAACACGAAGTCGAACTGCGGCGGCATCGGCTGTTCGACCCACAGCGTGCCGTCGTTGTCGAACGTGGCGATCCGGTCGGCAGGCTCGACGAACGCGGGCCCCGGTGTCGTCGCCCGCTGGACGTAGTCCAGGATCGCCTGCCTGGCCGGGCCCTCGTTCCAGCTCGCCAGCGCCTGCTCGTTCACGGGCCACTCCTCGGCTCGGCGGTCGCGTCGTCCCCGTACGGCGACTCAAGGGTGTTCACGGATCCATGGTCACCGCGAACGGCGGCGGGCGCTGTTCGGGCCGAGGGCTCTCCTCATCGGCTCGGAAGGGAGCGGGGCAGCCCGAACCAGGGGAGCACGCTGTTGTCGAATCGGGTCATGGCGCAGATCCGGTCGCCGGTGAGCGTCAGGACGTAGAGACCCACCCCGTGGCTGATGCCGTCGGGCGTGCGCAGGTAGGCCCCGAACGCCGGCTGGCCGTTGGCCCGCGACGGGACGAGGTCGAACCTGCGGCCGGCGTCGAACAGGCCGGCACAGAAGCGGGCCACGAGGTCCCGTCCCTGGTACTCGAAGGGCATCGGCGGCATCGACATGAACACGTCGTCGGTCAGAAGGGCCACCAGCGCGTCGACGTCTGCGGACTCCCACGCCCGGACGAACCTCCCCACGATCGCGTCCTCGGCCGGTGAGCCCGCGGTGGGAGGCGGTTGGTGCCCGGCGTCCGACGCTCGATCGCGTCGCAGGCCGGCCCGGGCCCGTTTGAGGGCGCTGTTGACCGAGTCGACGGTCGCGTCCAGGATGTCGGCCACTTCGCTCGCCTTGAACCCCAGTACGTCGCGCAGGACGAGGACGGCGAGCTGGCGGGGCGGCAGGGCCTGAAGCGCGGTGACGAAGGCCAGCGAGATGGACTCGGTGCGCTCATAGCGGGCTTCCGGGCCGAGCGGCGCCTCGGCAGCGTCCTCCAGGAGGGTGCCGGGAAACGGCTGCAGCCATACGATCTCGCCGAGCCGGGTCGGCTCGGGCGGTTCGACTCCGGGCACGTTCCACTCCTTGGCCGGGCGCCGGGCGGCCGCGCGGCGCGCGTCGAGACACCGATGCGTGGCGATCCGGTAGAGCCAGGTGCGCACCGAGGCGCGCCCCTCGAAGGCTCCGAGGCTCTGCCAGGCGGCGAGCAGGGTGTTCTGGAGGGCGTCCTCGGCGTCCTCGAGGGATCCGAGCATGCGGTAGCAGTGCACCTGGAGCTCTCGGAGGTGCGGCTCGGTCAGCTCCCTGAAGGCGTCACCGTCCCCGGCCCGCGCCCTGTCGATCAGATCGGCTGCCGCCATCGTCACCGTCTCCTTCTTCCGCGCCCTGCCGCTTCTTCCGAGCCTTGCCACTTCTTCCAGGCCCTGCCGCTCTTCGATTCTTTTCATCCTGTACAGGCGTGGGGGGGGGGGGGGGGGGGGGGGGGGGGGGGGGGGGGGGGGGGGCGCCCCCCCGCCCCCCCCCCCCCCCCGCCCAGCCGCACTACTGGTGCTGGACCGTCTTGAGCGAGTCCAGGTGGGGGTCCGCGCCGGTCGGGCCGGTGCGGGCGACCGTGGCGGGCTGCCCGCCGTTGGTGCGGGCCGCGTAGGTGCTCTGCCGGGAAGCCGTCGGGACGGCGCCGTCGTAGTACGGGTAGTACACGAACTGGCTCGCGCTCGCGCTGATCGCGGCACCCGCGGTGTCCAGCGCGGCCTTGGCGACCGAACCGGTGCCGCCGAACGCGATCACCGAGTTCGTGCTCGCCGACTCGCGCAGCAGGTAGCTCTTGACCTCGCTGGAGAGGCTGTCCTTGGCGGTCCACAGGACGGGGCCGAAGACGTTCATGGCCGCACCCGCGGAGACCCCGCCGCGCCAGGAGTTGCTGTAGGCGAGCGCCGCCGTGCTCGGCGCGGTCCACCAGAACTTGGCGACGGCGACCGAGGTGGCCTCGTTCGTCGAGCCCGTGATCGGGTAGTAGCTGTACGTCGACGGCCAGTTGGAGAAGTACGTGTGCGTCAGCGCGTACTTCGCCGAGGACCCCACCGTGATGATCATGGTGTTCTTCGGGTTCAGGCTGTTCAGGTACGACTTCACCGACGAGGTCAGCGAGTTGCCGTTGTTGAGCACGACGCTGCCCGCGCTGCTCGTGCCGTCGGCGCCGGCGGCGGAGGCGGCCGTGAGCGCCGAGTGGTAGTCGGTGCCGGTGGCCAGGAAGACGTACTTCGGGGTGCTCGTCACCGACTTGGCGACGGCGACCGAGGTGGCGTAACGGTCGGTGCCGGACAGCCGCTTCGGGGTGAAGCCGAGTGAGGTGACCTGCGAGGAGACCGTGCTGGTGAGGATCGACGTGCCACCGATGAGGTAGACGTTCGAGCCCGGCTTCAGGGTGCGCTTCAGCTCGTTCTTGACCGCGGTCGTCAGGCCGCTCTTGGTGGTGCCGAGGACCGGGCCGTGCTTCTTGCCCGCCAAGGCGGGCGCGGTGAGCGAGTACGCCGAGTCGTCCCGGTTGATCAGGACGGCGGCCTTGGCGTCCATCAGGCCCGGGACCTTGGTGCCGCCGTAGGTGTTCCACGTCCAGCGCGAGGAGGCGATGTTGCTGGCGTAGACGTCGGAGCCCCAGACACGGCCCCCGGAGTTCTTGCGCAGCGGCTGCACACTCGGGTTGCTGCCCAACGGCGTGCCGGGGACCGCGGTCGTCGTGCCGGTGGCCACGTCGACGTACTCCGTGGTGTGCACGTCGGAGCTGTCGCCGGAGGTGTGGACGTCGGCGATGATCCGGGTGCCGGTCGGCGACCAGGACGGGTTCGCGTAGCCGCGGCCGTCGGTGGTGATCTGCTTGACGTCGGTGCCGTCGGCGTTCGCGGTGAAGAGCCGGCTGAGCCCGCCGCCGACGTTGCGGACGAAGGCGAGCTTGGTGCCGTCCGGGGAGAACGCGGGCTGCGCGGCGTCGGCGAGGACGCGCTTGACCGTGCTCGCGGACGAGTCGTAGACCCAGACGCCGTCGTTGTCGTAGCAGCCGTAGTTGATGCGGCGGGAGAAGGCCATCAGGCCGTTCGGGCTGACCGTCGGGTCCTCGTCGCAGACGGTGGACGGCTCCTGGGCGGCCGACAGCAGGGGCTTGGGGGCCCACGAGGCGTCGGAGGGGCCGTAGACGAGCTGACCGCCGGTGGAGTAGACGACGTACCGGCCGCCCCACCAGAAGGCGATGTCCTTCTGCTCGGCGCTGGAGCGCACGCCCGCCGCCCAGGGCAGGCTGAAGCGCGAGCTGCCGTCGGGCCGTTCGCTGGCGAGCTGGCCCCATTCGGAGACGATGCGGCTGCCGTCCGGCGACCAGGCCGCGTAGCTCCCCATGTGAGTGCCCACCTGGGTGGCTTTTCCGGTGGCCGGATCGACCAGCGTCGGGCCGTCGGTGAGGATCTTGCCCTCGGTGCCTGGCCAGGGCCCGGCGTCGTCCGCGACGGCGCCCGGAGCACTCGCCAAGGTGCCCACCGCGGCAAGCGCCGCCGCGGTCGCGAGCGCCGCGGCACGGCGGCGCGTGAACAGTCTCAAGTTGTCGACCCCCCATGGATCACGAAAACAGGCCCCGCACAGGGGCTGAGCAACTGTAGATCCCACCCGAGACGCATGGGAACAGAGTTTCGGGGGAAGAAGACTCGGTCTCCCACGCGGCCGCACGCCCCACCCCTGCTGATCGCCCTCGTCATCCGCGTTCACCGCCGACGCCATCACAGCAGACGGTCCAGAGCCGTCCCATCCCACCAAAAAGCCCCCGCCCTGCCAGGAAACAGCAGGTCGGGGGCTCGCTGGTGGGGCGTTACTTCTTCTTGCCCTGGTTCTTGACCGCCTCGATCGCCGCCGCCGCCGCGTCGGGGTCGAGGTAGGTGCCGCCCGGGTTGAGGGGCTTGAAGTCGGCGTCCAGCTCGTAGGAGAGGGGGATGCCGGTGGGGATGTTCAGGCCCGCGATGTCGGCGTCGGAGATGCCGTCGAGGTGCTTGACCAGGGCGCGCAGCGAGTTGCCGTGGGCCGCGACCAGGACCGTACGGCCGGTCAGCAGGTCCGGGACGATGCCGTCGAACCAGTACGGGAGCATGCGGACGACGACGTCCTTCAGGCACTCCGTCTGGGGGCGCAGCTCGGGCGGCAGGGCCGCGTAGCGCGCGTCGTCGAACTGGGAGTACTCGGAGTCGCGGTCCAGCGCCGGCGGCGGGGTGTCGTACGAGCGGCGCCACAGCATGAACTGCTCCTCGCCGAACTCGGCGAGCGTCTGGGCCTTGTCCTTGCCCTGGAGCGCACCGTAGTGACGCTCGTTCAGGCGCCAGCTCCGGTGGACCGGGATCCAGTGGCGGTCCGCGGACTCCAGGGCGAGCTGGGCGGTGCGGATCGCGCGCTTCTGGAGCGAGGTGTGGACGACGTCGGGCAGCAGGCCGGCGTCCTTGAGCAGCTCACCGCCGCGGACTGCCTCCTTCTCGCCCTTCTCGTTGAGGTTGACGTCCACCCAACCGGTGAACAGATTCTTCGCGTTCCATTCGCTCTCGCCGTGGCGGAGGAGGATCAGCTTGTACGGTGCGTCGGCCATGGCTCCGAGCGTAATCGAACCCCGCGGGCGCTCGCTCCCTAGGCCATCAGTCGGACAGGGGAGCCCCCGGACGGCCGCCTCACACCCGCTCCGACGCCCTTCAGTTGACGGCATCTGTTAATTGAGTGGCTCTCCGAGGCCGGCGGCTCGTAAGTTGTGCCCACCGCCAGAGCCGCTTACATCCGTGGGGGACCCATGCCAGCCGCCGTCATGAGACGTGCCGTCCGAGAGACCGTCTCAGGGCTCCCCCGCGAGTTCTGGTGGCTGTGGACGAGCACGCTCATCAACCGGCTCGGGGCGTTCGTCGCCACCTTCATGGCCCTGTACCTGACCCTCGACCGCGGCTACTCCGCCTCGTACGCGGGCCTGGTCGCCTCCCTGCACGGCCTCGGCGGCGTCGTCTCCTCGCTCGTCGCCGGTGTCATGACCGACCGGTTCGGGCGGCGCCCCACGCTGCTCGTCGCGCAGGTGTCGACGGCCGCGTCGGTCGCCCTGCTCGGCTTCATGCACGACCCGGTGGCCATCGCCGCAGTCGCGTTCCTGGTCGGCATGGCCAGCAACGCCTCCCGGCCGGCCGTGCAGGCGATGATGGCCGACATCGTCCGCCCCGAGGACCGCGTCCGCGCCTTCACGCTCAACTACTGGGCCATCAACCTCGGTTTCGCCGTCTCCTCGATGGCCGCCGGCTTCATCGCCGAGTTCAGCTACCTCGCGGGCTTCCTCATCGAGGCGGCCCTGACCCTCGTCTGCGCGCTCGTCGTCTTCGCGAAGCTCCCGGAGTCCAGGCCCGTACAGGCCGCCAAGGAGACGGAGGCCGCGGTCGGGCTCGGCACGGTGCTGCGCGACGGACGGTTCATGAGCGTGGTCGGGCTGTCGTTCCTCGTCGCCCTCGTCTTCCAGCAGGGCTCCGTCGGACTGCCGGTCGCCATGGGCCGGGCCGGTTTCACCCCGGCCGACTACGGCACCGCGATCGCCGTCAACGGCTTCATGATCGTCGTGCTCCAGATCCCCGTCGGCCGTTTCATCGAGCACCGGGACCCCAAGTGGCTGCTGGTGATCTCGTCGCTGCTCGCGGGCTACGGGTTCGGGCTCACCGCCTTCGCCGGGTCGGTCGGGGTCTTCATGCTCACCGTCTGCGTGTGGACCCTCGCCGAGATCGTCAACGCCCCGACGCAGACCGGTCTCGTCGTCCGCCTCTCCCCCGTCCACGGCCGCGGCCGCTACCAGGGCATGTACACCCTGTCCTGGGCGCTCGCCTCGCTCATCGCCCCGGTGATGTCCGGCCTCGTCATCGACCGCTTCGGCGCGGCCTGGCTCTGGGGACTGTGCGCGGTGGTCGGCACGGCGGCGGGCCTCGGGTACGGGCTGCTCATGCGACGCCTCCCGGCGGAGGAATCGGTACGGGAGTCCTCGCGGGGAGCGGCCGGCGCCGGTGCCGGTACCGCCACGGGGTCCACCGCGACGGACACGCCCGCCGGGGCGCCCCGCACCGAGGTCACCCGGGCTTGACGGGCCCCGGGCCCGAAGGGTCTCCGTGCCGGGCATCCCGGCCGGAAGACTCCGGTCCGAGGCTCCCCGGGTCCGGGGAACCCGACCGGGCTTGACGAACCCCGGGCCCGAAAGGTCTCCCGGCCGGGCATCCGGGCCGGAAACCTCGGGTCCGAGGTTCCCCGGGTCCGGGGAACCCGGCCGGGCTTGACGGACCCCGGGCCCGAAGGGTCTCCGGGCCGGGTATCCCGGCCCGGAAAACTCCGGTCCGAGGCGCCCCGGGTCCGGGGAGCCCGCCGGAGGCTCCGGCGCCCTCTGCCGGTCCGGGACCCCCGGACCGGCAGAGGGCCCGGCCGGAGGCACAGGTGCCCGAGAACCCCGGACCACGGGAACCCCGGCCCGACGCCCCCGGGGCACACCTCACGGATGCATCCGCGCCCCCTTCACCACCTTGTCCACCCCGTTCCGCGGCCCGTACACCGCGAGTCCCACCAGGTCCAGAGCGCCGGTCGGCACGGCTCGTACGGCCGCACGGTTGTCCCGGTCGTTGCCCGTGCCGAAGAGGTCCGAGGTGAAGACCGCTCGCGGCAGCGCCCGGGACAGTGCGCGGCCATGGGCGGCGGTCAGCGTCTCCTTCGAGGCTTCGAGGACCAGCACCGGCTGCCGGAACATCGGCAGGTAGGAGACCCCGTCGGCGTCCTCGTACGGCTCCCCGATCACCTCGGGGACGGTCGTCCCGAGGCCGCTGACGAGGAAGGCGGTCACGTTGAGCCGCTGCCAGGGCTCCAGATCGTCCCGCAGGACGACGGTGATCTTGGTGTCGAAGCGTACGGGCGCGGCACCCGGAAGGCTCACATCGCTCGTGCCGGGCGTACCGCCCGCATCGCTCGCGCCGGACGGGTTCGTGTCGGTCTCGCTGCTCATGCGAGAAGACTGCCGACCCGCCCGCTCCGTCGTCTTGTACGTTCTTTGCATGGCCCCTCGGCGCGAGACCTCCGCGTGGCGGCCCGGCGTCCCGGGCGTCGTCGAGGTCTTCCACGCGCACTACACCGAGTACGCGTACCCGATGCACGTGCACGAGGCCTGGACCCTGCTGATCGTCGACGACGGCGCCGTCCGCTACGACCTCGACCGGCACGAGCACGGCACCCCGCGCGACACGGTGACGCTGCTGCCGCCGCACATCCCGCACAACGGCGCGCCCGCCACCGCGCACGGTTTCCGCAAGCGGGTCCTCTACCTCGACGGCTCACGCCTCGCCGACGACCTCATCGGACCCGCCGTGGACGGCCCCGATCTCGCCGATCCCGTCCTGCGGACCCGGGTCGCCCAGGTGCACACGGCGCTCGCCCGGCCCGGGGACGAACTGGAGGCCGACAGCCGGCTGACGCTGATCGCGGACCGGCTGCGCGGACTGCTCCTGCCCCGGCCGGCGCCGGAACTCAGGGCCGCCGACCGGCCGCTCGCCCGCCGGCTGCGCGAACTCCTCGACGAGCGGGTGGTGGAGGGCATCGCCCTCGACGAGGCGGCGCGGCTCGTGCACGCCCACCCGGCGCACCTGGTCCGGGCGTTCAGCGGCGCGTTCGGCATCGCGCCGCACCAGTACCTGATGTCCCGCCGCGTGGACCGGGCCCGCAGCCTGCTCCTCGACGGACGGCCCGCGGGCGAGGTGGCCGCCCTGACCGGCTTCTACGACCAGTCCCATCTCACCCGTCACTTCCGGCGGCTGGTGGGGGTGACCCCGGGACGGTACGCGCGGTCGTGAGTCGGAACGGTACGCGCGGCCGTGAGCCGGGGGCGTGCGGGCGGGAGCCGGTCCGCGTGTTCTAGAGGTCGCGCTGGGCCTCGTACAGATTGCGCGGCCGTACGACGTCCGTCGTCCCGTACAGCTCCAGCCGGGAGCGCAGGTCGCCGGTGAAGTCGGGTACGTCGGTCTGGTCGAACTCGGTGACCTCGTTGACGCCGACGGTGGCGCTGCGGGGGGCGAGGCCGTCGATCTTCATCAGACCGGCCCGGCCGTTGGTGACCCGGATGTTCCAGTGGGTGAAGCGCGCCCCGAAGAGCGGTCCCGCCGAGGCGTCGCCGCCGTGCCGGCCGTTGTTGTCGACGGTGATGTCGGTGCGGACATTCGCGAAGGGCAGCCCACGGTGGGAGTCGAACGTGCCCATCCGCATGGCGCCGCGCGACCAGACGTTGTACGAGGACAGGCCCTCGACGTTGATGCCGTGCAGCTGGGTTCCGGCGGGCGCGGGAACGGTGCGCTCCTCGACGGTGAAGTCCTCGATCAGGTTGTCGTGCGAGCCCTCGCGGCAGAAGTACGGGTGGTGCGAGCCGCGTCCGGCGACGGTCGTACGGCGCAGGGTGCAGGAGGAGGCGGCGACGAGCCCGAAGCCGTTGTCGACGTGGCGGACCGTGACGTCGTCCACCCAGCAGTCGTAGGCGCACTGCAGGACGACCCCGTTGTAGCCCTTGTCGAGGAGGTGCGGGGACTGCGGCGTCTCCACGGCCTCCAGGGTCAGCCCCTCCACCCCCGAGCCGGTCAGCTCCTCGACGTGCGTGGTCAGCCGGGGGTCCCACTCCGGTCGTACGTCGAGCGGGAGGGGGCGTTCCAGGGTCACTCTGCGGCCGCGCACATGGGCGACGCGGACGGGCCACTCGTAGGGGACGTACGAGGTCAGCTTGGTCTTGTCGTCCCAGAAGTACGCCTCCGGTCCCGGTCCGCCGCCCGACATGTGCTCCAGCAGCGTGTGGTCGGCGTCGTCGGCGAGGCGGAGCAGGACGAGCGCGCCGGGGCGCAGCCCGGAGGCGTCCGCGACGGTCACCGTCCACGATCCCTGGCGTGCGGGCTCGACGGTCGTGAGGGTCCGCCAGGCGTCGCGCGTGTTGCCGGTCCAGCCCTCGAAGGGCCAGGACCTCGCCTTGATCGCGGAGACCAGGGAGTCCCAACGGGCCGCGGGGGCCAGCCAGATGAGGCCGCCGGCCCAGGACCAGGACGACTTGTCGCCGCCGTAGCGTGATCCGTAGGCACCGATGAGTTCGGTGAGGTTCCTGGTCGCGTAGAGGGTCGTACGGCCGCTGCCGGCGCCGCGGAGGACCACGTTCGAGTGGCCGATGTGGATCAGGGTCGTCGATGCGGAACGTGCCGGGAGGGATGGTGACCGTGCCACCGCCGACCCTTCCGGCGGCGGCGATGGCACGGTTGATCGCGGGAGCGCAGTCCGCCGTGCCGTCGGCGGCGACGGCGCCGTGGTCGCGGATGCCGGTCACGAAGGGGCGGCGGGGCAGCCGGACGGCCCCGCGGTACGCGCCGGACCTGCCGACGTACGGGATCTGCGGGTGGGTGAACGGGGAGCGGACGAACTCCCGCCAGAGCGCGGGGACTTCTCCGGACCGGGCGAAGGCGCCCGCCGCGCCGGCGGACGGTGCGGCGCCGGCGCCCACGACGGGTGGCGGGGCCGATGCGGCCGTCCCCGGCGCCGCCGCGGCGGCCGTCGTGCCGGTGACGGCGGTGGCCGCCACGGCCGTGGCGCTGCCGAGCAGGGCCCGCCTGGTGATCCCCGTGTACCCGTGCCTGCTGTTCATGCCCGTCCGCCCTTCCCTGTGGTTCCCGTTCGTGCGGCTCTTCATGGATGTGAACGACGTTCAGATCTGCGTCGGCGGTGAGCATGCCACGGGAACCCCGGGCGGGGAAAGGGTCCCGTAATAGGTAATTGAAGGGTGAGGCTTGGTGGAACCGCCGGACGGCGACTGTCAGTTGGCGGGGCGCTGAGTCAGATGTGTGAACGCGTCGAGATTGCGCGTGGACTCACCGCGGGACACCCGCCAGGCGTACTCCTTGCGGATCGCGGAGGCGAAACCGAGCTCCAGGAGAGCGTTGAAGGAGCCGTCGGCGGCTTCGAGGACGGACCCGAGCAGACGGTCCACCTCCTCCGGGGTGACGGCGGTCAGCGGCAGCTTGCCGACCAGATACACGTCTCCGAGGGGATCGACGGCGTAGGCGACCCCGTAGAGCTTGAGATTGCGCTCCAGGAGCCAGCGGTGGACCGCCTCGTGGTTCTCGTCGGGGTGGCGGATCACGAAGGCGTTCAGCGACAGCGAGTGCCGACCGACGATCAGCGAGACCGTCGTCGAGAGCTTGCGGGTGCCAGGCAGTTTCACGACGTACGAGCCCGCGTCGGGACTCTCCCACTCCAGCTCGGCCTCGGTGAGGACCCGCTCGATGATCGACGCTGCGTCAGCCATGCGGCGAGCGTACGTGACCGGGCCGCGGGGAGACGCGGCGGGCACGGGCGACGCGTCAGGCGCCGGGCGACGCGTCAGGCACGGGGTGACGGGTCAGGCACGGGGTGACGGGTCAGGCGCGGGGCGACGGGTCAGGCGCGGGGCGACGCGTCAGGCGCGGGGCGACGCGTCAGGCGTGGTGGGCGCGCAGGCGGCGCCGGTGGTCCTGGGCCGCTGCCGTGTACACGTCCGCCGTCGCCGCCGCCGCGGTGTCCCAGCCGAAGCGCTCCGCGTGGCGGGCCGCGGCGTCGCCCATCCGGGCCACCAGGGTCTCGTCGTCGGCGAACTCACCCAGCACGCGCGCGTAGTCGGCGGGATGGTGACCCTGGACCAGGAATCCGGTCTCCTGGTGGCGTACGGCCACCGGCAGGCCGCCGACCGAGGCCGCGAGTACGGGGGTACCGGCCGCCTGCGCCTCGATGGCCACCAGCCCGAAGGACTCGCTGTACGAGGGCATGACCAGCACGCTCGCGGCCCGGAACCAGTCCGCGAGCTGGTCCTGCCCGACGGGCGGCCGGAACCGTACGACGTCGGCGATGCCCAGCCGCGCGGCCAGCTTCTGGAGCCCTTCGGGCTTGGCGAGGCCGCTGCCGCTCGGGCCGCCCACCACGGGGACGACGATCCGGCGGCGCAGCTCGGGCCGCTCGTCGAGCAGCACGGCGACCGCGCGCAGCAGCACGTCGGGGGCCTTGAGGGGCTGTATGCGGCCCGCGAAGAGGGGGATCAGTGCGTCCTGCGGGAGACCGAGCCGCGCGCGGGCCGCGGCCCGGCCGTCGGCGGGCCGGAAGCGGTCGAGGTTGACCCCGGGGTGGACGACGGCGACACCGGCGGAGTCGGCGCCGTAGTGGCGTACGAGCTCGTCGGCCTCCTCGGAGGTGTTCGCGATGAGGCGGTCGGCGGCGCGCACGATCTGGGTCTCGCCGATGACACGGGCGGCGGGCTCGGGGGTGTCGCCCTCGGCCAGCGCCGCGTTCTTGACCTTGGCCATGGTGTGCATCGCGTGCACCAGGGGCGCGCCCCAGCGTTCGGCGGCGAGCCAGCCGACGTGGCCGGAGAGCCAGTAGTGGGAGTGCACGAGGTCGTAGTAGCCGGGGCGGTGACCGGCCCAGGCCTGCATGACGCCGTGCGTGAAGGCGCACAGCTGGGCGGGGAGGTCTTCCTTGGCCAGGCCCTCGTACGGGCCCGCGTCGACGTGCCGGACGAGGACGCCCGGGGCCAGCTCGACGGTTGGCGGGAGCGTCCCGGTGGTGGCCCGCGTGAAGATCTCGACCTCGATGTTGATCGCGGCGAGCCGCTGGGCGAGTTCGACGATGTACACGTTCATGCCGCCCGCGTCGCCCGTGCCGGGCTGGTGCAGGGGCGAGGTGTGCACGGAGAGCATGGCCACGCGGCGGGGCCTGCGGTGCAGTCTGAGCCGCGAGGGCGCTGCCGGGGAGCGGCGCCCGAGCCTGCTCACGTACTGACTCACGTGGCGATCCTCCTCGCTGCGGGCATGCCGGTCGGAGGACGTGTCACGCCCTCCGCAAGGTGGAACGCCGGAGGTGCCCGCTCCATTTCCCCTTTGCCGAATCATTACCCCAGGTCGCTCAACCGTTCGTATCGCGTACTGCGTCTGCTTCCCCGCTCTCCCCTGTTCATCTCCGCCCGTTTCCGTCCGCCCCTGCCCGTTTCTGGGGTCGCGAGGTGTTAGCCCGGGCGTTGCGGGCCAATGGGCGCGCCGCTGGGCGGCCACTGCGGGCCGCCGGGTCGTTCCGGGCCCGCCGAGGTTTTCCACAGCGGGGGTGCGGGGGTGGCCGAGGGTTGTCCACAGGGTCAACCGGTCGGGTTCGGGGCGCCTACTCTCGTACGCATGAAAACCCGCGCAGCGTCCCGCCCCGTGGGCACGGTGACGCGCGGGACGACGAACCCCAACCGCCTGCGCCGCATGGACCGCTGGATCGCGGCCGTGCACGGCGCCGAACTCCGCCGGGCGGCGGAACCGGTGGCCGTGGACCTCGGTTACGGCGCCGCGCCCTGGACCGCGGTGGAACTGCTGACCCGGCTGCGCACCGCCGCCCCCCGCACCCAGGTCTTCGGCGTCGAGATCGAACCGGCGCGGGTCGCCGCCGCCCGTCCGTACGAACGCGAGGGCCTCGCCTTCCGGCACGGCGGCTTCGAGGTCCCGGTGCCGGGCCGGCCGCATCTGATCCGGGCGGCGAACGTGCTGCGTCAGTACGACGAGGAGCAGGTCGCCGAGGTCTGGCGACGGCTGTGCGCACGGCTCGCGCCCGCGGGCTCCGGCTCCCGGGGCGGACTGCTCGTCGAGGGCACCTGCGACGAGATCGGCCGCCGGCACGTCTGGGTCGCCCTCGGCCCCGAAGGTCCGCGCACGGTCACCTTCGCCACCCGGCTCGGCTCCCTGGACCGCCCGTCCGACCTGGCCGAGCGGCTGCCGAAGGCCCTCATCCACCGCAATGTGCCGGGCGAGCCCGTGCACGCGTTCCTGCGCGACTTCGACCGCGCCTGGGCGGCCGCCGCGCCGTACGCCGCGTACGGCGCGAGACAGCGCTGGATACGCACGGTCCGCGATCTGACGGCCGACTGGCCGGTCGCGGACGGGACCGCCCGCTGGCGCCAGGGCGAAGTGACGGTGCGCTGGGAGGCGTTGGCGCCGCGCGTCTGACGGAGCGCGCGGGACCCGAGGGGAACGATCTCGGTGAGTCGCACGTCACACAGGCGGGGGGATGAGATCGTCATGCCGACGGGGGCTCCGGGGAAGGGAGTTCCTGCCTGCCTCGCGCGCGGAGGAGGGGAGTTCTTGCCCGGCTCTGTCGCATTGCGCGCCGACATGGCACGATCCCTCAGGCGTCCATAAGTTACTGACGGTAAATCAGGTGGGGGGCGGAGATGGGATCCGGCAAGTGGAGTCAGACCACGGCGGCCATGGCCCTGGCCTGCGCGTGTGCCTGCGTGGTGCTGGCGTCGTCAGGGACGGCCTACGCGAGCCCGGCACCGAAGCCGACGCCGACCAGGACCCCCGCGGCGAACCCGACGCCCGTGAGCAACAAGGACCTTGAAGCGGTCCGCAAGAAGCTCGACAAGCTCTACCACGAGGCCGCGGTCGCCACCGACGCGTACAACGCGGCCGAGGAGAAGACCCAGAAGCAGTCCACCGAGATCGTGGAACTGGCCCGGCAGATCGTCAAGGGCCAGGCGAAACTGGACGCGTTGAAGGACCGTGCGGGTGCCGCGGCCCGCGCCCAGTACCGCGGCGGCGGGCTGCCGCCCGAGGCGCGGCTGTGGCTGAGCGACGACCCGCAGGAGTTCCTGGACGGCGCGGGACGGGTGCGGCAGGGCGAGCACGGCACCAAGGGACTGCTGGACGAGATGGCGCGCACCCAGCAGGACTTGCGGCAGTACTCGAAGGACGCCTCCGCGCAGTGGCGGAAGCTGGAGGCCGACCGCGAGGCCAGGGCCGAGGCGCGGAAGAAGATCAAGAAGCGGATCTCCGACGCCGAGAAGCTGGAGTCCCAGCTCGAGAAGAAGGAGAAGGAGCGGCTCGCGAAGCTGGAGGAGGAGGCCGCCCACCAGGCGCAGTCGGCCTGGCTGAGTTCCGGCGTCCTCGCCGACATCAAGAGCGAGGCGTCCGAACAGGGCAGGAAGGCCGTGAAGTACGCGACCGACCAGATCGGCAAGCCCTACGAGTGGGGCGCCGAGGGCCCGAAGACGTTCGACTGCTCGGGGCTCACCTCGCAGGCCTGGGCGGCCGCCGGTCACCCCATCCCCCGCACCTCGCAGCAGCAGTGGAAGCAGCTCAAGCACGTCGACATCAAGGACATGCGCCCCGGCGACCTGATCATCTACTTCGACGACGCCAGCCACGTCGGGATGTACATAGGGGACGGCGCGATCGTGCACGCCCCGCGGCCCGGGCGCACGATCACCATCACGGGCGCCGGTTCGATGCGGATCCTGGGCGTCGTGCGGCCTGACGCGCAGGCCCCCTCGTCCGCCGACGCGGAGAAGGACTCGCGCCGACACTCTTGACGGTGCGGGCGGCCCCGGTCGGGACCTGGTGTCGCAAGCGGCCTCGGGCTTCTGGGCGGCCGCCCGAGGGCGTGCGCGTGAGGGCGGCCTCGTGGGGGGCCTTTGAGGGCGGTGCCATCAGGGCGTCCCTGGTGAGGGTGGCCGCTTGAGCGCGGGCGTGAGGGCGGCTTCGTGAGGGCGGCTTCGTGAGGGGGCCTGGTGGGGGCGGCGCCTTCTGGGTGCCCTCGCGAGGGGGCGCGTGACCCACCGCACGTGACCTACCGCACGGTTGTACCGGCCGGCCGGACCTGGGGACGTGACCTTCGTCATCCCCGGTGGAACCGCGTCCTGTCCAAGTGCGTTACGGGATGCGGCATATGACGGTGGCCGTTTGCCCGGCGGCGCGCCGTCGGCCATTCCGCTGCGGCACCGGCGGGCGCTATGGTCCCCGTCGGTGGGTCGAGGTCCTTCGCCCACCACGCCCTCGGGGGGAGGGAAGGAACCCAGACGATGCCCGTACCCGTACCGCGGCAGAGAGCGATCCCGGCCGTGGAGAGTGGTCAGGCTCAAGCCGTGTTCTCACCCGGCGGCCCATCCGGCGACACCACCGGCGGCCCCGCCGGCACAGCACCGGAAGCCCGCACCACGATCCCGAACCCCGGCACCACCCACCTGACACTGCTCGTCATCGAGGACGACCCGGCGGGTTCGCTCGGCGTGCCCGAGATGCTCGACGCGGCCGGCAGGCCGGTCCGGGTCCGTACCGCCCGCAACCTCACCGAGGCCGAGCGGCTGCTGACCGACGACGTCCACTGCATCCTGCTCGACCTCGCGCTGCCCGCGCCGGGCCGCGCGGCGGAGGGCGCCGACGAGCTGGCGACGCTCAAGCACGTCCTGAGGCTCGCGCCCGGCCACGCCGTCCTCGCGCTCACCGCGTCCGGTGACGCCGAGCGCGGCACGGAGGCGGTGCGCGTCGGTGCCCAGGACTACCTCTTCCGTGACGAGCTGGACAGCCGGCTGCTGAGCCGTGCCATCCGGTACGCGGTGGAGCGGAAACGTTCCGACAAGGCCGAACGCCGGCTCACCGAGTCCAAGCTCCGCGCCCAGGAGAACGCCCGCCTGGAGCGCGGGCTGCTGCCGACCCCTCTGCTGGAGGGCTCCCCGCTGCGCTTCGCCGCGCGCTACCGCCCGGGCCGCTCCCGCGCGCTGCTCGGCGGCGACTTCTACGACACCGTGCGGACGGCCGACGGCACGGTCCACGCGATGATCGGCGACGTCTGCGGGCACGGGCCCGACGAGGCGGCGCTCGGTGTGGAGCTCCGTATCGCGTGGCGCGCCCTGACGTTCGCGGGGCTGTGCGGTGACGAGCTGCTGTCCACGCTGCAGCAGGTCCTGGAGCACGAGCGCGAGAACGACGAGATCTTCGCGACGCTGTGCACCGTGGACATCGCGCCGGACGGGCGGCGTGCCGGGCTCTGCCTGGCCGGTCACCCGTCCCCGCTGATCTCCCGTCCGGGACGGGCGGCCGAGCTGCTGCCCTACGACAACAACGGTCCCGCGCTCGGGCTGCTGCCGAACGCCCGCTGGCCTCGGATGCAGGTGGAGCTGGGTGCCGCGTGGAGCCTGATGCTCTACACCGACGGGCTGATCGAGGGTCACACCGGCGTGGGCAATGAGCGTCTGGGCCTCGACGGCATGGTGGACATGGTCCGGCGTCAGCTCGCGCAAGGGCTCCAGGGCGAGGACCTGTTGCGCGCGGCGGTGAACGAGGCGCGGGAACTCAACGGTGGGGAGCTGGCGGACGACGTGGCCGTGCTGCTGCTGGACCGCGCGCCCTGACTCGGCCCGCTGCGCCGGTTCCGGTCCGGTGGGTGGGTCGGGGCCGCGCCGGTGCATCAGGCCGCCGCTGCCGGGCAGAGAAGTGACCGTCAGTGGCGACGGCCATCGATGTACCGGCACGTCCCCTCACGTCCGATTCCGGCTGCGGGTGCAGAATCCAGCCCCTCCGGCGTTTGAGGAGCGGGGTCTGGGGCGGAGCCCCAGGTGGCCTCCCCTGGGTGCGGGGCAAGATGTCAGCCCCGGCCGGCAAAAGTTCAGCCCCTCCGGCGATTGAGGAGCGGGGTCTGGGGCGGCGCCCCAGGGGTGGGACGGGTAGGGGCGGAGGGGGCGAAAGACGCCTGGGTTGCGGGAGAAGACCCCGGGGGCGGGGGGTTACCGGCCGCCGTTGTACGGGCCGTACGGGCCGTCACTGCTGCTGCCGCCCCGGCGACCCCGGCCCCCGCCGGAGACCGCACGCAACGCAGGACGGACGTCGACGAAGAAGACGATCGTGGCGACCAGGCCGGCGATCTGCAGGAAGAGCATCGGCACCAGCAGGTTCACCGCAACGGTGATGCCGAGGATGATCAGCCAGAACATCTTGTTCTGCTTGTCGGCGGCGCGATAGGCGTCTTCGCGGGCAACCACGGCCAGCACGAGCGCCACCACGGCGAGGACGAGCATGGCTGTGTAGATCAGCCACATCAGACCGCCGAATGCCGTCATCAGCACAATGTCCACCGCCCGGATCGAGTCGTCTCTACGGCCACCGTACCCGGAGAACGGGCCGGGAACTCAGAGAGTGCCCGGCCCGTCCGCGCACGGCGGAATCGTGTCCGTCCGCTCGCCTACTTGGCGGGCGGCGTCGTCTTCTTGGCGACCGGCTTGCGGGCCGGGGCCTTCTTCGCCGGGCTCTTCTTGGAGGTGGCGTCCACGGCGGCGGCCGCCGGCTTCTCCTCCTCCTTGACCTCGACCGGCGCGGCACTCGGCTCTACGGCGATGGCGAAGTCCTCGATCTCCTCGGCGGCCTCGCCGCGCCAGGTCCGCACGGTCTGCTCGCCGTGCTCGGCGACCTTCTCGTACGTCTCGCGCGCCTTGACGGCGTACTCGGCGGCCACGCCGACACCGCGCAGGGCGAAGTCCTGGGCGGACTCACCGAGCTTCTTCAGGTCGGTGTCGAGGGTGCTGAGGATCTCCGTCACCTTGGCCTGAAGGCTCTCCTGCGCCACCTTGGCGCGGGCGGTGGCCTTCTCCTGGACGGCGTTGGGGTCGATGTTCTTCACGGTGTCGATCCGGCCCGGGGCCTCGGCGCGGATCTGCTCCACGATGCCGGGGACCTTCTTCGCCTGCTGAACGGCCAGGTCGGCGGTGCCGGCGAGGAAGTAGAGCGGGGTCGGGTCCGTGGCGGCCTTGCGGATGTCGTCGGTGATGGCCATGGCGATGGTCCTCCCGTAATCGCTTTCAGCTGAGGGTTTGGTGATCCGCATAAGGTCAACTCGCGGTCTGCTGCGGACCGGCATCGCTGCCGTCGGCCGTGCGGGGGCCGCGGACGGCGCTGTCCTGTGAAGGCTGGGCGTCCGTCGTGTCCTGAGCCTCGGATGCGTCGGAGTCACGGTCCGCGCCGGTGCCGGGCACCTCGCCGCCGTGACCGGTCTCGTCCGTCGGCGCCATCTCGAATCCGTTCTCCTTGCGGAAGGACTCGTAGATCTGGAGCAGCACCTGCTTCTGCCGCTCGTTCAGCGTGGGATCGGCGAGGATGACGGCACGCGTCTCCACCTCGTCCCGGTCCCGCTCGGCGTCGAGGATGCCGGCCCGCACGTACAGCGTCTCGGCGGAGATCCGCAGGGCCTTGGCGACCTGCTGGAGCACCTCCGCGCTCGGCTTGCGCAGCCCGCGCTCGATCTGGCTCAGATACGGATTGGACACCCCGGCGGCGTCGGCGAGCTGCCGCAGCGACAGCTGCGCGGTGCGCCGCTGTTCCCGCAGATACTCACCAAGATTGCCGACGTTGAGCGATGCCATGACTCCACCTTGCCCCATCCTCGCTAACTATTGCAAGCACCTGCTTGCAAAAGTGCGTCACGCCACGAAGGCGTGACCCCTGGCCGATCACGACGGCACCGGTACAACTGTTCGACCTCTGTGCGTGTCTGATGTCCGGGACTTGCGACCCGCAATTCGCCTTGCATCCACGCCATTTCAACCCAGAGGTAAACCGCATGCTCCGCTCCGAGCCCAGCCTCCGCACACTTCGCAGGGCCGTCGGCGTCGTCGGCGCCGGCGCGCTGATCACGTTGGGCAGCGCGCCCTCCGCCGTGGCCGACGCTCCCCCGACCGGGCTGGTGCTGGGGAGCGTCGCACCGATCGACGCGGGGAAGCCGGGAAGCACCTTCGAGCCGCCGGTCACCTTGGGCACCAAGGACAGCAAGGCGCTGGAGAAGGTCTGGCTGACGTACACCGTCACCCGGGGCCTGGACTACGCCGACGTGCCCTCGAACTGCACACGGTGGGAAATCGGCTCGTACGACGAGTTGCCGGCCAAGTTCCACCTGACCTGCGAGTTCGACCAGGTCATGGAGCCGGGTGTCGTCTACACGCCCGAGCTGAGCCTCAAGGCCCTCGGCAAAGCGCTGTACGACGACCTCGAAGTCGCCGTCGGAACCTGGGACTTCGGCCCTGACGAGCAGGCTCACGGACCCGTGCGCGGAACCGCTCCCGCGGCGAAGCTGGTGGAGAGGCCCGGCGCCGTCCTCACCGGCAGCGGCGCGCAGTACGCCAAGACCAAGGTGCGGGTGAACACGGCGAACACGGCCGACTACCAGGTGTCCGGAACGGAACTGAAGGGCCGGGTCGGGGACACGGTCGGCGTCAAGGTGAAGTTCACCAACGCCGGTCCCGCGTGGGTGCTGAGCATGCCGGACCTGGTGCCGACCCGGACCCTGATCAGGATTCCCGCGGGTACGACCGTGGTCGAGGGACTCAAGTACTGCGACACCCCGGCGGCCGGCACCTACTCCTGCAACGTCGGGCAGTACTGGGTGGATGAGGGCCAGGTGAACACCTACTCCTTCAAGTTGAAGATCAACAAAGCGGTGGCGGGAGCCAAGGGCTCGGTGGCCCTCAACACCGGATCCCGCCCGTACGACGTGAACAAGGCGAACGACAAGGCCGACATCCTGCTCGATGTCGAGGGCGGCGGCTCGACGGGCGGGAGCGGCTCGGCGGGCGGTTCGGGTTCCACCGGCGGGAGCGGTTCCGCGGGCGGTTCGGGTTCGACCGGCGGAGGCGGGACGACGGGGGGATCCGGGACCACGGGCGGCGGAGCGGACACCACCGGCGGCTCCTCGGCCACCGGCGGTTCGGGGAGCGCCACCACCGGCGGTGACCTCGCCGCCACCGGTTCCGGCCCGGCGCTGCCCCTAGCGGGTGCCGCGGCCGCGGCCGTCGCCGCCGGGGCGGGTGCGGTCCTGCTCGTACGCCGCCGCACGGCCCGGCGCTGACCGGACAGGCGCGCACATCTGAGTGCGTCGCGCCCCGTACGCCCCGTACGCCCCGTACGCCCCGTACGCCCTGCACGGCTTGAGCCGCTTGAGCCGCTTGAGCCGCTTGAGCCGCTTGAGCGGGACACCGGCCGACGGCCGGGCCCGCTCAGGCCGTGGGCGCCGCGGCGGGAATCACCAGGGCAGCGGGCGGGTGTGGATCACGTCCAGGCGTGACACCGCCCGGGTCAGCACCACGTAGAGCCGGTGCAGGCCCCGCGCCTCGGCCTCCGCCATCGCCGCCGGTTCCACGGCCACCACGTGGTCGTACTCCAGGCCCTTGGCCAGACTCGCGGGCAGCACCGCGATCCGGGCACCGAGTTCGTCGACCCCGGCCACGCTCATCCCCGCGGCGCACAGCGCCTCCCGCACCTTCGCCACGTCCGTGTCCGCGGTGATGACCCCGATGGACCCCTCGTGCGCCAGCGCCTCCCGTACGGCCGCGACGGTCCCGGCCGCGAGGTCGGAGGCCGACCGGATCCTCAACTCGCCGTCCTTGCGCAGGGACCGGGCAGGAGGGACGTCCACGTCCAGGCGGCCGAGCACCCGGTTGGCGAGTTCGACGACGGCCCCGGGCACACGGAATCCGACCGTCAGGGGGACGACGGCGGCATCCGGCTTGCCCAGATGGCCCAGCAGTTCGCCCCACTCCCGCGCGGCCCAGGGAGTCGTGCCCTGCGCGAGGTCACCGAGCACCGTCAGCGACCCGAAGGAGGCCCGTCGCGCGATGGCCCGGCATTCCATCGGCGACAGGTCCTGCGCCTCGTCGATCACCAAGTGGCCGTATCCCTCGGGGTGTTCGATCAGTCCGGCGATCTCGTCGAGGAGGACGAGATCGGCGGCCGACCAGCGCGCCGACTTCCACGACCGCGGCGGCTTCGCCCACAGAAGCGCCTTCCGCGCCTCGGCGTCGAGGATCCCCTCGGCCACCCGCTCCAGCGTCCCGGCGTCGGTGAGGAGCCGGGCGAGCAGTTCCTCGGGGCGCACCCGGGGCCACACCGCGTCGACGTACGCGCCGACCGTCCGGGCCCGTGAGATCCGCTGCGCCCACGCGTTCGTCTGCGGGCCGGCCCTCAGCTCGGCCTTCTCCCGCACGTGGCGCACGACCCGCGTCCGCACGCGCTCCCGCCCGACGGCGTACGGCGGTTCCTCGGCACGTACGTCGTCCACGATGCGGCGCAGTACGGCGGCCGGGACCCGCCAGCGATACGTACCGTCCGGCACCGCGAGGTCGTCCTCCGGTACGCCGATGTTCCCGTACAGCGCCCGGCGCAGCACCCGCGCCATCCGGGCGTCGTGCTTGACGGTCGCGGCGCGTTCGTCGTCCTCGCCGGTGACCGGACGGCGGGCGATCTCCTCCCCGATCGTCGACTGACGCACGCCGGCCTCCCCGAGCGCGGGAAGTACCTCCGCGATGTACGACAGGAAGGTGCGGTTGGGGCCGAGGATCAGCAGTCCGCCGCGCCGGACGCGCTGCGGATGCGTGTAGAGGAGGTAGGCGGCCCGGTGCAGGCCGACGGCCGTCTTGCCGGTGCCCGGGGCGCCCTGCACGCAGACCGAGGCCGTCAGATCGGCCCGTACGAGATCGTCCTGTTCGGGCTGGATGGTGGCGGCGATGTCCCGCATGGGGCCGACGCGGGGGCGCTCGATCTCCTCGGCGAGGATCGAACCGCCCCGAGCGGCCCCGCCCTCGACTCGGCCGGCTTCGCCCTCCGCGGTCCCGGTGCCGGGCCGCTCCTGCGGGGCCATTCCCGTTGACGGCCGCCGCAGCCCGACGGGTTCGTCCTCCAGACCCGTGAGGTCGGCGGAGTCGCCTCGGCTGCCGGGGGCCCAGCCGAACCGGCGGCGGACGGCGACGCCCTGGGGGTCGCGGGCGCCCGCCTGGTAGAAGGCGCGCGAGACGGGGGCCCGCCAGTCGACGACGAGGGGCGGGGCGGCCGGGTGTTCCCTGATCCGCAGCCGACCGATGTGGTAGCTCTGCCCGGCGTGGTCACCGGCCGCCGCGACGGAGTCCTGGAAGTCCAGCCGGCCGAAGAACAGCGGGCCCTGGGGCAGCTCCCGCATCTCCTTGGCCCGGCTGCGCAGCCGGTACCCGAGCACTTCGGCGTCGGCGCCGGAGGCGGAGACGTCCTCGCCGGTGACGACCTGCTCCTCGGCACCGTCGACCATCGCGGCGAGGGCGGCACGGCAGGTGTCGTGAAAGGCCCGTTCGCGGGACAGGGAGCGAGAGAGGCTGCTGGTGGGCGGCGGATCCTGGGCAGGCCGTCGGGCGGGGTCGGGTGGCGTCATTCCATCCAGGCTACCGGAATAACGTAACCGAGTAACATTTTTAACTTAGGCATGCTTCTGGGGTCGATAGATCCAGGCTCACGGGAGCGGGCCGGGCGGGTCTCCTTCACGGGAGCGAGCCGGGCGGGTCCCGGTTCACGGGAGCGAGCCGGACAAGGTCACGGTTCACGGGAGCGAGCCGGACAAGGTCACGGTTCACAGGCGGGTGAGGCGAGCCCGGGGTCACGGGAGCGGGTCGGGCAAGTCCGGGTTCACGGGAGCCGGTCAGGCGAGTCCGGGGAATCCTGCCGCGAGCTGGGCGAACGCCCGCTCCGTCGCCGCCACCGCGTCCGGCCGTACGGACGCCACCCGCTCGCCCGCCGCGATCCGCCGCAGGTTCTCCTCGGCGAGGATGCGGCGCACGGCCGTGATCTGTCCGGCGGCGAGCCGCGCGTCGAGCCCGGCAGCCAGTTGCCGCGCGAGCGCTTCGGCGAGCGCGTCCTCGGACCGCTCCAGGTACCCGTACATCCGCGCCACCAGCGAGGGCGTCCCGTAGAGCAGCCGGTGGTAGGCGAGAACGCCGGGGTGTTCGTTGAGCCCGGTGACGGGGTCCTCCCGGCGCAGACCGTCCAGGAAGTGCTCGCGGAGCGCGTCGATCGCGGACCGCCCGGCCGCCCGGCCCTCCTCGACCACCCGCGCGGCCTCGGTCTCGTGGTCCGCGAACCGGTGCAGGACCAGGTCCTCCTTGGACGGGAAGTACCGGAACAGCGTCGGCTTGGAGATCTCGGCGGCGGCCGCGACCTCGGCGACGGACACGGCGTCGAACCCCTTCTCCAGGAAGAGACCGATGGCGGTGTCGGAGACGTACTGGTACATCCGTCGCCTCTTGCGTTCACGCAGTCCGGTGTCGCTCATGGTCACGAGCCTACGCATGGCCGGGGGCCGCGGAGCGGGTCACGGCCGGTGCTCGCCACCGACCGGGTCGTAGTTCTCGAACCACTTCCGGAGCGAGGCCGTGACGACCTCCTCGGACGGCGTCCCGACTCCCAGCGGCTCCGTCGCGGCGCTCATCACTTCCCGGACCCGGCCGCCGGCACGGACGAGGAGATCCTCGTCGAGTTCTGCCTCCTCGGCCAGCGACAAGGCCGTCCGGATGACGTCGGTGAAGACGGACTGGGCCTTCTTGTAGGCGAGCAGCTTGGGCAGGTCCGCCTCCCAGCCGGCCGAACTGCCGGGTGCGACGCTCTCGACCGTCTCGCACCACCGCTCGGTCATCCGGTCCTCCTGGTCCGACGGATACCGCATCAGATAGAGGTGGGTGGCCAGGTCGTAGAGCGGGTCGCCGAACATCGCCAGCTCCCAGTCGATCGTCCAGAGCCGGCCCGCTCCGTCGACCACGAAATTCTCGCGGTGGAGATCGGCGTGCAGCAGACAGAAAGGGCGGCGGGTCAGTCCCGACACATGCTCGCGGAGCGTTCCGAAAGAGGCGTCGTACAGCCCGAGTTCGTGGAACAGGCCTCTGAAGTCGGGCATATTCCTCTGGTACACCTCCTCTTCCGTGAAAAGGATCAGCCGCTCCAAAAAGCCGTCGGTGTCGCCTTCCGCAGCCCGGTAAACGGATGTGCACGTCCGTTTCACGGTCAGGGAATGGGGTTTCACACGGGCCAACTGCCCGAAGAGGGAAACGATTTGTCCGGAGAGGGACCGGGGGATCCCGTCGCCGGATCCGTACAGCGCTCCCAGCGTCTCGCCCTCGATGAACCGCTGAAGACCTGCGGAGCCCGCCTGGATGAGGTCGGGGATGCCCTCGATGCGCCCCTGCAACGCCCGGAGCAGCTGCTCCTCGGACGCGAAGCAGCGCCGGTCGAACCACAGCAGTCCGGGTCGCGGCTCCCGGCACTTCCAGCGAACCGGTTCCGCCTCTACCGCCCACCCCGCCAGTGGAACGACATACGTCTCATGGTGGTAGCCGTGGAGTGGTCCCTCGACCACTCCCGCGTCGCCACTCACCTCAACGGCTCGCCGCAGAGCCGAGGAAACCGATTCGGGTGACATTGACCGTTCTCTCACGCGACCGCACACCAAAGAGAAAAGAGGGGAGAACGGTACTCCGTCACCACTCGTGAATGGGCATAGTTCCAGAAGAGCCGCTCCTCAGCGCGCTGGGCGCCCAAGCGAAAGCTCGTCTTCGCCCTTCCGCGACGCGGGCACTGAGCAGCGGCTACGGCTCGCGAGGGCCGGCGCGCGGACGCCTCGCGGTTCACCCCGTCGGGGCACGGCGCACGCCCCCTCAGCGCTGACCCCACAAGGCCTGGAGCACCGTCTTCATGGACGTCACCACATGCTCCGCCCCGGCGTCCCGGAGCTGCTTCTCCTTGTCCTCGTGACGCGCGTAGCCGAGGAACGGGACCCCGGCCCGCTGGGCCGCGTACAGGTCCGAGGGGGTGTCGCCGATCATGAGCGCCTTCGACGGCTCCGCGCCGAGGGCCTTCAGAGCCCGGTTGAGGCAGTCGGGGTCCGGCTTGAGGTGGTGCAGGTCCTGGGTGCGGCCGTAGATGTGGGGCGCGAAGCATTCGGCAAGGCCCCGGCCCTCAAGGTAACGGGCGGCTGTACGGGGCGAGTTGTTGGTGGTGATCGCCAGCCGGGCGCCCACGGCCGTCCAGGTCCGTATCACCGCGTCGGCGTACTCGGTGGGCCAGGCCTTGGCCACCGCCCTGAGCTCCTGCTGGGTGAACCGCGCCTCCAGCTCGGCCACCAGGTCACTGTGCGGACGGCGTCGGTCGACCGCGTGCAGGACCTCCAGCGGATCGGGGTGTTCACGCTCCTGCGGGGTCAACAGCCCGCGCATCCCCTGCCGTTCGAGCCAGTCGACCAGATCCCTGGCCACCTTCTCGGCGGCG
Organism: Streptomyces sp. NPDC001914; assembly: GCF_042891215.1. Taxonomy (NCBI): domain Bacteria; kingdom Bacillati; phylum Actinomycetota; class Actinomycetes; order Kitasatosporales; family Streptomycetaceae; genus Streptomyces; species Streptomyces sp. NPDC001914. Next base: position 28,967 of record NZ_JBIASW010000023.1, read on the forward strand.
TGCCCCGCGTACAGCCGGCAGACCGGCCCGTCGAAGTCGAAAAGCACGAAGCGCGCTCGGGTGATCGTGTCCCGCAGGTTCTCCGTCTGTGTCGCCACCGCATCAGTCTGCGTCGTATCAGAAGTCACTACGAGAGTCTGAGGTCCGTGGTGATGGTTTCCCAGAGGGCGTTGAACCACCTCTGGGACTCGTCGACGAAGGCGGTGTCCCGCGCGCCGGACCGCTTCTCGAAGGAGAAGAGCAGGGACTCGGTGCCGAGGGTGTCGTACATGTCCAGCGTCTCGTCGGCGGAGATCTCCTCCTCCCGCCTGGCGATCATGTAGTAGGCGATCAGCGCCTCCGTCCCGTTCAGCAGGTACAGCTTCACCGGCGGCGTGAAGGGCAGGGCCCGGAAGGTCACATGGACGTCGATGCCGTGCGAGGAGCGCAGGGACTGGAGGTTGTGGCGCAGGACGTGGCCCTGGGCGTTGCGCTGCTCCAGCCAGCGCCTGTGGACCGGGTCGTCGTCGCCGCGGTCGTCCACGGAGATGGGGAACGCCAGGTTGATCTCCCGGCTGGGCAGCAGGATCCGGGCGTCGATGCGCTCCGGGCGGATCCTTCCGTCGTGGATCTGGCGCACCGGCTCGCTGAGCGCCAGCATCAGCGTCTCCGCGGTGAGACAGGCCGCGTCGATCCGCACGTGGGGGACGGAGAACGCCTCGGTGAGCCGCGGGGCGAGGCCCACCATGGTCGGCTGCGGTCCGTTGCGGGTGGGAGTGACCTGCGCGATCCGTGGCGGACTGCCCTTGCTGACGTTGCTGAGCAGGCCGCCTTCCTGCAGCTCGCGCAGGGCGAGGCGGACCGTGCCGCGCTCGACGCCGAACTCGTCGGCCAGCTCCGCCTGGGTGGGCAGACGGTCGCCGGCCTTCAGCTCGCCGGTGCGGATACGCTCCCGCAGGACCTCGGCGATCTCCGGGGGCGAAAGCCTTCTGCTGCTGTCACTCACCACAACGTTCTCCTGAGTCACGACCAAACGGTACAACTGTCTCCCATCTTTGGGGAGTTACCCGAAAGTTGTTTATGGATACTTACCAAGTGGGGACAACCTAACCAGAGTTGGTTACCAACTTGGCCAAGATGGCGGAAGTTTTGCCTCCTCTCACCCATCCACGGCACCCGGCACCCGGCACGTCACCGAAGAGAAGCAGGAGGAACCACCATGCCCGCCATCGCCCTCCTCTCGGCCGTCTTCGTCGTCGGCTTCGAGCAACTCGTCCAATGGCACTACGGACCGACGGGCATCGTCGGCCTGCTGCTGCTCACCATCGGGATCAAGGCGAAGAACCCCACGTGCAGCTCCATCGGAGCCGTCGTCCTGGCCCTGCTGGTGGCGGGACCGGCCATCAGTTCGTGATCAGCGGTTCCGAACTGATCGTCTCCCACAGCGCGTTGAACCAGAGGTGGGACTGTTCCACGAACGTGGTGTCCCGCAGTCCCACCCCCTGCCTGAAGGGAAACAGCATCGACTGCGTGCCCTCGGCGTCGTACGTCTCCAGGTATTCGTGGTCGAACTCCTCGCCCCGCCGCGCCAGCGTGTAGTACGCGAAGAGCGCCTCCGCCTCGTTGAGCAGGTACAGCTTCACGGGCGGGGTGAAGGGCAGCGACCGGAAGGAGACCCGCACGTCGACGTCGTGCGTGGTCCGCAGCGCCAGCAGATTGTGCCGCAGCACCTGCACCTGCGCGTTGCGCTGGACCAGCCAGCGACGCCGCGGGCGGTCGTCCGCCGTGCCGTCGACCGGCGCGGGGAACGCGAGGTCGATGTCGCGGCTGGGAAGCAGCACCCGGACGTCGACCCTGGCCGGTTTTATGCGTCCCGCGTGAATCTCGCGCAACGGCTCGCCCATGGCGAGGGTGAGCGACACGGCGGTCAGACACAGCGCGTCGATCGCGACGTGCGGGACCTCGAAGGCCGCCGTGATCCGCGGGGCGAGCGCCACCATGGTCGACTGCGGCCAGGCCTGCGGCCCGGTCAGAGCCCTCTCGGGATGGTCCGCGACGGTCGCCGGGCTTCCCTTGGACACGTCGACCAGCAGGTGCTCCGACTGGAGAATGCGCAGCGCCTGGCGCACCGCGCCGCGTTCGACGCCGAACTCGTCGGCCAGTCTGGCCTGGGTCGGCATGCGCTGGCCGGCCCGCAGCTCACCGGACCTGATCCGGCTGCGCAGCTCGTCGGCCACCTCGCGGTGTGACCTCGGCGGCCGTGGTGACCTGTTCCGTCCGTTGACGACGGCGTGCTTCGGCTCCACAACCAGAACCCTACAACTTCCCGCCATCTTTGGGCAGTTGCCGGATAGGTGGTTATGAGTCGTCCCAACACGGAGATAAGTAAGAGTGAGTTGGTCGCCAACTTGCGCAACATGGTCAAACTTCCGGAGGGTTGGCCGCCGAAGTTCCACCTGGACGCCAGGTGGCCGGGGCGGACGGTCCTCAGCGGGGGTCCGCCTCCCCGTCCCCAAGGAGGGACCGTCATGCCGCTCGTCGCCCTCGCCGTCGCCGCCCTCGCCATCGGATTCGAGCAACTCATCCAGTGGGAGTACGGGCCGATGGGCATCATCGCGTTCGTCGCGCTGTCCGTCGGGCTCAAGGCCCGGAACACCACCATCAGCGGCATCGGGGCCGTGATCCTCGTGATGCTGCTCGCCCAGTCCGGCTGAGCGGACGCCGCCGTCCGCCAGTCCGGCTGACCGCGCTCCCTTCCGGAGGGGAGCCGGGAGCACGGTCAGTCCGCACCACGCGCACGACCCGCACCTCACAACTGAATCGCTACGGATCAGCAGTCACGGCAGTCGTCCGCCACCCGCACGGAAGGAGAACGCCCTTACAGGCAACCGCAGTTCAGAAGATGTCCGGGCACCACGGTCGCCTGGAGGTCCGCAGCAGGGCGTCGGCCAGAGCGGCGGCGCCCTCTTGCCGTTCCCGGACCCGGCCCAGCGCCGCCAGCCGCACCGCGGACTCGTCCCCGAGCCACAGCGTCGACAGATCGGCGATGGAGAGCGACAGGTCCGCCTCCTCGGTGACCGGCACACAGGTCGCCGTGCCGTCCGGGGCGGCCGAGAGCCGGTAGCGGCCTCCGTCCGGTCCGCTCTCGTCCCTCACGTCCAGCACGAGCGTCCCCGCGGTGCCGTAGGTCCGCGCCTCAAGAGCCCGTACGACATCCAGGATCCGCACCCAGAGCCAGTCCGTCTGGCTGGTCAGCCTGGCACCACGCGGGTCCGGCAGGAACTGCGGCAGCAGGTCGTCGGGGGCGCGTCGGCCCGTCTTGACCTGGGTGATCCAGTCGATCGAGCAGAGGTAGCTCCACAGGGCGCGCTCGGCAGCCGGCGTCACCGCGATCAGCCACTTCACCTCCGCGGTGTTGTGGGGCTGGTTGGAGTCCGCCCAGTCGTCGTCCGCGGTGTAGGCGACAAGGCCCTCGATCTCGCCCGACGCCGAGCGGTAGGCGGCGTAGAACGGTTCCTTCCAGGGGAAGCCGGCGAACCTCAGCAGGCCGGTGTTCATCTGCCACCACCGGGCGTCGCGGTTGATCGCGCCGGGCCGGGCGCGCCGGAACCGGTCGTGCAGTTCGGGTCCCGCCTTGCGGACGTCCTCGGCGTCGACGAGGTCGATACGGCCGCCGTCGGCCGGGCCCGACCAGCGCGGGTCGAGACCGGTGCGCGGTATGTCGACGGTCCACTCGGTGGAGGTCGTCGCGGGCCCGAAGCCGTACCGGCCGTAGATCGGGTACTCGGCGGCGATGAGGGTCGCGACGACGTCGCCGCGTTCCCTGGCCGCCGCCAGGTCGGCCTTCATCATCCGGGTGAGCAGGCCCCGGCGGCGGTGCGTGGGAGAGACGGTCACGTTCGAGATGGCGTCCGCGGGGACGGCCGCCCCGCCGACCGCGGTGAGCTCCTGCGGGAACGACCGGAAGGTCGCCACGCAGCGGGAGCCGTCGAACGCGCCCAGGGTCCTGCCCATGATGAACGCCGTCCTGCGGTTCTCGACGTCCTCGTCCGTGACGGCAGGCTCCTGGAGGAACCCCGTCTTCACGGCGCGCAGCCAGTCCCGGAGGTCGGATCCGGCGATCGGCCGTACGTCGATCACGTCGACGGCGGCAGCGGCCGTCTCACCGGCGTCCCGCCCACCTCCGGCCTCTCCCCCGCCCCCGGCGTCCACACTCCTGACGTCTGCGGCTGCGGCTGCGGCCGCGTCTGTGGCGTTCTGGGCGGCGAGGGCTTCGTGCGAGGTCATGGAGCCACGCTAGGCGGACCCCGGCCGGGGTGTCGCGCGGATTTCCGCACGGCCGTCCCGGCCGGTTCGTCGAGGGATCGCGCCGATGCCGCAGAACCCCTCCCGGCGGGCCTGCCAAGGGGTCGCGCCGATCCCGCACAAGCCTCTCCCGGCAGTCCCGAGGAGTCGTGCGCATCCGGCAAAGCCCTTCCCAGTCGGCCCCCCGAGGAGTCGCGCGCGAATCCGCACAACCGCTCCCTGCCGGCCCGCCAAGGTGTCGCCCGCATCCCGCACAACCTCGCCCGACCGGTCCTCGCCGGGCGCAGCCCGGCCCGGGTCAGGGGGCCGGCCCGGGTCAGGAGGCCAGCCCGGGTCAGGAGGCCAGCCCGGGTCAGAAGCCCGGCCCGGGTCAGAAGGCTGGCCCGGGTCAGAAGGCCGGCCCGGTCAGAAGGCCGCGCGGATCTCCCCCACCTCGCGGGCGCCGCCCAGGAGTGGGGCGGTGCCTATGCGGGTCACCACCGGGCCCGTCACACCGAGCAGGCCCAGGGCGCGGGCCAGGACGGGGCCCAGGGCCCGGCCCCCGCCGTCGTCGATCTTGAAGGCGAGGGCGCGGCCGTCGGGCAGCGCGACCGCCTGGACGGCTTCGGCGCCCATCTTGGACAGGGCGCCCGGGACCTCGCGCATCAGCCAGGTGTCGGGGCGCCGGGTGCCGGCGACGTACTCGGGGTGGGCGCGCATGGCGTCGGCGACCCGGCGTTCGGCGGAGCCGGGGGCCGCGAGGACGAAGGAGCGGAAGGCACGGGCCAGACCCGTGAGGGTGATGGCCATCAGGGGCGCCCCGCAGCCGTCCGTGCCGACCGCCGCGACGGGTTCCCCGGCGGCCTCCTCGACCACGGAGTGGATGAGCTGCTGGAGGGGGTGCCCGGGGTCGAGGTAGGACTCGGTGGACCAGCCGCGCTGCGCGCACACCGCGAGCATCGCCGTGTGCTTGCCGGAGCAGTTCATGGTGACCCGGTCACGGACGGCTCCGGAGGCGAGGTAGGTCTCCGCCTCGACGGGGTCCAGCGGCAGGTCGGGCGGGCACTGGAGCTGACCGGCGTCCAGCCCGTGCTCGACGAGCATCTTCTGGACCAGGTCGCGGTGGAAGACCTCGCCGGAGTGGCTGGCGGCGGCCAGGGCGAGGCGTTCCCCGGCCAGGTCCAGGCCCGCGCGCAGGATGCCCGCGGCCTGCATGGGCTTGTTCGACGAGCGCGGGAAGACGGGCGTCGCCACCTCGCCGAGCGCCAGCTCGACCGTCCCGTCCGCGGCCAGGACGACCAGGCTGCCGCGGTGATGCCCCTCGACGAAGCCGGAACGCACGACCTCGGCGAGCACCGGGAGCGAGCCGGGCGTACCGGATGTCCCGGATATCCCTGATATCCCGGACGTGTCGGACGGAGTCGCCTCGGGCGCGGGCGCCGTACCGGGCGTACGAGCGATGCCGGACGTGGTCGGAGTGTTCGGTGCGCCGGCCTCACCCGGGGCACCCGGGGTGCCGTCGGATATGCGCGGGCCTTCGGGCGTGCGGGGAGCTCGGGACATCGGCGGTGGCCTTCCGGAACGGGGACCCGCTCGGAAGGCGGCGGCCGGGTCGTGTCCCGGACGGCGCCCCCGCCCGCGCGGAGCGGAAGCGCGCCTCCTGGATGCCGGCGCGCCCCTCGGCCACGGGGTCGCCGGAGCCGCCACGTCACATGAGCAGGTCGTCTACTTGTGCTTCCCCTTCACGGTACCTGCGGGCGATCTCTGCGCTGCAATCGTCGGCCGTGCGCTGGAGCTGCTGGCGCCGCCGGGAGACCTGCCGCTCGTAGCGGACGAGGCGGCCGAGCCCCGCGCCCAGCTCGTCGTCCGTACGGGCCTCCAGGTCCGACAGCTCCACCTCGGCGAGCATGTCGGCGGCCAGCGCGCGGTACTCCTCGCCGTGCGGCGTGCCCACGGTCACGTGGCGGGCCGAGGAGCGGTACCGGGCCGGCGCGTCCGTCAGGATCTCCGACAGCCGCTCCACGACCGAGGGCTTCCCCCCGTCCACGGGCGGGAGGTGTCCCGAGGCCGGGGCGGGCGTCCGGTGTTCGCCACGGCGCGCGAGCTCGGCGCGCAGGATGTCGATACGTCCCTGGAGCAGCCGCCGGACATAGCTGAGGTCGGCCTCGTCCCGCTGGGCGTCCCGGCGCAGTGTCCGCAGTTCGGGCAGCCGGAGCACGGTGATGCCGGTCGGGGCCGGATCGGCCGCCAGCGGGCCGCTGTCGGTGCGCTGCACCGGCGGCCGGGCCGTCATCGCCTTCGCCCGCGCGCTCGTACGGGTCAATGACACGGCTCCGGTCTGCCCGGTCCTCGATGTGCTCATGTACCTCTACCGTCCCCTCGACCGGCACGGTCCGCCCAACGGCCGGACCGCAACACCCCGCATGGTGCCACCCCAGATGGCCGCTATGTGACCGAGTGACCCGATCGGCCCCAGATGGCGGGTTGGTTACCCCGGAAAATCACGCGAAGGGCCCGCACCGCGCGACGCAGCCATGACACGGCATCATGGTCCGCATGCGTGCGGTGGTGCAGAGAGTGGACGGCGCGAGCGTCGTCGTGGACGGCGAGACGGTCGGCGAGATCGGCGGCGAGGGCCTGTGCGTCCTGGTCGGGGTCACCCACGAGGACACGAAGGAGAAGGCGGCCCAACTGGCCCGCAAGCTCTGGTCTCTGCGGATGCTGACCGACGAGCGGTCCTGCTCCGACGTCGACGCGCCACTGCTCGTCATCAGCCAGTTCACGCTGTACGGCGACGCCCGTAAGGGCCGCCGCCCCACCTGGAACGCGGCCGCCCCCGGCGATGTGGCCGAGCCCTTGGTCGACGAGGTCGTCGCCCAGCTCCGCGGCCTGGGCGCCACGGTGGCCACGGGCCGGTTCGGCGCCCAGATGCGGGTGTCCCTGACGAACGACGGCCCGTTCACGGTCCTTCTGGAAATGTGAGCCTTACGGCTCGACCACGACCTCCTGTGCCGCCGCCGTCGAGTCCGCCATCAGCGGGGCGTCCACGGGCACGTTGCGCTTCACGAGCGCCAGGGCGATCGGGCCGAGTTCGTGGTGGCGTACGGACGTGGTGATGAAGCCGATCTTGCGGCCGGCGGGGTCCTCGTCCACGAGGCGCAGCTCGGTGCCGTGCGGGGGCAGGACGACCTCGCTGCCGTCGAGGTGGAGGAAGACCAGGCGGCGCGGCGGCTTGCCCAGGTTCTGGACGCGGGCGACGGTCTCCTGGCCGCGGTAGCAGCCCTTCTGGAGATGCACCGCGGTACCGATCCAGCCCAGCTCGTGCGGAATGGTGCGGTGGTCGGTCTCGAAGCCGAGGCGGGGCCGGTGCTGTTCGACGCGCAGGGCCTCGTGGGCGAGGAGTCCGGCGGGCGGTCCGGCCTTCTCCGCGAAGGACTCCAGGTCCGCGCGCGGCAGGAAGAGATCACGGCCGTACGGCGTCTCGCGGACGACGACGCCTTCGGGGACCTCGGCGATCGAACCGGCCGGCAGCTCGACGACCGCGAAGTCGGCGGTGCGGTCGGCGACTTCGACCCGGTAGAAGAACTTCATCGACTCCAGGTAGGCGACCAGCGCGTCCTGGGTGTCGGGTTCCGTGTGCATCCACACCGTCGTGCCGTCGTCGACGAGGTACAGCGCGTGCTCGATGTGGCCGTTCGCGGAGAGGATCAGCGCCTCGGTGGCCTGGCCGGCCGGGAGGTCGGTGACGTGCTGGGTGAGCAGCAGGTGCAGCCAGGCCAGCCGGTCGTCCCCGGTGACGGTGACGACGCCGCGGTGCGAGAGGTCCACGAAGCCGACGCCGTCGGCGAGGGCGCGCTGCTCACGGAACAGGTCGCCGTAGTGGGCGGCGACGCCTTCGTCCACGCCCTCGGCGGGAACGGCGCCGGGCAGGGACAGGAGGGAACTCTTCATGGACATACACACTACGACCGAGCGGTCGCCGATTTTATTTCTGTCATTCCTGGCGGCCCTGGCAGTCCTTGCAGCGGCCGAAGATGGCGAAGTGCTTCATCTCCGTCTCGAAGCCGAAGGACTCCCGGAGCTTCGCGGTGAACTCGGCGGCGACGGAGACATCGGCCTCGATGACGTTCGAGCAGTCGCGGCAGACGAGGTGGATGTGGTGGTGCCGGTCGGCCAGGTGGTAGGTCGGCGCGCCGTGTCCCAGGTGGGCGTGGCTGACCAGCCCGAGCTCCTCCAGGAGCTCAAGGGTCCGGTAGACCGTGGAAATGTTGACCCCCGACGCCGTCTTCCTCACTTCGCCGAGGATGTCGTCGGGGGTCGCGTGCTCCAGGGTGTCCACTGCTTCGAGGACAAGCTGGCGCTGGGGCGTCAGCCGGTAGCCGCGCTGCCTGAGGTCGCTCTTCCAGTCGGTGCTCACCACACTGGAAGTCTAGGGCCTGTCCCGTGGGAGCCGCCCTGGGGAACGGCAGGGCGGTCCGGAAGCGCGCGGCGGTGTCCTCGTCGGGGAAGCGGCGGGATGCTACTTGAAGAAGGCGATCCCGTCGTCCGGCATGTCGTCGGGCAGGGCCTTGGCCCAGCGCTCGACGTCCTCCGGGGTGACGACCTTCTTCAGGTGCCCGGACATGTAGGGGCGCAGCTCGACCTCGGGGGTCTGCTTCTCGCCGACCCACATGAGGTCGCTGTTCACGTAGCCGTACAGACGCTTGCCACCGCTGTAGGGGCCGGAGGCGGCGGTACGGGCCACGGCGTCGGTGACGAGGTCGATCTGGGGCTTCTTGTCGGCGATCTCGCCGTACCAGATCTCGACGACGCCGTCGTCGCGGGTCATGACGACCTCGACCTTGCGCTCGGCGTCGACGCGCCAGAAGCCGGACTCGGTCTCCAGCGGCCGGACTTTCTCGCCGTTCTCGTCGAGCACCCAGCTGTGCGAGCGGTATTCGAGGAAGTCCCGCCCGTCGTGCGTGAAGCTGACCTCCTGCCCGAAGTTGCACTTCTCGGAGCCGGGGAAGTCGTGGACACCGACTCCGGCCCAGTCGCCGAGCAGGAAGACAAGGGGGACCAGGTCCTTGTGGAGGTCCGACGGGATCTCGATCATGAGCTGAACAGTTCCTTGGTGGGGGTCAGCGCTGGCCCTGGTACAGCTTCTTCACGGTCAGCGCGGCGAAGGCGAGCACGCCGACGCAGACCAGGGCCAGCAGGGTTTCGAAGAAGATCTCCACGCGGTGCTCCTCGGTGAGCGGAACGGGGTCCCCGCTCGGGCACTGCCGAGTTGGGGGAGTACACAAAGGCCGGGCCCCAGCTTACGCGGCTGGGACCCGGCCCTCTCGTCCAGGTGGGGCCGGTCGGGCCCGTCGGACTCAGCCCAGAAGCTGGCTCTGCAGCACGACCGTCTGCTGGAAGGGGATCTCGGACGCGCCGCCCTTGCGGGACTGCACGACGAGAGCGACGGTGTCCCCGGCCGACAGATACGCCTCGCGGACCTGTTCGGCGCCGTACGGCTTGCTCTCCGTGTACGCGTACCGGGTGACGTCGTCGACCGCGGACCGCTCCGGGAAGCGCTCGTCCCGCTCGGTCAGGTCGGCTCCGCGCAGCGCGTACTGCGGGGAGTCGTAGTTCGCCAGCTGCGTGGAGGCCATGTCCTCCGCGACGGCGGCGGTGTCGAACTGCAGCAGGTAGATCCGCGTGCGGGTGCCGTCGGCGGCGGTCCAGCCACGTGCGGCGATGTGCCGCAGGGCGTTGTCGGTCAGCAGGCCGCCGAGGGTCTCCCGGCCCTCCGCGTCTGCGTACTGCGCCAGGAAGGCCTTGCGTGCCAGCCAGCCGTCCTCACCGCGCAGAGTCGCGTCCGCCTTGGCGCCCTCCGGCGCCGGGAGCAGGAGTTCGCGCAGGTCGGCGTAGTGGATGCCGGCCTTGTTGAGCTTCGCGAACGGACCGGGGCTGCCGGAAGGCAGCGGCGGCTCGGAGATCGTCGGATAGTCCCAGCGACCGTCGTTCTCCGTCGCCAGACCGGGTACGTCGGTCCGCTTCATGCCGGTGATGCCGTACGCGGCGGCGGAGCCGACGGCGGCGAAGACCACGGTGGCGGCGGTCCAGCGCAGGACGGCGCGGAGCACCCGGCGGTCCTTCCTGGCCTTGACCGGGGCCGACGGGACGTCGGGGGTCACGCCCCCGACGGCGGCCACGGGGGGCGCCGCTGGCAACGGCGGCAGCGGAGAACCCACGGCCTCCGGCCCGGCCGAGGCGTCGACCGCCTGCGGTCCGGCCTGCGGGGCGACCTCCGGCTCGACCTGCTGCGTCGCCGCCTGCGGGGCGACCTCGGGTTCAGCCGGCTCCGTCGCGGCCTGCGCGACGACCTCGGGTTCAGCCGACTCCGTCGCGGCCTGCGCGACGACCTCGGGTCCGGCCGACTCCGTCGCGGCCTGCGCGACGACCTCGGGTCCGGCCGGCTCCGTCGCGACCGGCGCGACGACCTCCGGCTCGGTCTCCTCGGCCGGTGTCTGTGCCGTCTGCTCGGTCATACCGCTTCCCCCGGCTCCTTGATGCGGTCGAGCTGCTCGCGGAAGAGCTGTGCGACCCCCTTGGCGTTCAGCGGCTTGGCCGCGTAGGCGGTCGCGCTGACCAGCACGTCGCCCTGGTAGCCCGAGCAGATCATCATGTCGAGCTTCTCCTTCTTGTCCTTGGGCGGAAGGAAGCACTTGGCGTTCTTGTGGCCCTCGATCTTCGGACCGGCGCGGAAGATCTTGAGAGCGTCGAAGAACTCGTTCTGGAAATCGGACCGGTTCCGGATCGCCGTCTTGTCCTCCATCTGGACCAGCTCGATGCTCACCGTGAAGGCATGGGCCGAGTAGAGCGTGGAGTCGCTCGCGCTCGACGTGCTCAGGTAGCTGCGCATCGCCATGCCCTTGGTGTGCTGCTTGTCGATCTGCTTCTCGAGCCGGCGCCGCTGGGAACGGGGCAGATCGCGGATCGACTCCTTGCGCAGGGCCGTGGCCTCGCCACCGCTGAGCGCGGCGTCGGAACCGAACTCCGCGATGTCAGGACCGCGGCTCCAGCTGTCGTCGTACGGAACGAGCACGGAGGCCAGTTCCGAGGAGGCCTTCAGCTCCTGCGCGGACTCGGGCTTCCCGCCCCTGGGGAGCTTCCAGACGGGCGCGCCCGCGTCCCGGTCGGCGTCCTGGACGGTCACCACGGTGTAGGCGCCGCCCGCGATGACGGCCCCGGCCAGCAGGACGGCCCCGGCGACGGCGGCGATACGACCGGGCCGCACTCGCCTCTTGGCGGGCCGGGCCTCCGTCGTGACCACGTCCGCGGGGATCGGCTCCACCGGCGTTCCCTCGACGGGGACGGCGGTGTCGGATACGGCGTTCTCCGGAACGGACGTCACGTCCTCCGGGCCGGCAGGTCGCTCGTTCACAGCCGCTCCAACTGACGCTTCGCCAGGTCCATGATCTTCTGCTTGGGGATCGGCTTGGAGTCGAAGATCCAGATCTCCATGGCGATGTCACCGCGCGAGGCCGTCGCCAGCGCCTTGTAGAACGGCAGGTAGCCGGGCTTCCGCTCCGCGTCGAAGAGGTAGGCCATACCGTCGCCCGCGCCGGGGACGTCATAGCCGCGGGCGCCGTCGACGTCCCATCGGCTCGCCCGCTCCGAGGCGCCGAGGGTTTCCTCCTGGCGGTACTGCACCAGCCGGACCTCAGTGCTGCCCGTGCTGCCCTCGGACCAGCTGACCCCGGCCGCCCGGCGGAATTCCGCCGCGACCAGATCTCCGAACACCCGGTCGGCGTGGGTCAGGGAGTCCGCGTAGGTCCCCAGGTCCAGCCAACCGTCCTCTTCGGGCGCCCAGTCGAGGGCTTTCTTGCCCTTCGGCCGGGGGATCAGGAGCTTGCGCAGGTCGCCGTTCGTCTTGACGCGGTGGTCCTGGGCGGCGGACAGGGGCTCGGGGCCGGGGCCCTTCGCCCGGGCCACCACCGGCTGGGACAGCGAGGGCAGCCGGGTCGGCTCGCGGTGGGCCTGGATCACGAATCCGGTGCAGGTACCGGCGACGAGACCGAGCACGGCGGCCGTGGCGATGAGCAGCGTCGTACGGCCGCGCCTACGGGGCCGCGGCCCTGACGGAGCGTCCGACGCCGTGTCCGGACCGACAATCGGCGCGCCATCGGGCACGCTCGGTCTTTCCGGTGTTTCGGATCCTTCGGGTACTACCAAGACGTCCCCCCACAGAAGGTGAAGCACAGATTCCATATCCGCGCACAGGAGACCCATGGCCTGTGCACGGGGTTGCACAGCCGTTGATCACGATTCGGACTACGATGACGGCCATGGCGAACAAGCTCGTGATCAAGGTGACGGCGGGGGCCGACGCCCCGGAACGCTGCTCCCAGGCGTTCACCGTCGCCGCGGTGGCCGTGGCCAGCGGTGTGGAGGTCTCCCTCTGGCTGACCGGCGAATCCGCCTGGTTCGCGCTGCCGGGCCGCGCCGCCGAATTCGAGCTGCCGCACGCGGCACCGCTGCCCGATCTGATCGACTCGATCCTGGCGGCGGGGCGCATCACCCTGTGCACCCAGTGCGCGGCCCGGCGCGACATCACGGAGAAGGACGTCCTGGACGGCGTACGGATCGCGGGCGCGCAGGTGTTCGTGCAGGAGGCGATGACGGACGGGACGCAGGCGCTGGTCTACTGACCGCCGCCCCGCTCCCGGGGCCGGCGCTCCCGCCGGGGCCCCCTCCCCGGCCGGCCGCCGTCGCCCCGCCGGCCGTCGACCCGTCTTCTCGGCGCCGCTACTGACCCCACCTGCGCCGCGTGCGGGTGTCCACCCAGAGACAGAAGGGGTGGCCCGCCGGGTCGAACAGCACCCGTACGTCCTCCTGCGGCTGGTGCTCGGCGAGCCGGGCGCCCTGTTCCACGGCGCGGTCGGTCTCCTCGGCCAGGTCGTCGACCTCGATGTCGAGATGGAGCATCATCCGCTGGTCGCCGGGGCCCGCGGGCCACACCGGCGGCGTGTAGAGCGGCTCGGTCTCGAAGGCGAGCGCCATCCCTTCGAACGGCGGGCCGATGAGCACCCAGTCGGGCTCCTCCGACCGCACCTCGTAGCCGAGCAGCCGCCGGTAGAAGTCGGCGAGTTCATGGGCGTCGGGTGCGTCGAGCACCACGGTGGACAACCTCGTACGCGACATAGACGCCTTTTCCGCTCCTGCTGCTTCCTACTGCTGCCGTCGCTTCTTGCCGTCCAGCTCGTCCCACCACTCGTCGGACTTCGGGTCCCCGGACGGGTCGTCCCACCATCGGTCCTCGGGCCCCCGCCGGTTGGCCACCATCGCGGCCACCGGCGGAATCAGCATGGCCACCACGCACATGGCGACGGCCGCGGGAACCGACCACAGCCGCACGACTGCCCAGGCGAGGACGAACAGCACGACGCACGTCCCCATCATGGCGAAATACACGTGACGCCTGCGCGCGTACATACCACCAGCGTAGGCCCGGACAACCCGTCCGGCGCAGTGCCGGCGGGCCCCGGAAGCGGGTGAGGACGAGCCGAAGGGCCGCACCCCGATCCGGTAAGCGTCCAACCCCCGGGGGTGCGGCCCTTCGGCCGTTCAGTCGACTGCCGTCATCGACGGCGGTCCGCCGTTCAGACGGCGATCGCGACCTCGGCGAGGCCGCCCGTCTGGGCGACGACCGTGCGGTCCGCGGTGCCACCGGGCACCAGCGCGCGGACGGTCCAGGTGCCCTCGGCCGCGTAGAAGCGGAACTGGCCCGTCGCGGAGGTGGGGACCTCCGCCGTGAACTCGCCGGTCGAGTCCAGCAGACGGACGTAGCCCGTCACCGGCTCGCCGTCGCGGGTCACCTGACCCTGGATCGTGGTCTCACCGGGCTTGATCGTCGAGGCGTCGGGGCCGCCGGCCTTCGCTCCACACATATTTCGATTCCGTCCTTCAGGCCTTGAGGGTTACTTGTTGGCGCCGAGCTCGATCGGCACGCCGACGAGGGAGCCGTACTCGGTCCACGAGCCGTCGTAGTTCTTGACGTTCTCGACACCGAGGAGCTCGTGCAGCACGAACCAGGTGAGCGCGGAACGCTCACCGATGCGGCAGTAGGCGATCGTGTCCTTGGCGAGGTCGACCTGCTCGGCGGCGTAGAGCTCCTTGAGCTCGTCGTCCGACTTGAAGGTGCCGTCGTCGTTGGCGTTCTTCGACCACGGGATGTTGCGGGCGCTCGGGACGTGGCCCGGACGCTGCGACTGCTCCTGCGGCAGGTGCGCCGGGGCGAGCAGCTTGCCGCTGAACTCGTCGGGCGACCGGACGTCGACCAGGTTCTGCGAGCCGATCGCGGCGACGACGTCGTCACGGAAGGCGCGGATGGCGGTGTTCTGGGCCTTGGCCTTGTACTCGGTGGCGGCGCGCTCGGGAACCTGCGAGCCGTCGACCAGGTCGCGGGAGTCGAGCTCCCACTTCTTGCGGCCGCCGTCGAGCAGCTTCACGTTCTCGTGGCCGTAGAGCTTGAAGTACCAGTAGGCGTAGGACGCGAACCAGTTGTTGTTGCCGCCGTAGAGGACGACCAGCGTGTCGTTGCCGATGCCCTTGGCCGAGAGGAGCTTCTCGAAGCCCTCCTGGTCGATGAAGTCACGGCGGACCGGGTCCTGGAGGTCCTTGGTCCAGTCGATCCGGATGGCGTTCTTGATGTGGTTCTTCTCGTACGCCGACGTGTCCTCGTCGACCTCGACGACGGCCACGCTCGGGTCGTCCAGGTGGTCCTGGACCCAGTCGGCGTCTACCAGGACGTCGCTGCGGCTCATGCTCGTTCTCCTCCGGGGCAGTTGCGGCGGGGTGATGCGATGGAGAGGGTGCGCGGTGCGGTGCTGCATGCCGGTGAGGGCTGCGCGCGGCGCAATGGTGGCCCGGACAAGAGAGGTCCTGGGGCCCGGCTCGCGGAAGACGGGAACGCTTCCGCTCAGAAGGTGCGACAGAGCATGGCGGCGACGCGGCACAGGTCTACTGCCCGCCGCTTCGTGAGATCCGCCTGTCGCTTCATGAGTCCGATCGTAGGGACGGACAGGCGGGCATGTCACCGGCGTGTCGGATGCTGAGACGCGATCGTCCGCATGGCGATACGAGGATGCCGCCGGGGCCCGTCCCGCACGGATGCCGGAGGGGTCCGCCGCCTTCCGCCCCGACCGTCCATCTGCGGTACGGACGGGGTTGTCTCGCCCTTCGGACAACACCCGCCCTCAACGGGCCGTTCCACCGGCCCGGCCAGGCTTCCCACCCGCCTCGGGCCAGGCCTTCCGCCCGCTTCCGGCCGGGCCGTGCCCACCTCCGACCGGGTTTCCCACCCGCCTCCGGTCCGGCCTTCCGCCCGCCTGCGATGGAGCCTTGCACCCGCCTACGGCCAGGCCCCGCCCACCTCCGGCCGGGCTTCCCACCGGCTTCCGGTCAGGCCGTGCCCGCTTCCAGCCGGCCCTTCCCCCCGCCTCCGGGGAGCCCTTCGTCCACCCCCGGCCGGTCCTGCCACCCGCCTCCGGCGAACATTCCACCCTGCTGCGGCCAGGCCTTCTACCCGACCAGGCGGACGTCCGAACCCTTCACCGAGATCTGGACGCCGTCGTGGGCCGCCTCCACCTTGTCGAGCTTGATGCCGCCGGGCAGCTGCTCGATCTTCTGCTCGAAGTCGGTGATCGAGCGGATCCTGCCCTCGGCGAGCTGGACACCCAGCTTGGGCAGGGAATCGGCGTGCACCTTCACGGTGTCGCCGGAGACGGACACGGAGCTGAGCACCGAGACCGGCTCGGGCAGCTTGGCGCCGAGGACGGTCGCCGAGACGGTGACCTTGATCTTGCCGTTGCCTCCGTCGGACAGGCCGATGACCCGGGCCCTGACGCCGGGCGCCACCTCCGCCGGCCCGGACTTGGCGGCCTTCAGCAGCTCGGCGTACGAGATCGACGCGGTGCCGGTGGCACTGCCGGCGGTGGCGGAGCTGTAGTCACCGCTGAACGCGACCCCGTGCATCTCGGCGTCGAGGTCGTCGATGCGGATCGTGCCCGCGGCGGAGCCCGAGCCGCCCGTCGGCGCCTCGTAGTTCTTGATGCCGACCTTCACGTCGTCGAGTTCGCCCGAGACGACCTGGGTGAGGAACGGAAAGCCCCCGATGGACACGTCGGGCGTGGACGTGAGGCCCTCGCTGCTCTTGATACGGCCCGCCGCCTCGTCCTCCGCGAACCCGACCGCCACCCGGTCGGCGAGCACGAACAGTCCGCCGAGTACGACCAGCAGAATCAGGGTTATCCGCAGTGCACGCATGCTCGTTGTTCCCCTACCTGGGAAGGCCCCGTCCGGACGGCCGAGTGGCCACCGAACGCGAGCCTAACCCCGAAGGGCCCCCAAATCGGGGGCCCTTCAAGGTAGTTGTCGATCACTTGTGACGATTCGGCGCGGCCGGACGACCGGAACCGGCCACGCGTCCGGCCGGTCAGCCCAGCGCGCGGCCCAGCAGGTACACCGCCGGTGCGGCGGCGGCCAGCGGCAGTGCCACGCCAGCGGTGAAGTGGACGAAACGGGAGGGGTAGTCGTAGCTCGCCACCCGGTGGCCGATCAGCGCGCAGACACCCGCGCCGAGGCCGAGGAAGGCGCCCTGCGTGCCCAGGTCCGTCGTCCCGCCGAGCGCGATGCCGGCGCCGGTGGCGGCCAGCAGCGCGACGACCACGGAGACCGCCGTCGGCAGCGGCAGCGCGCGGGCCAGGATCGCCGCGGCGACCGCGGCCGCGCCCACCGTGACGGCGTCCGGCTCGGCCGCCAGATGACCGGCCGCGATGATCGCCAGTGCCGCGGAGACGACCGTCGCCATCAGGCCGTACATGCGGGTGTCCGGGTCGGCGTGGCTGCGGAGCTGGAGCACGAGGGTCAGCAGGACCCACACGCCGAGGGTGCCGAGGATCGCGGCGGGCGCGTTCTCCCGGCCCGCGGCGAGCAGCGCCACGTCGGCGGTGACCGCGCCCAGGAACGCCAGCGCGATGCCCTGCCGGGCGGGCCACATCCCGTTCAGCCGGAACCAGCCCGCCGCGGTGACGGCCTGGAGCAGGACGAGGGGCACGACGAGCGCGTACTCCCCGATCGCCGCCGTCCCCGAGAGCAGCAGCGCGAGCAGCGCGGTCAGCGCGGCCGGCTGGATCCCGGGCTCGATGATCGGCGACCGTCCCTCGGCGCGGGCGCGCTGCGCGTCGGTGATCCGGCTCTGGCCGGTGACCGTGGCGGGCCCGTAGGCGACGTCGGCCTCGTCCGCGCTCTCGGGCAGGGTCCCGCCGTCACGCGCGCTCCCGCCGGGGCGGGAGGGGTCGCCGGGGCCGCCGGCCGCCGGTGCGTGGGCCGGGTTCCACGGCTGCGCCGGAGCCTCGGGCGGCAGGGCGGCCCCCGCGCGGCCGTACCCCTGGGGTTCGCCGTAGTTCTGGTACCCCTGCGGGGGCAGGTAGGAGCTGTCGGCCTCCTGGACCGGCGCCTGTGCCTGGGTCTCCCAGGTCCGCCCCTCCCACTGCTGGGTGTGCTGCGGCCAGTCGGCCTGCTGCTGGGGTTCCTGGTGCTGCTGCTGATACGGGTCGTACGCCTCGCGGCGACCCTCGTACGGCTGGTTGCTCATCGTCTCGCTCACCCTCCTGCGAACGGCGGGAGCACCTCGACCGTGCCGCCCTCGGCCAGCCGTACCGTCTCATGCCCGCGGGTCCCCACGGGATCACCGTCGATCAGGAACGAGCATCGCCGCAGGACGTGGACGAATTCGCCGGGGTGTCGTTCGCGGGCCGCGTCGAGTGCCTCGGCGAGCGTGCCGGCGTCGTACGGCTCGTCGCCGACGCCTGCCGCGGCCTTGGCGGCGGCCCAGTAACGCACCGTGCCCTTTGCCATCTCGTTCCTCAATCAGCGATCTGGTGTGTGGTGTCCGCGCACCTGTTTGCGTGAACCCCGCCAGGCTAGCCCGCGTGCGCGAGGGACCAGTCGCGGATGCGGGACAGCAGGGCGTCGGGGGCCGCGTTCTCCGCGTGGCCCATGCCGGGCTCCAGCCACAGGTCGGCGTGCCCGCCGGAGGCCTCGGCCAGCATGCGCGGGTGGTCGACCGGGAAATAGCCGTCCCGGTCGCCGTGGACGATCAGGAGCGGGGTAGGCGCGATGTGCGGGACGCACTCGACCGGGGACGCCGGCACCGGGTCCCATTCACGGTGGTCGATCCGGGTCCTCAGACCGACGCGGCCCACGATCCGGCCCTCCGGACGGGTCACCAACCAGTGCAACCGCCGCATGGGGGCCGTACCCCGGTAGTACCAGCGGGCCGGCGCGCTCACCGACACCACCGCGTCCGTACGCGCCTCCGAGCGCCCCTCACGCTCCCGGGCCGCCGCCGCACCACCCGTGAGCCCCGGCCCGTGCTCCCCGTGGAGCGCCGCGTGCCGCAGCACCACCGAGCCGCCCATCGAGAAGCCGACCGTCACGATCCTGGTGTGCCCGAGTTCACGCGCCCAGGCGACCGCGGCCGCCAGGTCGAGGACCTCACGGTCACCGACGGTGGAACGGCCGCCCGATCCGCCGTGGCCGCGGAAGGAGAAGGTGACCACCGCCCCGCCGGCGGCGAGGACACGGGCCGCGCGGCGGACGTGCGGGCGGTCCAGATCGCCCGTGAATCCGTGCGCCACGATGAACGCGAGGTCACCGGACGAATCCGCTCCGGAGTCGTAGGCCGCGTCGATCTCCACCCCGTCGGCGGTACGCAGAAACCTCCGCAGAAGGGTGCGTGGCGCCGTCTCAAGGCGTGGACTCTTGAAGGAACGCGTCACGTGACCTGCCGGACCTGGGCTCATGTGGGCTATTCTGCTGGGCATGAGGACTCGGGCAGAGTAGCCCCCGGGTCCTTTTGTGCTTTCGGAAGCGTTGTATACGAAGCGGGAAACCGCAGGTGTACGGGCCGCGAAGGCACAGCGGGTCCCTCAGGTTCGGGAGCCGTATGTACAGGGCAGTGCCGCAAACGTCCTCGCAGGGACCGAGGAGGAACCAGACGTTATGGGCGAGCGAACCGTGCACGAAGGCAGGACGACCCGGGCGGGTGAGGCTCGATGAGCTCTCTCCTGCTCCTGACCAACGCCCTTCAGCCGTCGACGGAGGTGCTTCCCGCTCTCGGCCTGCTGCTGCACAACGTGCGCGTGGCTCCGGCGGAGGGTCCGGCTCTCGTCGACACCCCGGGTGCCGACGTCATCCTGATCGACGGACGGCGTGACCTCCCGCAGGTCCGCAGCCTGTGCCAGCTGCTGCGCTCCACGGGACCCGGCTGTCCGCTCGTCCTCGTGGTGACCGAGGGCGGCCTCGCGGCCGTCACCGCCGACTGGGGCATCGACGACGTCCTGCTCGACACGGCGGGTCCCGCCGAGGTCGAGGCGCGCCTCAGGCTCGCGATGGGCCGCCAGCAGATCGTCAACGACGACTCCCCCATGGAGATCCGCAACGGCGACCTCTCCGTGGACGAGGCGACCTACAGCGCCAAGCTCAAGGGCCGGGTCCTCGACCTCACCTTCAAGGAGTTCGAGCTCCTGAAGTACCTGGCGCAGCACCCGGGCCGTGTCTTCACGCGCGCCCAGCTCCTCCAGGAGGTCTGGGGCTACGACTACTTCGGCGGTACGCGCACGGTCGACGTCCACGTACGGCGACTGCGCGCGAAGCTCGGCCCCGAGCACGAGTCCCTGATCGGAACCGTCCGGAACGTCGGTTATCGATTCGTTACGCCGGAGAAGGTGGAGCGCGCAGCGGACGAGGCGAAGGCCAAGGCGGCCCAGCCAAAGCCGGATGATGCGGACGAGACGGCGCGCGCGGGCGGCCACGCCTCCGCGGAGGGCTCGGCGGAGCCGCAGGAAGCCGCCGTACGCCCTGCCCAGAGGTAGGTCCATCCGCGTAGACTCCGCGCGTGGCCAAGGTGACTAGGGATGATGTGGCGCGGCTGGCGGGTACTTCCACCGCCGTCGTCAGTTATGTCATCAACAACGGACCCCGGCCGGTCGCCCCGGCCACGCGCGAGCGCGTTCTCGCCGCGATCAAGGAGCTGGGGTACCGGCCCGACCGGGTCGCCCAGGCCATGGCCTCGCGGCGGACGGAGCTCATAGGCCTGATCGTGCCGGACGCGCGCCAGCCCTTCTTCGGGGAGATGGCGCACGCCGTCGAACAGGCCGCCGCCGAGCGCGGGAAAATGGTCCTGGTCGGCAACTCCGACTACATCGCCGAGCGCGAGGTCCACTATCTGCGGGCCTTCCTCGGCATGCGGGTCTCCGGACTGATCCTCGTCAGCCACGCGCTGAACGACCACGCGGCCGCCGAGATCGACGCCTGGGACGCCCGCGTGGTGCTCCTGCACGAGCGTCCCGAGGCGATCGACGACGTCGCCGTCGTCACCGACGACATAGGGGGCGCCCAGCTCGCCACCCGGCACCTGCTGGAGCACGGGTACGAGTACGTGGCCTGTCTCGGCGGCACGGCCGAGACCCCGGCCGTCGGCGACCCCGTCTCCGACCACGTCGAGGGCTGGCGGCGTGCGATGCAGGAGGCCGGCAAGCCGACCGAGGGGCGCCTCTTCGAGGCCCCGTACAACCGCTACGACGCCTACAAGGTCGGCCTCGAACTGCTCGCCGGACCGCACCGGCCGCCGGCCATCTTCTGCTCCACGGACGACCAGGCGATCGGAGTCCTGCGCGCCGCCCGCGAGCTGCGCATCGACGTGCCGGGTCAGCTCGCCGTCGCCGGGTTCGACGACGTCAAGGAGGCGGCCCTGACCGACCCTCCGCTGACAACGATCGCATCGGACCGCTCGGCGATGGCCCGCGCGGCCGTGGACCTCGTCCTGGACGACGGGCTGCGGGTGCCCGGCTCCCGCCGCGAGCGGCTGAAGCTGTTCCCCTCGCGCCTGGTCGTCCGCCAGTCCTGCGGCTGCGAGTAGCCCCGCCCTCTGCGGCCCGCAGCCCCACGCGCTTCACCCGGACGACGAAGATCCCCGCGCCCTGCCAGGACGCGGGGATCTTCCTGTGCCGAGGCCTAGAACAGCAGGTTGTACTGGTTGAAGCCGGTGCCGAGGCTCTTGCGGGTGCCGAAGAGACCGGTGGAGGCCTTGTTGGTGCCCGGGTAGAGCCAGAGCGTGCCGCCCGAGTCGCGGGCGAGCACGTCCGCGATGCCGTCACCGGTCACGTCGCCGTTGGCCACGTACGAGGTGAAGTTCCAGCCCGTACGGGCCTGGATGCGCGCCGCGAACGGAGCGTGCTCGACCTGCGTGCCCCGGTAGAGGTACAGGACGCCCGAGCTGTTGCGGACCAGGAGGTCGGCGCGGCCGTCCCCGGACAGGTCGCCGTGACCGAAGATCTTGACGTTCTTCCACGCCCTGTCGACGATCTTGAGGCGGCCGTAGAACTGGCCGGTGCCCTTGCCCGGGTAGAGGTAGACCGATCCGTCGGCGTCCACCGCGACCAGGTCGGGGCGTGAGTCCCCGGTCAGGTCGCCGGGGATGGCGTACGACTTGTAGCCGCCCCACACCGAGCTGATCTGCATCCACTCGAACGTGCCCGAGCTGTGGTTCATGTAGCTGCGGTAGAGCTTGCCGTCGCCCTTGTCCCGCATGATCAGGTCCTGGTAGAAGTCCCGGTCCAGATCGGCCTGGAGGACCCAGCTCGCGTTCTGCCAGCCGTTGCCCTGGTAGGCGCGCGCGGTGAGCGAGGTGCCCTTGCTGTCCTGCTCGAACAGACCGCCCGACGGCGTGCGCTCCAGCAGGTCGGCGCGGCCGTCGAACGTCAGGTCGGCGTCGTCGATGCGCGGCTGGGCCGCCCAGGTGTACGAGGACACCTTGGTGAACACCGGGTAGGCGCCCTTGGCGGTGCAGCCGGAGACACCCCACGAGACGATGCCGATGATCTTGCCGCCGAACATCACCGGGCCGCCGGAGTCACCGTTGCACGGGCTCTTCGTGCCCTCGTCGACACCGGTGGCGGGGGTGCCCGCGCAGAACATCGAGCCCTCGATGAAGTCGTCCTCGCCGAGGACGGTGTTCATCGCGCTGTTGCAGGTCGCGTCCTTGACCAGCGGCAGGGTGACCTTGCGCAGGTTCGCCGACAGGTCGGCGTCCGCGGCGCCCGAGGTCAGGCCCCAGCCGTAGACGGTGGCGTTGTTGCCGGGCTGGTAGTAGGCGGTGTCGCCCGCGGCCGCCAGCTTCGCCCACTGCTTCTCCAGCGGACGGTCCAGAGTGAGGACCGCCACGTCGTTCTGAAGGGTGGAGGCGTCGAAGTGCGGGTGGTTCCACTGGCGGTAGACGCCCGCGACGGTGCCGTTGGCGGTGTCCAGCAGACCGGTGGCTCCGGCGACGACCGCGCCGTTGTCCGCCCAGTCCAGGCCGGCGACGCAGTGGGCCGCCGTCAGGACCTTGTTCGGGGCGACGAGGGTGCCGCCGCAGAAGTAGCCGGTCCCCGCCGCGTCGTCGTAGTAGGAGAGCTGGACCATCCACGGCGCGGAGGAGATCGTCGTCTCGCTGCCGCCGATGATGAACGGCGTCCTCTTGGGCGCCGTGCCGGGGGTCGCCTGGGTCTTGGCGGCCTCGACGACGCGGTGGCGCAGCTCCTTGTCGGAGGCCGTCGGCGCGGGCGCCGCGGTGGACCGGGCGACGCTCGCGTCGGGCGGTCCGGCCGGGTCACCGGCCGCGGAGGCGGGCTGTGCCGCGAGGGCGCCGGCGCAGGTCAGCGCCAGCGCGAGAGCGGCCGTCGGCAACGCCGTGGCGGGGCGTCTCCAACGGGCGCGCAGAGCAGGTATCACTCAGGACTCCTGGGTGTGGGTGCGTAGATCTCTCGTCAGTGGCCCGAGAAGGGCGTACGACGCACCGGCCCAGCCGTCGACGGCAATCGCTTGCATCGACATCGGGCGTAACCGCGGAGCCCCCCTCCGGCCCGGGAATCGTAGGCCTCACCGATCTCCGGGCACACGGCCTACACAGGGGTCGGAAAAGTGTTCGCCCCCGGCGTTCCGGGACATCACCAGCGCGCAACCCGCCGTTCGCCGGAGAGGGACGGAACCACCCACGGTGCACGACGGACCCACGCACGGTGCACGGACGGGTACACGGCGGAACGGAGGCGGGAAGGGCCCGCGAAGGCACCGGCGCGCGCTCACAGAGAGTTCTCAAGCCGCCCGCAGGCATCTCTCAGCGGGTTCGCAGAAAGCGTCTTTATATCGGGCATACGAGGTTCTGTCGGGCTTCTCAGGGGCCACTCAGGGAGCTCTCATGATCGGGGGACAGTCTCTTTTCATGACCGAGAGCTTCCGCCGTAGCGGCGAGTACCCCCAGGGCGACGACCACGGGTCCGCGTACCCGGAGCAGCAGTCGCACCCCTCCTCCCCCGTGAACCCCGAGTGGCCTCCGCCCCCGGCGTACGACCCGTCCGGGCCGGTGCACGTCGAGCCGGGCACCACGGTGTGGCCGGGCTCCGGATCCGGCCACGGCGGCGGCGACGGGGGCCACGGTCCCGGCCCGTACGCCGGCTACGGCTACCCCGAGCCCGACCCCGCCGGCACCACCGCCGCGTTCGCGACGGTGGCCCCCGGCCCCGCCGAGCCCCCCGCGGGTACGTCCGGCAAGCGGCGCGCCAAGGGTCCGTTCGCCCTGCTCGCCGCAGTGGCGATCGTCGCGGCCGCCATCGGCGGCGGCACCGCGTACGCCTTCCAGGAGCTGACCGGCAACGACACCGTCGCCACCTCCAGCACCACCAGCGCCAACGTGGTGCCCACCAGCCAGCGCGGCACGGTGTCCGGTGTCGCCAAGGCGGTCAGCCCGAGCATCGTCGAGATCGGCGCGACCTCGAACGCGGGCTCGTCCACCGGCTCGGGCGTGATCATCACGACCGGCGGCGAGATCATCACCAACAACCACGTCATCTCGGGCGCCTCCGAGATCAAGGTGCAGCTGAACGACGGGAAGTCGTACACCGCCACCGTGGTGGGCACCGACAGCAAGAAGGACCTCGCGCTGATCAAGCTGGAGAACCCGCCGTCCGGTCTGAAGCCGGCGACGCTCGGCAACTCCGACGGCGTCCAGGTCGGCGACCAGGTCGTCGCGATCGGCTCCCCGGAGGGCCTGACCGGCACGGTCACCAGCGGCATCGTCTCCGCCCTCGACCGGGACGTGACCGTCTCCACCGACGAGAGCCAGGGCCAGCAGCAACAGCAGGGCGGCGACAGTGGCCAGTGGCCGTTCGAGTTCGGCGGCCGTCAGTTCAACGGCGACACCGGCTCCTCCACCACGACGTACAAGGCCCTGCAGACCGACGCCTCGCTCAACCCGGGCAACTCCGGCGGCGCCCTCATCGACATGAACGGCAACATCGTCGGCATCAACTCCGCGATGTACTCGGCCGCTTCGGACTCCTCGTCCTCCTCGTCGAGCGCGGGCAGCGTCGGCCTCGGCTTCGCCATCCCGATCAACACCGTCAAGTCCGACCTCGCCGATCTGCGGGCCGGCGGTTCCGACAACTGACCACGGAGGTCGCCATGATGATCAAGAGTGTCCAGCACACCGCCGCCGCGGGAGACGCGGCCGCACTCGGCCTCGCCCTGGCGGTCGCCCGCGAACTGCACACGCCCGTCCGGCGCGCCCCCGAACTGGCCCCGGCCGTGTCCCGGCCCGCCCGGAGCCGGGCCTCCGCCCGCCGCCGCTCCGTACGGAGCTGATCCATTCCGGCACAGCCCGGAACATGCGAGGCTGAAAGCACCGGATCACGACCCATACCACCCGAGGAACCCGACGCCCATGAGCTCCGCCGAAGGCGACCGTGACACCCAGCGCATCCTGATCGTCGACGACGAGCCGGCCGTGCGCGACGCACTCAAGCGCAGCCTGGCCTTCGAGGGATACGACACCGAGGTCGCGGTGGACGGCGCGGACGCCCTGGAGAAGGCGATCGCCTACCAGCCCGACCTGGTCGTCCTCGACATCCAGATGCCGCGCATGGACGGTCTCACCGCGGCCCGCCGGATGCGCGGCGCGGGCACCACCACACCCATCCTCATGCTGACGGCCCGCGACACGGTCGGCGACCGCGTCACCGGGCTGGACGCCGGGGCGGACGACTACCTCGTCAAGCCGTTCGAGCTCGACGAACTCTTCGCCCGCATCCGTGCGTTGCTGCGGCGCAGCTCGTACGCGGCGGCCGCGGGCGCGGCCGTCGAGGACGACGCGCTGACCTTCGGCGACCTGCGCATGGACCTGTCGACGCGGGAGGTGACCCGTGCGGGACGGCCGGTGGAGCTGACCCGCACCGAGTTCACCCTGCTGGAGATGTTCCTGGCCCACCCGCGCCAGGTCCTCACCCGCGAGCAGATCCTGAAGGCCGTCTGGGGCTTCGACTTCGAGCCCTCCTCGAACTCCCTGGACGTCTACGTCATGTACCTGCGCCGCAAGACGGAGGCGGGCGGCGAGCCGCGCCTGGTCCACACGGTGCGGGGCGTGGGGTACGTACTGCGGTCCGGTGGCGCGGAGTGATGCGCGGTTTCAGGTCCCTGCCCCTGCGCTCACGGCTGGCCCTGCTGGTCGCTGCCGCGGTGGCGTTCGCGGTGGCGGCGGTGTCGGTGACGTGCTGGTTCATCGTGCAGGGGAAGTTGTACGAGCAGGTCGACAACGATCTGCAGAGGGGCATGAGAAGCCCGCCGGGTGCGATCCTCAACGCCCTCAACTACTGCTCCGCGACCCCGGACACCACTGATTCCCCCTTCCGGAACAACTACGTCCAGGTGGTCAAGGAGAACGGAACCGCCTGCCCCGTCGACAACTCCGTGGGCAAGGTCAAGGTGACCCAGTCCGACAGGACGGCGATCAAGAACGGCGAACTCAACAAGTCCTACTTCCGTGACGGCACCGACGAAGACGGCAACGCGGTGCGTGTGATGCTCAGGCCGCTGACCACCTCCACCGCCGATGGACAGCCCGGCCCCAACGTGGGCCTCGTGATCGCCACCTCTCTGAAGAGCACCCAGTCCACGCTCAACGACCTGGCCCTGGTGCTCCTGCTCGTCGGCGGCATCGGCGTGGTGGGCGCGGGCGCAGCCGGGCTCTGGGTCGCGCGGGCCGGGCTTCGGCCGGTCGACGAGCTCACCGAGGCCGTGGAGCACGTCGCCCGAACGGAAGACCTCACCATCCGCATCCCCGTGGACGAGGACAGCGACGACGAGATCGCCCGGCTCTCCCGTTCCTTCAACTCGATGACCGCCTCCCTCGCCAGTTCACGCGAGGTGCAGCAGCAGCTCATCGCCGACGCGGGCCACGAGCTGCGGACGCCGCTCACCTCCCTGCGGACCAACATCGAACTCCTCACCCGGAGCGAGGAGATCGGCCGTCCGATCCCCCCGGCGGACCGCAAGGCACTGCTCGCGTCGGTGACCGCGCAGATGACGGAGCTGGCGGCGCTGATCGGCGACCTCCAGACCCTGTCGCGTTCGGACGCGGGACACCCGGCCGACCGGGTGGAGGTCGTGGACCTGCGGGACACCGTGGAAGCGGCCCTGCGCAGGGCCCGGCTGCGCGGCCCGGAGCTGACGATCACGGCCGACCTGGAGCCCTGGTTCGTCCGGGCGGAGCCCTCCGCCCTGGAGCGGGCGATCGTGAACATCCTCGACAACGCGGTGAAGTTCAGCCCCGCGGGCGGCACGATCGACGTCCGGCTCAAAGGCGGCGAACTGACCGTGCGCGACCACGGCCCCGGCATCCCCGCCGACGAACTACCGTACGTCTTCGACCGCTTCTGGCGTTCCCCGGACGCCCGGGCCCTGCCCGGCTCGGGCCTCGGCCTGTCCATCGTGGCCCGCACGGTCCAGCAGTGCGGCGGCGAGGTGACGCTGAGCCCCGCGGAGGGCGGCGGCACGATCGCGGCCGTCCGGCTTCCAGGCGCTCCGACGGCCCCGCCCGACACCCCCTGACGTGACCCTCTGACCTGGACCGGGCCTGCTCCCCGACTCCCCGCCTCCCGACCCGCGAACCGCAACCCTCGAACCGCGACCCACGCCCCGCGACCTCCCGACGACGAGCGAGCCCCCACCCGGTGTTTCGAATGGGGGCTCGCTCGTCTGCGATACGGGGCCGGTCCGGTCCGGCGGAGGACCGTCGGACCGGCCGGCGCCTCCGGCTACTTCAGGACCGTGATCCGGTCAGCCGCCGGGACCGGGTACGGGCTCGCGGCCGAGGAGTTGGCCGTCAGGTAGGTGCCGAGGGCCGCCAGGTCGTCGCCGCCGACACGGACGTTGCCGCCCTTGCCGAGCTCGGCGAAGCCGTCGCCGCCGCCCGCGAGGAACGAGTTCATCGCGACGCGGTAGGTGGCGGCCGGGTCGATCGCGGTGCCGCCGAGCTTGACCGAGTCGGCGACGACACGCGCCGCGCCGGTCTTGGTCAGGTCGAGGGTGTAGGTGAGGCCCTTGGAGATCTGGAGGATCTTCGGGGAGGCCTCGTTGGCGCCGCTGACCTGCTGCTGGAGGGCGGTGATCACCTGTGCGCCGGTGAGGTCGACCAGGTTGACCGTGTTGGCGAACGGCTGGACCGTGTACGCCTCCCCGTAGGTGACCACGCCGTCTCCCTCGCCGCCGCTCGCGGTGTAGGTGAATCCGGCGCGGATGCCGCCCGGGTTCATCAGCGCGAGGTCGGCCTCGGGGTCCACGGACTTGGCGTACGCGAGCTGCGCGTCGGCGATCAGGTCACCGGCCTGGGACTCGGTGCCGGTGTTGCCGATGTCCCCCGCGATGTACCCGATGGGACGCGAGGCGACCGGCGCGGAGAGGGTCTTCCACTTGGTGATCAGCGTCGTCATGTCGGCGGCCTTCGCGACGTCCCGCGTGACCACGTGGTTCGCGGACTTCACCGCCGTACGGGCGATGTCACCGGTCCAGCGGTCGTACGTCAGCGTCGTGTCCGTGTACAGCCGGCCGAAGGAGGAGGCCGAGGTGACCATGCGGGGCCGCCCCGCCGGGTCGGGGATGGTGCACGCGTACGCCTGGTGGGTGTGGCCGGTGATCAGCGCGTCCACGGCCGGCGTGACGTTCTTCGCGATGTCGACGATCGGCCCGGAGATGCCGTCACCGGCGCCGGGGCTGTCGCAGTCGTAGTTGTACGCCGTCGACGCGGGCGAACCGCCCTCGTGGATCAGCGCGACGATCGACTTCACGCCCTGGCGCTGGAGTTCCCTGGCGTACTTGTTGATCGTCTCGACCTCGTCGCCGAACTTCAGGCCCTTGACGCCCTCGGCGGACACGATGTTCGGCGTGCCCTCCAGCGTGACGCCGATGAAGCCGACCTTGACGCCGTTCTTCTTCCACACCCAGTAGGGCTTGAGGATCGGCTTGCCGCTCTTCTCGTCGGTGACGTTCGCCGCGAGGTAGGGGAAGTCGGCGCCGGTGAACTTCTGGCCGCCGGAGCAGCCGTCCGTCGGGTGGCAGCCGCCCTTCTGGAGCCGGGCCAATTCCTTGGCGCCCTCGTCGAACTCGTGGTTGCCGACCGAAGTGACGTCCAGGTCCAGGCCGTTGAGCGCCTCGATCGTCGGCTCGTCGTGGAAGAGGCCGGAGATCAGCGGGGAGGCGCCGACCATGTCACCGGCGGCCGCCGTGATCGAGTACTTGTTTCCCTGGCGCGCGTTGCGCAGATGCGTGGCCAGATACTCGACACCACCCGCGTCGACGGTCTTCGTCGTGCCGTCCGCCTGCAGTTCCGTGACCCGGCCCGAGGAACCGGTCGGCGGCTCCAGGTTGCCGTGCAGGTCGTTGAACGACAGGAGCTGGACGTCCTGGTAACGGCCGCTGCCCTGGTGGTGCGACGGTGTCGCCTTGTCCTGGTGCGCGCTCGCCGGGATCGCGGCGGCCAGTGCCCCGACGGTGGCGAGACCGGCGGCGGCCGCGAGGAGGCGATGACTGCGTCTGGACCGGATCGTGGGCGGCATGGTTCCCCCTGGAGAACGGTGAGAGGCCGAAACGGTGTGCTGTACGTGAGCCGAGCGGGTGGTGCGTGCCCTGTGCGTCGTGCGTGAGCCGAGCGGGTGGTGCGTGCCGTGGGTGCCGTGCGGACCGTGGGCGAGCTGATGAACAGCCGGGGCTTTGCACGCACTTTAGAATCAACGCGCGTAGCGCGAAAGGGGGTTCGCGGTTACGGACTGATTGCCATCACCACACCGCCGGCCGACAACCACACGACCACGGCTCCCCACCGCACCCCTTCACGCCCTTTCCGCGAACCCGGAAACTCAGTCCCGGTCTCCCCGCCGCACCCCTTCACCCCACCTGTCCGCGAACCCGGGAACCCCGTCCCGGCCTCCCCGCCGCACTCCTGCGTCCCCCTTCCGCGAACCCGTGAAGCCCGCTCCGCGGCTCCCCCGCCGAGGCGCGATCCGCCTTCCCCGGCCGGCCCCCGCCCGCCACGATCCGTGTCCGCGTCGCCCAACTCCTTGTCCCCCCATCGCCGAGTCGTACCCTCGTATCCATGACCAGCGACGACGCGGCGCCCTTCGCCCTCTCCCGCTCCATCGAGACCTACTCCGCGCTCTCCCCGGACCAGGCCGAGGACGTGCTCCGGCTGCTCTCGGAGGCCGCTCGGACCGATGGACAGCAGGCCGTGTCCGAGCAGGGGCGGCTCCAGCTCAAGGGCGGGAGCCGTGAGGGCGTCCGGCATCTGCTGCTGACCGTCGGCCCCGAACTGGTCGGCTACGCACAACTCGAGGACACCGACCCGGTCGAGGCCCCGGCCGCCGAACTGGTCGTCCACCCGGCGCACCGGGGGCACGGCCACGGGCGGGCCCTCGGCTCGGCGATGCTCAACGAGTCCGGGAAGCGGCTGCGGGTGTGGGCGCACGGCGGTCACTCCGCCGCCCGCCATCTCGCACAGGTCCTGGGCCTGACCCTCTTCCGCGAACTGCGCCAGATGCGCCGCCCGTTGGACGATCTCGACCTGTCCGAGCCGAAGCTGCCGGAGGGTGTCACCGTCCGGACCTTCGTGCCGGGCGAGGACGACGCCGCCTGGCTCGCCGTGAACGCCGCCGCCTTCGCCCACCACCCCGAGCAGGGCTCCCTCACCCAACGCGACCTGGACGACCGGACCGCCGAACCGTGGTTCGACCCCGCCGGCTTCTTCCTCGCCTTCCGCGGCGAGGAACTCGTCGGCTTCCACTGGACGAAGGTCCACGCCGAGGAGGGGCTGGGCGAGGTGTACGTCCTCGGTGTGCGGCCCGGCGCCCAGGGCGGCGGACTCGGCAAGGCGCTGACCACGATCGGACTGCGCCACCTCGCCGCACAGGCCCTGCCCACCGCGATGCTCTACGTCGACGCCGACAACAAGGCGGCGGTCAGCGTCTACGAGCGTCTCGGCTTCGTCACCCACGAGACGGACCTGATGTACCGGACGGAGTCCTGAGCCTTCGGGCTCGCGAGCCCCGTCCGGCAGGCCGAAGTCAGCGGTGGGCGAGGACGGTTGCCCGGCGTCGCCGCAGGGGTTCGCTCAGGGAGCGGGCCCCCGCCACTGCCGCCACGACCAGGACGACCGCCCATCGTCGGTGCGCGTCGTCCCAGTGCGGGTCGGACGGGCCGACGAAGAGTTCCCAGCGCTCGGGGAGCAGCACCGCGGCGGCGAAGAACGCGCCCACCAGTCCGGCGGATATCGCGATCCCCGGTTCGGCGGCCGCCGAGTGCCGCACGGCGACGAGCGCCGAGGTCAGCGCGAGGACCATGATGGCTGCCCCCTCCAGGGTGATCGCGCCCATCGGGGGCCGGCCCTCGGCGGGTACGAGGAACAGCGCGGCCGTCCAGCACACCGCCATGAGCGGCACGACGAGCGCCAGCCGCAGGCCCGTCCGCACCGGGCGCCGGGTCGGCACCGTGGCCGTGGTGTGCCGGGCCGGGTCGTCGAGCAGGAACGCCAGTCCCAGGCCGAAGGCGAGGGCGGCGGCCCGCAGCAGGGTGAGACACAGCCACGGGTCCGGTTCCTCGGAGACCGTCCGGGAGCTGCCGGCCAGGACCAGCCCGAGGACGGCACCGGTCAGCACGGCCCAGCGGGGCAGACCTCGCCAGACCGGGCGGACCAGGGCGCGGGCCACGACGCGGGCGGGTGGGGGCCCGGCGGCTTTCGTGGGCCGGTCGGCGGAAGCCTCTGTCATCGTCCTGACTACTCCTCGCACTTGCCGCTCCCCGAGTCCGCCGCGGTCCCCTTGCCGCCGGCCGGTACGCCGAGCAGCTCGGCCACCCGTGCCGTGGGCGTCTTCGGGGACGTCAGTTCCGTCCAGTGCGCCTTGACCTTCGCGGCAACGCTGTAGTGCGGCTTCTGGAGCAGTTCACGCACCACGGTGGTCTGCTGGGCGGACATGGAGACGGGGCTCGTGGGGGCCAGTGCGATCGCGGAGCCCGCGATGCTGTCGTCCAGGCGGACGTCGCGCAGGGACTGCATCGGATCCGGCTGGGTGCTCAGCGCCAGCCACATGATGGTCACCGCGCGGGCGTCGCACATCTCTCCGGCCTCCTTCTCGGTGCCCGCGACCAGGACCGAGGCGACACCGACCGCGAACTCGGGCAGGCGGTTGCCGCCCCAGCGCGTGCCGACGGTGACATGTCCGGGCGTGGTCGCGGGGGAGATCGCGGCGTCGCCCTGCAGGCCGTAGCGGGCGTCGATCCACTGGCGCACGGTCAGTCGCGCGCCTCCGGCGGAACCGCCCGCGCGGGACTGGATGCGGTCGACCGCCCGGGCCCAGTCGGCGGTGCGGCCGGTCCACTCCGGGAAGGCGCAGTACGTGGACCGTCCGTGCCGCACGCAGGTCTGTTCCTTCTGCGGGGTGACGGAGGCCTTGGTGCGGGCGGCGATCAGCGAGGCCGGCTCGGCCGGGGACTGCCCGGCCACGCCGACGGCCGTCGCGGCGAGGGCGAGCGCGGTCGCCGCGGTGACCAGTCTCGTCCGGCCGCCGCTCACCAGCACGGCAACGCAGAGCAGCAGGACCACGAGGCCCGTCAGGTAGAGCGCGTGCCAGGCGGCCGGGCGGCCGAGCAGTTCGGAGGGGAAGGGGTCGGCGCCCTCTTCCGTGACGACGGGCCCGAGCCAGCTCACCCAGTGCTTCCCCTGGGTGGCCGCGGAGACCAGGGTGGTGAGGACGAACCCGCCGATCACGAAGGGCGGGGCGACGAACCCGACCGGTATCACCCGGGCGAGCAGGACCCCCAGGACACCGGCCAGCAGGACCGTCAGCGGGCCCACGACCAGTTCGGCGGGTGAGCCGTGACCGACGGCTCCCGGCTTGAGCGCCGCCCACGTGTACTGGAAGGTGACGACGAGCGCTGTGATCGCGCCGAGGGGCAGGACGGACAGCGCGTGCGCCACCGTACGCCGCCAGGGCTCCATGGTCAGGATGGCGAACTGCTGGTCGGTGGACTGCCGGCGGGACCGCAGTACGGCGCGGTTGACGCAGATGAACACGGCGACGGCCAGCAGCATGGGTGTCGGCTGGGTGGCCCTGTCGGCGTCCTGGAGGACGGGGAAGTCGTCCATGCCGTCACCCCCGATGAACAACCTCCAGCCGGCATAGCCGACATACAGCGCGAGGAAGAGCAGGACCGGGATCTGGAGCAGCAGTTCACGCGCTTCGAAGCGGGCGAGGGCCAGGATCGCGGGCGACCTGGACTCCCGGCCCCGGGCGGGCGGCTCCACCCCCGTGGGAGCCGCCTGCGTGATCGTGTCGGTGGTGGTGCTCATGCCGCCACCTCCGCCGTCCGGGCGTCGAGCGTGAGCAGGTAGCCGTCCTCCAGCGTCGGTTCGAGGAGGTCGGCGCCCTCGGGCGGATCGCCGACGTTGCGGAAGGCGCCCGTGCCCGTGCGCCATCCGGCGCGGGCCGACGGATCGCGCTCGGCGCTGCTCCACACCCGGCCGGCCGCCCGCTCGGTCAGCTCCGCGGGGGTGCCCTCGAAGCGGATGCGGCCGGCGTCCATGACGATCACGCGGTGGCAGAGCATCGCGACGTCCTCGGTCTGGTGGGTGGAGAGCAGGACGGTGCGTCCTTCTCCCGCCTGGGCGATCAGTTCCCTGAAGCGCATGCGCTGTTCGGGGTCGAGGCCGACGGTCGGTTCGTCCAGGACGAGGAAACCGGGGTCGCCGACCAGGGCGGCGGCGAGCGCGACCCGCTGGCGCATGCCTCCGGAGAGCCGCTTGATGCGCTTGCCCCGCACGTCGGACAGGCCGACGGAGTCCAGGACGCGGCGCACCTCGCGGTGCCGGGCGCCGCGGTCGGTCAGCTCCTTGAGGATGGCCACGTAGTCGACGAACTCGAAGGCCGAGAAGTCCTGGTGGAATCCGGGGGTCTGCGGGAGGTAGCCCAGCGTGCGCCGCACCTCCAAACGGCCCGCGGTGCCGGACGGGTCGTGGCCGAGGACCGTGAAGGAGCCCCGGTCCGCGGGCACGGCGGTGGCGAGCACCCGCAACAGGGTGGTCTTTCCGGCGCCGTTGGGCCCGAGGAGTCCGGTGACTCCTTCGCGCAGGCGCAGGGAGACGTCGTCGAGCGCGAGCGTCCCGCCGAAGCGGAGGCTCAGCCCGGAGGCGGAGACGGTGGGAATCATGCTGCGTTCCTGTCGGTGAAGTCGGTGAACGGGAGGCGCGACGCGTCGAAGCGGTCCCGGGCGAGGTAGAGGAGGACGGCGGCCAGTGCCGCGACGGCCCCGCAGACGCCCTGCCCGGCCGCGGTGAACGGGGCGAGCGTGCTGTCGGGTTCCGTGGCCGCCCGGGCCGCGAGCAGCAGGGCGACCCAGCCGCCGCCGACCAGGGAGGGGGCGAGGACGGGACCGAGCCGGGAGGTGAGCGCGAGTCCGGTCGCGGTGAGGGCGAGGGCGGGCAGCAGCCAGGCCAGGGCGTGCAGTCCGTAGGAGGGAAGGGCGAGGGTGGCGAGGCCGCTGAATCCGAGGCACACGGTCAGGACCGCGACCGTACGGATCATCAGGAGCCGGAAGCCGTGCAGCGGTGAGACCACCGCCATCTCGTACGTCGGGTCGATCCCCGGGCCGTAGGACACCGCGACCCCGGCGAGCGGGAGCAGCGGCGCGAGGGCCAGGAAGAGGGTGGGCGCGGCTCCGGCCCGCACCAGGTCGGCCGCGACCACGCTCATGACCAGGAGGGCGCCGATCGCGCCCAGCCAGGAGCGGCGCAGGGCGGGTGCGGCGGCCAGCAGCCGTGCCGTGTGGTCGGGGACGCCGAGCCGGACGAGCAGCCACTCCACCGGACCCGGCCGCGGGGCGTCGAGTTCGGCGTCGAGCCGCTCCCATCCGGCGTCCAGGGCGACCGGGTCGCTGTTCTCGGCCAGTGTCTCCCGGCACCGCGCGCACGCGGCGAGGTGGGTGTCGGCGGACCACAGGCGCGGTGCCGCCAACTCGCCTCGCACATAGGCCCGGAGGTCGTCCTCCGGTACATGCCAGGTCGTACGGCTGTCACCGCTCATCTCTGTGCCATCGCTTCCGTGACGGTCGTCGCTCATGCCAACGCCTCCCGCAACTGCTTGCGCGCACGCAGTGCCCGCGTCTTGACCGTGCCCGGCGGGATACCGAGCAGGACGGCCGCTTCCCTGGTGCTGAGTCCGTCGATCACCGTGGCCTGGAGCACCGCCCGGAGTTCGGGCGAGAGTCTGGTCAGCGCGCCCGCCAGGTCGCCGTGTTCGACGCCTGCCAGCACGCGCTCCTCCGCCGAGGCCTCGTCGCGGTGCCGGAGCCGGGCCAGCGCGTTGCGCAGCCGGCCGCGCGCGCCGTCCCCGCGCATCGAGTCGACGAGGCGCCGCGAGCCGATGCGCCACAGCCAGCCGGCCGGGTCGCCCTCCTCGCGGTAGCGGGCGGTGCCGCGCCACACGGCGAGGAAGGTCTCCTGCACGACGTCGTCGACGATGCCCGGGTCGGCGCACCGGCCGCGCAGCCGCGCGGTCAGCCATGGCGCATACCGCCGGTACAGCTCTTCGAAGGCGCGACGGTCCCCGTCCGCCGCGATGGCCCGCAGCAGCTCTCCGTCGCTTCTCGTTTCCCTCACAACCCCTCATCGGACGAGCCCCGCCCATCGGTTCACGCATCGGCCGGAAATTTTCGAACGCCCTCGCGTGCCTGGTGAACACCCTGATCGACCGCCGGAGCGACACGCCCCGCGGGCCCGGAACTTGACGACGGCCTCCCCCTTACACCACCCTTTCACTACTCAATTAGTGAAAGGGTGGTTGTCCGAGTGGTCGCGTACCGCATCGACCGGCGCAGTGGCGTCGCCACCTACCTCCAGATCGTCCAGCAGACGAAGCAGGCGCTCCGGCTCGGCCTCCTCGAACCGGGCGACAAGCTCCCCACGGCCCGCGAGGTCGTGGAAGCCACCGCCATCAACCCGAACACCGTCCTGAAGGCCTACCGCGAACTGGAGCGCGAGGGACTGGTCGAGGCCAGGCGCGGTCTCGGCACCTTCGTCCGCAGGACGCTCGGCGCCGCGCCCGCGGACTCGCCCCTGCGCGAGGAGCTCGAGGCCTGGGCCCGCAGCGCCCACGCCGCCGGCCTCGACCGCGAGGACGTGGCGGCGCTGTTCGGCTCCGTACTGGACGCACACTTCCCGAAGGGGGACCAGTGAGTTCCACCAGCACCACCCGATCCACCGTCGCCGTCGAGGCGCGCGGTCTCACCGTGCGCCACGGCCGGCGCGCCACCGCGGCCCTGGACGACTGCTCCTTCCGCCTCCCGGCCGGGCGGGTCAGCGCCCTCGTCGGCCCCAACGGCGCGGGCAAGTCGACCCTGCTGGCGGCCCTCGCCGGACTGCTGCGCCCCGCCTCCGGCACCCTCGCCGTGCTCGGCACCGGCCCGGCCGAGGCACGCGAACGCATCGCCTACCTCGCCCAGGACAAGCCCCTGCACCCCCAGCTCACGATCGCCGAGACCCTGCGCCTTGGCGCCGAACTCAATCCCGCCCGCTGGGACGCCGCGCACGCCGCCGCGATCGTGGAGCAGGGCTCGCTCGACCCGGGCACCAGGGTCAGGGCGCTGTCCGGCGGCCAGCGCACCCGCGTCGCCCTGGCCCTCGCGCTCGGCAAGCGGCCCGACCTGATGCTGCTGGACGAGCCGATGGCCGACCTGGACCCGCTGGCCCGCCACGAGCTGCTGGGCACCCTCATGGCGGACGCCGCCGACCGCGGAACCACCGTGCTGATGTCCTCGCACATCGTCACCGAACTCGCCGACGCCTGCGATCACCTGCTGCTCCTGGGCGACGGACGCATCCGGCTCGGCGGCGGCCTGGACGACCTGCTCCTCGCGCACACCATGGTGACCGGACGCGGCACGCCCGCCGACCTGGCCCCGCACCTCGTCGTCGAGTCCCGCCCCGCCGGCCGCGGCCTCACCGCCCTCATACGCAACGACGGACCGGTGGACGACCGCTGGCAGGCCGAACGCCCCTCCCTGGAGGAGCTGGTCCTGGCCCATCTGCGGTCCCCGCGGACGCCCGCGCTGCTCACCCCCGGCACGACCGCGGCCCCCGTGGCGGTGACCCGGTGAACGCCCTCGCCGAGGCGGCCCCCGTTCGCCGCGCCCTGCCCGCGCCGCGCGGCCTGGTCTGGACGGTCCTGCGGCTGCACCGCACCGCACTGTGGATCTGGACCGGCCTCGTCGTCCTCACCGCCGGACTGCTCCTGTGGCTGTACGGCCCCGGCGCCCACCACACCCAGCACCTGCTCGACACCCTCGGCTACGCGGGAGTACAGGAGGACGCCTGGGCCGACGGCATCACCGGCTCGGTCTTCTCGGGCGTGTACAACGACCTGTTCCAGGACCCGGCCTCGCTGCTGAGCATCGCCACCTTCGCCGTCGCCGTCTTCGCGGCCGGCCCGCTGACCGCCCGCGAACTGGAGAACGGCACCGCCCGGCTGGCCTGGACCCAGTCCGTCACCCCGGCCCGCTGGCTCGCCGCCAAACTGGCCGTCCCCGCGCTGATCGTCACCGTCGGCACGGGCCTGCTGGTCGTGCTGTACCGCATGTTGTGGTCGGCCCACAGCAATCTCCTGCTGGCCGGCATCGGACCCCGCGCCCTGTACTTCTCCATCGGCCCGGCCACCGTCGCCGCCCCGCTCCTCGGCCTGGCCGCCGGCGCCTTCGCCGGTCTCGCGCTGCGCCGCACCCTGCCCGCCATGGCGGCCGCCGGTCTCGCGCAGTACGCGGTCATCATGTTCCGGGCCAACTCCTGGCCCTTCCAGGGCAGTTACCAGCAGCCCGAGCTGTCCGTGCGGAGCCGGGCGATCACCTCCACGGGCGCCGAGATCCGCGACCCGGGCTGCTACGACAGCCACGCCTGCCTCGCCCGGCACGACGTCGTCCGCTTCACCCGCCAGTACCTCCCCTCCCCCGACTACTGGCCGCGCCAGCTCCTGGAGACCGGCGTCATGCTCGCCGCCACCGCGGTCCTGGTCGCCGCCGCCTTCGCCGTCCTGAGGAAGAGGTCGACCTCATGAGCACCCTGACCGGGCAACGCCCGTCCGGCCCGGCCCCCTACCGCCCGTCCGGCCCGGCCCGATACCGCCCCTCCGGCCTGACCTGGACAGTGCTGCGCCTGCACCGGACGGCGCTGTACGTCTGGGGCGCCGCCCTGCTCGTCGCCGCGGCGGCCCTGATCTGGCTGGTCGCCGCCGGTCCCGACGCCCGCGCGACCGTCGGCGGCTGCGACGCGGCCGACCCGTTCCCGATGGACTGCGGAACCGTCCACTGGACCACGACGGCCAGGATCTACTCCTACGGCCTCGCCCTGGTCTCCGCCGGTGTCACGTTCCAGATGTTCGCGGTCGCGGTCTGGGCGGGTGCCGTGCTGACCGGCCGCGAACTGGAGAGCGGCACCGCGCGGCTCGCGTGGACCCAGTCCGTCACCCCGGCCCGCTGGCTCGCCACCCGGCTCGCCGTCCCCGCGGCCCTGCTGACGGCGGGCACCGCACTGGCGGTCCTGCTCGGCAACTGGACCCGCCGAGCCGGGAACGGGCACCTGTCCGGCGGCTGGTTCAACACGAACGTCTTCATCTCCTCCGGGCCGGTGGCGATCACGTACGCCCTCGCGGGCCTCGCCCTCGGCGCGCTCGCCGGCCTGGCCCTGCGCAGGGCCCTGCCCGCCGCAGCGGCCGCACTGGCCGCGGCGTACGTCCTGTACGAGGTGCTCGACCGGATCCGGATGAGCCTGTGGCCCTCCGTGACGGCCACCGGGCGGGCCGCGCTCCAGCTCCCGAACGGCACCCTCGTCCTCGAACAAGGTGTCGTCTCAGGCGACGGCCGGCGCCTGAGCAACTACATGGCGTGCTCCGGAATCGACAACTCCGCCGCCCTCGGCAAGTGCATGAGGGAATCGGAGTGGACCGACTTCTGGACGACCTACCACCCGGAGTCCCACTACTGGCCCCTCCAGCTCGTGGAGAGCGGCCTGCTCCTGGCCGTCACCGGGCTCGCGGCCGCCGCGGCCTTCGCCCTGCTGCGCCGACGCCACGCGTAACCGGCGACAGCGCCGAGCGACGCGCACGCGAGGCGGGTGGAGGTGTACACGGCTCCCGGACAGGCAGACGTCCGGGAGCCTCCCCCCGATATCCCGCACGTCATGTCGCCGTAACCATCGATTCAGGTGACCTTGCGACGCTCGGGGAATGCAGCCCGCCGTGCCCGAGCCTTCTCCCCCGCCGGAGAACGAGTCCGCACCGTCCACGCGGAGTCAGCGTACGCCAGCCGAACGGAACGGAATCCTCCGTATCACCGCGCTCACGCCCGCCCTCTCCGACGCGCCGGTCTCGCCCTCGGCACGGAAGAATGGGTCCATGAACCAGCGAAGCGCCCAGGCACCCGTGCAGCACCCGCAGCCGTCCGTCGGCTCCATCGCCGCCCACCGTCCGCACACCGTCGCGGCGAACGTGTCCGATCTGGAGCCCGACCTCGACGCCGACCTCGACGCGTACGAGGACTCGGTACAGGACGGGATCATGCTGCCGCAAGGCCGCTTCCTGGACCGCGAGCGCAGCTGGCTCGCGTTCAACGAGCGCGTTCTGGAACTCGCGGAGGACCCGAACACGCCCCTTCTGGAGCGCGCCAACTTCCTGGCGATCTTCGCCAGCAACCTGGACGAGTTCTTCATGGTCCGGGTGGCCGGCCTCAAGCGCCGCATCGCCACCGGCGTCGCCACCAAGTCCGCCTCGGGCCTCCAGCCCCGCGAGGTCCTGGAGATGATCTGGGCCCGCTCCCGCGAGCTCATGGCCCGGCACGCGGCCTGCTATCAGGAGGACGTGGCCCCCGCGCTCGCGGAGGAGGGCATCCACCTCGTCCGCTGGAGCGAGCTGACCGAGAAGGAGCAGGCCCGCCTGTTCACCCTCTTCCGCCACCAGATCTTCCCGGTCCTCACCCCGCTGGCGGTCGACCCCGCGCACCCCTTCCCGTACATCTCCGGCCTGTCCCTGAACCTCGCCGTCGTCGTACGGAACCCGGTCAGCGGCCACCGCCACTTCGCCCGCGTCAAGGTCCCGCCGCTGCTCTCCCGCTTCCTGGAGGCCTCCCCGAACCGCTACGTCCCCATCGAGGACGTGATCGCGGCCCACCTCGAAGAGCTCTTCCCGGGCATGGAGGTACTGGAGCACCACACCTTCCGGCTCACCCGCAACGAGGACCTGGAGGTCGAGGAGGACGACGCCGAGAACCTGCTCCAGGCCCTGGAGAAGGAGCTCATGCGGCGCCGCTTCGGCCCGCCGGTGCGCCTCGAGGTCGAGGAGTCCATCGACCGTTACGTCCTCGACCTCCTCGTACGCGAACTGAAGATCTCCGAGGCCGAGGTCTACCCGCTGCCCGGTCCCCTCGACCTCACCGGCCTCTTCGGCATCGGCTCCCTCGACCGGCCCGAGCTGAAGTACCCCAAGTTCATCGCGGGCACCCACCGCGATCTCGCCGAGGTCGAGTCGGCGTCGCCGCCCGACATCTTCGCCGCGCTGCGCGAGCGCGACGTCCTGCTGCACCACCCGTACGACTCCTTCTCCACCTCGGTGCAGGCCTTCCTGGAACAGGCCGCCGCCGACCCGGACGTGCTCGCCATCAAGCAGACGCTCTACCGCACCTCCGGCGACTCGCCGATCGTGGACGCGCTGATAGACGCGGCCGAGTCCGGCAAGCAGGTCCTCGTCCTGGTCGAGATCAAGGCCCGCTTCGACGAGCAGGCGAACATCAAGTGGGCCCGCAAGCTCGAAGAGGCCGGCTGCCACGTCGTCTACGGCCTCGTCGGCCTGAAGACCCACTGCAAGCTGTCGCTCGTGGTCCGGCAGGAGGGCGAGACCCTGCGCCGCTACTCCCACGTCGGCACCGGCAACTACCACCCGAAGACCGCCCGGCTGTACGAGGACCTCGGACTGCTCACCGCCGACCCCCAGGTCGGCGCCGACCTCTCCGACCTCTTCAACCGGCTCTCGGGCTACTCGCGCCGCGAGACCTACCGCCGGCTGCTCGTCGCGCCCAAGTCGCTGCGCGACGGCCTCGTCGCGCGGATCAACAAGGAAGTGCAGCACCACAAGGCCGGACGCCCCGCCTTCGTCCGCATCAAGGTCAACTCGATGGTCGACGAGGCCCTCATCGACGCGCTCTACCGCGCCTCCCAGGCCGGCGTGCCGGTCGACGTGTGGGTGCGCGGCATATGCGCCGTCCGCCCCGGCGTCACGGGCCTGTCCGAGAACATACGGGTCCGCTCCGTCCTCGGCCGCTTCCTGGAGCACTCCCGGGTCTTCACCTTCGGCAACGGAGGCGAACCCGAGGTGTGGATCGGCAGCGCCGACATGATGCACCGCAACCTCGACCGGCGGATCGAGGCCCTGGTCAGGGTCACCGACCCGGCTCACCGCGCAGCCCTCAACCGGCTGCTGGAGACCGGCATGTCCGACACCACGGCCTCCTGGCACCTCGGCCCCGACGGCGAGTGGATCCGCCACGCGACCGACGCGGAGGGCCAGCCCCTGCGGAACGTCCAGGAGATGCTCATAGACGCCCGGAGGCGCCGGCGTGGCACAGCAGCACCTTGATCCCCCCACCGGATCCGTGGCCGAAACGGACCCCCCCGACACGGGAGACATCCCGATCGGTGACGCCCTCGCGGGCTATCTGCGGGCCCAGGCCACGGAATTCCTCCGCTCGCTGCGCCAGCACCGGGAAACCGGCGGCGCGGCGAGCGCGGGAGGGGAGTCCGGCGACGCGGCGCGCTCCCTGCGCCACGCCGCCCGCCGCATCAGCGGCAGCCTGCACACCTTCCGGCCGCTCCTCGACGCGGACTGGTCGGAGGGGATGCGCCCCGAACTGGCCTGGCTCTCGGGCACCCTGGCCCGCGAACACGCCTACGCCGCGCGCCTGGAACGGCTGATCGGCGCGCTGCACCGGCTGTCCGGCACCGCCGCCCTGCCCTTCCAGGCAGGGCGGGCCCCGGCGGCGGCCCCCAAGACCGGCAGTCTCACCGTCGGCGCCGCGAAAGCGGGCGCGCTCCTGGACCGCCAGCTCACGCTCGCCCGCACCCGCGCCCACTCCGCCGCCCTCCAGGCGCTCGGTTCCTCCCGCTTCCACGCCGTCGCCGACAGCGTCGCCGTCCTCGCCAGCGAGGTTCCGCTGGCCCCGGCCGCGGACAGCACCGATCTGCGTCCACTGGCCGCCGCGGCCCAGGAACGGCTGGCCGACGCCGTCAGCGCGCTGCCGCTGATCGTGGCGGGCCGGGCCTACAACGCCGAAGCCCTCGTGCACGGCCTCTCCGCCGACACCGCCCCCCAGCCGCAGGACGCGCCCTGGCACCAGGTCCGGCTGCTGCTGCGGCTGCACCGCTACGCCGGTGAGGTGCTGCACCGGGGCGAGCGCCCCGTCGACGTACGCCTGCTCGGCGCGGGCAAGGCCCTGAACCGGCACCGCGACGCCGCCGAGGCGGCGTCCGCGGCAGCCTCGGCGGCACGCACTCCGCGCATCGCGCCGGCGACGGCGTACGCGCTCGGCGTGCTGCACGCCGACCAGCGCCACGAGGTGGAGGCGGCCCGGTTCGCCTTCCAGCAGGCATGGCAGAAGGAAGCCGTACGCACCCTCTGAGGGAGGCCCCATGGCCGACGACACGATCCACGCGGCGGGCTGCGTCCTGTGGCGCCGCTCCCCGGTCGACTCCGCGCTGGAGATCTGCCTCGTCCACCGGCCCAAGTACGACGACTGGTCGCACCCGAAGGGCAAGCTGAAACGGGGCGAGGAATTCCTGACCGGCGCGCTGCGCGAGGTCGAGGAGGAGACGGGCTACGGCGCCGTCCCCGGTTCCGTGCTCCCCACCCTGCGCTATGCCGTCGGCGGACGCCCCAAGGAGGTCCGTTACTGGGCCGCCGAGGCGGGCGCCGGCCGCTTCGCCCCGAACGACGAGGTCGACCGCGTGCTCTGGCTCTCCCCCACCGCCGCACGCCACCGCCTGACCCAGCCGCGCGACCGCGATCTGGTCGACGCGCTGCTGGACGCGCTGCGTCTGGCCTGACGTGTTCCCCTGGTAAAGGAGAGGCGCCGCCCCGGTATCCGGCGCGGCGCACGGCCATGCGCGGAATCGAACCTGAGGGCCGACGGCGGGCACGCACCGTAGTGAGCGCGCCCTTCGCTGTCGCTCATGAGGAAATCGGGGCGAATGAGCTATGACGGGAACCTGGGCGTCACGTGTCGCGACCACCCCCGTCCGATTACCTGGAGTTTCCCTTCCGGCCCCCTTCGCCGGGACACGGCCGTGTCCTCGACGTGAGCGTTCCGTGACCTCACCGCACCGCCGTCAGGGGTTCACCCCTCGTTCACTTACGGCCTTCGGCGCCTTCACCTGATCTGCCTAATTTCGGCCTTACGCGGTGCGAAGGAAGCCCCAGGGCGAATCCATCTCATCGCTACGGACCGCAGTACACAGACATCGCACGCCGCCACCTGACGGCGGCTCCTGGAAGGAACTCCCGAAGTGAAGCTTCAGCGCATGAACCGGCGGGCCCTCACCCTCGGTGCTCTCGCCGTCTCCGGCGCCCTGGCCCTCACGGCGTGCGGTTCTGACGACACCGGCAACAGCAGCGGTGGCGGCAGCTCGGCCTCGGCCAGCAACAACAGCGCCATCAAGTGTGATGACGCCAAGGGTCAGCTGCAGGCCTCCGGCTCCTCCGCGCAGAAGAACGCGATCGACGCCTGGGTCAAGGCCTTCACGGCCGCCTGCAAGGACGTCCAGATCAACTACAACCCGACCGGCTCGGGCGCCGGCGTCACCGCGTTCACCCAGGGCCAGACCGCGTTCGCCGGTTCGGACTCGCCGCTCAAGCCCGAAGAGGCCACGGCCGCCAAGAAGGTCTGCGGCGGCAACAACGCGGTCGACCTGCCCATGGTCGGCGGCCCCATCGCGATCGGCTACAACCTCGACGGTGTCGACAACCTCGTCCTGGACGCCTCCACGCTCGCCAAGATCTTCGACGGCAAGATCACGAAGTGGGACGACGAGGCCATCAAGAAGCTGAACCCCGACGCGAAGCTTCCCTCCACCAAGATCCAGGCGTTCCACCGCTCGGACGAGTCCGGCACCACGGACAACTTCACCAAGTACCTGAAGGCCGTCGCCCCGTCCGACTGGAACTACTCCGGCGGCAAGGCCTGGCAGGCCAAGGGCGGCCAGTCCGCTCAGGGTTCCGCCGGTCTCGCCCAGCAGGTGAACCAGACCCCCGGCGCGATCTCGTACTTCGAGCTCTCCTACGCCAGCGGCTCCATCAAGGCCGCCGCCCTCAAGACGGGCGCCGCCACCCCGGCCGCCGCCACCGTCGAGAACGCCACCAAGGCCATCTCCTCCGCCAAGGTCGTCGGCACCGGCAGCGACCTGGCCCTGGAGATGAACTACAAGCCGACCGCCGACGGCGCCTAC
The DNA here is from genome assembly GCF_042891215.1 of Streptomyces sp. NPDC001914. NCBI lineage: Bacteria > Bacillati > Actinomycetota > Actinomycetes > Kitasatosporales > Streptomycetaceae > Streptomyces > Streptomyces sp. NPDC001914. The sequence continues at coordinate 73,146 of NZ_JBIASW010000023.1, forward strand.
CCGCTGACGCTGGTCACCTACGAGATCCTCTGCGAGAAGGGCAACAAGGCCGACACCCTGGCCGCCACGAAGTCCTTCCTCACCTACATCGCGAGCGAGGACGGCCAGGCGCAGCTCACCGCCGCCAAGTACGCGCCGATCCCCGCCGAGATCATCACCAAGGTTCGCTCCACCATCTCGAGCCTGAGCTGACCCAGCGTGCGGCCCGCCTCGCCGAGGCGGGCCGCACCGTCCGGTGCACCGCCGCCTGGAGCCGCCACCCGAACCGGCTCCGCAGACCGGAGACTCATGATGGACATATCGACACAGAGCACTGAAGCACCTCCCCCCACCCCACGATCTTCGGGTGCCGCTGACAAGCGCGCCGCCCGCGGCGCCACCCGCGCAGGAGACCGCGTCTTCCTCGGCCTCTCCCGCGGTTCCGGCATCCTCCTCCTGGTGATCATGGCCGCCATCGCGGTCTTCCTCACCTACCGCGCCTCCCTCGCGCTCAGCAAGAACGAGGGCAACTTCCTCACCACCTTCGAGTGGAACACCAACATGGTGCCGCCGGTCTTCGGCATCGCGGTGCTGGCCTTCGGCACGGTGGTCTCCGCGATCATCGCCATGGCCCTCGCGGTCCCGGTCGCGGTCGGTATCGCCCTGTTCATCACGCACTACGCGCCGCGCAAGCTCGGCGGACCCATCGCGTACGTGATCGACCTGCTCGCCGCCGTCCCCTCCATCGTGTACGGCCTCTGGGGCGCCATCGTCCTCGTACCGCACATGAACGGGCTGTTCGGCTGGCTCGACACCTACTTCGGCTGGACCGGCATCTTCACCTGGCAGGGCGGAGCGCCCCGCTCGATGCTCACCGTCGGCATCCTGCTCGCGATCATGATCCTCCCGATCATCACGAACGTGAGCCGTGAGGTCTTCCGCCAGGCTCCGCAGATGCACCAGGAAGCCGCACTGGCCCTCGGCGCCACGCGCTGGGAGGTCATCCGCATGTCGGTGCTGCCCTTCGGCCGCTCCGGCGTGATCTCCGCCTCGATGCTCGGCCTCGGCCGCGCGCTCGGCGAGACGATGGCCGTCGCCACCGTGCTCTCCCCGACCTTCGACATCCAGGCCAGCCTGCTCGATCCCGGTGGCGGCACCTTCGCCCAGAACATCGCGGCCAAGTTCAACGAGGCCACGGAGTTCGGCCAGGACGCCCTGATCGCCTCGGGTCTGGTCCTGTTCGTGATCACCCTGCTGGTGAACGGCGCGGCGCGCCTGATCATCAACCGCCGCAAGGAGTACTCGGGGGCCAACGCATGAGCAACGCACCGGTCACCCGCAAGCACGCCAGCTCCCTGCGCGGCGGCAGCCTTCCCAAGTGGGCCCCGTGGGCCCTCGCGGCGGGATCCCTCGCGCTCGGCGTGGGCATCTCCTTCGCCGCCGGCCTCGACAGCAAGGTCCAGTGGGGCCTGATCGCCGCGATCCTCTTCGTCCTCGGCACGTACGTCTTCGCCGCGCGCGTCGAGGGCCGCCGCCAGGCCAAGGACCGCGTCGCCACCAGCATGGTCTGGGTCTGCTTCATCGTCGCGGTCATCCCGCTGGTCTCCCTCGTCTGGGAAACCCTCAAGCGCGGCGTGAAGGTCTTCGACGTCTACTTCGTCAGCCACTCCATGGGTGTGGTCGCCGACACCGAGACCGGTGGAGGCATCTACCACGCGCTCATCGGCACCCTGGAGCAGGTCGGCATCGCCTCGCTCATCGCCGTGCCGATCGGTGTGCTCACCGCGATCTACCTCGTCGAGTACGGCCGCGGCAAGCTCGCCAAGGCCGTCACCTTCTTCGTCGACGTCATGACGGGTATCCCGTCGATCGTCGCCGGCCTGTTCGTCCTCAGCTTCTGGATCCTGATCCTGGACATGGGCTACTCCGGCTTCGCCGGCGCGATGGCCCTGGCGATCCTGATGATGCCCGTGGTGGTCCGCTCCACCGAAGAGATGCTCAAGCTCGTCCCGAACGAGCTGCGTGAGGCGTCACTCGCCCTCGGCATCCCGAAGTGGCGCACGATCCTCAAGGTGGTCCTGCCGACGTCCATCGGCGGCATCACCACGGGTGTGATGCTCGCGGTCGCGCGTATCACCGGTGAGACCGCTCCCGTGCTGCTGTTGGTGTGGGGTACGAACTTCATCAACAACAACCCGTTCGACGGCCCGCAGGCCTCGCTGCCGCTGTACATCTACCGGCAGTACGCGGCGGGAACCCCGGCATCCACCGACAGGGCCTGGGCGGCGGCGCTCGCCCTCATCCTGTTCGTCATGATCCTCAACATGGGTGCCCGCGCCATCGCGCGCTGGAAGGCGCCCAAGACGGGCCGCTGACGCGGCCGATCAGCGACCCGATCCTTTCGAAAGAAGCAGTGACTGACATGGCCAAGCGAATCGACGTAAGCGGTCTGACCGCCTACTACAGCGCCCACAAGGCGATCGAAGACATCTCGATGACGGTCGAGCCCCGCTCCGTGACGGCCTTCATCGGCCCCTCCGGCTGCGGCAAGTCGACCTTCCTGCGCACCCTGAACCGCATGCACGAGGTCACCCCGGGTGGCCGCGTCGAGGGCAAGGTGCTGCTCGACGACGAGGACCTGTACGGGAACGGCATAGACCCGGTCGCCGTGCGCCGCACCATCGGCATGGTCTTCCAGCGCCCCAACCCCTTCCCCACCATGTCGATCTTCGACAACGTGGCGGCGGGCCTGAAGCTCAACGGCTCCTACAAGAAGTCCGAGCTCAACGACATCGTCGAGCGGTCCCTCAAGGGCGCGAACCTCTGGAACGAGGTCAAGGACCGGCTGAACAAGCCCGGGTCCGGCCTGTCCGGCGGTCAGCAGCAGCGTCTGTGCATCGCGCGGGCGATCGCGGTCGAGCCGCAGGTCCTCCTCATGGACGAGCCCTGCTCGGCCCTGGACCCGATCTCCACCCTCGCCATCGAGGACCTGATCGGTGAGCTGAAGGAGCGCTTCACGATCGTCATCGTGACGCACAACATGCAGCAGGCCGCCCGCGTCTCCGACCGCACGGCGTTCTTCAACCTCGCCGCGGTGGGCCAGCCCGGCCGCCTCATCGAGATCGACGACACGGAGCGGATCTTCTCCAACCCGTCCGTCCAGGCCACGGAGGACTACATCTCCGGTCGCTTCGGCTGACCGGACCGCCTCCCGAAAACCCCTCGCGGTGCTGCATGGCGGTGCCACCGCGAGGACGAGAAGGGCCCGCCCCCGGCTCCCGGGGGCGGGCCCGCTCGTTTGCCCGCCTTCCCGGGGGGCCTGTTGGCTTCTGCTGCCGGGGCGAACCGGACCCGGCAGGCTGGATGCGAGCGTCGGACATCGCGCGAGGGCGGCCTTCCGGCTCACCGAGCCGGGACGTCGAGTACGAGATGGGGCGGCGAGTACGAGATGGGGCCCGCCCCGGCTTCCGGGGCGGGCCCTGTCTCGTCCCTCCGGTGCCTTCTCAGCCGACCGAGACGGGTGGTCGGGTGGGAAACCGGGGGTCCGGGGGCGGAGCCCCCGGCCGCCGCCCATGCCACCCGGGCGGAAAGACGAAGGGGCCGGCCCAGAGGGACCGGCCCCGCGCACCGCCGGACACCGGCGGCGTCGTACTCGCATTCCTACAGGAACGCCAGATTCACGACCCAGAAGCTGGCCGCGGCCACCAGCGCCGCCGCCGGCATGGTGATGAACCAGCCAAGGACGATGTTCTTGGCGACCCCCCACCGCACGGCGTTCACCCGCTTCGTCGCCCCGACACCCATGATCGCCGAGGTGATGACATGCGTCGTGGAGATCGGCGCCTTGAAGAGGTACGCCGTGGCGAACATGATCGACGCCCCGGTCGTCTCCGCGGCGAACCCCTGCGGCGGATCGAGCTCGATGATCTTCCGCCCCAGCGTCCGCATGATCCGCCAGCCGCCCGCGTACGTACCCAGCGACAGCATCGCCGCACAGACGATCTTCACCCAGACCGGGATCGGATCGCCCGGCCCCTGGACGTCGGCGATGACCAGCGCCATCACCACGATGCCCATCGTCTTCTGGGCGTCCTGAAGACCGTGCCCGAGCGCCATGCCGGCCGCGGACACCGTCTGCGCGATACGGAAGCCGCGCTTGGTCTTGTGCGGGTTGGACCGCCGGAACAGCCACATGATCGTGGCCATCACGAGGTAACCGACGAGCAGACCGACCAGCGGCGACAGGAACATCGGGATGATGACCTTGTCGAGGACGCCGCTCCAGTAGACCGTCGTACCCCCCGCCAGAGCCGCGCCGACCATGCCGCCGAACAGCGCGTGCGAGGACGAGGACGGCAGACCGAAGTACCAGGTGATCAGGTTCCAGGTGATCGCGCCGACGAGCGCCGCGAAGAGGATGCCCATCCCCTTCGAGCCCTCGGGCGTCTGGATCAGCCCCTCACTGACGGTCTTGGCGACCCCGCTGCCGAGGAACGCCCCGGCGAGGTTCATCACCGCGGCCATGGCGAGCGCGGCCCGAGGCGTCAGGGCGCGCGTGGACACGGACGTGGCGATGGCGTTCGCCGAGTCGTGGAACCCGTTCGTGTAAGTGAAACCGAGCGCGACCGCGATGGTCACGATCAAAGCGAAGGTGTCCATGAACGGGTCAGGACTCCTTGACGGCGATGGTCTCCACCGTGTTCGCCACGTGCTCGAACGCGTCGGCCGCTTCCTCCAGCACATCCACGATCTGCTTGAGCTTCAGCACCTCGATGGCGTCGTACTTGCCGTTGAAGAGGTGGGCCAGCAGCTTGCGGTGGATCTGGTCGGCCTGGTTCTCCAGACGGTTGACCTCGATCCAGTACTCGGTGAGGTTGTCCATGGTCCGCAGATTGGGCATGGCCTCGGCGGTCAGCTCGGCGGCTCGCGCCAGGACCTCGATCTGCTGCTCGACGCCCTTGGGGAGTTCCTCGACGTTGTAGAGGACGACGAGATCGACGGCCTCCTCCATGAAGTCCATGATGTCGTCGAGGGACGAGGCGAGGTTGTAGATGTCCTCGCGGTCGAAGGGCGTGATGAAGGAGGAGTTCAGCTGGTGGAAGATCGCGTGTGTCGCGTCGTCACCGGCGTGTTCCGCGGCCCGCATACGCTCTGCGATCTCGGCCCGAGCGGAAGTGTCCGCCCCGAGCAGTTCCATCAGGAGTTTCGAGCCCGTGACGATGTTGTCCGCGGACGCGGAGAACATGTCGTAGAAGCTCGTCTCCCTGGGGGTCAGACGAAAGCGCACGTTGAGGTCCTCGGGGTGCTTCGGTTCGGTCAGGCTGATGCTAGGCGCATCATCCGGCCACGGCTAATGGGCCGCCACCCAGTGTCGCCCATCAGGCACAGTGATCAGCACGGGGTCCGGTACCGGCGCCGGGCAAGGGCTCCATACCCAGCAAAGTTCGGTACGATATACCCACCAGGGGTATATGTAAGTGGCGTTTCAGACAGGATCGCCGATCGGATCCAGCAGGAGGACGCGATGACGACCACCGAGGCCGGCGCGACGGCGCCCTCCGGCGACCCGCGGAAGACCGTGACCGACCACGACCGCGGCATCCACGGCTACCACCAGCAGAAGGACGAGCACCTGAAGCGGCTGCGCCGCATCGAGGGCCAGATCCGGGGCCTCCAGCGGATGGTCGACGAGGACGTCTACTGCATCGACATACTCACCCAGGTGTCCGCCTCCACCAAGGCCCTCCAGTCCTTCGCCCTCCAGCTCCTGGAGGAGCACCTGCGGCACTGCGTCGCGGACGCGGCCCTCAAGGGCGGGGACGAGATCGACGCGAAGGTCGAGGAAGCGACGAAGGCGATCGGCCGCCTGCTGCGCACCTGAGCCGCCCGCGACGGCCGCGAAGTGCGCGAAACGTGAGAGATACGACGCATGTGACATCCGCGACGCACGCGCCTCGGCCACGGGGAAGGGGCGGAAAGGACTAGTCCTCCCCGCCCCGCTGCCCGGGAGCGCGCTCTTCGGCCACTTTCAGCACCGCGTCGATGCTCTCCAGACTGAGACGGTCCTCGTGCGCCGCCGAGGCCGCGATGATCAGCTCGCCGCACAGGTCGATCTCGGCGAGGGCCACGTGGTCCTGAACTGCCGCACCGCCGACCGGAGCCACGCGCATCACCTCTTCCTGCCGTCACCGACTTCCTAGAGTAGGGAGCGGCCTACACACCGCGCATGGCACGGAAGGGCCATTTCCAGCCCTCCTCTGAAGCTACGGCTCCGGATGCTCTTGCCATCCCCCCGGAAGCCACTACTCCGCGATCTTCCCGGCGTAGATGTCGGAGGAATCCGGCAGCCGTACGACGGCGGGGCTGCCGAAGTCGTACAGCAGCAGCGTGGACGCGACCGCGACGGTGCCCTTCCGCTGTCCGTTGACGAAGCTGAACCGGTGCCTGACCTTGCGCAGCCGCCCCTGGTCGTCGAGGTAGGCGTCGAACGGCACCGCGCTGGTGGCGAACCCCTTCGCAGCCGCCCTCAGCGCCGGCCGCTGCTCCGCCGAGGCGTCCCGCGCGGCCGTGCCGAGGTCCGCGGTGCCGCGATAGTGCCGTACGGAGATCCCGGCGACCTCCGTCTTCCCCACATAGGTCACCGACCGCGCGCCGCGCAGCAGTTCGGCGGCGGCGTACGGGTCGGTCGCGCCGCCCGTGACCAGATTGCCGTCCGTGAGGCCGGCCGTCGCCACCCGCACCCATTTGTCGGCGGGCACGCCGGCCCCCCGGTTCTTCATGAACAGAGCGCCCGGAGCGAGGAGTTCGGTGATCGGGCGGTGCTCGGCCGCTCCCGCCGGATCCTGCGGCAGCAGCACCTTCAGCCGCCCGGTCTGCTTCCTGAAGTCGTACACGCCCTGCCCGCGGATGGTGACCCGGGTCCCGCCGGTGGCCATCTCCATCGACGTGGTGGCCTTCGCGCTGCCGGCGCGCTCCAGGGCGGCCACCGCCTGACGCAGCGGGTCGACGGTGCCGGGGCCGCTGCGGACGTCCTTCGCGGGCGCCCCGCCGCCCGAGCATCCGGTGCCGCAGACCATGAGTCCCGCCGCGACGAACGCGATCAGGACCGCCGCGCGTTCCTGCTGCTGCGCCACCATCGTCCACCGACCCCCAGCCGGTCCGTCCCGGGCCATTCCGTCGTCCGGTTAACGACAGGTGGAGGCGCCCGTCACGCGGCAGGAATCCGTTCACTTGGCTTGGGTAACGTTGTCCGTGTGGAGCATCTGGACGAGTCGGATCCGGCCACGGGCCACCGGACGACCACGGTCGAGCAAGGCCGGTTCTGCCTGGCCCGCTGCACCTGCGGCTGGCGCGGCCCGGCCCGCCGCGCCCGGAGCCAGGCCCGCACGGACGCAACGACGCACACCCTGGCCACGACCCCCTGACCCGCCCCACCGCCAGCCTCCTTTCGCCCCCTCCGCCCCTACCCGTCCCGAACCTGGGGCTCCGCCCCAGACCCCGCTGCTCAAACGCCGCAGGGGCTGAAACTTTCGCCGGCCGGGGCTGAAACTCACGCACGCGCACCCGCAGCCGGGATCCAGCGGCATGCCCCGGACAGGCCACCACGACGCAGTCGCAGTCGGAATGCGGCGTGAGGGGACGTGCCGGTACATCGATGGCCGTCGCCACCAACGGTCACTTCTCCGCCCGACAGCGACGGCCTGATGCACCGGCACGGCCCCGACCCACCCACCGGACCGCACCCGCGACGCCCACCGGCGGAACCCGCGACGCCCACCGGTGACGGCCCCGCCCCACCCACCGGACCGAACCCGCACCCCGGTGTGCTGAGATGCCCCGTGCTGTAGCCGTTCTGCGACACAGCCGCGCGGAACCCCAGAGCCCGGGGGCCCGTCTCGTTCCACGGAACCCACGGGAGGCACACATGCAACGGCGTTCGTTCATCGGCGGAGCCACCGCCGTCCTCACGACGGCGGCGACATCCGCCTGCACCGGCAGCGACAAGGGCGGCGCGAACGCCGACGGCAAGGCGGCCGGGAGCGCGAGCGCCACGAGCACGGCGACGGACACCACCGGCATACGCACGGCGACCGCCGCCAACGGCGCGGCCGCCAACTGGACCGCCCTGTCCCACCAACTCGACGGCGCCCTCGTCCGCCCCGGCGACCGCAGCTGGACCGCCGCCCACCAGCTCTACAACACGCGCTTCGACAACCTGAAGCCCGCCGCCGTCGCCTACGTCGCCCACGCCGACGACATCCGCACGACCATGGACTACGCCCGCGCCCACGGCGTGAAGGTCTCGATCCGCAACGGCGGCCACTCCTACGCGGGTTGGTCCTCCGGCGACGGCCGCCTCATCATCGACGTCTCCAAGCTGAACAAGATCCGCGCCTCGTCGAACGAGGCGGTCGTCGGCGCCGGTTCCAAGCTCATCGACGTCTACCGCGCGCTGGCCGCGAAGGGCGTCACCATCCCGGCCGGTTCCTGCCCCACCGTCGGCGTCTCCGGCCTGACCCTCGGCGGCGGCCACGGCGTCGTGTCGCGGGCGTACGGACTGACCTGCGACAGCCTCACGCAGGCGACGCTGATCACCGCCGACGGCAAGCAGCTCACCGCGAACGCCACCGAGAACAAGGACCTGTTCTGGGCGCTGCGCGGTGCCGGCAACGGCAACTTCGGCGTCGTCACCGAGCTCCGCTTCAAGACCCACCCCGCACCGCAGGGCGTGACGGCGTACATGACCTGGCCGTGGGCCAAGGCCGCCGCGGTGGTGAAGGCCTGGCAGGAGTGGGGCCCGAGCCAGCCGGACGAGATCTGGTCGTCCTGCCACCTGGCCAACGCGTCCGGCGGCACGCCCACCGTCTCCATCGCGGCCTTCTCCCTCGGCACCTACGGCGAACTCCAGAACGCGGTGGACCGGCTGGCGGACCGGATCGGCTCCCCCGCGCGCAGCGTCTCCCTCAAGCGGCGCTCGTACGAGGACGCGATGGAGGTGTACGCGGGCTGCTCGTCGTTCTCCGCCGACGCCCAGTGCCACCTGCCGGGTTCGACGCCGGGCCGCAGCCCGCAGGGCGCCCTCGGCCGTGAGACGTACGCGGCCCGTTCCGACTTCTTCGACCGCTCGATGACGACGGCCGGAATCCAGACGCTCCTGAGCCAGATCTCCGCGGTACGCGGCGGCGCCGGCAGCATCGCGCTCACCGCGCTGGGCGGCGCCGTCAACCGTGTCGCGCCGACGTCCACCGCGTTCGTGCACCGCCGCTCGCGCATGCTCGCCCAGTACATCGTCTCCTGGCGGGCGGGCACCTCCGGCGGCACGGCCCAGTCCTGGCTGACAGGAGCCCACAACGCGATGACCCGGTACGCCTCGGGTGCGGCCTACCAGAACTACACCGACGCGACGCTGACCAACTGGCGCAAGGCGTACTACGGCGACGCGGCCACGCGGCTCGCGGCCCTGAAGCACCAGTACGACCCGAACCGCTTCTTCTCGTTCCCCCAGGCACTCTGAAACGTCCCCAAGGGCACTCTGAAGCCGGGCCGGGATCCACTGCGGGTGCCCCGGGACTCCGTAAGAACGCCGCGGCCGGCCCGGGGGCTAAGCGGCGAGGTCGCGTTCCTCCGCGTGCTCGGACCGCGCCCCCGGGATCAGGGCCTCCCGCCCGGCGGGCGCGGTGCCGCGCGCCCGGATCAGCCGGCCCGCGCGCGGCGCCGTCTCCACGGCCTTCATGACCGGGGTGAGCAGGGCCATGGCGAGCGGCGACAGCAGCAGGGCGACGGCGGTGCCGAGCGCGAATCCGCCGATGACGTCGGTCGGGTAGTGCACGCCCATGAAGACCCGGCAGAACCCTTCGAGCAGCGCCAGCGCGAGCCCGGCGAGCCCGAATTTCCGGTGGGCGACGAAGAGTCCGACACCCATGGCCATGGTGATCGTCGCGTGGTCGCTGACGAAGGAGAAGTCGGTCTTGCCGCCCACGAGGACGTCGAGACCCTGGTGGTCGACGAAGGGGCGCGGACGCTCCACGAAACCCCTTATCGGGACGTTCACGAGGAGGGCGACACCGGCCGCGAGCGGGGCCCAGACGAGTGCGGCCACGGTCGCCGCGGCGTCGGATCCGCCCCGCCGCCGCACGGTCGCCCAGCACCACACGATCAGAAGGACCATCGCGAGCAGAAGACCCCACTCGCCGACGAACTCCATGATCCGGTCGAACCAGTGCGGTGTGTGCTTGGCCAGGCCATTGATGTCGTAGAGCAGGTCGACGTCGGGGTTCGAACCGGATTCGGCGAGTTGCGCCATGGCGCTGCGGCCCCTTCGTCGTCATTGCCGCGACCGCGCCCTTTCGCGCGCCGCTCCGTCCACCCCCGTGGTTGTAGATCCGTTCTCTACGTCAACAGGAACGCACGGTCCCCTCCATTACGTTCCACCCTCCACGGAATGATCACGCACACGTTATCGAAGAGAGATATCGCCGCAGATCAGAGGGTGGATTCATACCGAAGTGGGCAACGCTTTCGCGCCATCCTCGGTCACCCGTGTGGCCCCGAAATAGTCGGGCGTGTCGATGGGGTCGAACCGGATGACGGCACCCGGCCTGGGCGCGTCGATCATGTATCCGCCGCCCACATAGATGCCCACGTGCCGGATGGCCCGGGAGTTGGTGAGGTCGTCCGAGAAGAAGACCAGGTCCCCGGGGAGCAGTTCGTCGCGCCTGGGGTGCGGCCCCGCGTTGTACTGGTCGTTGGCCACCCGCGGCAGGGTCACCCCGACACTGTCGTAGGAGGCCTTGGTCAGACCCGAGCAGTCGAACCGTCCGCCCTGGTCAGCCGTGCCGTTGCCGCCCCACAGGTAGAGGGTGCCGAGCTTCTTCTGCGCGTACGTGATGGCCCCGGCGGCCTGCTTCGAGGGGTCCACCCGGGTGACGGGCGCGGCGAAGCTCTTGGCCAGCGTGGTGATCGTCTTCACGTAGTTCCGGGTCTCCGCGTACGGCGGCACGCCCCCGTACTTGATGACCGCGTAGGCGCCCGCGTTGTAGGCGGCGAGCATGTTCTCGGTGACGTTTCCCGGAGCGTTCTTCACATAGGAGGCGAGCTCGCAGTCGTACGAGGCGGCCGAAGGAATCGCGTCATTCGGGTTCCACACGTCACGGACGCCGTCCCCGTCGCCGTCGACGCCGTGCGTGGCCCACGTCCCCGGAATGAATTGCGCTATCCCCTGCGCCTGTGCCGGGCTCTTCGCGTTCGGATTGAATCCGCTCTCCTGATAGAGCTGTGCGGCGAGCAGTGCGGGATTGATCGCGTCGCAGAGATTGCCCCACTTCTGTACGAGGGACTGGTACGCGGCCGGCACGGCGCCCTTGGCGAGCCCGACCGATCCGCCGCCGATGCCGCCCGCGAGGTTCCCGGCGACCAGGTAGACCCCGACGACGAGCACCATCACGAAGCCCATCCCCGCGCCCACGGCCGCGGTCGCCACGATCCAGGCCTTACGCACCGTCAACCGCCCCTCGCCGCACAGGAGTCCGCCGACGTCAGTGTAGAGGCGGGCCTCCGCCAGAGAGGGCCGTCGCGCGCGCGGACGGGCCGGTATGTCCCGTCGCGGGGGCGTTAACCGGCCAGGGCGGCCACGCGGTACAGATCCTCGGCCTCGGTGCCGAACACGGGGCTGTACGAGACGTCGTCGGTGTCCCCGCCCTGTTCGTGACCGCCGATGACGCCGACGACGGCCCCGTCCCCGTTCACCCAGGGGCTGCCACTGGTGCCGCCGGCGAAGGCGGGACAGGCGACGCGCTGCTGCGTCCGGCTGTGCGCGGTGGGCTTGTCGGTGCAGGTGATGGGGGTGTCGAGGGAGCCGGGGTATCCGGTGACGGTGACGGCGGTCGCCCCGGTGGCGCGGTGCGCGGCGAAGGCGTTGCCGCCGACGACGTCCTCGACCTCCTCGCCGTCGCGGGTGGCGAGGACGGCGAAGGCGACGTCGCTGTCCTCGTCCTGGTCCTTCCTCCACCCCTCGGGGAGGAACACGCCCTCGACGTCCCAGAACCCGTGGGGCGCCCTGCCGTCGCGGTAGCCGGGCGCGAAGGACAGCTCCGCCTGGCCGTCCAGGCAGTGGGCGGCGGTGACGAGGAGGTCCCGCCCCTCGCTGTGCACGACGGAGGCCGAACAGAAATGGCCCCCGCCGCCCGCGCTCGCGGCGCTCCCGTGGAACAGGGCGCCCACCCGGGCGCTCCGGCTGTTCTCGGCGGCCCGGACGGTCACGCCGAACGGCCCGGGACCGTCGTCGGCCGCGGCGACGGACGAGGACGTCACCGCCAGCAGCACCAGGGCCGCAGCGAGCAGTACCGGCCGCCGGGTCTCGGCGAGACGGGTGATGCGGATGCTCTTCATCGCCCCTCACCTTGCCGCAAGCGGGTGAGAAAAACCTCGGACCAGTCCGAGTATCACCTGTGAACGCCACCCCCGCCCGGCCACCACCCCTCACCAGCCACGACGCCCCCATCCGACCCCCTCGGCACCAGGCACCCGGCACCCGGCACCCGCCCATGACAGCCCGACCGGGGACCCACCCTCAGCCGCGCTCTCGCACCCACGGGCACGGCAACCGCACACGATGCGCCTGCCGTGGCCAAGCCTGCGGCGACGCGGCTTACGGACGGACGGCGTGCGGAAACGACACCGGCGATCCCGGGAGGGCGCCGATCCAGAGAAAGAACATTGATCGCGCAGGAGTTGGCGAGTGCGGGTTCCGGGGCAGGGATACGGTGGCCGCGAACGCCTGCGGTCACACAGGGGAGTTGGAGTCCGCGATGCCCACGCCCACCCGGCGGAAGTCCGAGGAGCGCGACCGTGACTGACGCCTCCGCCGGCCTCGACTGGACCCGCGCCGCTCCCGAGGACGCCACGGGGCCGGGCCCCTGGATCGAAGTCGCCTTCGGTGAGGACGACTTGGTCCACATCCGCGAGACCGGCACCCCGGACAACGTCGTGACGACCACCCGCAGGAAGTGGGACGCGTTCGTCCTGGGAGTCCGGGCGGGCGAGTTCGACCACTTCGTGGAGGGGCCGGGGGACGGGCGCGGAGCGTGCGACCCCGCCCCGGCACCGTAGGCGCGCCCGGCACGCACCGGCACACGTTCGGCGGTACCGGCCGCGACGGCACGTTCCGGCCGTCCACCGCGCGCGCCCCGCCGACCCGGGGAACACCGGCGCGACGCACCGTCAGAAACCCTCCCCCGGAACCGCGTCTGTTCGATTTCCACCCCGCGCGCGAGTCGTAGAAGAGGACAACGACGGAACCACGCGCCAGGTTTCGCATCCGCTTCATTGCCCGGCGTGACCACCCGTGATACACAGAGTGACGATACGACTCTCGTACACCGCCGTACGCCTCCCGAGAGGGTCCCGCGTACGCCGGTGACAAGGAATTCGCACGAATCCCGCCAACCAATGACGTCAAGTCGACATACGAAGGCGTCATTGTCGGCGAGAATGGGCCCGACCTCTGCGCGCAGTGGCAGAGGGTGCAGAACTACCCACTAGGGGCGGTGACTTACATGCTTTTCGCAGCCGACAAGGGCGACATCAACACAATCATCGGTGGAATCGCCCCGGACTGGGGCCCCTTCGGCAGCCTGGGCAACGAAGCCAAGGTGATGGTCGAGGTGGTGATGGCGGTGGCCATCCTGCTCTGCCTCGGCATCGCGATCTGGGGTGCGGCCAAACAGCGCATCGGCGCGACCGCGCTCCGGGACACCTTCAGCGCCGAACAGGGCAAGGGCCTCATCATCGCCGGGCTCACCGGGGTCTTCATCATCGGATCCCTCGGCACGCTCTTCACCATCGTGTACGGCATGGCCGTGTAGCCCGGCACGGCCGCGCCGCATCGGCGTGCCGTCAGTACGCGGCCGGGCGCGCCCGGATTCTCGCTCCTCCGATCCATCCGTCCGTCGTGCCCACCGGCTGAGGTTGCAACTCCCTGATGTCCAGTCACCACACCGCGCCCGCGCGGGAACCAGCACGGCTACCGTCGTACTACGTGGTTCAGCGAGAGATTGAGGGGGCGTACGCGGCATGAGTCTCGGTGACGAACCCGGGTACGGCGACGGCCCGCGCGGCGAGGACAGAGGGTACGGCGGCTCCGGCCAGACCCGTACCCGCCTCCCCGACCGCCCGGGCGACGTCTACGGCGGCGCGCGGCGCGGCCGGGGATCCTCCTCGCGGAGCCTGGTCACGGTCGTCGGTGTGGTCGTCCTGCTCATCGCCGCGATCGCCTTCGCGAACCGCGGGGACGACGCGGCCTCGTCCGGCGACGGCAGCGGCGACAAGGCCGCGTCGTCCCCGACGGCGGCCTCCGGCAACCCCCCGGTGACGACGAAGTCCGCGGGCATCCCGTCCGGCTTCCCGCACACCCCGGAGGGGGCCCAGAGCGCGGCGGCGAACTACGCGGTGGCGCTCGGGTCGGCCGACATGTTCGAGAAGCCCAGGCGGGACCAGATCCTCGCGACCGTGATCGCACCCGCCAAGGTGTCCGAGTTCGAGGCGACGCTGGACGAGGCGTACACGGCGCAGTTCAACAAGAACGTGGGCCTGAACGAGGACGGCTCGGCACCGCAGGGCTACACATTCGTCTCGCGCACGAGTCCCATCGGGACCAAGACCACCCAGTCCTCGGACAACGCGGCGACCGTCGACGTCTGGTGCGGGGGCCTGCTCGGTCTCGCCGGTGAGAACTCGACCAACCCGGTCACCAGCAGCTGGTTCACCATCACCATGAAGCTGGAGTGGACCGGTGGCGACTGGAAGATCGTCTCGCATTCCCAGAAGGACGGCCCCGCGCCCGTCCCGGGCGACGACCGCGCCTCCAGCGCCGACGACATCGCGAAGGCCGTCGAGGAGTACGGAGGGTTCACGTATGCCCGCTAACCACCGCGTACTCAAGCTGACCGCGGTCATCGGGGCCGTACAGGCCTCGGCGGTGCTGCTGGCCACGAGAGCGGTCGCCGCCCCCACGCCGTCGCCTTCGCCCTCGTCCAGCGACAACCACTGCGGCCTCATCCATGGCCCCGCGCGGAACTACTGCGAATCCGGCACCAAGGGCTCCGGCAAAACCGGCCTCACCACCGACCCCGGCACCTCCACCCTGGACCCCCTCTCCTCCCTCGCGAACGGCTGTGCCGACGCCGCCTCCTGGACCATCGAGAAACTCTCCGCCGCCGTGAACGACACCGCGAACGTCGACTTCACGAACCCCAAGTTCCTCCAGCAGTACGCCGTCGTCTTCGCGGCCTCCACGATCCTCACCCTGCTCCTGTGGCTGCTGGCCGTGGCGAAGCGGGCCGTGCGAGGTGTCCCCCTCGGCACCGCCCTGTCCGAGGCGATCGGCTTCCTCTGGCTGACCGTGCTGGCCTCCGCGTTCACCCCGCTGATCCTCTACACGGTCGTGTCCGCGACGGACGGCGTCACGGAAGTGCTCGCCAAGACCACCGGCAACCAGACGGACGCGTTCTTCGGGACCTTCTCCGGCGCGCTCGACAAGGGCGGCAACATCGGCGGCGGCCCCATCATGCTCATCGTCGTCTCGATGGTCTCGATCCTGGCCGCCGGGATCCTCTGGCTGGAGCTGGTCATCCGGGCCGCGCTGCTCTACGTCGGCGCCCTCCTCGGCACCGTCGTCTACGCGGGCCTGGTCGACAAGAACCTGTGGGGCCACGTCCGCCGCTGGGCGGGCATCATGATCGCGGTCATCCTGGTGAAACCGGTCATCGTCATCGTGCTCGGCCTCGCCGGCGCCCTCAGCTCCGACGAAGGCCCCGACGCCTTCTCCGCCGTCGTCTCCGGACTCGCCATCATCCTGCTCGCCATCTTCGCCAGCGCGATGATCTACCGCTTCGTCCCCGGCTTCGGCGACGAGATCGCCGGCTCCCGCAACAACCGCATCATGCAGGGCGCCGAGGGCAAGGCGGCCGCGGTGATCAGCTCGCCGGCCACCCTGGTCGCGCAGGGCATCAAGACCCACAGCTCCCGCGCCGACAACAACGGCGGCGGTGGAGGCAACAGCCAGCCCCGCCCCGCCAACCCCGCGTCCGGCGGTGTGGCCGCGCACAGTGGCCGCACGCCGAACGGAGGCGGCGGATCTGTCCCCTCCGCCGCACCCCCGCCGCGCAACAGCGCGGTGAACACCCCGCACGCAAGCAACACCCGCAACAGCAACCGCACGGGAGGTGAAGGGCGTTGACGACCGAGTCCCACCTGTCCCATCCGGTCACGCCCCGCCGTACATATCTGATCGGCCGCGCCCGGCCGAACGCGATCGTCGGCCGGAACCGCGAGTCCGGCGAGATCGCGCTCATCATCGGCGGCGCGTTCCTCGGCATGATGTGCGGCCTGCTCGTCCCGGTGCTGTCCCTGCGGATCGTGCTGCTCATGGGCTTCCCGCTGCTCGCGCTCGCCGCGGTGTACGTCCCGTACAAGCGGCGCACGTTCTACAAGTGGTTCGAGATCAACCGCAGCTACAAGCGGACCCTGCGCCAGGGAACCACGTACCGCAACCAGGTCATGGAGGCCGGAACCCACCTCGACGGCAGAGAGGTCGAGATCGGACCGCCGCCCGGCATCGGACGCATCGCCTGGCTCGCCGCCCCGTTCGGACCCGACGAGATCGCCGTCCTGCTGCACGCCGACCGCCGGACCGTCACCGCCGCCATCGAGATCGAGGGCCCCGGTGTCGGCCTGCGCGACAGCGAGGACCAGGAAGCCCTCGTCGACCGCTTCGGCACCCTGCTCAAGCACGTGGCCAACGGCGACGGCTTCGTCACCCGCCTCCAGATGCTCGCCCGCACCCTCCCCGCCGACCCCGACGCCCACGCCAAGGACGTCTCCCAGCGCGGCGACGAGCGCGCCCCCGGCTGGCTCCAGCAGTCGTACGACCAACTCCAGTCCATGGTGTCCACGAGCAGCGAGCAGCACCGCGCCTACCTCGTCGCCTGCATGCACTACTCCCGTGAACTCGCCGCCGAGGGCCAGGCCATGGCACGGGCGGCACGCCCGCAGGGCGGACGCAAGGTCGACCGGGACGCCGGACTCGCCGTCGTCATGGCACGCGAACTGACCGACATCTGCTCCCGGCTCCAGGAAGCCGACATCCGCGTACGGCAGCCCCTCGGCCAGGGCCGGCTCGCCTCGCTCGTCCACTCGATGTACGACCCCGACCACCCGATCGACCACATCCAGGCCATGACCAAGCGCAACGCCTGGCCCGCCGAGCTGGACGCCATGGAGCCGACCTACCTCCAGGCGAAGACCCGCGAGTCCTCCACCCGCGCGCCCTGGTGCCACGCCACGGCCTGGGTGAAGGAATGGCCGATGACCCCCGTCGGCGTCAACTTCCTCGCCCCGCTCCTCGTCCACACCCCCGACGTCATCCGCACGGTCTCCGTGACGATGGACCTCGAACCCACCGAGATCGCCATCGAACGCATGCTGACCGAGAAGACGAACGACGAGGCCGAGGCCAGCCGCGCCGCCAAGATGAACCGCACCGTCGACCCGCGCGACATCGCCTCGCACAACCGCCTCGACCAGCGCGGCGAGGACCTGGCGAGCGGCGCCGCCGGCGTCAACCTCGTCGGCTACATCACCGTCTCCTCCCGCTCCCCCGAGGCCCTCGCGCGCGACAAGCGCACCATCCGCGCCTCGGCAGGCAAGTCGTATCTGAAACTGGAGTGGTGCGACCGCGAGCACCACCGTGCCTTCGTCAACACACTGCCGTTCGCCACCGGAATCCGCAGGTAGGGGCTGATGCACTGATGCGGGATCCGCTGTCCGCCGCGACGGACGCCTTCACGTCCTTCCTCTTCGGCAAGGTCGAGACGACCCGCCTCCCCGTGCGCACGTCCACGGGCCAGGCACAGGCGGTCTACCTTCCCACCGCCGCACCGGGTCTCGGCGACTCGGGCGTCATCATCGGCCGCGAGGTGTATTCCGGCAAGGGCTACATCTACGACCCCTTCCAGCTCTACGGGCAGCAGCTCCCGGCCCCGCACTGGCTGGTCCTCGGCGAGTCCGGCAACGGCAAGTCGGCCCTGGAGAAGACGTACGTCCTGCGGCAGCTGCGCTTCCGCGACCGCCAGGTCGTCGTCCTCGACGCCCAGGGCGAGGACGGCGTCGGCGAATGGAACCTCATCGCGCAGGAGCTGGGGATAACCCCCATCCGGCTCGACCCCACGGCCGCCCTGGACATGGGCATCCGGCTCAACCCGCTCGACCCCTCGATCACGACGACGGGCCAGCTCGCCCTGCTGCGCACCATCATCGAGGTCGCGATGGGGCACGGCCTGGACGAGCGGTCCGGCTTCGCCCTGAAGGTCGCGCACGCCTACGTCAACGAGACGATCGTCGAACGCCAGCCGGTGCTCACCGACATCGTCGAGCAGCTGCGCCACCCCGAACCGGAGTCGGCCGAGGCGATGAACGTCGCCATAGACGACGTACGGGCCTGGGGCCTGGACGTCGCCCTCGTCCTGGACCGGCTGGTCGACGGCGACCTCAGAGGCATGTTCGACGGCCCGACCACGGTCGGCATCGACCTGGACGCCCCGCTCATCGTCTTCGACCTGTCGCACATCGACCGGAACTCCATCGCCATGCCGATCCTGATGGCGATCGTCGGTGTGTGGCTGGAACACACCTGGATCCGGCCCGACCGCAAGAAGCGCATCTTCCTGGTGGAGGAGGCGTGGCACATCATCAACAGCCCCTTCGTGGCCCAGCTCTTCCAGCGGCTGCTGAAGTTCGGGCGCCGCCTCGGCCTGTCCTTCGTGGCGGTGGTCCACCACCTGTCGGACGTCGTCGACGGAGCGGCGGCCAAGGAGGCCGCCGCCATCCTGAAGATGGCCTCGACACGGACCATCTACGCGCAGAAGGCGGACGAGGCCCGATCGACGGGCCGGGTCCTCGGCCTGCCCCGCTGGGCGGTCGAGATCATCCCGACCCTGACCCCGGGCATCGCGGTCTGGGACGTCAACGGCAACGTCCAGGTGGTCAAGCACCTGATCACCGAGACGGAACGCCCGCTGGTCTTCACCGACCGCGCGATGACGGAGTCCTCCACCGACCTGCGCTCCGACGACGCCCTGCACGCCGCCGAACTGGAGGCCGAGGAACGGGCGGCCGCCTTCATGGAACAGCATCTCAGCGATCTCGACGGCTCCACCGAGTCCACGGTGGCCTGAGATGAGCCCGTACCCCGACCAGCGCGACGACCGCCACGGCCCCCGGCACGAGGGGGCCGCCGGCATCCCGGACGGCCTGCTGATCGGGGTGCTGGGCTTCCTCCTCGGCATGACCCTGATGGTGTGGTCGGCGACGGGCCTCGCGGGCTGGTTCTCCCGCGGCGCCTGGCCGGACGCGATCACCTTCACCCGTACGCCCCTGGCCATGCGCCACCTGATCGGCCGGCCGCACGACATCGCCGGCGCCTGGCCCGACACCCCGCCCGCCCAGCTGTCGGGCTACGGCCTCTTCTGGGGCCTGTTCATCGGCCAGCTGATGGTCCTGCTGGTCCTCGCCGTGTTCGTGATGGGCACGGTGGCACGATGGCGGGCCGGACGGGCCCGAAGACGAGCCGAGAGCCTGGAGGCCAGGGCGTCCGGGCGGGCGTCCAAGGCGTCCAGGAGGTCCGGGGCCGTCCCCGATCCGGTGGTTCCCCCGGCCAGGACGGAACAGCGACCGCTGCCCGCACCGCCCCTGGAGACCGCCCCCAGGGAAGCCGCGACCGCCGAGACGGCCTCGCAGGTGCCCGGACCCGCGGGCGCGCCGGCACACGAGCACCTGGGCGGTCTGGACACCGTCGCCGCCGAAGCCGCCACGGGCCCGGCCTCCACCGAAGCCGGAGCGGGCCGGTCTCCCGCCGCGGCACCCCAGCAGAAACCGGCGTGGACGTCCACGCGCGCGGTCGTCCTCGCCCCCGCGGAAACCCGCCGCCCCGCCGCCGCCCAGGCCGTGCGCGACGCCGAGGGCCCGGCCCTCGTCATCACCTCCGACCCCCGCATCTGGTCGGAGACCAAGGACGCCCGCGCCAAACTGGGCCCCGTCCTCCTCTACGACCCCGCCCACCTCTGCGACACCCCGGCCCGGCTGCACTGGTCCCCCTCGGCGGGCTGCGAGGACAAGGACACGGCGGCGGCCAGAGCGGCCGCCCTCCTCGCCCCGGTGCGCCCCTCCGCCAAGGCGGACCAGGCGATGGCCGACGTCGCCGAGACGCTCATGCGCAGCTATCTACACGCCGCGGCGGTGGAGGGCAAGGCCTTCCGCCACGTCCACCGCTGGGCCCAGGGCTCACAGGTGCAGGACGCCGTACGAGCACTGCGGACCAATCCCAGAGCCGCGTCCGGCACCGCCGGCGAGCTCGAGGCCGCGCTCGTCTCACACCCCGAACGCCGGGACATCGCCCAGGAGCTGACGGCACGTGCCCTGTCGGCCCTCGGCACGGTCAACATCCGAGAATCCTGCACTCCGAACCGAAGTGACAGCCTCGCCTTGGATTCCTTCGTCAATGAAGGGGGCACGCTTTATATGATCGGTGAACCCCTCGAGGACCCCAAGGCCGGCCCCGGTGCCATGCCCCTCCTGACGGCCCTCGCCTCAAGCGTGGTCGAGCGTGGCCGGCGCATGGCCGAACGGTCATCCTCCGGTCGGCTCGACCCACCACTCACGCTCGTCCTGGACGACATCGCGGCCGTGGCCCCGCTCCCCCAGCTCCCCGACCTGCTGACCACGGGCCCGGCCCGCGGCCTGCCGACCCTGGCGCTCCTCCGCTCCCGCGAACAACTCCGCTCACGCTGGCCGCAGTACGAGCTTCCGCTCTGAACGGGACGGGGCCGAAGGACCGCCCTATCCCCGTTCGATGGCGAACTCGAGCTCCAGCTCTCCGGTGTCCCCCGGCATCGGGGTCGTCCGCCCGGTGGGCAGGAAACCCGCCTTCCGGTAGAACGCCTCGGCACGGCCGTTCTTCTCGTGCACGAACAGCCGTACGCGATCCAGCCCGGCCTTCCAGGACCACGCGAGAGCGGCGTCGAAGAGCCCCCGGGTCACCCCGGCCTCGCCGCCCCGGTGCTCGGGCCGTACGTACACCCCCACCAGATGTCCCTGACTCCGCTCGGGCACCTGCCCGAACGCGTCCTGCTCCCCGGCCTCCTCGACCAGCACGGTCACGGACCCGGCCCACACCCCGTCCTCGCCCACGGCCACGATCTGCTGCCGCAAGGTGGCGTCGACGGCGGCCCCGGACGCCCGGTCCTGCCAGAAGCCGTCCGGCTTGGTCACGGACTCCTCGTACGTCTCCAGGAAGGCGAGGTGCGCGATGGGGTCCCGCAGGGCGTCGAGTCTCAGCTCCTTCACCTGCGGCCACTCATCGGAACGTATGGAACGGATCACGTAGGAACTGGAGTTCATGGCAGTCACCGTAGTACGCGCGTACGGCCGGACTCATCTGATATCCACCCTGCTGATCACCGCCGGCCGGGCCACCGTCATGCTCTTCCCTGTACGGCATTGTCAGCCGACCGATCCGATCACGCGCAAGCCCTCCAGGGAGAACACCGCATGGCCAAAGTCCAACTTGAGGAACTCCGCAACGTCATTCATCCCACGGGCAAGTTGGACAGCCGGGCGGAGCACTGGGCCGGACGCCTCTACATGAGGTCCCTCTCCCTGCGCGTGACCCGCCATCTCGTCGACACCCGTATCTCACCGAACCAGATCACCGTGATCATGGTCTTCGCGGGGATGCTCTCGGGAGTCGCCCTGATCCTGCCGGGCCTCGGCGGCGCCGTCCTCTCCGTCGTCTTCATGCAGCTCTACCTGCTGCTCGACTGCGTGGACGGCGAAGTCGCCCGCTGGCGCCGCCAGTTCAGCCCGCTCGGTGTCTACCTGGACCGCCTCGGCGCCTACCTCGCCGATGCCGCCGTGATGGTGGGCATGGGCATCCGCGCCGCCCAACTGGGCCTCGATCTCTACCTGGTGGCCGGCCTGGCCGCGGCGATCGGCGTCCTGCTCCTGAAGTCGTCCTCCGACCTGGTGCACGTGGCCCGCTCCGACAGCGGCATGGAGAAGGCGACCGACGCGTCCGTCGTACCGCGCTCCAGCGGCCTCGCGCAGGTCCGCCGGCTGGCCTCGGCCGTGGGCCTGCACCGCTTGGTCAACGGCATCGAGTGCACCATCCTGCTGCTCGTCACCGCGGTCGTCGACCTGGCGCTCGGCGACCTGACGGCCACGCGGATCGCGACCGTCGCCGTGACGGCGATCGTGTGGCTGCTCGTGCCGGCACACGTCGTCTCGATCGTCGCGTCGTCCCGCCTGAAGTAGCCGCACCAAAACAAAAAAGGGGGCGGTCTCCTGATGGAGACCGCCCCCCCCCTTCCCATGAGAACTGGAAAGAATTGTTCCTGAACGCAGAGAACCCCCGGACCGGTATCCCCGGTCCGGGGGTTTTCTTCACAATTTGTTCGGCGGCGTCCTACTCTCCCACAGGGTCCCCCCTGCAGTACCATCG
>NZ_JBIASW010000024.1:0-61366 GCF_042891215.1 Streptomyces sp. NPDC001914
GAGAAGTGACCGTTAGTGGCGACGGCCATCGATGTACCGGCACGTCCCCTCCCGCCGGATCCCGGCTGCGGGTGCAGGATCCAGCCCCTCCGGCGTTTGAGGAGCGGGGTCCGGGGCGGAGCCCCAGGGGCCAACCTTTCGGGTGCCGTGCAAGATTTCAGCCCCGGCCGGCAAAAGTTCAGCCCCTCCGGCGTTTGAGGAGCGGGGTCTGGGGCGGAGCCCCGGGTACGGGACGGGTAGGGGCGGAGGGGGCGAAGGAAGGCTGGGGGGT
This sequence comes from Streptomyces sp. NPDC001914, assembly GCF_042891215.1. Classification (NCBI taxonomy): domain Bacteria; kingdom Bacillati; phylum Actinomycetota; class Actinomycetes; order Kitasatosporales; family Streptomycetaceae; genus Streptomyces; species Streptomyces sp. NPDC001914. Next base: position 272 of record NZ_JBIASW010000024.1, read on the forward strand.
TCGGCGGGTCAGGGCTGGGGGGCCAGGTGGGGTGGGAAGCCGCCGGTGGCCACCGGGCCCCAGCGGGTGGGCGTGACCCGGATGATCGACTTGGCCTGCTTCAGCATCGCCGCGCGATATTCGGCCCAGTCGGGATGCTCCCCGGCGATGTTCCGGTAGTACTCGACAAGGGGCTCGACGGACTCGGGGGAGTCGATCACCTCGGCGGTGCCCTCGACCTGGACCCAGGGCCCGTTCCACTCGTCACTCAGGACGATCAGACTGACCCGCTCGTCCCGCTTGGCGTTCCGCGTCTTGGCACGCTCGGGATACGTCGAGACGACGATGCGTCCCGCGTCGTCGACACCACAGGTCAGCGGAGAGCCCTGCGGACCGCCGTCGGCACGCCGGGTGAGCAGGATCGCCCGGTGGCGGGGGCGCACGAAGTCCAGCAACTCGTCGAGGGAGACAGAGGTGTTCGTCGCGATATTGGGTGCCATGCGATCAGCGTAGGGCGCGTGCCCCGCGAACGCCCGCGGGCCGGGCCGGTGGGCGGCACCCGACCTCGGCAAAGCGGCTAAAGTGCTCTTCGTCCTGTGCTCGCAGTCGGGAATGTGCTGCGGAGCTCTCCTGCGCATGGCCGTATGGCCGTGCATGCCGAAGAGGTTCGTGGTGGCCGCGTCTGATTTTTCTGAATTGTCCCGTTCCGATACGGGTTTTGAGCTTGCCGAGGGTCTCACGGCCGCCGCTCAGCAGCTGCACGAGACATCGAGTCCCCACGCCACCCTGCGCACCGCGGTCCGGCTGGCCGTGCGCATCCTGCCCGGCGTCGAGTACGCCGGCATCTCCGTCATCGAGCCCCCCAAGGCCGACCGGCAGACGCTGGCCTGGACGGACGAGGTCGTCCGCTCCGCCGACGCGCTGAACGCGGGCCAGGAGCATCCCCCGTACTGGAGCCGGCTGTGGACGGCTCCGGTGGCCCGCATCGAGGACAGCGCCGCCGCGGACGGGGACGGGGACCGCGCGCTCTCGGACCTCGGCCTGCGGTCGGTGCTGTCGATGCGGCTGCGTGCCGACCGGCGCCGGCTGACCGTCCTGACCGCGTACGCGCGCGCTCCCCGCGCCTTCGACGAGTCGGCGACCCGGATAGGTCGGCTGTTCACCGCGCACGTCGGCATCGCGCTCGACTCGGCGACCCTGCGCGAACAGCTCACCGAGGCGATGCGCACCCGGGATCTGATCGGGCAGGCCACGGGCATCCTCATGGAGCGGCTCGACATCGACGCGTCCGAGGCGTTCGACAGCCTCGTGCGCACCTCCCAGCGGGAGAACGTCAAGCTCCGTGACCTGGCCCGACGGATCGTCGACACGGGCGAGGGCGAGTGAGCCGGGCTCAGAGGGCCGGCAGCGACTCGCCCTGGACGGCCTGGATGTCGAGCTCCACCCTCAGGGTCGTGCCGATGGCGGAGATGCCCGCCTGGACGATCTGGTTGTAGTGCAGGGCGAAGTCCTCGCGGTGGAGTTCGGCGGTCGCCCGGAACGCGGCGCGGGTGCCGCCCCAGGGATCGCCGCCGGTGCCGAGGTAGGCGAGGTCGAGGTCGACGGGACGTACGACACCGTGCAGGGTGAGCTCGCCGTGCACGGTCCAGCGGTCGGAGCCGGCCGGTGTCAGACCCGTCGAGCGGTACGTGATCACGGGGTACTTCTCGGCGTCCAGGAAGTCCGCCGACCTCAGGTGCCCGTCGCGCATGCCGTTGCCGGTGTCGATGGAGGCCGCCGTGATCGTCGCCTCGACCCGCGAGGCGGTCACGTCACCCGGGGCTATCTCGATGCGGCCCGTGAACTCCGTGAAGCGGCCGTGCACGCTGGAGATCCCCAGGTGCTGGGCGACCGCGCCCACGGAGGAGTGCGCGGGGTCGACGGTCCAGGGACCGGGCGGGGGCAGTTCGGTGCCGCCCCGGCGGGCCAGCGTCACCCGGCCGACCTCGGCACGCCCCGCCGCCGTGACGATGGCCCCGGAGGCGGCGGGCGCGTAGCCGAGCGCGGTCACGATCACCGTGTACGCGCCCGGGGCGAGGCTCGTCGTGTCGCGCACGGCCCCGTCGGTGTCCGCCTCGGCCCGCAGCACCTGCGCGCCGGTCGAGTCGGTCACCGTGACCACCGCGTGCGACACGGCCCATCCGTCCCGTGTGCGGATCTGCGCGGTCAGTCCCATGGCAGTAGCTCCTTGCGATGAACCAGTGAAAAGGGACCGGCCCGTGGGGGCGCACCTCCGCTCAGAGTGCGCGCATCCCACGGGCCGGGGCTCGGACTACTCGCCGGGGTGGGCGAGTTCGATGTCGTGGCCGTCCACTCCACGGCCGCCGACGGTCAGGGCGGTCGCCACCGGCGGGTAGCCCGCCGCGATGACGGTGTACTCGCCGCCGTCCAGATCGGTGAAGGCGTACGCCCCGTCGCCGCCGGTCCTGGCCGTGCCGACCACGTTCCCGGCCGCGTCGACGAGCGTCACGCGGGCGTCCGGCAGCGGGCCGTGCGGGGCCCGTACGACACCCTGGACCTGGGCGCCCGAGTCGAGGTCGACCTCGATGCGGGTGACCCCGGTGCCGCCGACCTCGACGGGCAGCGCCCGCGGCCGGTGGCCCGCGGCGTTCACCGCGACCGTCACGACGCCGGGCACCAGCTCGGCGAAGGCGAACTCGCCCTGCTCACCGGTGGTTCCGGTGGCCAGTACGTCACCGCGCACGTCGGTCACGACGACCATCGCGTCCTTGACCGGGGACGCGCCCTCGGAGGCCCGGACGACGCCGCTGAGCCCGCTGGTGCCGCTCAGCAGGATGTCGTAAGCGAGCGGCTCGTCGTGCACGACGATCGTCGAGGCCTGCGGCTGGAAGCCGTCGGCGGAGGCGATCAGGACGTACGAGCCCACACCGGGCGCGTCGAGGGTGTAGGAGCCGTCGGCCTGCGCGACCGAGCGGCCGAGCTGGCGTCCCGCCGGTGAGATCAGCGTGACTGCGGCCTGCGGGACCGGCGCGCTCTCGGTGCCGCGGACCTGGCCGTGCACCCGGATGCCGCCGGACGCCGGCCGGGGGTCGCCCTCCCGCGTCGCGGTGGCGACGGCGGCGAGCTGCCGGGCGCTTTCGGGCGCGGCTTCGGAGGCGGTGTCGACGGTGCTGACGGCCGGGGCGAGCGCGGCGGTCGCCGCGGCCTCGACGGCCTCGGCGACGGGCGTCTCGGTGACCGGCTCGCCGGACTTCTCCGCGGTGGCCTGGGCCAGCGCGCCGGACGTCCGCAGCGGAACCTCCTTGATGAACAGCACGATGAGGAAGGCGATCAGCGCCATGCCGGCGGCGATCAGGAAGACGTCCGCGATGCCGTGGCCGTACGCGCTCTCCATGACGGTGCGCAGCGGAGCCGGCAGCTTGTCCATGTCCGGGATGCTGGAGCTGGAGTCCGAACCGGAGGCGAGGGCCGCGTACTTGGGGCCGAGGTCGGTCAGCCCGTCCTTCACGTAGTCGGTGATCCGGGTGGCCATGACCGCGCCGAGCGCGGAGACGCCGATCGCACCGCCGAGGGACCGGAAGAACGTCACGGTGGAGCTCGCCGCGCCGAGGTCGGAGGGCGCCACCTGGTTCTGCGTGGAGAGCACCAGGTTCTGCATCATCATGCCGATGCCGAGGCCCAGCAGCGCCATGAAGATCGCGATGTGCCAGTAGGCCGTGTCGTAGCGGATGGTGCCGAGCAGGCCGAGGCCCGCGGTGACCAGGAAGCCGCCGGAGACGAGCCAGTACTTCCACCGGCCGGTCTTGGTGATGATCTGGCCGGAGACCGTGGAGGAGACGAACAGGCCGCCGATCATCGGGATCGTCATGACGCCCGACATCGTGGGGGACTTGTCCCGCGCCAGCTGGAAGTACTGGCTGAAGAAGACGGTGCCGGTGAACATGGCGACGCCGACGAACAGCGACGCGAGGGAGGAGAGGGTGATGGTGCGGTTGCGGAACAGCCGCAGCGGGATGATCGGCTCGCTCGCCCTGGACTCGACCAGGACGAACAGCACACCGAGCAGGATCGCGCCGCCGACCATCGTGTACGTCTGCCACGAGATCCAGTCGTACTTGTCACCCGCGAAGGTGACCCAGAGCAGCAGCAGGGAGACCGCGGCGGAGATGAAGAACGCGCCGCCCCAGTCGACCTTCACGTCCCGCTTCACGACGGGCAGGTGCAGGGTCTTCTGCAGCACGATCAGCGCGATGACCGCGAACGGCACACCGACGTAGAAGCACCAGCGCCAGCCGAGCCAGCTCGTGTCGGTGATGACACCGCCGAGCAGCGGACCGCCCACGGTTGCGACGGCGAACGTCGCACCCAGGTAGCCGGAGTAGCGCCCGCGCTCACGCGGGGAGATCATCGCGGCCATCACGATCTGCGCCAGGGCGGACAGGCCGCCGACGCCGATGCCCTGCACGACACGGCAGGCGATCAGCATGCCGGCGTTCTGCGAGAGGCCGGCCGCGGCCGAGCCCAGCACATAGATGACGAGCGCGATCTGGACGAGCGCCTTCTTGCTGTACAGGTCGGACAGCTTGCCCCACAGGGGCGTGGCCGCGGTCATGGAGAGCAGCGCGGCGGTGACGACCCAGGTGTACGCGGACTGGCCGCCACCCAGGTCCCCGATGATCTCGGGGAGCGCGTTGGAGACGATCGTCGACGACAGGATCGCGACGAACATGCCGAGCAGCAGCCCGGAGAGCGCCTCCATGATCTGCCGGTGCGTCATCGGAGCGCCGTCGGCGCCTCCGTGCTTGGCGTGAGAGCCCCGCACACCGGCTGGTGTGGTCGTTGCCATGGGCTTCCTTTTCTTACGTATTTACGCGGGTGTACGGGTGGTCGGTTCTGATACGTCTGTCGCGTACGGGGGAGGGTGCGCGGGCGTCCGTTGCGGGGAGCGGCAGTCGCCGAAGCTCTCGCGCAGCCGGCCCATGAGATCGATGAGCAGCCCGACCTCGTCGTCGGACCAGTGGCTCAGCCGGTCGGAGAGCAGGCGTGACGTCCGCAGGGACAGCTCGTCGAGCTGGGCGTGCCCGGCCGCGGTGAGGCACAGGATCCGCGAGCGCTTGTCCGCCGGGTCGGGGGACCGTTCGATCCAGCCGCGGTCGGCGACGTGCGCGACATGGCGGCTGGTCACCGACATGTCCACGGACAGCAGCTCCGCGAGCCTGCTCATCCGCATCTCGCCGTACCGGCCGAGCAGGGTGAGCACGGCGGCGGATCCCGCGGGGCAGTCGGGCGGCAGGATCCGTCCCATGCCCCTCTTGACGGCACCGATGGCGCTGAGCTGACGAGCCAGTTCCTCGTACTGCGCCTGCTCGGCCATCACACCCCCTCATTCGTTGCTTAGGGCAACCATAAATAAGTTGGTTGCTGCAGGCAAACGAGTTCGGGGTTTCAAGGCTAAAAAGTTGGCAAAGGCAAGTGTTGGCGAACGGAAACGTGCAGGTAGGAGGGGCGGGTGGGGACGGCGATGCGGACGGGGCGGCCGACGAGGTGAGGAGGCCGAGGTGAGGAGGTCCGGGTGAGGAGGCCGAGGTGAGGAGGTCCAGGTGAGGGGGCCGAGCGGAGGTGGTGTGCGTGCTGGTCGCGGGTGGTGCGCGGTCGCGTCACGATCGGCGTGAAGAGGAACCCGGCACTTGGGCAGCCCGCGCGCATTCGCTAGGGTCCGGCCTATGGCAAACACCCAGGGCCCCGAGGGCAACTACGACCCCGCGGGCAGCACTCAGATGTTCCGTGCGTTCGTCGACGAGGCCCCCCAGGGCCGGCAGCAGCAGGCGGCCGCTCCCGCGGGTCCGCGCGTGGGTCTGATCGTCGGCGTCGTCCTCGCCGTCGCGGTCGTCGCCGCGGTGGCCTGGCTCGCCTTCATGTGATCAGGCCGCACCCCTTGAGCGGTGCGTGAGTGGGGTGGCGTGATCCGGCAGGACCACGCCCCTACTTCCAGTCGACGGACACGTCCTGTGTCTCGACGTGCATGCCCAGCGGCACCCGCCAGGAGTCGACGCACACCGTCCAGGTCCCGCTCTTCCTCGCGCCGGCGGCGATCGGCGCCGGAAGCGGCTCGGTCGACCGGATCGTCGCCCAGTCGATCCCCAGCGCGCCGATGATGTGCGTCCCGAAGGTCACCGTGCCCGAACGGACCGCCGTGCCACCGGTGTTGGTGAAGGAGACGGTCACCTTCTCGCACCACCGCTGATCGGTGGCCGCGCGCGAGGGCTCGCCCACGGAGAGCGCGGCGGGCCGGGCGCTCGCGGTCGGAGCGGGTGCGGGCGGCGTCGGGGAACCTCCCGAACTCCCGCCCGTATGACCGGAGTCACCCCCGGAGGGCGACTCGTGCGGCGGGCCGGAGGGTGAAGTGGCCCCGCTTCCCGTGCTGTTCGCCCCGTTCCCGGAGTCGTTCTCGCCGCCGGCGGCGCCGCCCGGACCGGCCGTCGAACCGCCCGAGGCGTCCGTGTCGCCCGTGCCGTCCGTCGAGGACCCGCCCGGACCGGCGGCCGACGCTCCCTTTCCGGATCCGGAACTCCCGCTGCTGCCGGCGGTGTTGGAGCCCTTGCCCGGCGGGCCATCCAGGGGGGCCAGGGACACCTCTCCCGACGGTGCGGCCACCGCCCCCGACGCTCCCGGGGAGCCGTCCGCGGCCCCGACGGCGGCGTACCCCCCGCCTCCGCCGCTCCCGCACGCGGCCAGCACCCCGCCCAGACACAACGCGGCCGCCGAAGCGCCCAGCAGGGCACCTCGGCGACCGTTGGTCGACCTGTGACGCATCGGCTCGTGACGCATCGGCTCGTGACGCATCGCGTCAGTGTGGCTGACGGTTCGTCAATTATGAACCCCGCGTCGGAGTTCAGTCCGAGATGAGGCCTTCGCGGAGCTGGGCCAGCGTGCGGGTGAGCAGCCGGGAGACGTGCATCTGGGAGATGCCGACCTCCTCGCCGATCTGCGACTGGGTCATGTTCGCGAAGAAGCGGAGCATGATGATCCGACGCTCGCGCGGGGGCAGCTTGGCGAGCAGCGGCTTGAGCGACTCGCGGTACTCCACGCCCTCCAGCGCGGTGTCCTCGTAGCCGAGGCGGTCCGCGAGGGAGCCCTCGCCGCCGTCGTCCTCGGGAGCGGGCGAGTCGAGCGACGACGCCGTGTACGCGTTGCCGACGGCGAGGCCGTCGACCACGTCCTCCTCGGACACCCCGAGGGCCGTGGCGAGTTCGGCGACCGTCGGGGAGCGGTCGAGCTTCTGCGAGAGCTCGTCGCTGGTCTTGGTGAGGGCGAGTCGCAGCTCCTGAAGCCGGCGCGGAACGCGGACCGACCAGGAGGTGTCGCGGAAGAACCGCTTGATCTCGCCGACGACGGTCGGCATCGCGAAGGTCGGGAACTCGACACCGCGCTCGCAGTCGAAGCGGTCGATCGCCTTGATCAGGCCGATGGTGCCGACCTGGACGATGTCCTCCATCGGCTCGTTGCGGGAGCGGAAGCGGGCCGCCGCGTACCGGACGAGCGGGAGGTTGAGCTCGATGAGGGTGTCCCGGACGTAGCCGCGCTCGGGGCTGTCCTCGGCGAGTGCCGCGAGCCGCAGGAAGAGGGAGCGGGACAGGGTCCGGGTGTCGATGGCGCCCGAGGACTCGGGGACCAGAACGGCTTCCGGGGCCTCGGCGGCAGGGACGTCGTGAAGCGCGGCGTGCGCCTCGGGCACTGCGTCGCTCTTCGTGAGCGTGAGCACCTTCGAGCTGCCCTGATCTGCGGACATGCCACCCCCTTTGGGTCGCGGACGGTCGCGGCAGTCGCTCCCGTCGGAGGAACGCAGCCTCCACCTGAATACCGGAGGCGAGGCCGCGGCAAACGCGCTCCCGGAAGAATGTCACATGTCGGCAACACGCTGTAGAGACTTGTCGACATGTAGAGGGTGGATCGGCCCTGGAAAAAGGGGGTCTGACAGGTAATCAGTGCGGAACCGACGTAAAAAACGACCTTGAGCGATTAGCTCTTTCCGGTTACGCCTCGATCCTGTTTGCGGATCGAAGACGCGCGAAGCTGCGGGCGAGGAGCCTTGACACGTGCATCTGGGAAACACCCAGTTCCGCGCTGATCTGTGACTGGGTGAGGTTGCTGTAGTAGCGCAGGAGCAGGATCCGCTGCTCGCGTTCGGGCAGTTGTACGAGCAGATGCCGTACGAGGTCGCGGTGTTCGACTCCGTCGAGCGCGGGGTCCTCGTAGCCGAGCCGGTCGAGGAGTCCCGGCAGTCCGTCGCCCTCCTGGGCCGCTTCGAGGGAGGTCGCGTGGTACGACCGTCCGGCCTCGATGCAGGAGAGCACCTCCTCCTCGGTGATGCGCAGCCGTTCGGCGATCTCCGCGGTGGTGGGCGAGCGCCCGAAGGCGGTCGTCAGGTCCTCGGTGGCGCTGTTGACCTGCACCCACAGCTCGTGCAGCCGGCGCGGTACGTGGACGGTGCGAACGTTGTCGCGGAAGTACCGCTTGATCTCGCCGACCACCGTCGGCATCGCGAACGTCGGGAACTGCACGCCCCGGTCCGGGTCGAAGCGGTCGATCGCGTTGATCAGGCCGATGGTGCCGACCTGGACCACGTCCTCCATCGGCTCGTTGCGGGAGCGGAAGCGGGCCGCCGCGTACCGCACGAGCGGAAGGTTCGCCTCGATCAGGGCGCCGCGGACCCGGTCGTGCTCGGGGGTGCCCGGGTCCAGCACCTTGAGCTCGCCGAAGAGCACCTGCGTGAGGGCCCGGGTGTCGGCGCCGCGGCGCCGCTCCTGCGGGACCTCCTGGACCGGTTCGGGGGCGGTCACGGGGCCCTGGGCGCCCGGTGCGGCGGTCGGTGCCGTGGTCTGCGTCAGGGGCCGTGCCGGGGGTGACGGCGGGGCGGGGGCGACGGCCGTCGCCCGGTGCTCGGCCGGGGCTTCCTCCTGGGGCGGCGCAGTACTGGCCGACACGGTCAACGCCACCTCTTCGTTCGTCAACGATCCGTCGACGTATCCGTCAACTCATCCGTCAAAAGCGGTCATAGCATCACAAGACATGTGCACTGTGTGCAAGCACCGCATAACGCCGTGTTGGAGGTGAGTTGGAGGTGAATCGGGGGTCAAGACGTCGAAAACCCCTGACCGGTTGCGGTCAAGGGCTCGGCAAGCGTGTGCGATCAAAAACGGTCAGAACGGATAGTCGGCGATCACCCAGGTGGCGAACTCCCGCCAGAGCGCGACACCGGCCACATGGGCCGGGTGCTCCAGGTAACCCTTGAGCGCGTCGGTGTCCTCGACGGCGGAGTTGATGGCGAAGTCGTACGCGATGGGCCGGTCGCTGATGTTCCACTCGCACTCCCAGAACCGCAGCTCGGGGATCTGCTCGCCGAGCGCGCGGAAGGCGGCGACGCCCTCGACGACGCGGGGGTCGTCGCGTCGTACACCGTCGTTGAGCTTGAAGAGGACCAGATGGCGGATCACGGGCACTCCCTGGTGGTGAGGTGGTTCTTCGCTCGGTCACGCCCCTGCCGGGACGCGCCTCGCTCCGTCGGGCCTGCTCGGGCGCCGGGTGCGCGAAGTGCCTGCCGCGTCGGCGTCGGTGCCTGACGTCAGTTCTGCGCTCCGTCGGCGATCCAGGTCATGAAGTCGCCTATCGCCCCGGCGGCGTTCGATATGCCCTCGAACGCTATCTGGACGTAGTCGGCCGCCTTGGCCGGATCCGTGATGATCACGTAGAGCACGAAGACCACGAGCACGTAGATGGCGATCTTCTTCGAATTCACCGCCACGGCGGCCTCCCCTGTGACTCCTGCGCCCGTCGGCCCCCTGCTGCCGGCGGTGAGTGTAACTTCACGCCGCCTTTAAGGACCAACGGCCCGCTGGTAGGGGTCCTTTGCGGGGCCTGAGCGGCGCTCTCGCCGTCCAGGATGGAGGGGAGCCCCGGCGGGAACCGTCAGGAGTCCACGGGGCCCGGTGGGGCCCCACTGCGGGGTCCGCGCCGCCCGACTTTCCCCCGAGACGGCGGCGTGGACTTGCGGGTCCCTCCATGGGGGAAGCGGGCGCCCCCGATAGCGCCCCTTCCCCCTCCTCTGTGGGAGCGGAGAACCCTTCACGGGTACAGGGAAGCCCCGGCGACCGAGCGGCGCCGGGGCTCCTCCGCGTTCCGGTTCCCCGCGAGAGCCCCGGCGTCCCGGAACGCAAGAAGGGCCCCGTCTTTCGACGAGGCCCTTCGGAAGCGGTAGCGGAGGGATTTGAACCCTCGGTGACTTGCGCCACACTCGCTTTCGAGGCGAGCTCCTTCGGCCGCTCGGACACGCTACCGAGGGAGACCCTACCCCAAGGTGGCCCGTGGTCTGAAATCCGTTCCGGCGGCCCGGTCAGCGGTCGCGGAAGAAGTCGGTGAGCAGCGCGGCGCAATCGTCGGCGAGGACGCCCTCGATCACCTCGGGCCGGTGGTTGAGCCGCCGGTCGCGGACGACGTCCCAGACGGAGCCGGTCGCGCCCGCCTTCTCGTCGCGGGCGCCGTAGACCACCCGCTCGACACGGGACTGGACGAGCGCGCCCGCGCACATCGTGCAGGGCTCCAGGGTGACGACGAGCGTGCACCCGGACAGCCGCCACTCCCCGAGTCTCGCGGCTGCCCGGCGCAGCGCGAGGATCTCGGCGTGCGCCGTCGGGTCGCCGGTGGCCTCGCGTTCGTTGTGCCCGGCCGCCAGCACGGTCGTCCCGTCCGGGGACAGCACGACGGCACCGACGGGGACGTCCGCGCCCTCGACGGCCAGCCGCGCCTCGTCCAGCGCGAGCCGCATCGGGGCCCGCCACCGGTCGCGTACGGGATCGGGCGGCGGGGGTACCTCACGCGGGGTGCTCACCCGGGGAACCTAGCGGAATCCCGCCGGATCCGATGAGAGGGCAGGCGGGAGGGGCAGGTGGGAGGGGCAGACGAAGGGCCGGCCCGCTGGATCGGGCCGGTTCGCCGGCAGGGGGGCAGGGGCGCGGGGCGCGAGAGGGGCCGGGCCCGCCGTTTCCGGAGGCCCTGGCCCGTTCCGGAGGTCCTAGCGGACGGTCTCCAGGACCTCTGCCGCGCCCAGGGCCTCGGCGATCGTGCCGAGCGCGTCGCCTTCGTCCAGGGCCAGCAGTTCCTTCTCGCTCACTCCGAGGTCCGCGAGGATGTAGCGGTCCCCGACGGGGCTGTGCGAGACGGCGTCGCCGGACACGCTGCCCTGGTCCTCGTCGTCGTCCTCGGAGTCCGCTGGTTCACCGTCCTCGGTGCCGTCCAGGTCGAGGGAGTCCAGGTCGGCGTCGTCGTCGCCGGGCTCCCGTCCTAGTAGTTCGTCCGTGAGCAGGATCTCGCCGTACGAACTGCGGGCGGCAGCGGCGGCGTCCGAGACGTAGATACGAGGATCCTCCTCGCCGTCCACGCGGACGACGCCGAACCACGCGTCCTCCTGCTCGATGAGCACGAGCACCGTGTCCTCGTCCGAGACCTCACGGGCCAGATCGGTCAGATCCGACAGGGTTTCCACATCGTCGAGCTCTGTATCGCTCGCTTCCCACCCGTCTTCGGTGCGCGCGAGCAGTGCGGCGAAGTACACCGTGACTCTCCCACTGGTCATAGGTGTGCCGGTTGGGGTTCCCCCCGGCGGAGGCTGTGGGCGAGGAGTGCTGCTGCTCCGAGTCCCGCCCACTCGGAATCGTGGCAGAAAGACAGCGTTCAGGGGGCGTCTTCGGCCTGCTGTGTCCGCCTCATCTGATCGCTAACAGCGGATCGTACGCGGCTGCCCGCGCCGTGGGGACACCTCCCCGCCCGGCACGTCCGCCACACGGCCCCTCGTGAGGCGGGTGCGGCCCGGTGCCGCGGCGGCCGGGCGGCCGGGTCCGTCGCGTCGCGCGCCGACCGCCGGGCGGGCGCGTTCCCTTGTCGGGGCGGGGGTGCCGCGGGTGGCCGTACGGCTCTGCGGCGGGCGTGGCGGCAAATCTTCCGTGCCGACCCCCTCCGTGGGCGTGTCGGCGCGGGCGACGGCGCGCGGGCCGAGCCCGGCGCGACGGGCGGGCGCGCAGCGCGGTGGGGCCTCGTTACCAGCGGAAGGTGCGCATGCGCATCGCGTGGCGCAGGCGGGCCGTCTTGGCTCGGCGGGGCTGGACCCGGTCGCGCAGCTCGCGTGCCTCGGCCAGGTCGCGCAGGAACTGGGCCCGCCGCCTCCTGCGCTCGGCGTCGCTCTCCAGCTGCTCGGACGACTCCTCTTGCTGGTCCCGCATTGGCACACCACCCCAGGTCCGTCCCTCCCACCTTCCCTCCGATGGATGGTTTGATGCCAGTGGACGGGTGAAGCGGGACCGTGGGCCTTGCCGGACGCGTCAGTGGCGGGTGCCGTCGGCCCCGCTACTGTTGTGGACATGCGTCTTCACGTCGTCGACCACCCCCTGGTCGCCCATAAGCTCACCACCCTGCGCGACCGGCGCACCGACTCCGCGACCTTCCGTCGGCTGGCGGACGAGCTGGTCACCCTCCTGGCCTACGAGGCCACCCGCGACGTGCGCACGGAGCAGGTCGACATCCAGACGCCGGTCTCCCCGACCACGGGCGTCAAGCTCTCCTACCCGCGTCCGCTCGTCGTGCCGATCCTGCGCGCGGGCCTCGGCATGCTCGACGGCATGGTCCGGCTGCTGCCGACCGCCGAGGTGGGCTTCCTGGGCATGGTGCGCGACGAGGAGACGCTGGAGGCCTCCACGTACGCCACCCGGATGCCGGACGACCTCTCCGGCCGTCAGGTGTACGTCCTGGACCCGATGCTGGCCACCGGCGGCACGCTCGTCGCCGCGATCCAGGAGCTGATCAAGCGCGGCGCCGACGACGTCACGGCCGTCGTCCTCCTCGCCGCCCCCGAGGGCGTCGAGCTCATGGAGCGCGAGCTGGCGGGCACCCCGGTCACCGTGGTCACGGCCTCGGTCGACGAGCGCCTGAACGAGCACGGCTACATCGTGCCGGGTCTCGGCGACGCGGGTGACCGGATGTACGGCGCCGCCGAGTAGCACCGGAGATCCGCGGCACGCGGGCAACCCCCGGAACGCCGCCGGGCAGACGGCCGGCGCCTGCTTTCGGGCAGGCGCCGTTCCGGTGCTCCGTATCCGGTGCTCCGCATCCGGTGGTTCCGAAACGAGCGCGACTCCGGAGCCGGCGGCTCGTGTGCGAGCGCGGCTCCGGAGCCGTGGGTGCCTTTTCCGGGACGGGTCCCGGGATCAGCAGTGCTTCTTCGCGTCGGCGGGCGCCGCCTTGGGCTCCGTCAGGAGGGTCAGCGCCTTGTCGGCGTCCTCCTTCTTCGTCAGCTCCTTGAAGCCGGTGCCGATGATCAGGTCGACCGTCGTGGCCTGCGCGCGGCCGTCCGTCTTCAGCGCGGCTCCGGAGAGCTGCGTGTTGAGGACGGGCAGCGCGGCCTGGCCGGCGGCCTTGGCGCCGAGCAGTATCCCGGCGCCCGCGACCTTCTTGTCGTACGCGGCCGTCGCGTTGCCCACGTCGCCGATCTTGAAGCCGCGCTTCTTCAGCTCGTCCGCCGTCTGCTTCGCCAGCCCGCTGCGGGGCGTCGCGTTGAGGACGTTCACGGTGATCTGACCGGGCTTCGGCAGCGTGGACGCGACGGCGGCGGCAGCGGCGGCTGACGCCTTGGCCTCCGGCGTCACCTTCGAGGCGCAGTCCGCCCTGGTGCCGGCCGCCGTGGCCTCGCTGCCGCCCGTGTAGATGTCGATGAGCTGCAGGGACCCCCACCCGATCAGCCCGAGGACGGTGACGGACGTGAGGCTCACGAACACGAACTTGCGACGCCCGCGGGGGCGGCGCATCCGCGGGTACTTGTCCCCCGTGATCCGATACTGGCCACCCATGCCAGGGGGAGTAAGCATGCTCATGGGCGCAGCGTAGTGCGCCGGGGCGCCAATGCCTACTAGATGATCATTGCCCGGCGTTCAGTTCAACCCATTGGGGTCAAGCCGTGGCCATTAGTCCAGTTCAAGAACGCGCGCGTGCAGCACCTGGCGCTGCTGCAGCGCGGCGCGGACGGCGCGGTGCAGGCCGTCCTCCAGGTACAGATCGCCCTGCCACTTGACGACGTGGGCGAAGAGGTCGCCGTAGAAGGTGGAGTCCTCGGCGAGGAGGGTCTCCAGGTCCAGCTGGCCCTTCGTCGTCACGAGCTGATCGAGGCGGACCGGGCGCGGCGCGACGTCCGCCCACTGCCGGGTGCTTTCCCGGCCGTGGTCGGGGTACGGCCGGCCGTTTCCGATGCGCTTGAAGATCACACGGAAAGCCTACCGGTCAAGACCTTCCGGGCGCAGCCATGGCGGGGGAGTGCGACGCTGGAAAAGATGTCGTAAATCCTTGCAAACCGGGAACAGGGGTCTGATATGAGTGACGGTGAGACCGTCCGGTCGGCTGCCGCCGGGACCGCTCCCGAGCGGGTCACCGGTGCTCCCGCGCTCCCGCGGGAGGCCCTGGAGATCGCCGCCGGCTACGCCTTCGCGGGCCCCGCCCTCGACCTCGGCGCGCTGCTCTGGGACGGGACCTGCCTGCCCGACGCGCAGATCCGTGTCCCGCTGACGATGCTCAACCGGCACGGCCTGGTGGCGGGCGCCACCGGCACCGGCAAGACCAAGACGCTCCAGCTCATCGCCGAACAGCTCTCGGCGCAGGGCGTTCCCGTCTTCCTCGCCGACATCAAGGGGGACGTCTCGGGGGTCTCGGCTCCGGGCGAACCCGGGACGAGGGTCCGGGAGCGGGCCGGGGAGGTCGGCCAGGAGTGGACGCCGGGCGGCTGTCCCGCGGAGTTCTACGCGCTCGGCGGCCTCGGCCACGGCATTCCCGTACGCGCCACGGTCACCAGCTTCGGGCCGGTGCTGCTGTCCAAGGTGCTCCAACTCAACCGGACCCAGGAGCAGTCGCTCGGCCTGATCTTCCACTACGCCGACCAGAAGGGCCTGGAGCTGGTCGACCTCAAGGACCTGCGCGCGGTCGTCGCCTTTCTGACCTCGGACGAGGGCAAGCGGGAACTGAGGGGGATCGGCGGGCTGTCCACTGCCACGGCGGGTGTCATCCTGCGCTCGCTGACGGCCTTCGAGGCGCAGGGCATGAGCCCCTTCTTCGGGGAGCCGGAGTTCGACACGGGCGAGCTGACCCGGCAGGCGCCGGACGGCCGGGGCGTGGTCTCGGTCCTCGAACTGCCCGCCGTGCAGGACAGACCGCAGCTCTTCTCGACGTTCCTGATGTGGATGCTGGCCGATCTCTTCCACGACCTCCCGGAGGTGGGCGACGCGGACCGGCCGAAGCTCGTCTTCTTCTTCGACGAGGCCCATCTGCTCTTCAGCGACGCGTCGAAGGCGTTCCTGGACTCGATCACGCAGACCGTCCGCCTCATTCGCTCGAAAGGAGTCGGCGTCTTCTTCGTGACACAGACGCCGAAGGACGTACCCGCGGACGTCCTCGCCCAGCTCGGCAACCGCGTCCAGCACGCGCTGCGGGCCTTCACGCCGGACGACCAGAAGGCGCTGAAGGCCACCGTGAAGACGTTCCCCGACTCTCCCTACGACCTCGAAGAGGTCCTGACGGGACTGGGCACCGGCGAGGCCGTGATCACCGTGCTGAGCGAGAAGGGCGCCCCGACGCCCGTCGCGGCGACCCGGCTGCGCGCGCCGCGGTCGTTGATGGGTCCCGTGGAGGCGGGCGCGCTCGACCGGGCGGTACGGGAGTCGCCGCTGTTCGCGCGGTACGCGCAGGCGGTGGACCGGGAGTCGGCGTACGAGAAGCTGACGGCGGCCGAGGGACAGACCGAGCCTTCCGCGTCTTCCGCGCGGCCGCCCGGCGAGGCCGACACCCGGTCCGGATCCGGGGCCGCCCGCTCCGGCGGACGGAGCCGGCCGAAGGAGGAGCCCTCCGTGGTCGAGCAGGTCGTCGGCAGCGGGCTGTTCAAGTCCCTGGCGCGGTCGGTGGGGACCCAGATCGGGCGGGAGATCACCCGGTCGGTGTTCGGAACGGCCCGCAGACGGCGCTGACGCCGGATTCCTCTCCCGGGCTGACGCTGGATTCCTTTCCGGGCTGACGCCGGATTCTTTCCCCGGGCTTACGCCGGTCCTCCGCTCCCGGGCGGATGCCGGTCTTCCGCTCCCGGGCGGCGGATGCCGGGCTTCTCGTTCTCCCGAGCTGACGCCGGTCCTCCGCTCCCGGGCGGTCGCCGGGCTTCTCGCTCTCCGGCGTGGATGCCGGGCTTCTCGTTCTCCCGGGCTTACGCCGGTCCTCCGCTCCCGGGCGGTCGCCAGGCTTCTCGCTCTCCGGCGTGGATGCTGGGCTTCTCGCTCTCCCGGGCGGTCGCCGGGCGGCCGGGGAGCGGCGGTGGTCCCGGGGAGGGCGACGGGGCCGGGTCAGCCGCGGGCGGCCTTCGCCGCGGCCTTCATCTCCTGCTTGTGGGCGCGGACCTTGGCCAGGGACTCCGGGCCGGTGATGTCGGCGACCGAGCGGAAGGAGCCGGACTCGCCGTACGGGCCCGCGGCCTCGCGCCAGCCCTTCGGCGCGACTCCGAGCTGCTTGCCGAGGAGGGCCACGAAGATCTGGGCCTTCTGCGGACCGAAACCGGGGAGCTCCTTGAGCCGGCGCAGCAGCTCCGCGCCGCTTCCGGCGTCCTTCCAGACGGCGGAGGCGTCTCCGTCGTAGTGCTCGACGAGGTACTGGCAGAGCTGATGGATGCGCTTGCCCATCGAGCCGGGATAGCGGTGCACGGCGGGCTTGGCCGAGAGCAGCCCGGCGAACTTCTCCGGATCGTACGAGGCGATCTCGTGCGCGTCGAGATCGTCCGCCCCCATGCGCCGGGCGATCGTGTACGGGCCCGCGAAGGCCCATTCCATCGGTACCTGCTGGTCCAGCAGCATGCCGACCAGGGCCGCGAGGGGGCTGCGGCCGAGCAGTTCGTCGGCCTCGGGCTGCTGGGCGAGGTGAAGCGTGACGTCCATGGACCGATGATCCCGCGTACGGGGGCGGGCCGCGCGGTCGCGGCCCCGATGCCCGCCCGGCTTCACCGGGTCCTCACGAGCGGCGTACGATCCCAAGATTAAATTAGGTTAGCCTAACCTGACATGACTGGGGATGGACCGTGACCGCCGAGACCTACCGTGACGCCTGGGGCATCCCGCACCTGCGGGCCGGCAGCGCCCTGGAACTCGCCCGCGCGCAGGGCCGGGTCACCGCCCGGGACCGCGCCTGGCAGCTCGAGGTCGAGCGGCACCGCTCGCAGGGCACCTCGGCGGCGTTCCTCGGCGCGGAGTCCGTCGGCTGGGACCGGTTCGCCCGGCAGGCCCGGCTCGACGACACCGCGCGACGCTGTTTCGCCGCCCTGGAGAAGCACGATCCCGAGACCGCCGCGTGGGTCGTCGCGTACGTCGACGGCGTCAACGCCGGGCTGGCCGAAGGGGCCGCGCGGGCGCCCGAGTTCGCGGCGAGCGGGCTCACGCCGGGGCGCTGGGAGCCCTGGAGCCCGCTGGGGGTCTGGCTCGGCACGCACATCCTCTTCGCCGGGTTCCCCGCCAAGCTGTGGCGCGAGGAGGTCGTCCGGCGTCTCGGCGCGGACGCGGTCGGCCTGTTCGCCATGGACGGGCCGGGCACGGCCGGGAGCAACGGATGGCTGGTGAGCGGCGAACGAACCGTCACCGGGCGGGCGTTGATCGCCGGTGACCCGCACCGCTTCATCGAGGACCCCGGCGTCTACCAGCAGATCCGCCTGTCCTGCCCGGAGTTCGACGTCGTCGGCATCGCCGTCCCCGGTGTCCCAGGCATCGCCCACTTCGCCCACACCGGAACCGTCGCCTGGGCGATCACCAACGCGATGGCCGACTACCAGGACCTCTACCGGGAGCGGCTGCGGCACGGCGACGACGGGTCCGTCGAGGCCCTCGACCCCGACGGCGTGTGGCGGGGCGCGGCACGGCACACCGAGCGGGTGGAGGTCGCCGGCGGCGAGAGCGTCGAGGTCGAGGTGATCGAGACGGCCCGCGGACCCGTGGTGATCGGGGGCACCGGCGCAGAGGAGTCCATCAGCCTGCGCTACCCGCCCCGGGTGACGGCGGACCTCGGCTTCGGCGCCCTCCTGCCGCTGCTGCGGGCCCGCCGCGTCGCCGACGTGGACCGGGCCTTCGACGCCTGGGCGGAGCCGGTGAACGTCGTGCAGGCCGCCGACACCGAGGGCGGGACGCTGCACCGGGTCGCGGGCCGGGTCCCGCTGCGCGCCACGGCCAACCGCGTCCGGGTGGTGCCCGCGTGGGAGGCCGGCCACGAGTGGACCGGCTGGCACGAGATGCCGTACGGCCCGGTCGAGGACGGACTCGCCGTCATGGCGAACCAGCGCGGCCCCGCCACCCCGCTCGGGGTCGAGTTCGCGCCGCCGCACCGCGCCGACCGCATCCGCCGCCTGCTCGACACGGGACGGCCGTTGTCGGCGGCGGACATGCCGGCCGTCCACATGGACACGCGGCTCGGCTCCGCGGCGGCCCTGCTGGACCCGCTGGAAGCGCTCGAACTCTCCGGCGCGGCGGCGGAACTCCGGGACCGGCTCCTGCGCTGGGACCGGCACATGGACGCCGGCAGCCGCACGGCCGCGCTGTTCGCGCAGGTGCGCGACGCGGTCGTACGCCGGCTCGTCGCGCACCCGGCGCTCGCCGTCCTGGCCGACCCGCCCGCCCGTCCGGCCGTCTTCCTGCCCTGGCTCGCGCTCACCCCGCGCGTCGCCTTCGCCCTGGAGAACCTGCTGACGGCGGGGGAGCCGTACGGCATCGACCGCGACGCCGTGATCCGCGCGGCCGTCGAGGAGGTGGCCGCCGCGCCCGTCTCCCGCACCTGGGGCGACACCCACCGCCTCGCCCCCTGGCGGGCACTCGCCGGCACCCCGTACGACGAACCGGCCCTGTCCGGCGACAACGACTGCGTCCTGTCCACCTCCTCGCTCCCCGGACTGACCGACCTCAGCGCCCGCGGCCCCGCGGCCCGCTACGTCTGGGACCTCGCCGACCGGGACGGCAGCCGCTGGGTGGTCCCCTTCGGAGCCGACGGCGTTCCCGGCGCGGCCCACCACCGCGACCAACTCCCCTCGTGGCTCGCTGGAGATCTCGTCCCGGTGACCACCGACTGGAACACGCTGACCAAGGAGAGCGATGACCACTGAGACGTACGCCGGCACCCGCGAGGCCGTCCACGAGCAGCGGATCGACGGGTTCGGCACCGTCCGCGTGCTGCCCGTGGACCCGCACGCCGACCTCGACGTGCTGCACGGCTGGGTCGGTGAGGAGCGGGCCGCGTACTGGGGGATGACCGGGTTCACCAGGGAGCAGGTGCTGGAGACCTACGCGCACCTCGACTCGCTCGACACCCACCACGCCTTCCTCGCCCTCAAGGACGGCGTCCCGGCCGCCCTCTTCCAGACCTACGAGCCCGAGGCCGACCGCGTCTCCGAGTGCTACGAGGTCCGGCCCGGCGACATCGGCGTCCACCTGCTCATCGGACCCCCCGCACCCGGCGCAGGCCGACGCCCCGGGTGGTCGTCCACGCTGCTCTCGGCGTTCCTCTCGTACGCGCTGACCGGACTCGGCCGGCGACGGGCCGTCGTCGAACCCGACGCCCGCAACGGCAGGGCCATCGCCCGGCTGACCCGGCAGGGCTTCGTCCCCGCCGGAGACATCGTGCTCCCCCGGATCGACCTGCCCGAGGTCCGTCTGCCCGAGAAGCACGCGCGGCTCGCCTTCCTCACCCGCGAGGCCTTCGAGAAGGGCCCGACGGCCCCGAGGTGAGCCGGACGCAGCCCCGATCCGTACATGACCGAGACTCTGGACATGCGGATACGGAGACGGCGTGTGAACGGAAGCGGGCAGCGAGAGCGACGGCTTTACGCCAGGGCCCTGGCCCTGCTGGGCGGCGTCCTGGTCCTGGTGCTCTTCGGCGGGGTGAGCGGCGCGTCCGCCCACGCCGCCCTGACGGGCACCGATCCGCAGGAGGGCAGCGTCCTGAAGTCGGCGCCCCGCCGGGTGACGCTGACGTTCAGCGAGTCGATCGGCCTGTTCGACGACTCCTTCCGCGTGCTCGACCCGGAGAACCGCCGGGTCCGCACCGGCGAACCCGAGCACGCGGACGGCCGTGCCGACACCGCCGGCGTCACGCTGCCGCGCGGCCTCCGTGACGGCACGTACACCGTGGCCTGGCGGGTCGTCTCGGCGGACAGCCACCCCGTCTCCGGCGCCTTCACCTTCTCCGTCGGCAAACCCTCCGCGACCCCCGCTCCGCTGCCGCCCACCGCCGGCGACCCCGTCTCCTCCGCCCTCTACGACATCGCCCGCTACGCCGCGTACAGCGGCCTCGCCCTGCTCATCGGCGCGGTCACGTTCGTGCTCGCCTGCGGCTTCCCGGGGTCCCTGCGGCGGCTCCTGGTGACCGGCTGGTGGATCCTGCTCGGCTCCACGTTCGCGCTGCTCCTGCTGCGCGGCCCCTACGAGCGCGGCACCGGCGTGTCGGAGGTATTCGACCCGGACGGCCTCAGCGACACCCTGGCGAGCCGGCCCGGCATCGTCCTGGTGACGCGGCTGGCGCTGCTCGCCGCCGTCGCCTTCGTGCCCCCGCGGGTGTTCGCCGGGGGCCGCAGAGCCGGCCGCGGGGCCGTCGCGCTCGGCGTGCTGTTCTCGCTGGCCCTGGCGGTCACCTGGGCCGCCGCAGAACACGCGTCCGCCGGGATCCAGGTGCCCGCCGCGATGGTCTCCACCGTGCTGCACCTGCTCGCCATGGCCGTGTGGCTCGGTGGGCTGGCCGCCCTGCTGACCGCCCTGCACCGCCCCGCCGAGCCGGTCCCCCCGGCCGTCGTCACCCGCTTCTCCCGGCTCGCCCTCACCTCGGTCGCCGTCCTCGCGGTCACCGGCGTCTACCAGTCCTGGCGCGGCCTCGGCTCCTGGGACGCCCTGACCTCGACGGCGTACGGCAGGCTCCTGGTCCTGAAGGTCGTCCTGGTGGCGCTGCTCCTGGCGGGCGCCGCGATCTCACGGCGCTGGACGGCCCGGCTGGCGGCGACGAAGACCCCCGCCGCCGTCCCGGCCGACCGCGTCGCGGTCCCGGTCGCGGTCCCGGCGGGGGCGGCCACGGGTGCCGTCTCCGGGGACGTGCGCGAGGAGCCCGCGGACGTGCGCGTGGAGCCCGCGGACGGGGAGGACCCGGACGTCCGGAAGGCCGTGGCGGGAGACGGGCCGGCGACGGCGGGACCGGCCTCGGACGTGCAGGCGGACTCGGAGGAGTCGGCGGGAGACGGGACCGTGGGCGACGGACCGGGTGACACCGAACACCACCGGGGGCTGCGCCGCTCGGTGCTCGCCGAGGTCGCCATCGGCATCCTGGTGCTGGTGATCACGACGATGCTGACCGGGACCCAGCCGGGCCGCGCCGCCTCGGAGAGCGCCGACGCGGTCGCGGCCGTGCGCCGGGTGACCTCGACGACGACCCAGGTGCCCTTCGACGTCGGCACCCCGGGCGGGCACGGCACGGCCCAGGTCGAGCTGACGCCCGGCCAGGTCGGCGAGAACTCCGTGCAGGTCGTGGTCTTCGGCCCCGACGGCGGCCTCGTGACCGTCCCCGAGGTCCGTCTCAGCTTCACCCTGGAATCCCAGAAGGTCGGCCCGATCGACGCGGGGATCACCGACAAGGGCGGCTACTGGACCTCGGACGGCCTCGTCCTGCCCCTGCCCGGCACCTGGACGATGAAGGTCACGGTCCGCACCAGCGAACTCGACGAGGTCACCGTCTCGAAGAAGGTGACGATCGACTGACGCGGGATGCGCGAAGGCCCCGGCCACGAGGGGTGGCCGGGGCCTTCGCCCGCCCGATGGGGCGGGACAACGTCGAAGGGCCCCGCTGCGAGCAGCGGGGCCCTTCGACATCGTGCCCGGTGAGGCACTGGCGGAGGATACGAGATTCGAACTCGTGAGGGGTTGCCCCCAACACGCTTTCCAAGCGTGCGCCCTAGGCCTCTAGGCGAATCCTCCGCGGCAAACAATACAAGACGTTGAGGAGTGCTCGCGAACTCGTTCCCCGCCCCGCCGATCCTGTACTCTTTGCGGAGCCCCTCACGTGGCGCTATCTGACTGAACTCCCCCAGGGCCGGAAGGCAGCAAGGGTAGGTCGGCTCTGGCGGGTGCGTGGGGGGCGCTTGCGTTTCCGGGGCGGTCGCCCGGACGGCCGCCGGGCCGGCGGCCGTGTCCGCGGGGGCCGTGCCCGCCGGGACCGGATGCGACCTGATGCCGCCGGGGCCGCGGCCGGGATCCGCAGGGCGGTCCTTGATGTCAGTGGGCGCCTATAACCTCGTAGACGTGTCGTCTCTCGCGCTGTACCGCCGCTATCGCCCGGAGTCGTTCGCCGAGGTCATCGGGCAGGAGCATGTCACCGACCCGTTGTCGCAGGCGCTGCGGAACAACCGGGTCAATCACGCGTACCTGTTCAGCGGCCCGCGCGGGTGCGGCAAGACGACGAGCGCGCGCATCCTGGCCCGCTGCCTGAACTGCGAGCAGGGCCCCACCCCGACCCCGTGCGGCGTGTGCCAGTCCTGTGAGGACCTCTCCCGCGGCGGCCGGGGGTCCATCGACGTCATCGAGATCGACGCGGCCTCGCACGGCGGCGTGGACGACGCCCGTGACCTGCGGGAAAAGGCCTTCTTCGGGCCCGCGAGCAGCCGCTACAAGATCTACATCATCGACGAGGCCCACATGGTCACGTCGGCCGGTTTCAACGCCCTGCTGAAGGTCGTCGAGGAGCCCCCGGAGCACCTCAAGTTCATCTTCGCCACGACCGAGCCCGAGAAGGTCATCGGGACGATCCGGTCGCGGACCCACCACTACCCGTTCCGGCTGGTGCCGCCGGGCACCCTGCGCGAATACCTGGGCGAGGTCTGCACCCAGGAGGGGATTCCCGTCGCGGACGGAGTCCTGCCTCTGGTCGTACGGGCGGGCGCGGGGTCCGTGCGTGACTCCATGTCCGTGATGGACCAGCTCCTCGCGGGCGCCGCCGACGACGGTGTGACGTACGCCATGGCGACCTCGCTCCTCGGGTACACGGACGGCTCCCTGCTGGACGCCGTCGTCGAGGCGTTCGCGGCGGGGGACGGCGCGGCCGCCTTCGAGGTGGTGGACACCGTCATCGAGGGCGGCAACGACCCGCGGCGCTTCGTGGCCGACCTGCTGGAGCGGCTGCGGGACCTGGTGATCCTGGCGGCCGTCCCGGACGCGGCGGAGAAGGGGCTCATCGACGCCCCGGTCGACGTCGTGGAGCGCATGCAGGCGCAGGCCGGGGTGTTCGGTGCCGCCGAGCTGAGCCGTGCCGCCGACCTCGTCAACGAAGGGCTGACGGAGATGCGCGGGGCCACCTCGCCGCGCCTCCAGCTCGAACTCATCTGCGCCCGCGTCCTGCTGCCCGCGGCCTACGGGGACGAGCGGTCACTGATGGCCCGCCTCGACCGGATCGAGCGCGGGGTGAACTTCTCCGGCGGTGCGTCCGCCCCGGCCATGGGGTACGTGCCCGGACCCGAGGCGCACGGCCCGGTGCCGGTCCCGCAGGGCGGTCCCGCGGCTCCCCCGGTTCCTCCCGGGGGCGGCCTCGCGGCGGCCCGTGCGGCGGCCAGGGGAGCGGGACAGGGCGTTCCGCAGGGCGCGGGGCAGGGTGCCGGGCACGGGGGTGCCGGGGACGGCGCCGGTGCCGTGCCGGGCGCGATGCCCGCGGCGTCCGCGCCCGTGGCCCCCGTCGCACCGGCGGTGCCCGTCGCTCCCGCCGCGTCCTCCACTGCCCCGGCTCCGGCGGGGGCGCCGTCACCGGCCCCCTCCGCCCCCGAGCAGGCCCCGGCCCCGGCCGGTGCGCCCGCGGGGGCCGCGCCCGGTGCCTGGCCCACCGCCACGGCGGCCGGAGGCGGCCGGCGGCCCGGCGGCTGGCCCACGGCGGCCCCCGCGGGAAGCGGCCGCCCTCCGGCGCCGTCCGCAGCGGGGCCCGGCGCCGCACCCTCGGCTCCGGCCGCCGCCGCTCCGGGAGCGCCCCAGGCCGCCGCTCCGGCCGCGGGCGGTCTCGACCCGCGCACGCTGTGGCCGAACATCCTGGAGGCGGTGAAGAACCGCCGCCGCTTCACCTGGATCCTGCTCAGCCAGAACGCGCAGGTCACGGCCTTCGACGGAACGACCCTGCAGATCGGCTTCGTCAACGCCGGGGCGCGGGACAACTTCGCGAGCAGCGGCAGCGAGGACGTGCTGCGCCAGGCGCTCGCGGAGCAGTTCAACGTGCAGTGGAAGGTCGAGGCGATCGTGGACGCCTCGGGCGGCCCGGCACCGCAGGCCCCTGCCGGAGGGGGCTACGGCGGCGGAGGGGGCGGCTATGGCGGCGGGTCCGGTGCGGGTGCCGGTTCCGGTGGGTACGGCGGTTCGGGTGCCGGTGGGTACGGCGGAGCTCCGGCCGGCCAGCGCCCCGCGCCGGCCCAGCAGCCGTCGGCCCCGGCCCCCGGGCCCGCGGCCCCGCAGTCCGGCCCCTCCGCCGGCCGTCCGCAGGCCACGGGCATGTCCGCGCCCGCGCCGGCCCCGGCGTACGAGCCGCCGCCGGTCGCCCCGGAGGACGACACCCCGGAGGACGACGACCCCGACCTGGACGAGTCCGCCCTCTCGGGCCACGAACTGATCGTCCGCGAACTGGGCGCGACGGTGATCGAGGAATTCACCAACGAGTAACCCCGGTCCCCCACCGGGCACCGCCCCGACCCCTGCCTCCCAGCCCCCCGACCCCGCCCTCCGGGGCCTGTCCCGGTCTCCGGCCCGGTCTCCGACTCCCGGTCTCCGGCTCGGTCTCCGACTCCCGGCCGCCATCCCCCAGCCCCGGCTCCCCGGGCCCAGCCCCGGCTCCAGGTCCCCGGCCGCGGCTTTCGGCCCCGGTC
Source organism: Streptomyces sp. NPDC001914 (assembly GCF_042891215.1). Taxonomy (NCBI): domain Bacteria; kingdom Bacillati; phylum Actinomycetota; class Actinomycetes; order Kitasatosporales; family Streptomycetaceae; genus Streptomyces; species Streptomyces sp. NPDC001914. Next base: position 25,218 of record NZ_JBIASW010000024.1, read on the forward strand.
TCTGCCCCCGGGGCCGAAGCCTCCGGCCCCTCTGGGCCCCGGAACTCGCCTCCCCCACTCGCCTCCCCCACCATCCGGCGTCGCGCTCCAGTAACCCCTTTCCTGGAGGATTGCACCAGCCCTCTGGCGTCCGTGTCTCGGAAGCCCCTACAAGGGTGGGGGTGGGGGGCGGCTAGGCTGGGCGCTGTGAAGGTCCTTGTCATCGGTGGTGGCGCCCGCGAACACGCCCTGTGCCGCTCCCTGTCCCTCGACCCCGACGTCACCGCCCTGCACTGCGCCCCCGGCAACGCCGGGATCGCGGAGGTGGCGGAGCTGCACGCGGTCGACGCCCTCGACGGCGCCGCCGTGGCCGCGCTGGCCACGGAGCTCGGCGCCGAGCTGGTGATCGTGGGCCCGGAGGCCCCGCTCGTCGCCGGTGTCGCCGACGCCGTGCGCGCGGCGGGCATCCCCTGCTTCGGCCCCTCGGAGGAAGCCGCGCAGCTGGAGGGCTCCAAGGCGTTCGCGAAGGACGTGATGGCGGGTGCCGGCGTCCCCACGGCACGCTCCTACGTCTGCGCGACGCCGGAGGAGATCGAGGAGGCGCTCGACGCCTTCGGGGCGCCGTACGTCGTGAAGGACGACGGACTGGCGGCCGGCAAGGGCGTCGTCGTGACCGACGACCTGGAGACGGCACGGGCGCACGCGAACGCCTGCGACCGCGTGGTCATCGAGGAGTTCCTCGACGGCCCCGAGGTCTCGCTCTTCGCGATCACCGACGGCACGACCGTCGTCCCGCTCCAGCCCGCCCAGGACTTCAAGCGCGCGCTGGACGGCGACGAGGGCCCGAACACCGGCGGCATGGGCGCGTACTCCCCGCTGCCGTGGGCCGACCCGAAGCTCGTCGAGGAGGTCATGGAGACCGTCCTCCAGCCGACCGTCGACGAACTGCGCCGCCGGGGCACCCCCTTCTCCGGACTCCTGTACGCCGGTCTGGCGATCACCAGCCGTGGCGTGCGGGTCATCGAGTTCAACGCCCGCTTCGGCGACCCCGAGACCCAGGTGGTCCTCGCCCGGCTGAAGACCCCGCTCGCCGGTGTCCTGCTGGCCTCCGCGAACGGCACCCTCGCCGATCTGGAGCCCCTGCGCTGGAGCGACGACGCGGCGGTCACCGTCGTCGTGGCCTCGCACAACTACCCGGACACCCCGCGCACCGGCGAACCGATCACCGGGCTCGACGAGGTGGCCGCGAAGGACGCCCCGCACGCGTACGTGCTGCACGCCGGCACCCGCCACGAGGACGGCGCGGTCGTGAGCGCGGGCGGCCGTGTGCTGTCCGTCACAGCGATCGGATCCGGTCTCACCGAGGCCCGCGAGCGCGCCTACGCGGCCGTCGCGCGCATCGGCCTGGAGGGCTCGCAGCACCGCACGGACATCGCCGCGAAGGCGGCCGCCGAGGCATAGCCCACGGCCCCCGGCCGAGGCACGGCCCACGGCCTCCATAGCAGCACCCGGCCCCGGACTCCGTAAGGAATCCGGGGCTTTGTCCTGTCGCGTCCGGGCCCCTCCGCCTGCGGGTTTCTGTACGAAACCGGAAGCCCGTCCGGTTCCCGCCGTCATCCACCTTTCCCCAGAGCCATTCCATCGAGTGACCGATGCCCTATCCGGCTGACGAGGGCCGGGGCCCCAACTAGGGTGCGGCGAAGGCATTCCGGCACTTGGCCCACCGGCATTGCGATGTCGGCGGCGGGTGCCACAGTGGGGGAGTGACCAACGCCAGGGCATCCGTCGGCGCCGGCTGCGACACGGCCGGGGCCAGGCGGACAAGAGGGGGTGACGTCCGGTCGTGACCGGTATGGGTGTGGAGGTGGGCGCGCAGGCAGCGCGCTCCCGGGCTCTCGCCGTGCTGCGCGTCCGCAGCAGGGCGCTGGCCGTCGCCCTGCTGCCCGCGGCCGTGGCCGTCGTGCTGCTCGTCGGCGCGGCCACCGGCCGTGTCAGCGGCAGGCCCTGGGGGATCGCGGGATGGATCGTGACGGTGTTCGCCGTCCTCGTCCTGGTCGGGGCGGCGGGCATCGCGCTCGTCGTGGCCCGCGCCCGGCCCGCCGTGAGCCCCACGGTCCCGATCCCCGAGGCGTCGGCCCCCGATCTCTACCGCATGGTCCGTGACCTGGCCGACCGTCTGGACGTCCCGGCCCCCTCGGCGATAGCGCTCACCCCGGACTGCGACAGCTGGCTGGAGGACCGCACCCACCGGGCGCACGGCCGGTTCACCCCGGGCGGCAGGGACGAGCAGGACGCCCGGCGCGCAGGTCCGGCCGGAAGCGGCTCGGTGACGACCGCGCTGACGGACCGCGCCGCCCGGGCCACCACCGCCCCCGTCCTCGTGATCGGCTCCCCGTTCCTGTGGTGGATGCGGGTCGGCGAGCTGCGGGCGGTCCTCGCCCCCGTCGTCGCCGGTACGGGCCCCTCGGCGCACCCGGACATAGCCGCGGCCCGCCGCTTCGTCCGCGGCCTGGACGCGGCCGTGGCCGTGGCCTCGGCGCCCGGCCGCGGCCCACTGTCCCGCACGGTCCTCGGCGTCGTCGGCCGGGTCACCCGGCTCCTGCTGCGCGGCTGCCGGGGGCACGCGGCCGAGATGGAGCGGGCCGTGGCGTCCGCGGCGGCCGAGCGCGCACAGGCCGTGGACTACGGCGTGCGGATCGTCGCCCAGGAGCAGGTGGGCCTGGCGTACGCGGGCTGGGACCGTCTGCTGACCCGTGTCGCGCTGCCCGCCTGGCGGATGGGCCGCTGGCCCTCCCGGCTGGACGTGGGTGTCGTCGCCGCCCTGACCGAGCTGTCCCGCCGCGACCGCCTCGCCGAGGGCTTCGCCTCCCGGCTCGGCGAGCGCCCCGCCTGCGACCTGCTGGAAGAGCCCGGCACAGTGGACGAGGCCGCCTCGCTGCTGGCCGCCCGTCTCTTCCACGGCGGTCCCGCCGAGGCCGGCCCGGACTGGGCGCCGGTCGACTGGCAGGACTATCCGGACGAGGTCGTCGACCGCAAGTGGCGCACCGATGCCGCCCGGCTCCACCGGGTCCTGGACGCGCTCGGCGTCCGCCACCCCGCCGACCCCGCACTGCCCGAGGCGGACGGACCGACCCTGGCACGCGTGCTGGACCATCTGTCCGTGCCGTCGGGGGCCGCGCCCGCCGTGGACGCGGACCCGGCGGCCGTCCTCGCCGAGCACCGGACCGAGGCGTACGGGGAGATGGGGATCGCCGAGAGCGACGACCCCGACCTCGCCGTGGGCAACGAGCGGTCCGCGGCCCTCGCCGCCCGGCTCACCGCGGAACTGGCCCGCGAGGAGGCGTCCGCCCCGGCGACGCCCCGGCCCGCCGGGAGCGCCGGACAGCAGGACATCGACCACGGCCTGTGGGACGACCGGATGCTGCCGCTGTTCCCCCTCCAGCCGCCGAGGACCGGCCGCGAGCTGCTGGCCGACCACGTCACGGCTATGGTCTGCTGCTCCGCCATGGACACCGCCGGGGCGGTCCCCGGACTCGACTGGCTGGACGGCCCGTCCCTCCTCGTCGGCGGTGAACGCGCCGCCGACATCGGCCCCCGCGTCCTCACCCTCATAGAGACCGGGGACCCCGCGCCCCTGCGGGACTGGCTGCGCCATCTCGGCGTCCGTCCGGAGAAACCGGTCCGCCTGGTCTGACGGCGGCCCGCCCCGCGCCGCCCCACCGTCGCGGTCCCCGGCCCTGCACCCACCCCACCGTTCGCAGGCGCCCCGGACCAGGCGGAGCAACCCGTTCCACTCACGCCAATTCGCGACGAACGGTGACGGACTGCGTGCGTAATGTGATGTGCTGGGACCGATCGAGCACGGAGCAAGGGCTTGCCGGTACGACGGGGGCACGAGAAGGGGGTGCGGGCATGGGATCCGAGCAGATCCGCCGCTGGGAGTCGGGAGCGCTCGCGCACGCCGTCACGGATCCCTTCGGCCTGGGACCCGTTCCCTGGCTCCGCGGCAGCGAGACCTATTTCGACGACACCGGCCACGTCGTCCCCTGGTACGTGGACACCGAGACGCCCCAGCCGCCCCAGCCCGCGGCCAGTGCCTCCCGGATCCCGGCCCCGCGCTCCACCTCCCGCGCCCGCCCGCGCACGGGCCCCGGAGGCCCCCGCTCGGCCGACGACGTCCACCGCCAGATCAAGGGCTTCACCAGTACGGGGGCCGCCGCACCCGGCGAGTCCATCGACTTCCACGTGACGGTCGACCCGCCGCAGGAGTTCAGCGTCGACATCTACCGCATCGGCCACTACGGCGGTGACGGCGCCAGCAAGATCACCACGAGTCCCCGGCTCTCCGGCATCGTCCAGCCGCCGCCGCTGACGGCCGACCGCACGGTCTCCTGCCACCACTGGTGGCTGTCCTGGCGCCTGCAGATCCCGTCCTACTGGAGCGTCGGCGCGTACGTCGCCGTCCTGACCACCCTCGACGGCTACCGCTCGCACGTCCCCTTCACCGTCCGCAACCACCAGACGGCCGACCTGCTCCTGCTGCTCCCGGACATCACCTGGCAGGCGTACAACCTGTATCCGGAGGACGGCCACACCGGCGCCAGCCTCTACCACGCGTGGGACGAGAACGGCCGGCTCCTCGGCGAGGCGAACGCCGCGACGACCGTCTCCTTCGACCGTCCCTACGCGGGCGCGGGCCTGCCCCTCCACGTCGGCCACGCCTACGACTTCATCCGCTGGGCGGAACGCTACGGCTACGACCTCGCCTACGCCGACGCCCGTGATCTGCACGCCGGCCGCGTCGACCCCACCCGCTACCGAGGGCTGGTCTTCCCCGGCCACGACGAGTACTGGTCGCCGCAGATGCGCCGCACCACGGAACTCGCCCGCGAGCACGGCACCTCGCTCGTCTTCCTCTCCGCCAACACCATGTACTGGCAGGTGGAGCTCGGGCCGTCCCCCTCAGGTGTCGCCGACCGGCTGCTGACCTGCCGGAAGCGCAGGGGCCCCGGCAAGCCCGTCCTGTGGCGCGAGATCGACCGCCCGGAGCAGCAGCTCATCGGCATCCAGTACGCGGGGCGCGTCCCCGAGCCGCAGCCGCTGATCGTCCGCAACGCCGACCACTGGCTGTGGGAGGCCACCGGGGCGCACGACGGCGACGAGGTGGAGGGCATGGTCGCCGGTGAGGCGGACCGTTACTTCCCGCGCACCCCACTGCCCGAGCACCAGGACAGGATCCTGCTGGCGCACTCCCCGTACCCGGACAGCGAGGGCGTCCTGCGCCACCAGGAGACCTCGCTCTACCGCGCCCCGTCCGGCGCCCTGGTCTTCGCGTCCGGGACGTTCGCGTGGTCCCCGGCCCTCGACCGCCCCGGCCACGTGGACCCCCGTATCCAGCGGGCGACCGCCAATCTCCTCGACCGCATCTGCAAACACGACTGAGAAAGCCCCGCCGGACGCCCCGTGACGCACCCGCGCCACGGGGCGTCCGCACCCGCCGGGCACGCCCCCTGTCCACACCCGCTCGCCCCATACGGGAGAATCGAGCCACTTGGACAGAACCACGGGGAGGAACCGTGTCCGGATTCGTCGAAAAGCCCGAGCCCCTCCAGGTGCCGGGTCTGGTACATCTGCACACCGGCAAGGTGCGCGACCTGTACCAGAACGAGGCGGGCGACCTCGTGATGGTCGCCAGCGACCGCATCTCCGCCTACGACTGGGTTCTCCCCACCGAGATCCCCGACAAGGGCCGCACGCTCACCCAGCTCTCCCTGTGGTGGTTCGACCAGCTCTCCGAGCTGGCGCCCAACCACGTGCTGAGCACCGAACTCCCGCCGGGCGCCCCGGCCGACTGGGCCGGCCGCACCCTGATCTGCAAGTCCCTGCGGATGGCCCCGGTCGAGTGCGTCGCCCGCGGCTATCTGACCGGCTCGGGGCTCGTCGAGTACAACGACACCCGCACGGTCTGCGGCCTCGCGCTTCCCGAGGGGCTCGTCGACGGCTCGGAACTTCCCGCGCCGATCTTCACCCCGGCCACCAAGGCCGCGGTCGGCGAGCACGACGAGAACGTCTCGTACGAGGAGGTCGTCCGTCAGGTCGGCGCCGACACCGCCGCCGAGCTGCGCCAGGCGACCCTCGCGATCTACGGCCGGGCCCGTGACATCGCCCGGGACCGGGGCATCATCCTCGCGGACACCAAGTTCGAGTTCGGCTACGACGGCGAGACGCTCGTCCTGGCCGACGAGGTGCTGACCCCGGACTCCTCGCGCTTCTGGCCCGCCGACGTGTGGGAGCCGGGCCACGCGCAGCCGTCCTTCGACAAGCAGTACGTCCGCGACTGGCTGACCTCCGCCGAGTCGGGCTGGGACCGCAAGAGCGAGCAGCCGCCGCCCGCCCTGCCCGAGCGTGTCGTGGAGGCCACCCGCGCCAAGTACATCGAGGCGTACGAGCGTCTGACGGGCGTCAGCTGGTCCTGACCCCGTCCACGGGCCCGGCCGCCGGCCGGGCCCGTACCCGCTCCGTCCTCGGCGGGTGCACACGAAGAAGCCCCCGACCGGAGTCGGGGGCTTCTTTTCCTGAGCGGACGACCAGGTTCGAACTGGCGACCTCAACCTTGGCAAGGTTGCGCTCTACCAACTGAGCTACGTCCGCATGCGCCGTGGCGCGAGAGCAACTATACCCAACCTCGCTCCCGTGCGAGACGCACCGCCGCATGCCGGTTCTCCGCGCCCAGTTTGGAAGCGGCCGAGGACAGATAGTTCCGTACCGTCCCCTGGGACAGCGCGGCCCGCTCCGCGATCTCCGCCACGGGTGCCCCGTCTGCGGCGAATTCGAGCACCTCGGCCTCGCGCGCGGTCAGTGGCGAGTCCCCGGCGGAGATCGCGTCGGCCGCCAACTCCGGGTCCACGTAACGGTTTCCCGCGTGCACGGTACGGATGATCTCGGCGAGCCGCCGCGCGCTGACCGTCTTCGGGACGAACCCCCGCACACCCGCCGCGAGTGCCCGTTTCAGATGCCCGGGCCGCCCGTGGCTCGTCACGATCAGCACCTGGCAGCCGGGCAGTTCGGCCCGCAGGGATGTGGCCACGCTCACACCGTCGGCCCCCGGCATCTGAAGATCCAGCACGGCGACATCGGGCGCGTGCGCCCTTGCCATGGCCAGCGCCTCCGGTCCGGTCGCGGCCTCGGCCACCACGACGAGGTCGTCCTCCAGCCCGAGCAGCGCGGCCAGCGCCCCCCGGATCAGATGCTCGTCGTCCGCGAGCAGCAGCCGTACGGGGATCTCGCGCGCCGGCGCGCCGGACTCCGGTGATGTCATGAGGTGCCCTCTCTCGCGTCCCGCGCGACCGACGACGCCAGCGATTCCCCCGACGTCTCACGGCCCGCGCGAGCCGGACCGCCGGGGGCGGCTGTGCGCGTGTCCGGGGCGGCGTCGTTCACAGCGGCCGTACCGACGTCCGGGGACGGCGCGCCGGAAGCCGCTGCGCGTGTGCCCCGGACCCGGTTCCCCGGAGTCGCTGTGCGGGCGACCTGTGCCGCGGCGCCGGGAGCGGCTGTGTCGGTGGCCGGGGACGGGTTGCCGGGAGTTGTTGTTCCCGCGTCCGGGGCCGGGTCGCCGGGAGCGGCTGTGTCGGCAGCCGGGGCCGGGTCGCCGGGTGTCGCTGTGCGGGTTCTCGGGATCGTGTCTCCGATGGGGGCCGGGCGTGAGTCCGGGGAGGGGTGCAGCGGTACGTCCGCCGTCAGGAGGAACACTCCTCCGTCGGCGCCGGCCCGCAGCACCCCGTCCACCTCCTCCAGCCGCTCCCGCAGTCCCACGAGCCCGCTGCCCCTGCCCGGTCCCGGGCCGCCGTCGGGCCGGGGGCCCGGTTCCGCCCGGTCGGGCACGCCGTCGTTCTCGACGGTGAGCGTCACCCGCTCCCGCGTCACCCGCAGGGACAGCGCGCACGTCCTGGCGTTCCCGTGCCGCAGCACGTTGGTCGTCGCCTCCCGCACCACCCAGCCGAGCGCCGACTGGACCTGCGCCGGCAGCCCCGCGGCCGTGCCGGTGACGGAGCAGTCGATGCCCGCGGCCGTCAACACGCCCTGGGAGCCGGCCAGTTCGGTCGCCAGATCGGCGTCGCGATAGCCCCGTACGACCTCGCGCACCTCCCGCTGGGACTCCCGTGCGATCCGCTGCACCTCGGTCATCTGGTCCACGGCCTCGGACCGCCCGCGCCGGGCGAGCTGGACGGCGAGTTCGCTCTTGAGGGCGATCACCGCGAGGTTGCGGCCCATCACGTCGTGCAGATCGCGGCCGAAGCGCAGCCGTTCCTCGGCGACGGCGAGCCGCGCGCGGGTCTCGCGGGCCGCGTCGAGTTCGTACACGGCGTTGAGCAGCCAGACGGAGAAGGCCGCGGTGAACGTCAGGAAACCGGAGGTCAGCAGCACCAGGACGGCGGTGATCAGCGCGGCGGGGCCCGCGAAACCGAGGGGCAGGGAGAGCACCCCGGTACCCGCGGCCGCGCCGAGCACCACGTACGTCATATGGCGCCGGTCACGGGTCCCGAGCGCGACCGTGCCGGCGCCGAACGCGGTGACACCGACGAGCAGCGAGGAGGTGACGAGGACCGCGTCCTCGTTCGCCGGGTGCCAGGGGCTGCCCGAGAGGACGGCCCCCGCGACGCCGGTCACGCAGGTGCTCGCGGCCAGGGCCAGCAGGGTCCGCCGGGGCTGTTCCCGGGTGCCGCGCGTCCAGTCCAGCGCCCGCGAGGCGCTCACCGCGCACAACACCGAGTGTCCGCACACCAGCAGGAACACCGCCCAGGCGCGGAGCGCCGGAAGGTTCCCGAAGACGGGCAGCCCGATCGAGGCGGCTTCGAGCAGGGAGAAGAAGTGGAACGACCAGCGGGTGTACGTCTCGACCTTCGCCGGTGTGCTCTTGCCCCGCCACCAGCCGGACGGCCTGCCCATGCCCACCCCCGTGTCCGTGGTCACCGCCGCGGTTCCCAGCGGAACCACCGGCGTACAGCAAACACCGCGATCACGGTCCAGGCCACCGCCGTGACGAGGGCGCCGACGGTGTCGTGCGCGGACAGGTGCCCGGTCCAGCCGCCCCGGATCAGGGTGATCACCGGGGTCAGCGGCAGCAGTTCGCAGAACGGGGCCAGGCGGTCCGGCAGCAGTTCGAGGGGGATGAAGGTCCCCGAGCCGAGCAGCGACACCAGGGTCAGCGGGCCGGCCGCGATCTGGGCGCCCTCGACGCTCCTGCTGAAGCTCGCGGTGACGGCCGCGAGCGCCGGCCAGGTGACGAACGCCGACAGCAGCCCCAGCAGGACGAGTTGGGGCTCCTTCGGCGCTCCGACGCCGAGCATCACCTGGTAGGCGGCCGTCAGGACCAGGCACTGGGCGAGACCGATGGCCACCGAGGGCAGCGCGGCGCCCGCGAGGATCTCCAGGTCCCGCAGTTCCCCGGTGCGCAGCCGTTTGAGGACGAGTTCCTCCCGGCGCGCCGCGTACACGCTCACCAGGGAGCCGTAGACGGCGAAGAGGAGCGCGAAGCCGACGGAGGAGGGGAGCAGGACGGAGCCGGCGGTGAGTCCGGTGCCTTTCAGGCGCATCGACTCGAGGTTCGAGCGGAGCATGAGCGGCATGACCAGGGGGACGAACACCGCCGCGGCGAGAGTCGCCCTGGTGCGGCCCAGCAAGGTCAGTTCGGCGCGTGCCAGTGCTCTCGTCCGGCCGGCCGCCGTGGTCCGGACCGGTCCGGTGCCGGTGCCGGTGCCGGTGGTGATCGCCGTTCCGCTCATGCCGCCGTCCCCCTCGTACGCGCCTTCCGCGTGCCCGCGGTCTTCCCTTGACCGTCCGGGCCGTCCGGGCCGTCCGGGCCCTGTGCCGCCGCCTCCCGCGAGATCCGCAGGAACGCCTCCTCCAGCGAGGCCGGGCGCACGTCGAGCCCCCGCAGTTCGACGCGCGCCCGCTCGGCCCACACCAGCAGGGCGGTGGCCGTCCGCTGGAGTTCGCCGGTGCGCAGCCGGATCGTCCGGCCCGCAGTCTCGTGGCCGCTGACGCCGAGTTCAGGCAGCGGGGGCAGGTCGCCGGGGAGATAGCCGTCGGGCAGTTCGAAGGACACGTGCGAGGGCTGGGAGGCGGTCACCTCGGCCGGGGTGCCGATGGCCGCGACGCGTCCCTCGTGCAGGATCGCCAGCCGGTCGGCGAGCGCTTCCGCCTCTTCCAGATAGTGCGTGGTCAGCAGGACCGTGGTCCCGCCGTCGCGCAGTTCGCGCACCAACTGCCAGGTGGCCCGGCGGCCTTCCACGTCGAGTCCGGTGGTGGGTTCGTCGAGGAAGAGGACCTCGGGGTCGCCGAGGAGCGCGAGCGCCAGGTCCAGGCGCCGCTTCTCGCCGCCGGACAACTGTTTGACCCGCACGTCCGAGCGGTGCGCCAGTCCGACCCGGTCCAGGACCTGTCCGGCCGGCCCGGCCCCGCTGGTGCACGCCGCCCACATCCGGGTGGTCTCGGCGACCGTCAGCTCGGAGGGGAAGCCGCCTTCCTGGAGCATCACGCCGACACGGGGCCGCACGGCGGCCCGTTCCGCGAGGGGATCGTGTCCGAGGACCCGTACGTTCCCGCCGGCCGGGGCCGCCAGGCCCTCGATCAGTTCGACGGTGGAGGTCTTGCCCGCGCCGTTGGTGCCGAGGAGCGCGAAGATCTCACCGCGGCGCACGGAGAAGGTGACTCCGCGTACCGCCTCGAAATCCTTTCCGCCGCCCCCGTACACGCGCCGCAGATCCGTGACCACGATCACGTCGTCGTGCTCGTTCGTGTTCATGGAATCAGCGTCGGCGCGGACGGGTCCCGGCGGCAGTGCGCGTTGTCATCACTCGGCATGACAAATGTCAGACGGTTTCGGCGGCGGGCCGCGGGGACACCGGTGCGGAGAGGACGGACGCCGGTGCGGACGGAGATATGAGAAAGGCCCCGGTCTACTGACCGGGGCCTTCTTCGCTGAGCGGACGACGAGGCTCGAACTCGCGACCTCAACCTTGGCAAGGTTGCGCTCTACCAACTGAGCTACGTCCGCATTGCCTCCGAACGGCTTCCACCGATCGGCGCGAGCACTACCCTACCTGATCGACATGCGTGATCGGTAAGAAGTGCGGAGCGGGTGACAGGAATTGCACACTGCGCCTTCCCCCTGGAAGGGGGATGTTCTACTACTGAACTACACCCGCACGACCTTCGGGTTCCGGCTTTTCGTCCGTGCCCCTCGGCGTGTTCCAGACTCTAGCTGATCAGGCGGGGGTCAGCGCAAGTCGGTTCTCCCGGGGCCGGTGGAGGGCTCCGGCGGGCACCCCGGGCGGGGTGCCCGGCTCGGTCCGGGCCGGGTGCCGGCTCAGTGCGACTCGGCGAACGCCTCGTAGACCTTCTTGGGGATCCGGCCGCGCGGCGGGACGTCCATCTTGTTGGAACGGGCCCAGGCGCGGACCGCCGCGGGGTCGGGCGTCAGCGCGGTGTGCGTGTACGCCTTCCCGGACTTCGACCGCTTGCGGCCGGCCTCGACGTACGGCTCGAGCGCCTTACGCAGTTCCTCGGCGTTGGTTGGATTGAGGTCGATCTCGTACGACTTGCCGTCGAGTCCGAAGGCGATCGTCTCCGCCGCTTCCGAGCCGTCGATGTCGTCAAAGAGAGTGACCACGACACGCTGCGCCACGAATATCGGTCCCTTCGTGCGACACCTTCGCGATCAACGGTCATGACGTGCGCGGACGTCACGGAGTTGTCGGGGAGATGTCGACTGTCCGGCTGTTATCGAGCAAAGTATCGGCTATTGCCAATTCATTTGTACAGTGCCCGGCATTGCATTGTGAAGCCCGACTAAAACTCTCCGCGTGTCCGATGGCAATGGGGTCCTGCCGTTCTTCTGCGGTTTTTCCCAGGATTTTCCGTGGATGGCCCCGTGCCGATGCGTGATCGTGATCGGGGTCACGTAGGATTCTACGAATCTACGCGAGTAGAAATTTTGTACGGGTAGTCTGAAGGGACCTGCTCAGCACCACACACCGGGAGTGCCAGTGGCACGCGTCGTAGTCGACGTCATGCTCAAGCCGGAGATCCTCGACCCCCAGGGCCAGGCGGTGCAGCGTGCACTGCCGCGCCTCGGTTTCGAAGGTGTCTCCGACGTCCGTCAGGGAAAGCGATTCGAACTGGAAGTGGACGGACCGGTGGACGACGCCGCGCTCGCCCGCATCCATGAACTGGCGGAATCCTTCCTCGCCAACACCGTGATCGAGGACTTCACCGTCAAGGTCGAGGAAGTCGCGGAGGCCGGAAAGTGACCGCTCGTATTGGAGTCGTCACCTTTCCGGGCAGCCTGGACGACCGCGACACGCAGCGCGCGATCAGGCTCGCGGGTGCCGAACCCGTAGCCCTCTGGCACAAGGACAAGGACCTCAAGCAGGTCGACGCCGTTGTGCTGCCCGGCGGTTTCTCGTACGGCGACTATCTGCGGGCGGGCGCCATCTCGCGCTTCTCGCCGGTGATGGAGACCGTCATCGAGCAGGCGAAGTCCGGAATGCCGGTTCTCGGCATCTGCAACGGCTTCCAGGTCCTCACGGAGGCGCACCTCCTCCCCGGCGCGATGCTCGGCAACAACCACCTCCACTTCATCTGCCGCGACCAGAAGCTGCGGGTGGAGAACGCGGGGACCGCCTGGACCGCCGACTACACGGCCGGCCAGGAGATCCACATCCCGCTGAAGAACATGGACGGGCGGTACGTCGCCGACGAGCACACGCTCGACATGCTGGAGGCGGAGGGCCGGGTGGCGTTCCGTTACGTCGACTTCAACCCGAACGGCTCGCTGCGGGACATCGCCGGCATCACGAACGAGGCCGGGAACGTGGTCGGTCTCATGCCGCACCCCGAGCACGCCGTCGAGCCCCTGATCGGGTCCGGCCGCACCGACGGACTCCCCTTCTTCACCTCGATCCTCAAGAAGCTGGTCAACGCATGAGCCGCACGCCTCTGGACACGGTCGAGCACGCGGCCGCGACCCCCGACGTCGAGCTGCCCTGGGCCGAACTGGGCCTGAAGAAGGACGAGTACGAGCGGGTCGTGGAGATCCTCGGCCGCCGGCCCACCGGCGCCGAGCTCGCCATGTACTCCGTCATGTGGTCCGAGCACTGCTCGTACAAGTCCTCGAAGGTCCACCTCCGCCAGTTCGGCGAGAAGGCCCCGCAGTCGGACGCCCTCCTCGTCGGCATCGGCGAGAACGCCGGTGTCGTCGACGTCGGCCAGGGCTACGCGGTCACCTTCAAGGTCGAGTCGCACAACCACCCGTCGTACGTCGAGCCCTACCAGGGCGCGGCGACCGGCGTCGGCGGCATCGTCCGCGACATCATCGCGATGGGCGCCCGCCCGGTCGCGGTCGTGGACCCGCTGCGCTTCGGCGCGGCCGACCACCCCGACACCAAGCGCGTCCTGCCGGGCGTCGTCGCGGGCATCGGCGGCTACGGCAACTGCCTGGGCCTGCCGAACATCGGCGGCGAGGTCGTCTTCGACGCCTGCTACCAGGGCAACCCGCTGGTCAACGCCGGTGCCATCGGCGTCATGCGGCACGAGGACATCCACCTCGCCAAGGCGTCCGGCACGGGCAACAAGGTCATCCTGTACGGGGCCCGCACGGGCGGCGACGGCATCGGCGGCGCCTCCATCCTCGCCTCCGAGACCTTCGACGACGCCAAGCCGTCGAAGCGTCCGGCCGTCCAGGTCGGCGACCCCTTCCAGGAGAAGCTCCTCATCGAGTGCACCCTGGAGGCCTTCGCCGAGAAGCTGGTCGTCGGCATCCAGGACCTCGGCGCGGCCGGTCTGTCCTGCGCCACCAGCGAGCTCGCGTCCAACGGCTCCGGCGGCATGCGGGTCACCCTGGACGACGTACCGCTGCGCGACTCCACGCTCTCGCCCGAGGAGATCCTCATGAGCGAGTCGCAGGAACGCATGTGCGCGGTCGTCGAGCCGGAGAAGGTCGACCGGTTCCTCGAGATCTGCGACAAGTGGGACGTCATCGCCACCGTCATCGGTGAGGTCACCGACGGCGACCGGCTGGAGATCTTCTGGCACGGCGGCAAGATCGTCGACGTTGACCCGCGCACGGTCGCGCACGACGGCCCGGTCTACGAGCGCCCCTACGCCCGCCCCGAGTGGCAGGACGCGCTCCAGGCCGACGACGCCGGCAAGCTGCCCCGCCCGGCGACCGGCGAGGAGCTGAAGGACCAGGTCCTGAAGCTGGTCTCCTCCCCGAACCAGGCCTCCAAGTCCTGGATCACCTCCCAGTACGACCACTTCGTGCAGGGCAACACGGTGCTGGCGCAGCCCGAGGACTCGGGCATGATCCGCATCGACGAGGAGTCCGGGCTCGGCGTCGCCATCGCCACCGACGGCAACGGCCGTTACGCCAAGCTCGACCCGTACACGGGCGCCCAGCTCGCGCTGGCCGAGGCCTACCGCAACGTCGCGACGACCGGTGCCAAGCCGCTCGCCGTGTCCGACTGCCTGAACTTCGGCTCGCCCGAGGACCCGGCCGTCATGTGGCAGTTCGCCGAGGCGATCCGCGGTCTGGCGGACGCCTGCCAGCAGCTCGGCACCCCGGTGACCGGCGGCAACGTCTCGCTGTACAACCAGACCGGCGAGGTGGCCATCCACCCCACCCCGGTCGTGGCCGTGCTGGGCGTCATCGACGACGTCGCCCGGCGCACCCCGGTCGCCTTCCAGGAAGAGGGCCAGCTCCTCTACCTGCTCGGCGACACCCGTGAGGAGTTCGGCGGTTCGGCCTGGTCGCAGGTCGTCCACGACCACCTGGGCGGTCTGCCGCCGAAGGTCGACCTGGAGCGCGAGCGGCTGCTCGGCGAGATCCTCATCTCGGCCTCCCGCGACGGCATGATCGACTCCGCGCACGACCTGTCCGACGGCGGCCTCGTCCAGGCAGTGGTCGAGTCGGCGCTGCTCGGCGGCAAGGGCGCGCGCCTGGTCGTGCCCGACGGTCTCGACGCGTTCACCTTCCTGTTCTCGGAGTCGGCGGGCCGCGCGGTCGTCGCCGTCCCGCGTTCGGAGGAGCTCCGCTTCAACGACATGTGCGGTGCCCGGGGTCTGCCCGTCACCCGCATCGGTGTCGTCGACGGCGACGCGGTGGACGTCCAGGGCGAGTTCGCGCTCTCGCTGGACGAACTGCGCACGGCCCACGAGGGGACCATCCCCGCCCTGCTGGCGTAACCCGCCCGCGCTCGAAGGCCCCGAGGCCCCGCCCGTTCCGACGGGCGGGGCCTTCGCCGTGCCCGCGGCCTCCCGCCTGCATCCCGGCGCCGCTTCCCGGCGCCTGCTTCCCGGCGCCTGCTTCCCGGTGTGCTCCCCCGTGCCCTCGTCGCACCGGACTCCCCCGGCCTCCCAGGGGGGCGCCGGGGCAGAACCCGCACGCGCCGTACGGGCCTTCGCGCCGGCGGAGCGCGGCCTCGCGGACACGCCCGCGGACCGTGGAGCCCGGAAGTAGGCTCCCCCTATGACCTCGGCCCGGAAGCGCGCGCGTACCTATGACCCCGCCAAGATCCGTGCGGCGGTGCTCGCCCAGTTCGGGCACGTACGGGAGGGTGTACGTGCCCTGGACGAGGAGCGGTTGGCGCGGCCGGCGGGGCTCGGGGACTGGAGTGTGCGGGAGTTGGCCGCGCACATGACGATGTCCCTCGACGTCGTGAGCCGGCAGCTCGGCCTGCCCGCGCCCGCCGCGAAGGAACTCGCGCTGCTGGACTGGCCGTTCGGGACGGCCTCCCGTGCGGGGGCCATCGCCGACGGCACGCGCGCGGTCGCCGCCGCCCACCCCGACCTCGACGCGCTCTACGCCGCCGTCGGCGCCCGCGTCACCGAGCAGCTGGCCACGGCCCCCGACGACCGGCTGCTCGACGTGCCCGCCGGGGCGATGACCCTCGCCGACTTCCTCGTCACCCGCACCGTCGAACTCGTCGTCCACACCGACGACCTGAACCGCGCCGCCGGTACGGACATCCCCTTCGACCGCCAGGCCCTCGCCGCCTGCACCCGGCTGCTCGCCGACACCCTCGCCGTGAAGGCGCCCGGCGCCTCGACCGAGGTCAGGATCCCGCCGTACGCCGTCGTGCAGTGCGTGGAGGGGCCCCGGCACACCCGGGGCACCCCGCCGAACGTCGTCGAGACCGACCCGCTGACCTGGATCCGGCTCGCCACGGGACGCACCGAGTGGAAGGCGGCGCTGGAGGAGGCGAAGGTCAGCGCGAGCGGCGAGCGCGCCGACCTCGGCGGCCTGCTCCCGCTGATGGGATGACCGTCCCGCGCACCGCCCCCGAGCGGCCCCGCGGAGGCACATGAACCACCTTCGGGGCGCCCCGCCCGGCCCCCGGGGACCTGGCGCGCGGCACCCCGGAGGGGAACCGGTCCCCCGGCCCTCCCGTCCCATCGGCATGGACAAGCAGCGAACGACCCTCGGAGTCCTGACCCTGCTGCCCCTCGCCGCCGCCTGCGGCGGTGCCCAGGCGGACAACGGCTCCGCCCGGACGGAGACCGTGCCGCTGACCGGCGTGCACTGGACGGTCGACAGCCTCACCGCGGACGGGAGGACCACGCGGGCGCCCTCGGGGGCGTACCTGCGGATCGGGAACGACGGTCGCGTCGACGGCAACCTCGGCTGCAACGGGTTCGGCTCGAAGGCCACCTTCACGGGTGACCGTGTGGACTTCGGCGGACTCCGCACGACGGCCATGGCCTGCGCGAAGGGCCCGACGGACTTCGAGCGGAGTCTGAGCCGCGCCTTCGCGGACAAGGGGCCGCTCACGGCGAGGGCCATCGACGGCCGGCTGACGCTCACCGCCGACGACGGCGACCGGATCGCTCTCACCCGGGAAGAGGACGCCCCGCTGCGGGGGACGAGGTGGAAGGTCACGGCACTGGGTGACCGCGAGGTCTCCCAGCCGCTCCCGAAAGGGGCGAACGCGTACTTCGTGCTCCGCGACGACGGCACCTTCGAGGGCCGCCTCGGCTGCAACCACGCCTCAGGCCGGGCCGCCGTCGGCGACGGACATATCACCCTGGGGCCGGCCCGGACGACCCGCATGATGTGCCAAGACTCACTCATGAGGGCCGAGAAGACGCTCCTTGGAGCCTTCGACGGCAAGGTCGCCTACGCATTGGATCATCGCGGCATCGCGCTGACCAGCAAGAACGGCACGGTCGTCCGCGCGGTGGCCGACGAGTGATCCACTCGGGGCCCGTATCCCCAATTCGGACCAGTGGTCGATCTCGCCTACACTCGGTGCCGTGCCACGTGGTGACGGTCGACTCAATCATGATCTGCTCCCCGGTGAGAAAGGCCCCCAGGACGCTTGCGGCGTCTTCGGTGTCTGGGCTCCGGGCGAAGAGGTCGCCAAGCTCACTTACTTCGGGCTCTACGCCCTCCAGCATCGGGGTCAGGAATCCGCGGGAATCGCGGTCAGCAACGGCTCCCAGATCCTCGTCTTCAAGGACATGGGCCTCGTGTCCCAGGTCTTCGACGAGACCTCTCTCGGTTCGCTCCAGGGTCATATCGCGGTCGGTCACGCCCGCTACTCGACCACCGGTGCCTCCGTGTGGGAGAACGCCCAGCCGACGTTCCGTGCGACCGCGCACGGCTCCATCGCGCTCGGCCACAACGGCAACCTCGTCAACACGGCGCAGCTCGCCGAGATGGTCGCCGACCTGCCCAAGCAGGAAGGCCGGACCACCCGGGTGGCGGCCACCAACGACACCGACCTGCTCACCGCGCTCCTCGCGGCCCAGGTCGACGACGACGGCAAGCCGCTGACCATAGAAGAGGCTTCCGCCAAGATCCTCCCGCAGGTCAAGGGCGCCTTCTCGCTCGTCTTCATGAACGAGCACACCCTGTACGCCGCCCGTGACCCGCAGGGCATCCGCCCGCTGGTCCTCGGCCGCCTGGAGCGCGGCTGGGTGGTGGCCTCCGAGTCCGCGGCCCTCGACATCTGCGGCGCCAGCTATGTGCGCGAGATCGAGCCGGGCGAGTTCGTCGCCATCGACGAGAACGGTCTGCGGACCTCGCGATTCGCGGAAGCGAAGCCCAAGGGCTGTGTCTTCGAGTACGTCTACCTGGCCCGTCCCGACACGGACATCGCCGGCCGGAACGTGTACCTCTCGCGTGTCGAGATGGGCCGCAAACTCGCCGCGGAAGCTCCGGTCGAAGCCGATCTGGTGATAGCGACCCCGGAGTCCGGGACGCCCGCCGCGATCGGTTACGCGGAGGCCTCCGGCATCCCGTTCGGGGCCGGCCTGGTCAAGAACGCCTATGTCGGCCGGACCTTCATCCAGCCCTCGCAGACGATCCGCCAGCTCGGAATCCGCCTGAAGCTGAATCCGCTCAAGGAAGTCATCAAGGGCAAGCGCCTGGTCGTCGTCGACGACTCGATCGTGCGCGGCAACACCCAGCGCGCCCTGGTGCGCATGCTCCGCGAGGCGGGCGCCGCCGAGGTCCACATCCGGATCTCCTCCCCGCCCGTGAAGTGGCCCTGTTTCTTCGGCATCGACTTCGCGACCCGCGCCGAGCTGATCGCGAACGGCATGACCATCGAAGAGATCGGCACCTCGCTCGGCGCCGACTCGCTCTCGTACATCTCCCTGGACGGGATGATCGAGGCGACGACGATCGACAAGCCGAACCTGTGCCGTGCCTGCTTCGACGGCGAGTACCCGATGGAGCTTCCGGACCCCGAACTGCTCGGCAAGCAGCTCCTTGAGACCGAGCTGGCCGCGGGTCCCGCGGCCACGGCCGCGGCTGACGCCATCCGTCGCCCGTAGCGCCGCAGAGCCCCGTTTCACCAACCCGAAAGATCCCAGGCAATGTCTGCTGTATCTGATCAGTCGACTTCGTCGACGGGCACCGCTTCCGGAGCGTCCTACGCGGGCGCCGGAGTCGACATCGAGGCGGGCGACCGCGCCGTCGAGCTGATGAAGGAGTGGGTGAAGAAGACGCAGCGCCCCGAGGTCCTCGGCGGCCTCGGCGGCTTCGCCGGTCTCTTCGACGCCTCCGCGCTCAAGCGTTTCGAGCGCCCGCTGCTCGCCTCCGCCACCGACGGTGTGGGCACCAAGGTCGACATCGCCCGGCAGCTCGGCGTGTACGACACCATCGGCCACGACCTCGTGGCGATGGTCATGGACGACATCGTGGTGTGCGGCGCCGAGCCGCTCTTCATGACCGACTACATCTGTGTGGGCAAGGTCCACCCGGAGCGGGTCGCGGCCATCGTGAAGGGCATCGCCGAGGGCTGTGTGCTCGCCGGCTGCGCCCTGGTGGGCGGCGAGACGGCCGAGCACCCCGGCCTGCTCGGCCCGGACGACTTCGACGTCGCGGGCGCCGGTACGGGCGCTGTCGAGGCCGACCAGCTGCTCGGCCCGGATCGCATCCGTACGGGTGACGCGGTCATCGCCATGGCGGCCTCCGGTCTTCACTCGAACGGGTACTCGCTCGTCCGGCACGTCCTCTTCGACCGGGCGAACCTGCGCCTGGACCAGCACGTCGAGGAGTTCGGCCGCACGCTCGGCGAGGAGCTCCTGGAGCCCACCAAGATCTACTCCCTGGACTGCCTGACGCTGACGAAGAGCACCGAGGTGCACGCGTTCAGCCACATCACCGGCGGCGGTCTGGCGGCCAACCTGGCCCGTGTTGTCCCGGACGGCCTGCACGCGGTCGTCGACCGCGGCACGTGGACCCCGGCGCCGGTCTTCGACCTGGTCGGCAGGACCGGCGGTGTCGAGCGTCTGGAGCTGGAGAAGACGCTGAACATGGGCGTCGGCATGATGGCGATCGTTCCCGAGGAGTCCGCCGAGGTCGCCCTCGCCGTCCTCGCGGACCGCGGAGTGGAAGCCTGGGTCGCCGGCGAGATCACCGAGCGCGGGGACCACACGACGGGCGCAGCGCTCGTCGGCGACTACGCGAGCTGAGACGGGTGACGGGAGCCGAGGTCCGCGGTCACGCGGGCCGAAGCTCCCGAAGCAGCACGAAACCCGGTCCGGCGTTGAAGCCCCGGACCGGGTGAAGTGCAGTCGCTACGGGAAAACCGCCAGGCGGGATCTCCCGGAAACCCACGCCAGGAGATCCGCCACCAGAAGAGATCGCGGAAACTGCGAGGGACGCTGTTGCGTCAAGCGCCGCGACGTTGCGACTGAGGACCGGACTGATCGTCCTCGTCCTCATCGTCGTCGTTGTAGAGATCCGCGTACTGTGCGTACGGGTCCTCTTCCTCGTCGTCGTCCTCGAACGGCTCGCCATTCGGCGGCTGGCTCGAAGTCGAAGCGCCCAGCTCATTGGCCAGACGCGAGAGGTCAGTCCCGCCGCTGCTGTACTTCAGCTGGCGGGCGACCTTCGTCTGCTTGGCCTTTGCCCGGCCGCGCCCCATGGCTCGACCCCCTCGGATACGGGGCTCGACGGCCCCAGAGTCTTGACACGCGTTCATGATCTGGAACGGACTCTCCGTGGAGAGACCGGTCCGTAGGGCTTCCACGGTACCTGAGCCCGCGCCCATACGGTACGTCGCCCGCAGCACGCGCCTTCGCCCAGCACCAACGAGGTGCCCTGTCCTCGCTGGTCAACCGCGATTTTAACCTCTTCTTGGCGCCCGACCCGCCGACAGACGTGAGAGTTCTCTCCCAACCCCCCGTCGGCGGGTCCCTGACAAGCGCTGACGGCCCCGGAAGGCGTCAGTGGCCCCGTGCCTCCGCCATCCGCTGCTCGGCGATCCGGTCGGCCGCCGCGGCCGGCGGGATCCCGTCCTGCTTCGCACGTGCGAATATGGCCAGCGTGGTGTCGAAGATCTTCGTGGCCTTCGCCTTGCACCGGTCGAAGTCGAAGCCGTTGAGCTCGTCGGCCACCTGGATGACACCGCCCGCGTTCACGACGTAGTCGGGGGCGTACAGGATCCCGCGGTCCGCGAGGTCCTTCTCCACACCCGGGTGCGCGAGCTGGTTGTTGGCCGCGCCGCACACGATCCGGGCCGTGAGCACCGGCACGGTCTCGTCGTTGAGCGCGCCGCCCAGCGCGCAGGGCGCGTAGATGTCGAGGCCCTCGGTGCGGATGAGCGTCTCGGTGTCCGCGACGGCCGTGACGCCCGAGGGGTGCCGGTCGAGGATCCGCTGCACGGACTCGGCCCGCACGTCCGTGATCACGACCTCGGCGCCGTCCGCGCGCAAGTGGTCGACCAGGTGGTGGCCGACCTTGCCGACGCCGGAGACGCCGACCTTGCGGCCGCGCAGCGTCGGGTCGCCCCACAGGTGCTGTGCGGAGGCCCGCATGCCCTGGAAGACGCCGAACGAGGTCAGGACCGACGAGTCGCCGGCGCCGCCGTTCTCCGGGGAGCGTCCGGTCGTCCAGCGGCACTCGCGCGCCACGACGTCCATGTCGGCGACGAAGGTGCCGACGTCGCACGCGGTGACGTACCGGCCGCCGAGCGAGGCGACGAACCGGCCGTAGGCGAGGAGCAGCTCCTCGGACTTGATCTGCTCCGGGTCGCCGATGATGACGGCCTTGCCGCCGCCGTGGTCGAGCCCGGCCAGGGCGTTCTTGTACGACATCCCGCGCGCGAGGTTGAGGGCGTCGGCGACGGCCTCCTGCTCGCTCGCGTACGGGTAGAAGCGCGTACCGCCGAGGGCGGGGCCCAGGGCGGTGGAGTGGATGGCGATGACGGCCTTCAGGCCGCTGGCGCGGTCCTGGCAGAGCACGACTTGCTCATGACCGCCCTGATCCGAGTGGAACAGGGTGTGCAGTACATCAGCAGGCGCGCCGGTTACGTCGGTCACTGTGGTGACTCCCAGGTAAAAAGCGGCGGTTGGGTGCGGGGCCCGTGCGGATGGCGGGCTCCGTGGGAATGAGACTAGAGCCTGCGCCGACCCGCCCTCGGCGCAGTGGTCAGGATCACCCGCGGGCGGGGCACGGCCATGGTTCGATTTGCATAGATTTCTCTTCAGGTTCCGATCGGTTCTCGCTGGTTTTCCCGGTGCTCGGCGGGGGAGGGAGCAGGAGTGCCCAAGGTGTCCGCGGTGATCGTCCCGTACACGTCGTACCTGCGGGTGTACGAGCCTCTGGCCGCGTTCCCCGAGTCGGAGCGCGCCCACTGGACGCGCTACGCCCGGCGCACCGAGCGCCCCTCGTACCAGGACGAACTGCGCCGCTCGCTGGCCGACCTGCTGCCCACCCCGCCGATCCCCGTGCCGGTGCACGAGAGCGGTGACGCGTTCGTCGCCGAGGTCGACGGGGTGGTCTGCGTCTGTCCCTGGCGCACCCGGCTGCGCGGCTGGCAGGCCCTGGACGAACTGGGCGAGGAGCTCCCCGCCTCGGTCCTGGACGCGGTGCTGCCGCCGCTGGTGCGCCGTCAGGCCGCCCTCGACTACGAGCGCTGGCTGGCGCGCAATCCCGACGCCCGCCCGTGGATCCGCACCTCGACGTGGCAGGTGCCGCTGAACTGGTTCGTCCTCGTCACGGACGAGGAGCGGGAGTACGAGAAGGGGACGGGCCCGGCCGGGGCGGCGCCGGTGCTGCGCTACCGGACGCCGATGGTGCAGGCACGGCGGCGAACGGCCCGGGCTCTGCGGACACTCAGGGACGCGCTGGACGAAGGGCCGCTCATCGAGGGCCTGGTGGACGTGGGCCGCTGGCTGGAGGAGTTCCATCCGCGCTCGCTGGTCGAGCTGGACTACGGCGGGCTCGTGCACACGCTGCCGGCCGGTGACCTGGAGGGCGACCACTCCGCGGCGGACGTCGCCGAGGGCATCGAGGCGCTGCGCACCGGGGACGGGGCCGCGGCGGGCGAGGCGTACGGCCGGCTGGTGGAGCGCTGGCGGTCGGTCAGGGACCGGCGTTCGTCGAACTGAGCGAAGAAGCCGCGCGGTCCGTACATGCTGGTGCGGACCGGGCGGGTGGGAGCGGTTCCGCGTCGGCCGCGTCAGTGTGATCTGCTTCTCACAGGTTCGGGGTCGAACTCGCGTATGGTCCTCACACGCTGAAGAACCCTCACGTCCAGGACGTAGGCCCCGATCCGGGCGTTTACGTCAACGGGTGTCAAGCGTGACGGACGGCACTTACCCGGCTCTTGCATCGCTTCCCCCTCCTCGTGTCAAAATAGGACAAGGAGCCCGGGGGAGGGCTCCCTCCGCCCGCTTTTGGGGGGGAATCTCGGCATTGCACGCTTTTAGGACGTCTGGTGACTCCTGATCGCCCTGTGACTGATCGTCACAGTGGCGTGACTGTCCGCTATGGCATGGTCCATCGGCTTCCGTCGCTGATGAACACCTGGGAGGGCAATTCCATCGGTTTGGCCGACGCGGCTGGACGGATGGTGTAGTTGTAGTGCCGAGGACAAGCCGTTCGTCCTATAACCGACTCGACTCGCGTCCGCCATTTCGGGCAACGCGGGTCAAGGTGCAGAATTTAGAGGAAAGAACCGAGAAGGTTCGGTTCTCCCGAGGAGGCCGCTCATGACCGCTCGCACCCCTGATGCCGAGCCGCTGCTGACCCCCGCTGAGGTCGCCACGATGTTCCGCGTCGACCCCAAGACGGTCACGCGGTGGGCGAAGGCCGGCAAGCTCACGTCCATCCGCACGCTCGGAGGGCACCGTCGTTACCGCGAGGCTGAGGTCCGCGCACTGCTCGCGGGTATCCCGCAGCAGCGCAGCGAAGCCTGAGTCACCGCATAACCGGACAAGTCGACGGATCCCCCAACCTGTCGAGGCGTCCACACCACAGCTCCAAGCGACGCGGGTTCTGCCCCAACAGAGCTCTCGCCCAAGCATTTTTGCCAGATGAACAGGGTGCGTCGTAGATCGCGCTGGACTCCGCCGGGTCCAGCGCGATTTTTTTTGTGCGTTCCACGCGCGGTGACGGGAGGCCTGTGAGCGGCCTTGTCGGAGTCTGGGGGCGGGTGTCGGATCAGCTGTGGAAGCCCTCGATCAGTGGTGCAATTGCACATATTAAATTGACTGGTTGTAGGAGGGGGGTAAGTTCCACAGTTCTGAAAACATATGCGGTGACTCCCGTCACATGCCACAGTCCTTGTCCCCCGAGAGGCTTCTGCGCTAGGGGAGTTGGGGCCGTGAGGAGTCGTGTCGCACCTGGTCGCGCACGGGGCGGCGGGCGCGGAGGCGGTCCCGGATCACGCCGGCGGGGGGCTCTCGTCCTCGGGGCCGCTCTCGGGGTCCTGCTCGTCGTTCGGGGCGGCCTCCATGGCCAGCCGGGCGAGCTGATGACAGATCGGGCAGTGCCGCGTCAGATGGCGGTACCCGGAGGCGGCCGCCAGGTGGGCTCGGAGCAGAGCCCGGGTCTCGTGCCGTGCGGACACCGCCATACGCACCTCCAGGGGGCCGTCAGGGCGAGGGCCCTGGATTCCGGGGTACCGGCGGAATGTGACGCCGTCAAGGGACGGGAACGGGCCCCGAAGGCGGCTCTGGAGGCGATGAGCCCCGGGGCGCCGAGGCCGAAGGCCGTGCGCGATCGTGCGGCCGGGCCTGGCCGGGCGGGGTGGCAGTGGGTGCCGGTGCGGGTGCGAGTGCGGGCAAACGAAAAGGCCCGGAGCCGTGGCTCCGGGCCTTTCTTCGTGCGGTCCTGACGGGATTTGAACCCGCGGCCTCCACCTTGACAGGGTGGCGAGCACTCCAAACTGCTCCACAGGACCTTGATTCGCAGCGACTTGTTCTTGCGCCGTGCTGCGAAACAGACTGTACATGAGGTCAGACCCCCGGGTCGAACTCACCGCCCGTCCGGACGCCGTTACGGCACCGCGGCGTCGATCGCCTTCACGATCCGCTTGTCGGAGACCGGGTACGCCGTGCCCAGCGCGTGGGCGAAATAGCTGACCCGGAGCTCCTCGATCATCCAGCGGATGTCCAGGACCGACGAGGGCACCGGACGGCCCTGCGGCAGCTGCTCCAGGAGCCAGGCGTACTCGTCCTGCATCTCGTGGACCTTCTCCATGCGGCTGGTGTCCCGCTGGGCACCGGTCGGCATCTGCTGGAGACGGCGGTCCGCGGCGACCAGATACCGCATCAGGTCCGGCAGCCGCCGCAGCCCCGTCGCCGTGACGAAACCGGGCTTCACGAGGGCGTCGAGCTGCTTGCGCACGTCCGCCAGGTTCGCGAGCAGGACCGGGCTCCTGACGCCCTTCAGGCGGCGCTCGCAGGCCTGCCAGGCGGCGAGCACTTGCTGCACCTGCCCGACCGTGCGCACGGTCGTGTCGACGATCTCGGCACGCACCTTGTCGTACAGCTTGCGGTAGGACTCCTCGTCCCACGCGGGGCCGCCGAAGTCCGCGATCAGCTTGTCCGCCGCGGCCATCGCGCAGTCGTCGAAGAGCGCCTGCACCGAGCCGTGCGGGTTCGCGGACAGCGCCAGCTTCTGGGCGTTGGTCAGCTTGTCCGAGGCGAACTTGCCCGGATTCACCGGGATGTTCCGCAGGATCAGCCGGCGGGTGCCCTTCCACATCGCCTCGGCCTGCTCGGCCTCGGTGTCGAAGAGCCGCACGGAGACGGTGTTGGCCGCCGGGCCGTCGTCGACCAGCGCCGGGTACGCCTTCACCGGCTGGCCGGCCCGGCGCGTCTCGAAGACCCGCCGGAGCGAGCCGATCGTCCAGTCCGTCAGCCCCGAGCGTTCCAGGGACTCCCCGCCCTCGCGCTCCGCCGTCGCCGCGGCGGCCTGCGAGATCGCCTGGCGGGCCTTCGGCTTCAGCCGGAGCTTGAGGGCTTCCAGGTCCTTGTCCTCGGCGAGCTTGCGGCGCCGCTCGTCGACGATGCGGAACGTGACCTTCAGGTGGTCGGGGAGCCGCGACCAGTCGAAGTCGTCGGCCGTCAGAGGCACGCCGACCATGCGCTTGAGCTCGCGCGCCATGGTCAGCGTCAGCGGCTCCTGGAGGGGTACGGCCCGCTCCAGGAACTTCTGGGCGAAGTTCGGGGCGGGAACGTAGTTCCGGCGGATCGGCTTGGGCAGCGAACGGATCAGCTCCGTCACCACCTCCTCCCGCAGCCCCGGGATCTGCCAGTCGAAGCCCTCGTCCGTGACCTGGTTCAGGACCTGGAGGGGGATGTGGACGGTCACGCCGTCCGCGTCCGCGCCCGGCTCGAACTGGTAGGTCACCCGGAACTTCAGCCGCCCCTGGAGCCAGGAGTCGGGGTAGTCGTCCTTCGAGACCGCGCCGGCCCGGTCGTTGATGAGCATCGAGCGCTCGAAGTCGAGGAGTTCGGGCTCCTCGTGCCGCTTGTGCTTCCACCAGGAGTCGAAGTGCGCCCCGGACACGACGTGTTCGGGCACCCGCTGGTCGTAGAAGTCGTACAGGGTCTCGTCGTCGACCAGGATGTCCCGGCGGCGGGCCCGGTGTTCCAGCTCCTCGACCTCGGTGAGCAGCTTGCGGTTGTCGGCGAAGAACTTGTGGTGCGTACGCCAGTCGCCCTCGACGAGCGCGTTGCGGATGAACAGTTCGCGGCTGACCTCCGGGTCGATCCGCCCGTAGTTCACCTTCCGCTGCGCGACGAGCGGTACGCCGTACAGCGTGACCTTCTCGTACGCCATCACCGCGGCCTGGTCCTTCTCCCAGTGCGGTTCGCTGTACGTCCGCTTGAGGAGATGGCCGGCCAGCGGTTCCACCCACTCCGGCTCGATGCGGGCGTTGACACGGGCCCAGAGCCGCG
This sequence comes from Streptomyces sp. NPDC001914, assembly GCF_042891215.1. NCBI lineage: Bacteria > Bacillati > Actinomycetota > Actinomycetes > Kitasatosporales > Streptomycetaceae > Streptomyces > Streptomyces sp. NPDC001914. The sequence continues at coordinate 51,903 of NZ_JBIASW010000024.1, forward strand.
AGGTCTCGACGAGCTCGGCGGACATCACGAAACGCGGGGGCTTCTTGAACAGCGCCGAGCCGGGGAAGATCGCGAACTTGGCGTTGCGCGCGCCCAGGTACTCGTTCTTCCCCGTGCTCCGGCCGCTCTCGGCGCCGGTCTCCTTCACGTCCTTCATGCCGATGTGGGAGAGCAGACCGGCGAGCAGGGACACGTGGACGCTCTGCTCGGGGGCGTCCTCCTCGTTCAGATGGATGCCCATCTGCTTGGCGACGGTCCTCAGCTGGCTGTAGATGTCCTGCCACTCGCGGATGCGCAGGAAGTTCAGGTACTCCTGCTTGCACATCCGGCGGAACGCGGACGAGCCCCGCTCCTTCTGCTGCTCGCGGAGGTAACGCCACAGGTTGAGGAAGGCCAGGAAGTCGGAGGTCTCGTCCTTGAAGCGGGCGTGCTGCTGGTCGGCCTGCGCCTGCTTCTCGGAGGGCCGCTCGCGGGGGTCCTGGATGGACAGGGCGGCCGCGATCACCATGACCTCGCGGGCACAGCCGTTCTTGTCCGCCTCCAGGACCATGCGGGCGAGCCGGGGGTCGACGGGGAGCTGGGCGAGCTTGCGGCCGGTCTGCGTGAGCCGCTTGCGTACGTCCTTCTCCGTCGGGTCCAGCGCGTTCAGCTCCTGGAGGAGCTGGACACCGTCGCGGATGTTGCGGTGGTCCGGCGGGTCGATGAAGGGGAACCTCTCGATGTCGCCGAGGCCGGCCGCGGTCATCTGGAGGATGACGGAGGCGAGGTTCGTACGGAGGATCTCGGCGTCGGTGAACTCCGGCCGGGCGAGGAAGTCGTCCTCGGAGTACAGCCGGATGCAGATGCCGTCGGACGTACGGCCGCAGCGGCCCTTGCGCTGGTTGGCGCTGGCCTGCGAGACCGGCTCGATGGGCAGCCGCTGCACCTTCGTGCGGTGGCTGTACCGCGAGATGCGCGCGGTGCCGGGATCGATCACGTACTTGATGCCCGGGACGGTCAGGGAGGTCTCGGCGACGTTGGTCGCCAGAACGATCCTGCGCCCGGTGTGCGGCTGGAAGACGCGGTGCTGCTCGGCGTGCGAGAGCCGGGCGTACAGGGGCAGCACCTCGGTGAACCGATAGTTCTTCTTCACCAGCGCGTCGGCGGTGTCGCGGATCTCGCGCTCGCCGGAGAGGAAGACGAGGATGTCGCCCTTGCCCTCGGCCTGGAGCTCCTCGACGGCGTCGCAGATCGCGGTGATCTGGTCGCGGTCCGCGTCCTCGGAGTCCTCTTCGAGGAGCGGGCGGTAGCGCACCTCGACGGGATACGTCCGGCCGCTGACCTCGACGATCGGGGCGTCGCCGAAGTGCCGGGAGAAGCGCTCCGGGTCGATCGTCGCGGAGGTGATCACGACCTTGAGGTCCGGCCGCTTGGGCAGGAGCTGGGCGAGATAGCCGAGCAGGAAGTCGATGTTGAGGGACCGCTCGTGGGCCTCGTCGATGATGATCGTGTCGTACGCGCGCAGCTCGCGGTCCGTCTGGATCTCGGCGAGCAGGATGCCGTCCGTCATGAGCTTGACGAAGGTGGCGTCCGGGTTCACCTGGTCGGTGAAGCGGACCTTCCAGCCGACCGCCTCGCCGAGCGGGGTGTCCAGCTCGTCCGCGACCCGCTCCGCCACCGTACGGGCGGCGATACGGCGGGGCTGCGTGTGCCCGATCATGCCGCGCACGCCACGGCCCAGCTCCATGCAGATCTTCGGGATCTGCGTGGTCTTGCCGGAGCCGGTCTCACCGGCGACGATCACGACCTGGTGATCACGGATGGCGTCCGCGATCACGTCCTTCTTCTGGCTGACCGGCAGCTGCTCGGGATACGTGATCGCGGGAACGCGGGCGCGGCGCTCGGCCATGCGGGTCCGGCCCTTGGCCACCTCCGCCTCGATCTCGGCGAACACGGCGGCGCGGGCCTCGGGCTTGCGGATCTTGCGCGCGCCTTCGAGCCTGCGCCCGAGCCGGTGCGCGTCGCGCAGGGACAGCTCGGCCAGGCGGGCGGCGAGATCGCCGAGGGCGGGGGCAGGGTGCGTAGACATACGCGATCCAGGATCTCATCCCGGGGAAATCCGTGGCGAACGCTTTTGCCGCGGCAGGAGGGGCCGGCTCAGGGGGCGCGCTGCGCGGGCGGCGCGGGTGCCTCGGTGGCGGGCGCGGCGGGAGTGGGGGTCCCGGCGTCGGGTGCGGGCGTTCTGGGGGCGGTGTGCCCGGGCTCGCGCCGGGGCGGTGATCCCAGGGCGATGGACCGGGCGGTGTTGGAGATGGCCTTGATGCCCAGGTAGGCGGTGGTCATGCTGCTCACGGCGGTGAAGGCGGCGGTGAGCACGCCGACGATCACGGCCTTGTCGCCGTCGAGCCGCCAGACGCCGAAGATCGCGACGCCGGCGATGGCGAGGTTGCTCATGACGACCGCGATCAGTCCGTACCGCGCCCGGTCCTTCTCCAGCTCGGTGTCCCGCGCCACCGCGGTCTCGTCCCGGCTCATGTCATCCCCCCCGAAAAGCCTGATCGATCAGCCAGAAGCTAGCGCCGACCGGGCACGGTGCCAAGCGGATCTCCGCTTCCCGGAACCCCGGTTCCGAACCGCCGAGGTGCCGGAAACGAAGAGAACCCCCTCCGGTCGACCCGGAGGGGGTTCTCTTTCTTGTGGCTGGGGCCGGGGTCGAACCGGCGACCTATCGCTTTTCAGGCGATCGCTCGTACCAACTGAGCTACCCAGCCACGAGGCTTCCGGAGAAACCTCAGCGGTCCTGACGGGATTTGAACCCGCGGCCTCCACCTTGACAGGGTGGCGAGCACTCCAAACTGCTCCACAGGACCAAGCTGTTGTGTGCGAAACAGGCTAAGCAAGTGTCGCACACGGTGTTACGTGCCCCCAACGGGATTCGAACCCGTGCTACCGCCTTGAAAGGGCGGCGTCCTAGGCCGCTAGACGATGAGGGCTATCGGCCCGCCTGCGCGCTTCTCAGCGCGTCGGGGACGTGAGAAGCATATGGGATGGCGGGAGGTATCGCCAAAACGGTTTACGGGGAGGTCCCGGAGGGGCTCCCCGACGGTGTCGGCGAGGGGGTGGCGCCGGGCCGGTTCTCCTGCGCCAGATGGCGGCTGACCTCGGCCGTCGTGAGGCCGAGACCGCCCAGCCGGATCTCGTCCCAGGCCTGGAGCCGGCGGGTGTCACGGTCCACGTAGAGGACCGAGGCCTCGATCGGGGCGGGGTACTCGCGCTCGACGGCCCGCAGCCCGCTTCCGCCCGTCGAGCCCTCGACGCGCAGCCGGGTGCCGTACTTCATGACCTCCATCTCCTCGTGGTGCAGATGGCCGGCGAGCACCAGGGGCACCGCGCCGTCCGTCCCGCGGGCGGCGAGCGGTTCGTGGGCGACGGCGATGTCGACCGGGGTGCCCGCGGCGCGCTGGTCGCGCAGGGCCGAGGCCAGGCGGGCGCCCGCGAGGTCCTCCGCCGCGTCGCCGCCCGGAGCGGTCGAGCGGTCGGGGGTGAACTGGGGGTCGCCGATGCCGGCGAAGCGCAGGCCCGCGACCGAGACCGCGCGGCCGTCGTCGAGGACGTGCACGTTCCTCAGGCGTTCGAGGTAGCGCTGCGTCTCGCGCGAGTCGTGGTTGCCGCGGACCCAGACGTAGGGGGCGCCGAGGTCGGGGATCGGGTCCAGGAAGCCGTTCTCGGCCGCCGAGCCGTGGTCCATGGTGTCGCCGGAGTCGACGATCACGTCGACCGCGTACTGCTTCACAAGCGAGGCGATGATCTTCCAGCTCGCGGGGTTCAGATGGATGTCGGAGACGTGGAGCACCCGGATCGTGGTCGGGTCGGGTTCGTAGGCGGGGAGCGTGGAGGTGGCGTCGTACAGCTTCGTCACGTTGGTGACCAGGCGCGCCAACTCCTTCTGGTAGACGTCGAATTCGCTGACGATGCTGCGGGCGTCGCCGACCAGGGACGGGGCGGAGGCGAGCAGTCCCGAGTACTTGGGCTCCAGCACCGACTCGGGGTTCCAGGTGGCGAAGGCGGCCGCTCCGGAGGCGGTCAGCAGGCAGAGGGCGAGACCGCCGGCGGCGAGGGCGCGGCGCGGGCGGCGGTAGACGGCGAGACCGAGGGCTCCGGCGCCGGCGACGACGGCTATGCAGGAGCGGACGGCCAGGTCGAGGGTGCCGTGCTCGACGTCCCGTACGACCTCGTCCTGGAGTCCGGCGAGGCGCTCCGGGTGCTCGACGAGGGCCTGGGAGCGTTCGGGGTCGAGCCGGTCGACGTCCACGTCGAGGCGCAGCGGGGCCTGGTGGCTGCGCAGCTCCAGCGCGCCGAGGGGGGAGATGTTGATCTTCGTGCCGCCGGTCAGGGAGGGGCGCAGGGTCATCGTGGTGTTCATCGGGCCCACCGGGACGCGGACGTCGCCCACGGTCAGCAGCCCCAGCCAGGCGCCGAGCAGCACCACGCACACGAGCCCGAGGGCACGGGTGTACGGGTTCTGCCGGGCGGCGAGTTCGAGCTCCGGGCCCTTGCGGCGGCCCGGGCGGCGGGCGAGCGCGTGCAGCGCCCGTCCGGCGCGGTCGGCCGTGCGGCGGACGGCGGCGGTTGCGGCAACGGGGACGCGGGCCATTTGTCCCGTCTGCCCAGGGCGCGGGACGGGTATGCGGGGTTCCGTCACCCGGGCGGGAGGGGCGTGCGGGCGGCCGGGTCAGCCCCAGCCGAGTTCGTGCAGGCGGTCGTCGTCGATGCCGAAGTGGTGGGCGATCTCGTGGATCACGGTCACGGCGACCTCGTGGACCACCTCGTCCGTGGTCTCGCAGGCGCGCAAGGTGGGGCCCATGTAGATCGAGATGCGGTCGGGGAGCACTCCGGCGTACCACTCGCCGCGGTCGGTGAGCGGGGTGCCCTCGTAGAGGCCGAGGAGTTCGGGGTCGTCCGCGGGAGGCTCGTCCTCGACGAACACGGCGACGTTGTCCATGACCCGGGTCAGCTCGGGCGGGATCCGGTCCAGCGCCTGGCTCACGAGCTCTTCGAAGGTTTCGCGCGTCATCTCCAGCACGTGGCCATTGTCGGGGATGGCGCCCCGGTGGCGGCGTACGACGAAGACCCGGAGCGGGCCGGATCGGCGCGGGGAACCGGGCGCCTGCCCCACATGGGGTGTCTCGTACCATTTTCGGAGTGTTATGACGAATCAGACTGGGCTGTCCGGTGATAGTGCGGGCATGACACGCACCTCCCCGTCCCGTCCGGGCGTACGCGCCCGTGCCCGCACGGCCCTCCTCTGCGTCGCGCTCCTCGCCGTCACGGTCCAGACGTCCGCCGCCGCGCCGGCGCTCGCGCAGGCGCCCGCCCGGTACGGCGAACGCGACTGTGTGAGGACGGAGAGACCACTCGGCGGCGAGGCCCGCGAGGTTCTCGCCATCGCCCGGAAGGCCAAGGCCGACCTCCATCTGAAGTCGGTGGAACTGAAGGTCACCAGCCACGGGCGCGAGGTCCTGACCGAGGCGCTCGGTGAGTCCATGACGGGTGTCCCGGCCGAGCCGGACATGCACTTCCGCGCCGGTTCGGTGGTCTTCTCCTACGTCGGCACGACCCTGCTGCAGCTCGTCCAGGAGGGCAGGGTCCGCCTGGACGACACCGTGGAACGCTGGCTGCCGACGCTGCCCAAGGCCGACCGGATCACCCTGCGGATGCTGGCCAGCAACACCACCGGGCTGCACGACTACGTCACCGACCCGGCCTTCCTGGCCGAGCTGGAGGCGCACCCGTTCCGCCACTGGACCCCGCGGCAGTTGCTCGCGTACCCCTACAGCCACTCGTTCTGGTACAAGCCGGGTACCAACTGGAGCTATTCGCACGCCAATTACCTGCTGCTGATCCAGGCGCTGGAGAAGATCACCGGTACCCGGATCGACAGGTTGCTGCGGGAGCGGGTCACGGGTCCGCTGGGTCTCGACAACACCCGGAACAACTTCACCCCCGACATCCCGCGTCCGGTCGTGCACGCCTTCACCTCCGAGCGCGGCCTGTACGAGGAGTCCACCTTCTGGAACCCGTCGTGGACCACCGCGCCCGGCGCCGTGATCACCACGCACGTCTGTGACCTGGCCCGTTCGGCGGCCGCCATCGGCAGCGGCGCGCTGATCTCGCGCAGCTCCTACCGCACGCTGCTCGACCCGGGGACGGTCGGCCTCGGCCATCCGACCGCCAAGTGCCCCGCCACGGTCTGCCTGGCGCAGACCGAGGCCAAGCACTTCGGGCTCGGGGTGATCGTGATCAACGGCTGGGTCCTGCAGAACCCGTCGTTCTCCGGCTACGCGGCGATCCAGGCGTATCTCCCGTCCGACCGTCTCGCCATCGCGGTCAACGCCACCAAGACCAAGGACACGCCCGACGGCAACCAGGCCGAGGTGGTCGCCCAGCGGATCGCGGCCGCCCTGGCGCCGCAGACGCCGCTGGCGATCGACTGACCCGGGACATCCCCTCCGCCGGCTCGCCGTGCTCGCCGCGCGGGCCGGGCGGACTCCACGGACGCGTCCCCTGGGCCCGGTTGGGCCCGGGGGACGCGTGTCCTCCCGCGGGCGGCGGGAGTTGGACAGGGAGAACTCCCGCTTCTCCCCACGCTCCCGGCTCTTCCGAGCGGGGGACGCCCCGTTCGGAGGTGGCCGCCCGTGCGCGCCTTGTACGTACCCGTCCGTCTGGCCGCCGCGGTCCTGGCCGTGGCCGCCACCGCCGGCTGCATGAGCGTCGGCGACGACGCGGGGCAGCCGGGGCCCTCGCACTCGGCGGGCAGACAGGCAGGTGGGGTGCCCGCCGAGGGGTCCGTGGTGGGCGGCGCCGAGGCCGGGTCGTACAGCGGCAAGAGCGGGAAGGGCGGCCGGCGCGGCAAGGCCTCCGCGAAGCCGGGGAAGTCCGCGTCCGGTGACCCCTCGGCGTCGGCGTCCCCGGGCGCGAAGCCGTCCGCGAAGGCGACCGAGAAGGGCGGGCCCCCCTCCAGGGCCACCGCGCCCGCGGGGGGCGAGCCGACGCCCACGCGGACGTCGGCGGAGCCGTCGCCCGAGCCCCCGCCGGTCTCGCAGCCGTCGCCGCCCGACCCCGGAACCCCGGAGCCGTCCTCGTCGGCGCACGAACTGCCGATGACCCAGCTGATCCAACGAGAACCGGCCCCCGAGGCGGGCTCCCCGGTCTAGCGGACACCGGGGCGCGTCCGCCGCCCGCCCCACGCCCCGGCGGGTCCCGTCGCCGGGCCGGTGTGGCGGGGTTCACGGGCCCCGGAAGGGTGGATGTGGCCTGTTCAACAGCGCGGTCGGCGCGGGGGAGGTAGCGTGGATGACGCGAACAGGTGGCTTGGAATGCACCCTCACCTGGTCGTATGGGGCTCAGTTTGCCTTCATGGGGGAAGGGTGCGTATGGTAGTAGATCGTTTGATCCCATTTGCCCGGCGCCGCCGCAGAGAGCGCCGCGTGGCGCGTACTCTCCCTTGCCGTGGCCGGACCGCATAGAGGCGGTCGTTTGCGACTTCACGGAGTTTGGGCGCGTGCCGAAGAAACTCCGGAAGGTTCGCATTTCGCATGTCTGTTTCCAGTACTGATCACATCGTCGTGCCCGAGAACAACGAGAACGACGACGTGGTCGAGGCCACGATCGAGGCGATCGAGACCACCGAGTCCGCCGCTCCCGAGATCACCTTCGCCGACCTCGGTCTCCCCGAGGGCGTCGTCCGCAAGCTCGCGCAGAACGGCGTGACCACCCCCTTCCCGATCCAGGCCGCGACCATCCCGGACGCCCTGGCCGGCAAGGACATCCTCGGCCGTGGCCGCACCGGCTCCGGCAAGACCCTCTCCTTCGGTCTGCCGACCCTGGCGCGGCTCGCCGGCGGCCACACCGAGAAGAAGAAGCCGCGCGCCGTCATCCTGACGCCGACCCGTGAGCTGGCCATGCAGGTCGCCGACGCGCTGCAGCCCTACGGCGACGTCCTCGGCCTGAAGATGAAGGTCGTCTGCGGCGGTACGTCGATGGGCAACCAGATCTACGCCCTGGAGCGCGGTGTCGACATCCTCGTCGCCACCCCGGGCCGTCTGCGCGACATCATCAACCGCGGCGCCTGCTCGCTGGAGAACACCCAGATCGCCGTCCTCGACGAGGCCGACCAGATGTCGGACCTGGGCTTCCTGCCCGAGGTCACCGAGCTGCTCGACCAGGTCCCGGCCGGCGGCCAGCGGATGCTCTTCTCCGCCACCATGGAGAACGAGATCTCCACGCTGGTCAAGCGCTACCTGAGCAACCCCGTCACGCACGAGGTCGACAGCGCCCAGGGCAACGTCACGACGATGTCGCACCACATCCTCATCGTGAAGCCCAAGGACAAGGCGCCGGTCACCGCCGCGATCGCCTCCCGCAAGGGCCGCACGATCATCTTCGTGCGTACCCAGCTCGGCGCCGACCGCATCGCGGAGCAGCTCCGCGACGCCGGTGTGAAGGCCGACGCGCTGCACGGCGGCATGACCCAGGGCGCGCGTACCCGGACGCTGGCCGACTTCAAGGACGGCTACGTCAACGCGCTCGTCGCCACCGACGTCGCCGCCCGCGGCATCCACGTCGACGGCATCGACCTGGTCCTGAACGTGGACCCGGCCGGTGACCACAAGGACTACCTGCACCGTTCCGGCCGTACCGCCCGTGCGGGCCGCTCCGGCACCGTCGTGTCGCTGTCGCTCCCGCACCAGCGCCGCCAGATCTTCCGGCTGATGGAGGACGCGGGCGTCGACGCCGCGCGTCACATCATCAACTCCGGTACGGCCTTCGAGCCCGAGGTCGCCGAGATCACCGGCGCCCGTTCGATGACCGAGGTCCAGGCCCAGTCGGCGGGCGACGCCGCCCAGCAGGCCGAGCGCGAGGTCACCCAGCTCACCAAGGAGCTGGAGCGCGCGCAGCGCCGTGCCGCCGAGCTGCGCGGTGAGGCCGACCGTCTGGTCGCCCGTGCCGCGCGTGAGCGGGGCGAGGACCCGGAGGTGGCGGTCGCCGCCGCCGCCGAGGCCGCGGCCGAGCAGGCCGTCGTCGAGACGCCGGCCGTCGAGACCGTCGTCGAGGCGGACGAGCGTCCCGCGTACGAGCCGCGTCAGCGTCGTGACGAGCGCGGCAACTACGAGCGTCGTGACAACGACCGTGGTGGTTTCCGTCGTGATGACAACCGTGGTGGCGGCTTCAACCGCGATGACCGCGGTGGCCGTTCGTTCGAGCGTCGTGACGACAACCGTGGTGGTTTCCGTCGTGATGACAACCGTGGTGGCGGCTTCAACCGCGATGACCGTGGCGGCCGTTCGTTCGAGCGTCGTGACGACAACCGTGGTGGTTTCCGTCGTGACGACAACCGTGGTGGCGGCTTCAACCGCGATGACCGCGGTGGCCGTTCGTTCGAGCGTCGTGACGACAACCGTGGTGGTTTCCGTCGTGATGACAAC
>NZ_JBIASW010000024.1:61463-93544 GCF_042891215.1 Streptomyces sp. NPDC001914
AACCGTGGTGGCGGCTTCAACCGCGATGACCGTGGCGGCCGTTCGTTCGAGCGTCGTGACGACAACCGCGGCGGTGGCTTCAGCCGTGACGACCGTGGCGGCCGTTCCTTCGAGCGCCGCGACGAGCGTGGCGGTCACCGGGGCAGCGACCGTCCCTTCAACCGCGACCGTCAGGGCGACCGTCCCGCGGGCGGTGGCTTCCGCTCCGGCCACGACCGTCCGACCGGCCGCCGTGACGACCACCGCGCCACCGGTGCCGGTTCGTTCCGCCGCGACGAGAAGCCGCGCTGGAAGCGCAACGGCTGACGCAGCCTGACGTGAACCGTCGAGGGCCCGTACGACTTCGGTCGTACGGGCCCTTCGCGTAGCCGGGGCCTTTCGCGCCGCCCGGATCCCCGCTGACCTGCCGACGGGTCCGCAGGGGCCTTTTCCGGCCAATATGGCGCTCCTCCCGGCGCATGTCATGCCCCCGGCGAGGGAATCGCTGGGTGCATGACAGATGACGCCAGAGTGACTGGGCTGTCGGACGAAGAGCGGCTGGCCCAGCTCGGCTACACGCAGGTTCTCGCTCGCCGCATGTCGGCGTTCTCCAACTACGCGGTCTCCTTCACGATCATCTCGGTCCTGTCGGGCTGCCTGACGTTGTATCAGTTCGGCATGAACACCGGTGGCCCCGCCGTCATCACCTGGGGCTGGGTCGCGGTCGGGCTCATGACGCTGTTCGTCGGGCTCGCGATGGCCGAGATCTGTTCGGCCTACCCGACGTCCGCCGGGCTGTACTTCTGGGCCCACCGGCTCGCCCCGGAGCGCAGCAGGGCCGCCTGGGCGTGGTTCACCGGCTGGTTCAACGTCCTCGGCCAGGTCGCGGTGACCGCCGGCATCGACTTCGGCGCGGCGCTGTTCCTCGGCGCCTACCTGAACCTCCAGTTCGACTTCGGGGTGACGCCGGGCCGCACGATCCTGCTGTTCACCGCGATCCTGATCCTGCACGGTCTCCTCAACACCTTCGGTGTGGGGATCGTCGCCCTGCTCAACAGCATCAGCGTGTGGTGGCACGTCGTCGGCGTCGCCGTCATCGTCGGCGCGCTGACCTTCGCGCCGGACCACCACCAGTCGGCGGACTTCGTGTTCACGGAGTTCGTCAACAACACCGGCTGGGGCAGCGGGGTCTACGTCGTCCTCGTCGGACTCCTCATGGCCCAGTACACGTTCACCGGGTACGACGCCTCCGCCCATATGACGGAGGAGACCCACGACGCCTCCACGGCCGGGCCGAAGGGCATCGTGCGCTCCATCTGGACCTCGTGGATCGCCGGATTCGTCCTGCTCCTCGGCTTCACCTTCGCCATCCAGTCCTACGACAAGGAGCTGGGCTCGGCGACGGGCGCGCCGCCGGCGCAGATCCTGCTGGACGCCCTCGGCGCGACGGCCGGCAAGCTCCTGCTGCTCGTCGTGATCGGCGCGCAGCTCTTCTGCGGCATGGCGTCCGTGACCGCCAACAGCCGCATGATCTACGCCTTCTCGCGGGACGGCGCGCTGCCGTTCTCCTCGGTGTGGCACACGGTGCACCCGCGCACGCGGACCCCCGTGGCGGCGGTCTGGCTGGCCGCGGGAGGCGCCCTGGTGCTCGGCCTGCCGTACCTGATCAACTACGCGGCCTACGCGGCCGTGACGTCGATCGCGGTGATCGGTCTCTACGTCGCGTACGTCATCCCGACCCTGCTGCGGGTGCGCAAGGGTGACGCCTTCGAGCGCGGGCCCTGGCATCTGGGCCGCTGGTCCCGGCCGGTGGGCGTGATCGCGGTCGCCTGGGTGGCCGTCATCACGGTCCTGTTCATGCTGCCGCAGGTCTCCCCGGTCACCTGGGAGACGTTCAACTACGCCCCGGTCGCCGTCCTCGTCGTCCTCGGCTTCGCCGCGGCCTGGTGGCTGGCCTCGGCCCGTCACTGGTTCCTCAACCCCGAGCACCAGCGCACGATCGCCCGGGAGGCCGCCCGCAAGGGTGCACCCGAACCGGTCGATCCCTGACCTTGCGGGCCCCCGGCGTGGCCGGGTCACCGATACCCGATCGGAGTCCCGGCCACGTCCCGCTATGCTCGGGGATGCATCGGCGCGGGCCGGTGTGCCGTGCTCGTGTTTTCCGGCGCGGGGACCCTTAGCTCAATTGGCAGAGCAGTGGACTTTTAATCCATTGGTTGTGGGTTCGAGTCCCACAGGGTCTACGGAAGAGCCCCCGGTTCAGAGGTGATCTGAACCGGGGGCTCGTTTCGTTCCGGCGGGTGTCAGCCCGCGGAGAGTCCCGCGCGTTCCGTGAGTTCCACCAGCGGCAGGGTGTGCTGGGTCTGGAGGACCTTGGCGCGCAGGTAGCGGACGTTGTGGGCGGTGGTGAACACGCCTGTCGGGACGCGGTGGGAGACCGTGATGCCGAGTCCGCGGAGCTGTTCGGCCTTGTCCGGGTTGTTGGAGAGCAGGTCCAGGGAGTCGATGCCGAGGGCCTGGAGCATCTGGGCGGCCGCCGTGTAGTCGCGGTCGTCCTCGGGCAGGCCGAGGGCCGCGTTGGCGGCGTAGGTGTCGAGGCCCTGGTCCTGGAGGGCGTAGGCGTCGAGCTTGTTGTAGAGGCCGATGCCGCGGCCTTCCTGGCGCAGGTAGAGCAGGACTCCGCCGCGTTCCGCGATCTGCTCCACCGCCTCACGCAGCTGGGGTCCGCAGTCGCAGCGGGCCGAGCCGAACACGTCGCCGGTCAGGCATTCGGAGTGCAGGCGCACCAGCGGGGTCGCGCCGGGCTCGCCGAGGACGACGGCCAGGTGTTCCTTGCCGTCGTCGAGGCCGTGGAAGGTGACGAGTTCGGCGTCGACGGAGTAGCCGTCGCCGAAGCGCAGGGGTACGCGGACGCGGGTGCGCACGGTGGCGGTGGGGTGGTCGCGCATGGTGTCTCTCCGTCCGGCGGGTTCGTACCGGCTGTGCTTCAGATTTGAAGCACAGCCTCGGAACGAGACCCTACATCTGCTTAAAACTTCAAGCAACGGGGTTCGTGTTCCCGTGGCGGCCTCACGAGGAGCAGGAGCGGCGCCGCCACGGCAGATCGTCCCCGGCGGCCTGGGGATCCTCGCTCTGGATGGCCCGGGTGATGGTTCCGCAGATCTCCTCCAGCTGCCCGACCTGCTCCGGGGTCAGATGGTCGAAGACCGCCGTCCGTACCGTCTCGACGTGCCCGGGCGCCACCCGCTCCAGGAGGGTCATGCCCTCGTCGGTGAGGACGGCCATGTGCCCGCGCTTGTCGGTGGGGCACCCCTCGCGGCGCACCGTGCCGTCCTTCTCCAGCCGCGCCACCGCGTACGTCAGCCGGCTGCGGGTGATCTTCAGTGCCTCGGCGAGGTCGGTCATCCGCAGCCGCCGGTCCGGCGCCTCCGACAGCCGGGACAGGATGGAGTAGTAAAGGTGGGGCATCCCCGCCTCCGCCTGCAGCCGGCGGTCGATGGCGTCCGCCAGGAGGGAGGTCGCGGAGATGTACGAGCGCCAGGCGCGCTGTTCGGCGGCGGAGAGCCAGCGGGTCGTCATGAGCCCAGTCTAGGTATTGTTTAAAACTTGAACCACTGCGCCCGGACTCCCGCGCGCGTGCGACCGGAGGATGCGTCCCGATGCCCCGTCCCTACGTCCTGCTGTCCGCCGCCGTCTCCCTGGACGGCTTCCTGGACGACACCGGCCCCGAGCGGCTGCTGCTCTCGGGCCCGGCCGACTTCGACCGGGTCGACGAGGTGCGGGCGTCCAGCGACGCGATCCTGGTGGGCGCCGGCACGCTGCGCACGGACAACCCGCGGCTCCTGGTCAACTCCGCCGAACGGCGTGCGGCCCGCGTCGCCGGCGGCCGCCCCGCGTACCCGCTGAAGGTCACCGTCAGCGGCTCCGGCGACCTCGACCCGGGCGCGCAGTTCTGGCACACCGGCGGTGAGAAGGTCGTCTACACGACGGACGAGGGCGCGCCGAGGGCCGCCGCCGCGCTGAACGGCCTCGTCGGCGTCGACGTCGTTCCGACCGGTCCCGCACTCGACTGGCGGGTGCTGCTGGAACACCTTCACGACGTACGGGGGGTGCGCCGCCTCATGGTCGAAGGGGGCGGCAAGGTCCACACCCAGCTCGTGCGCGAGCAGCTCGCCGACGAACTCCAGCTCGCCGTCGCGCCCCTGTTCGTCGGGCAGCCGGACGCGCCGCGGCTGTTCGGGACCGGGGCGTACCCCCCGGGACGGATGCGGCTGGTGGAGACCCGGCCCGTCGGCGACGTCGTACTCATCCGCTACGTCCCCACCGCGCCCGGCACCGGCCCGCTCGCCTCCGCGGCGGACCGGCGGTGGCTGGAGCTCGCCTGCGAACTGGCCGACCTGTGCCCGCCCTCGAAGACCGCGTTCAGCGTGGGGGCCGTGGTGGTCGCCGCCGACGGGACCGAGCTGGCCCGGGGCCACTCCCGGGAGGGCGGCGATCCCGTGGTGCACGCCGAGGAGGCCGCCCTCGCCAAGCTCGACCCGGCCGACCCCCGGCTGGCCACCGCCACCGTCTACAGCAGCCTGGAACCGTGCGCCCACCGTGCCTCCCGGCCCGCGCCGTGCGCCCGGCTCATCCTCGACGCCGGGGTGCGGCGGATCGTCACCGCCTGGCGCGAGCCCGACACCTTCGTCACGGACGCCGACGGGAACGGGCTCCTCGCCGCCGCGGGCGCCGAGGTCGTCGTCCTCCCCGAGTACGCGGAAGCCGCCGAGGCCCCCAACCGGCACCTGGCGGCCCGCTAGGCGGCGGGTGCCCGCGCCACCGGAGGGGCGGGTTTAAAGGGGTGTGCTTCGGGTCCCGCGGATGGCGTACACTTATCTCAACGACGCGGGGTGGAGCAGCTCGGTAGCTCGCTGGGCTCATAACCCAGAGGTCGCAGGTTCAAATCCTGTCCCCGCTACTGAAGGCCAAGGGCCGGAACTCGGATTCACGAGTTCCGGCCCTTGGTGTTTGTCCCCCCGGCTCTCCGGCCGGCTCCGCCCCGGTGCCACGGACGGGCCCCGCTCGCCCGGTCGGGCCACACAGGTCGCCCGCCGCCCCCGGACCGGTTCTTCTGGACAGGTGGGGCAGCCAGGAGGTGAACGGCGGACCGAAGGGCTCCGTGACCGGGCCGACCGGCCGTCCCGCGGCGTTCGCGGGTCCGGGAGCCTCCCGCCGCCCGGTCCCGGGGAAGCGGAATCGCGCAGGATCGTGTGGGCGCGCACCTTCGCACGGACCCTGCCCCTGCTGCTCGTCGCCGCCGGGATCGTCTACGACTGGTTCACCCCGTCGGAATACACCGCGACCCCCCTTTTCGCGGCCGCGCCCCTGGTCGCCGCCCCCCTCCACTCGCTGCGCGGCACCGTCCTCGCAGGCCTCCTCGCCGTCGGCGCGGTTCTCGTGGTCCACGGCGTGCTCGGCATCGTCCTGCAGGTCGACGCGGTCACCGAGGTCGTCACGGTGACGACGGCCGCCGTCCTCGCCGTCCTCATCAACACCGTCGTGCGGCGCGGCGACGAACGGCTCGCCACCGTCCGGGAGATCGCCGAGTTCGCGCAGCGCGCCGTGCTGCCCGAGCCCGAGCCGCGGATCGCCGGGCTCGAGGTCGCGGCCCGGTACGAGGCGGCGCAGGAGGACGCGTTCATCGGCGGGGACCTCTACGCCGTGCAGGACTCCCCGTACGGCGTACGGCTCGTCGTCGGGGACGTACGGGGCAAGGGGATGAACGCGGTCGCCACCGTCGCGACGGTGGTCGGCGCGTTCCGGGAGGCGGCCGAGCAGGAGCCGGCCCTGGAGGGCGTCGCGGAGCGCCTGGAGCGGGCGCTGACGCGCTCGGGCACCCGGCGCGACGGCGTCGACGCGGTCGAGGGGTTCACCACCGCCGTCCTCGCCGAGATCCCGCCCGGCGCGGACCGGGTGCGCGTCGTCAACCGCGGTCATCCGCCGCCCCTGCTGCTGCATCCCGACGGGACGCTCGCCGTCCTCTCCGCCGCCTCCTTCGCGCTGCCCCTCGGGATGAGCGACCTGGGAGGCCGGCCCGCCCCGACGGTGCGGGACCGGTTCCCGCGCGGGGCGACGCTGCTCCTGCACACCGACGGGCTGTCCGAGGCCCGTGACGCCCGGGGGGAGTTCTTCGACCCGGCACGCTGGCTGGCCGGGCGGGTCTTCTCCTGCCCCGAGGCCCTGCTCACCGCCCTTTCCGAAGCGGTCCGCCGGCACACGGGCGGCGTGCTCACGGACGACATGGCGCTGCTCGCCGTCCGGCGTCACGAACAGTGATCGGACTGTATCCCTCCGCATAACGACTGACGTACCGTCAGGGAAATCCGTGCAAGTGGCACCGGGTCAACTCGCCCGTTTTTCATCGTTCATGACCCCAAAGTCCTGGCCAAGAGCCGTTAATGATCAGTCGGAACAGCTTGGAATTCGGCGCCCGGGTCTATTAACGTTCGATAACGCAGCGCGGTCGTCACAACCGTCACAAGAGACGGCTCCGTGCGCACGCGCCGAATCCCGTCAGGGAACCGGGGAACCAACTCGTGGGGTGAATCGGGCGTATTCCGCCGTGGAAGCACGGTGGCCGTACGCGCGTAGGAGACCTTCCTGCTCCGAACCCGTCAGCTAACCCGGTAGGCGGCAAGGAAGGAAAGGAGTGCGCCCACGTGGCGTCCAACCGGCCCGCTCAGCCAACCTCGTTCGCGCCGAACGAAACCCACACCTTCGGCTACGGCAAGGACGAGGGACCCTGGGAGGAGTGGAACCCCACCGCGGATTCCCTCGCTCCCGTCCGCGGCCGGCACCGCACGGGCAAGCAGCGCGGCGGAGGACTCGCCCGCAGCTCCACGGTCCTCGGCGTCGGTGTCATAGCCGCCGTCGGCGGAGGCGGCATCGCCAGCGCCGCCCCGGGCAAGGCCCCCGTCTCCATCTCGCTGCCGGACCTGTCGTCGGTGACCGAGTCGGCCAAGGCCCTCATCTCGGACGGCGGATCCAGCGCTCCCAAGGGCTCCACGACTCCGCTCACCAACGCCGGTCTGACCACCTCCGACACGGCCCAGGGCAGCACCGACGCCGGTGAGGCGCTGCGCGACCGCATCATGGCGCAGGCCCAGTCGCAGCAGAACCAGGCCGACACCGCCACGCAGAAGGCCGCCCAGACCGCCGCCGCGCAGAAGGCCGTGAAGCTCGCCGCCGCCCAGCAGGACGAGGCCGAGGCCAAGGAAGCCGCTGCGAAGGAGAAGGCGGAGGAGGCGGCCAAGCAGAAGGCCGAGGCCGAGCGCCTCGCCGAGCTCGCCAAGAGCTACGCGCTGCCGACGTCCTCGTACACGCTGACCTCGACCTTCGGTGAGGCCGGCTCCATGTGGTCCTCCGGCTACCACACCGGACTCGACTTCGCGGCGCCCACCGGCACGCTGCTCAAGGCGATCCACAGCGGCACCGTCACCGAGGCCGGCTGGGCCGGATCGTACGGCTACCGCACGATCCTCACCCTCGACGACGGCACGGAGCTCTGGTACTGCCACCAGTCGTCCATCAGCGTCAGCGTGGGCCAGAAGGTCGCCACGGGTGATGTCATCGGACGCGTGGGCGCGACCGGCAACGTCACCGGCCCGCACCTGCACCTCGAAGTGCACCCCGGCGGCGCCGCCACCGGCATCGACCCGATGGCATGGCTCCAGAGCAAGGGCCTCAACCCCTGATCCCCGAACTCCGGCAGCCCTGACGTCAACCCCCCCCGGCGTCAGGGCTGTCGGCCGTCCGGGCGCGGACGGCGGCACGCCCCGGGCCCGGTGATTGTGGAATACATCGATCCGATGCGGGCGTTGAGCCCGTACATGACTTCTCTTCGCAAGCTCGGTTCGTCCGACCTCGAGGTCTTCCCGCTCTCCCTCGGGGGCAACGTCTTCGGCTGGACGGCCGACGAGACCCGGTCCTTCGCCGTGCTCGACGCCTACGCCGCCGCCGGCGGCAACTTCCTCGACACGGCCGACTCCTACTCGGCCTGGGTCGAGGGCAACGAGGGCGGCGAGTCCGAGACCGTCATCGGCAGATGGCTGAAGAGCCGCGGCAACCGCGCGGACATCGTGGTCGCCACCAAGGTCAGCCAGCACCCCGCCTTCCCGGGGCTGTCCGGTGCCAACATCAAGGCCGCGGCCGACGCGTCGCTGCGCCGCCTGGGCACCGACCACATCGACCTCTACTACACGCACTTCGACAAGCCGGAGGTGCCGGTCGAGGAGATCGTCGGCGCCCTCGACGAACTCGTGAAGGCCGGCAAGGTTCGGCACATCGCCGCCTCCAACATCTCCCCGGAGCGGCTGCGGGAGTCCCTGGAGTTCTCCGACCGCGAGGGCCTCGCCCGCTATGTCGCCCTCCAGCCGCACTACAACCTCGTCTCGCGCGACACCTACGAGGGCGCCCTGCTGGAGGTCGCGTCCCAGGCCGGTCTGGCGGCCGTCCCGTACTTCGCGCTCGCCGCCGGTTTCCTCACCGGCAAGTACCGCCCCGGCACCACGGTCGACTCGCCCCGGGCGGCCGGCGCGGCCAAGCACCTCGGCACGGACCGCGGACCGCGGGTCCTCGCCGCCCTCGACGAGATCGCGGCGGCCCACGACACCGCCGTCGCGACGGTCGCCCTCGCCTGGCTGGCCGCACAGCCGACGGTCGCCGCGCCGATCGCCTCCGCCCGCACGGTGGAACAGCTCCCGGCCCTGCTCGGCGTCGCGGACCTGGTGCTGAGCGACGAGGAACTGACGCGCCTGTCGCGGGCGTCGGCGTAACAGCCGGACCGTCGGCGGGCGGCACCGGTGAGTTCCCCCGGTGCCGCCCGCCGGACACGGCCTAGGAGCGGTACGGGTTGTACGCCGGATACGGGGCCGGCGCGGACGCCTGGGCCGGCCACCCGTAGGGCCGCGCGGGCGGGGCGACGTGCTGCCCGTACCGCTGGGGCTGCCAGGGCGGCGGCACGGGCAGCGGCGCCGTGGCGCGGGCCGCGTAGGCGAGGGCCGGGCGGGCGATCTCCCGGCGGCGCCACAGCTGCTCCAGCAACTCGCGCTCCCGTACGACGAAGTCGGCGCCCGCACGGCCCCGGCGCCCCCGGTGGCGCAGGAACGCCAGTGAGGTCGCGTATGCCTCGTACTCCGCCACCGAGCGCGCCGCGCCCTTGCCGAAGTGGTGGCCCGCGTAGTCGCGCGCGAGGCGCCGCGCCCGCATCGAGCCGAGGGCCCACGGATCGGCCGGGCCCAGCCAGCCGGCGGCGGTGTACACGGGCAGTTCGGCGCGGACGGTCCGCAGCTCGCGCTGCCGCGTCCAGACGACGAGCCAGGTCAGCAGCCCGAACGCGGGCACCATGAACGCCGCGTACACCCCGAAGAACCCGAACCGGCCGAAGCCCGAGGAGCCGTTCCAGAGCGCGTGCATGCCCATCGCGAGCAGCAGTCCGGTCAGCGGGATCAGCACCCGGCGCACATGCTGGCGTTCGGCGGACAGCGCCGCGACACCGAAGCCGATGCCGGTCAGCACGGTGAACAGGGGGTGCGCGAACGGCGACATCACCACACGGACGAAGAACGTCGCCGCCGTGACGGAGGCGAGCCCGCTCTCCCCGCTGAGCTGGTCGGTGCCGAACGCGGTGCCGAGATAGAGGATGTTCTCGGTGAAGGCGAAGCCGGTGGCGGTAACCCCGGCGATGACGACACCGTCGACGATCCCGGTGAAGTCCCGTCTGCGGAAGAGGAAGACGAGCAGGACGGCCGCCGCCTTCGCCGACTCCTCGACGACGGGCGCTATGACGGTCGCGCCGAGCGTGTCGGCGCCGGAGGGATCCGCGGTCGTCATGGCGATCCAGCGGGTCGCGAAGCTGTTGGCGACGATCGCTATGAGCGCCGCCGCGCAGGCGCCCCAGGCGAACGAGAAGAACAGGTTGCGCCAGGGGCCCGGTTCGACCCGGTCCAGCCACCGGAAGGCGGCTATGAGCAGCGGCACCGGGAACACGGCCAGCCCGAGGCCGACCAGGAAGCCCTCCGTCCCGGTCTGTTCGCGCACGAGGGCGAGGATCACCAGGCCCGACAGCGCGAGCAGGGTGATCAGCGCTCCGTAGCGCACCCAGCCGCGCTGCCACCAGTGCGGATGTCGCGGCGCGGGTCCGGCGGGGGCGCCGGGCCGGTTCGGATACGGCGGATGGATGGCCACGGCATTGACCCTAACGAGGGAGGGCGTGGCCCGCGACGGCAACCTGCGTCACCGGAAGGTCCCGGCGGACGTCGGGGGGTGTGTGCGGGTCAGACGCCCGGGGCGTGCTGGTCTCGGTGCTGTACGCGCCGGAAGAGGAGGTCGTTCACCACATGACCCTTGTCCAGTCCCTGGCCCTCGAAACGGGTCAGCGGCCGGAACTCCGGACGCGGCGCGAAACCGCCGTCCGGCACGGTGTTCTCGAAGGCGGGGTGCGCGCTCAGCACGTCGAGCATCTGCTCGGCGTACGGCTCCCAGTCCGTGGCGCAGTGCACGACCGCGCCCGGCGCGAGACGGGTCGCGGCGAGATCCAGGAACTCCGGCTGGATCAGCCGCCGCTTGTGGTGGCGCTTCTTGGGCCACGGGTCGGGGAAGTAGACGCGCAGGCCGCTCAGCGAGGCGGGCGGCAGCATCTCGCGGAGCAGGATGATCGCGTCGCCGTTGGCCACGCGGACGTTGGTCAGGCTGTTGCGCTCGGCGAGGTTGAGCAGGTTGCCCTGTCCCGGGGTGTGCACGTCCACGGCGAGGATCCCGGTCCCCTGGTCCTCGGCCGCCATCTGCGCGGTGGCCTCTCCCATGCCGAAGCCGATCTCCAGCACGACGGGGATGTCCGCCCCGAACAGCTCCGCCAGGTCGAGCGTGCGCCGTCCGTCGATGTCCAGACCCCACTTGGGCCACAGTCGCTGCAGCGCGTCGGCCTGTCCGGTCGTCACCCGGCTCCGGCGCGGCTGGAAACTCCGGATCCGCCGCTCGAAGTGCGAGCCGGCGGGGTCGGCCTGCGGACCGTCGGGGAAGCGGGGCTCGCCCTGGGCGCGGCGGTGACGCGGCGAGCCGTCCTCGGCGGAGGCGGGCCGGGTCTCTTCGGTGGAGTCGAGGAAATCAGACACAGTGCGACCGATTTTACGGGCGCGCCGCCGGGGCCCGTCCCGTCCCGGCCCGTCCGTCCCGGTCGGCCGGCCTTGTCCGACCTGGCCGGCCTGTCCGACCTGGCAGGTCCGTACGGGCCGGTCCGGCCGTCGTGGGGGTGGGAAGGTCCGGCGGTCGGCCCGCGCCCCCGGCGGTGGGGGCGGCGTATGCCGACGGGAGGTGGGCCGGCGTGTGCCGACGGGCGGCAGACCGGCGTGCGAGGCGGGCGGTTCGTCCGGTCCGCCCGTCTGTCCGGTCCGCCCGTCTGTCCGGTCAGGTCCGTCCTGGCCGGTCTGTCGCGGCCGGTCCGGTCGGTGGCGGGGCGGCTCGTCCCGGCGATGGTCCGTCCGTCCCGACGGCCCGTCCCCGCTGTGGGACGAGTCTCGCTCGTGGCGGGTGGCGCCGGGGCGGGCCGGGCGCGGAGGTTCAGGTCGCCGCCAGGGACGCCAGTGCTCGGCGGGCGACCTCGCGGCCGATCGGGAGGGACGCGGTGGCCGCGGGGGACGGCGCGTTCAGCACGTGCACGGTCCTCGGGCCCTCCTTGATCAGGAAGTCGTCGACCAGGGTGCCGTCCCGCAGGACCGCCTGGGCGCGGACACCGGCGGGGGCGGGGACCAGGTCCTCCGGGTTCACCGCGGGCAGCAGCCGCCGCACCGCCTCCGTGAACGCCGCCTTCGACACCGACCGGCGCAGCTCCCCGGCTCCGTAGCGCCAGTGCCGCCGGGCTATCCGCCAGGAGCCCGGCCAGGACAGCGTCCCGCCCAGTTCCCGGGGCCGGACGACTCCCCAGTCGTATCCCTCGCGGGCGAGCGCGGGCACCGCGTTGGGGCCGATGTGGACACCGCCGTCGATGCCCCGGGTGAGATGGACGCCGAGGAACGGGAACGCGGGATCCGGAACCGGATACACCAGGCCCCGCACCAGCTCCGGCCGCGCCAGCGTGTAGTACT
This sequence comes from Streptomyces sp. NPDC001914, assembly GCF_042891215.1. Classification (NCBI taxonomy): domain Bacteria; kingdom Bacillati; phylum Actinomycetota; class Actinomycetes; order Kitasatosporales; family Streptomycetaceae; genus Streptomyces; species Streptomyces sp. NPDC001914. The sequence continues at coordinate 73,565 of NZ_JBIASW010000024.1, forward strand.
CGCCACGGAAGGGGACGATCCGCATCCCGGGGTCGTCGCCGGTGAGCCGGGCCGTCTCGTCGCAGTGCAGCCCCGCGCAGTTGACGAGCACCCGTCCGCGGACGATCGTCCCGTCGGCCGTGCGCACGGCGACACCGCGGTCGGGGCGGCGGTCGGCGCGCACGACCCGCGCCCCGTACCGGATGTCCGCCCCGGAGGCCTCCGCGAGCCGGCGGGCCACCGCCACGTAGTCGCAGATGCCCGTGGTGCCGACGTGGATGGCGGCGAGGCCGCGGACCTCCGGTTCGTACTCGGTGAGCTGGGAGGGGCCCAGCTCCTTGACCGGGATGCCGTTCTCCCGGCCGCGCTGCACCAGGCCGTGCAGCCGGGGCAGCTCCGACTTGTCCGTCGCGACGATCAGCTTGCCGGTGACGGCGTGCGCGATGTCGTACTCCGCGCAGAACTTGACCATCTCGGCGGCGCCCTGGACCGCGTACCGCGCCTTCAGGGAGCCGGGGCGGTAGTAGATCCCGCTGTGGATCACCCCGCTGTTGCGGCCGGTCTGGTGCCGGGCAGGTCCCGGCTCCTTCTCCAGCACCGTCACCCGGGTGCCCGGTGCCGCCCGTGTGATGGCATACGCCGTCGACAGACCGACGATCCCCCCGCCGATCACCATCACATCGCAGTCGTACGCGCTCCGCATCCGCACCACCTCCCGGCCTCGATAGTGCACTGCGCCACTGACAATGCCCTCAAACCCCGGGGACGGTGCCCCGCGTTTCCCTCGCGCCACGGGGACCGTGGCGCCGTGTCCTCGCCCGGGCTGCCGGGCGACCCCTTCCGGCCGAGCCGCCGGCCGCCTAGGCCGGGGCCATCAGCAGCGGACGGGCCCGCTCCCGCAGCTCCACCACCCGCGGCTCGTCGCCGTAGGGCTCCAGCCGGTGCAGCAGGTCCTTCACGTACTCGGTGGTGCGCGCGGAGGAGATGCGCCCCGCGACCTCCACCGCCCGCACGCCCTGCTCGCACGCCGCGTCCAGATTGCCGGACTCCAGCTCGGCGACCGCCGACACCACCAGGCGCAGCCCGTGCGAACGCACGAACTCCTCCGTCGGCTTCGACAGCGCCTGCTCGGTGAACCGGCGCACCTGGCGTGGTGCCTTCAGGTCCCGATAGCACTCGGCGGCGTCGGCCGCGAAGCGGTCGTACCCGTAGAAGCCGAGCCAGGACGGGTCGTTGTCGCCGTCGCGGGCCCGCTCCAGCCAGCCCTCCGCCGCCTTCAGCGCCGCCCCGGCCGCCTGGGCGTCGCCCGCGCGCGCGTGGGCCCGTGCCTCGACGAGCCGGAAGAAGCTCATGGTGCGGGCCGTGGCGAGACCGCGGTTGCGCTCCAGGGCGGCCTGGGCGAGGTCGACGCCCTCGTCGCCGAAGCCCCGGTAGGTCGCCTGGAGGGACATGGAGGCCAGGACATAGCCCCCGAGGGGCACGTCGGCGGCCGCGCGGGCCAGCCGCAGCGCCTGGATGTAGTAGCGCTGCGCGGCCTCCTGCTGGCCCGTGTCGAAGGCCATCCAGCCGGCGAGACGGGTCAGCTCGGCGGACGCGCCGAACAGCGCTCTGCCGACCTCGTCCGAGTAGGAGCCGAGCAGCAGGGGCGCCGCCTCGACCCGCAGACACTCGGGCACCATCGACGAACGCCAGTCACCGCCCCCGTACTTGGAATCCCAGCGCCGGGCGTCCTCGGCCGCCTCGCGGAGCTTCAGCACATCGCTGTGGCCGACTTTCAGCGGCGCTCCGGAGCCCTCGCCCGGACTCACCTCGCGTGCCACCGAACTGTCGGCCGGGGTTATCAGCCAGCGTGAGGCGGGCGTCGCGTAGGCGCTCACGGCGAAGGAGCCGGCCAGTGACTGCCAGATGCCGCCGCCGGTCCGGCGCCCGGCGAGATCGAGGCGGTACAGGTCCGTCGCCGACCGCACCGCCTGCCCGACGTCACGGGGGAAGGCGAGGCCCACTTCCGGCGCGGGATCCGCGTCCGCCAGGCCGATCTCGTGGAGCGGCACGGGGCGGCCGAGCTTCTGGCCGATGGCGGCCGCGATGAGGTGCGGCGCGGCGCCCTGCGGCACCATGCCCTTCGACACCCAGCGCGCCACCGACGTCTTGTCGTAGCGAAGAGTCAACCCGCGTTGAGCGCCAAGGTCGTTGACGCGACGCGCGAGTCCTGCGTTGCTGATTCCCGCGAGGGCGAGAACGGCGCCGAGTTTTTCGTTCGGCCCGCGTTGCTCCCTGGACATGCGCCACCCCTCGACACAGACGGCTGCCGCGATGGCATAACCACGCGGCATTCGTAAACCCAGCGTAGTTCGCCCGATCCTCAGCGTTAAGGGGCGTACGTCCGGTTGGCGGGATTGTGGTCCGTACGACTGTACGGACTGTCGCGGCGTGCTCCTGGTGTGTGGCTGTGCGCCCGTCCGTGCGCTCTTCTCCGGCCACCGTCGGGAGCGCTTCCATGGAACGTGCGTGGGTCGGCCCGCTGTACTGGATCCAGTGGGCTGGGGGACACCGCCGCCTACATCCCCGCGGGCGGCGGACCGGTCCGGGGGGCGAACTCCGCCTCCCGGACTGTGCGTTGCCGAAGCGGTGCGCAAGGCCTGTACGGAGCGTGTCCGTGCCTGCGTGCCGCTCGCCGATTTGGCCGAAAACCGATGCCCTGCTCTGAGGGCAATCAGGGCTCCCACCATGCGAGTTGAGGGCGCGAAGGGCGTCCTGAGGGAGCGTATCGGGGGCGCATTCGCGTCGAACCGTCGGGGGGCGGGTGGTGCGCGAGGTGCGCCTCGCGAGGCGCCGGTTCGCGGGGGTCGGCGGGGCGCTCGCGCTGTTCGGTCGGGACCGGGGTGCGGGCCGGGGCGGGTTCGGGGCGGGTTCGGGTTCGGGGCCGCTGGGGTTCGGGGGTGGGTGCCGGTTCGGGGGCTGTTCGGCAGGGGGCCGGTGCGCGGGTGCGGGTCGGGTCAACTGCCGGGCGGGAGACGTCCTGTGGACCGGGGGTCAGTTCGGTGACCCGATCGGTGGTGGTTCGGTGGTCGTTCGGTGGCGGGCCCGGGCGAGTTTCTCTCCGGCGCGGGGCGGCGGCTGCCGTTTCCCTCAACAGGCGCTGTATGAAGGGTATTTGCCGGTAGCGCGTCCCCCGTGTGGTGGCGTGGAGGTTCTGCGGGGGCGCACTCCGGGGAGCGCAAGCCGCCGCAGGGGCACTCCCGCACGCCTCCTTCGTGGCAGAGTGGTGCCGAGTCGTGCGGTGCACTGGTTGTCCACAGCCTGTGGAGGCGGCGATGCGATGGTTGGTGGGGTGGAGCAGCACCGTCGCCAGAGCGTCCGCGATCGGCTCGGCGGGCGCCACCGGCAACGACGGTGAGACCGTGCACCCCGTCGGCTCCCAGCTCCTGTGGGGCGACCCGGATCCGCTCTGGGCCGTCGGCGACTGGCGCCCCGACGAGGTGCGCGTGGTCAAGGCCGACGCCGAGAACCGCATCGCCGTCCTCGGCACCTGCGGAGCCTCCGACGAGGAACTGCGCGTCGGACTGTTCGCCGCGCGCGGCGGAGCGCTCCGCCACCTCACCAACTGGTCCGGCAGCTACACCGCGGTCGTCCAGGTCGGCCGCCGCGTCACCGTCTGCGGCGACCTCGCCGGCGCCCGCCCCGTGTTCTACACCCCCTGGGCCGGCGGCACGGCCTACGCCACCGCGGCCCTCCCGCTCGCCGACCTCATCGAGGCCAACCTCGACTTCGGGCACCTCGCCGCGATGCTCGCCGCCCCCGACGTACCGGCCGCGGTGCACGACTCCACCCCGTACGAGGGCGTGCGCCGCATCCCGCCCGGGCACACGCTCATCCTGCGGGCCGGAGCGCGCGAGATCGCCGGGTACGAACCCGTCGCCTCCCTCGCCGTCGCCGCGCCCCCCACCGATCCCGCGGTCGCCGTCGACGCCGTACGGGACGCCCTTGTCGAAGCCGTCCGCGCCCGGCTCTCCGCACCCCGCCATGTGCCCGGCACCGACGTGGACCCCGGGCCCGTGCCCGGCATGGGACCCGCCGAGCGGCGCGCCGCCCGCGGGACGCCGGTGCCCGGCATCGGGGCCGACCTCTCCGGCGGGCCCGCCTCGGGAACCCTCGCGCTCCTCGCCGCGGGCCTTCCCGGAGCGCCCGGCACCGTCCTCGGGCACGGCACCGGCGCCGGGGAACGGCTCCTGGCGGTCACCTTCAACGACCTCGCCGTGCGCGGACGCGAGGCCGAGCTGGAGCGGGCCGGGACGCTGGCCGCGAACCCCCGGCTGCATCACGTGGTCGTCGCCGGGGGCGAAGAGACCCTGCCCTACGCCGATCTGGAGGGACCGCTCACCGACGAGCCGGGGCCCTCCCTGGTGACCGCGGCGCGCCACCGCGCGCGGCTCGCCTCCGGCAGCGCCGACCACTTCACGGGCTACGGCGCACGGCAGGTGCTGGACGCCCACCCGGCCCGGCTCGCCGACCTGCTCATGGACCGCAAACGGCGTCATCTGGTGCGGCCCGTCGCCGCGTTGACGAAGGCCGACGGCTCGGTGATGGTCCCCGCGCGCGTGTACGGCGCCGCCCGCAAACTCGCCCGTACGCCGTACCGGACCGGAGTCGACGTCCTCGCCGAGCAGTTGCTGCACCGGCGGTTCGAGGACACCGGTGGCGCGGTCGGCGCCTCGCTCGCGGCGCTGAGCTGGGCGAGACCCGGGCCGGCGGCGCGCTGGCTGACCGGGGAGGCACTGGCTGAAGTATCGGTTCGCCTCCAAGGGGGCGGAGGCCGGCCGAACGTCGGACCCGGACAGCGGCCGGGGGATTTCCGCGCCCGCGCCGCGCTCGCCCGGCACGCCGCAGACGTCCGCGTCCTGGAGCAGGCCGCCGAGATCCGCTTCCAGCGGCTGCACACGCCGTTCCTGGACAACCAGGTCGTGCGGGCCTGCCGCGAACTGCCGGAGGCGCTGCGGGTGCAGCCCGGGGCGCGGGCGGCGATTCTCCGTACGGTGCTGGAGGGGGCCGGGGTGGCCGATCTGCCGCCCGGGTGGGGGGCTCCGTCCCACGCGTCCTCCACCGCGGCGGCCCGGACCGGTGTGCGGGTGGCCGCCGATTCCCTGGTCTCCCTGTTCGACACGCCGTTGCTCGCGCAGGCGGGGCTCGTCGAGGCGCGCGTCGTCCGCAAGGCGCTGCGCTCGGCCGCGGAGGGGGCGCCGCTCCCGCTCGACGGGCTGGCCGATCTCGTCTCGCTCGAACTGTGGCTGCGGCGGTTGCTGGCCCGCCGCGGAACCTGCTGGACGGGCACACCGGCCCGCCAGCGCGCGGTGCCGGCGGGGATAGTTCCGCAGGGGCGGGCGCTGGGGGCGGGGGCGCGGCGCGCCTGAACCGTCCGCGGCCGGCTCCGGGTTCGGCCGGTGGGTGGGTTGGGGCCGTGCCGGTGCATCAGGCCGCCGCTGTCGGGCAGAGAAGTGAGCGTTAGTGGCGACGGCCATCGATGTACCGGCACGTCCCCTCCGGCCGGATCCCGACTGCGGGTGCATCGCGGTGACCGCCACCCAGCACAAATCCGCTCCCGGCCCAGGGACCAATCCACTCCCGGCCCAGGGACCAATCCACTCCCGGGACAAGGACCAATCCACTCCCGGCTCGGGCAATTCCAGCCCGGCCCAGGCAAGTGCAGCCCCGGCCCGGGCAAGTGCAGCCCCGGCTGGCGAGAGTCTCAGCCCTAGCCGGTGAAATTTTCAGCCCCGGCGGGGAAAGTTTCAGCCCCTCCGGCGTTTGAGGAGCGGGGTCTGGGGCGGAGCCCCAGGGGCCACCTCTTGGGTACGGGGCAAAAGTCCAGCCCCTCCGGCGTTTGAGGAGCGGGGTCTGGGGCGGAGCCCCAGGTACGGGACGGGTAGGTGCGGAGGGGGCGAGAGACGGTTTTGGTGGGGGTCCGGCGCCGGGCGGGCTGAGGAATGAGGGGGAGCCGACGCGGCGGAGCGGGGCAACGCCGTGACCCCGGGCGGGCGGGCGGTGAGAATGGGGGCGTGCGGTACAGGATTCTGGGGGTTGCCCAGGCGGAGGACGACCAGGGAACCCTCGTCACGGTGGGCGGCCCCCGCCTCCGCACCCTGCTCACAGCCCTGGCCCACCACCCCGCCCGAACCCTCTCCCCGGACACCCTCATCGACGAGGTATGGGCGGACACCCCACCCCAGGACGCCCCCGCCGCTCTGCAGGCCCTGATCGGCCGCCTCCGCCGAGCCATCGGCAAGGACACGGTCACCTCCGAGCCCGGCGGCTACCGCCTCCACGCCACCCGCGACGACGTCGACCTGTTCGTCTTCGAGCGACTCGTCACGGAGGGCAGGACCGCACTCGAAGAGGGCGACGCCCACGCCGCGGCCACCCGCCTGCGCGAAGCCCTCGCCCTGTGGCGCGGCCCCGCCCTCGCGGACCTCCCCGACCGCACCGCCGCGACCCGCCCGGAGGCCCTGCGCCTGGAGGCGACCCGCAGCCGCGTCGAGGCGGACCTGCTGCTCGGCCGCGCCGCCGACGTCGTACCGGAACTGAGGGAACTGACGACGGCCCACCCGTACGACGAGGCACTGCACGCTCTGCTCATCCGCGCCCTGCGCGAGACCGGCCGGAGCGCCGACGCGCTGGCCGCGTACGAGGACGTGCGCCGGGCCCTGACGGACGGTCTCGGCACGGACCCCGGGCCGGAGCTCCGGGATCTGCACGCCGCACTGCTGGACCCGCGGGACACGGGCGCCCCGCGGGACACGGGCCGGCGGCGGGAGTCCGCATCAGGCACGGACGGGGCCGGACGGACAGCCGGCCCCCGCCCCGCAGACCCCTCCCGCGCCCAGCGGACCGGCAACATCCGTCCCCGGCTGAACTCGTTCGTGGGGCGGGAGCGCGAGGTCGGGGCCATCCGATCGGATGCGCAAAGGGCCCGGCTGGTCACGCTGACCGGGCCGGGCGGTTCGGGCAAGACCCGCCTCGCCGAGGAGGCCGCCGCGGGACTCGACCAGGCCTGGCTCGTCGAGCTGGCGCCGCTCGACCGGCCCGAGGCGGTACCGGGCGCGGTGGTCAGCGCCCTCGGTCTGCGCGAAACCGCGCTGATCACCAACGAGATGGCGCTCACGCAGGACGACCCGGTCGCCCTGCTCGTCGAGTACTGCGCCCCGCGCAGCCAGCTCCTGATCCTCGACAACTGCGAGCATGTGATCGACGCGGCGGCCGAACTCGCCGAGACCCTGCTGACCCGCTGCCCGGGCCTCACCGTCCTCGCCACCAGCCGCGAACCCCTGGGCATCCCCGGCGAGTTGGTGCGTCCGGTCGAACCGCTCCCGCCCGATTCCGCACGCCGCCTCTTCAGGGAGCGGGCCTTCGTGGTGCGCCCCGACGCCGCCACCGCGCTCCACGACTCCGCCGCCGTGGACGAGATCTGCCGGCGGCTCGACGGCCTGCCCCTCGCCATCGAACTGGCCGCGGCCCGGTTGCGGCTGCTCACCCCGCGCCAGATCGCCGACCGGCTCGACGACCGCTTCCGGCTGCTCACCTCCGGCAGCCGCACGGTGCTGCCCCGCCAGCAGACCCTGCGCGCCGTCGTCGACTGGTCCTGGGACCTGCTCGACGAACGGGAGCGGACCGTGCTGCGCGAGGCGTCCGTGTTCGCGGGCGGCTGGGACCTGGCCGCCGCCGAGGCCGTGTGCACCGGCCCCGCGGCCGACCTCATCGGCGCGCTCGTCGACAAGTCCCTCCTCGTCGCCACCCCGGACGGCACCGGCGGCGACAGCCGTCCGTACCCACACTGCGACGGCCTCCGGGACTCGTGGAACGACGGCGGCGGCACGGGCGGCGGGATGCGCTATCGCATGCTGGAGACCATCCACGAGTACGCCTCCGAACGCGCCGCCGAGGTACCCGGGCTGCGCGCCGCCGCCGAGCGGCGCCACCGCGCGTGGGCGCGCGCCCTGGCCGAGGAGGCCGAGCCCCAGTTGCGCTCGGCCGGCCAACTCCCCTGGATCCGGCGCCTGGAGAACGAGCACGACAACATCCGGGCGGCCCTCCAGCGCGCGCTCGCCGCCCACGACGAGGAGGAGGCGGGTGCCCTCGTCCTCGACATGGGCTGGTTCTGGTGGCTGCGCAACTTCCGCTACGAAGCCATCGAATGGACGGAACTCGTCCTGAGGCTGGGCGCGTGGCTGGCCGGCCCGGCCGGTGACCGTGCGACGGAGGCCGTGAGTGGCGCGACCACCGCCGGGGACGGTCTCCTCTCCGAGATCCGGGGCGTCGATCCGGTGGACGCCTTCCTCGACCACCCCGAACGGGAGGAGCGGCACCCGCTGCGCGCCATGCGGATGCGGGTGCGCATGCTCCACCTGTTCATGAAGGTGGACGTCGTCCCCCTGGACGAGTGGAGCGAAAAGCGGCTCAGGGAGTACGTGGAACGGGTGCGGGGCGCCTTCGAGCGGGGCGGCCCGGACGCGGCGCGTCTGCCGGGGATCATCTGGCCGATGGCCACGCACTTCCTGGGCGAGACGGACGACGTGGGGCCCTCCATGGACGCGGCGGTCGCCAACTGCCGTGAGTTCGGCGGTGAATGGGAGATCGGCGTCGCCCTGATGTTCCGTACGCACATGGCCGTCGACGCCCCCGGCGGCATGCCGGGAATCGACGAGGACCTGGCGGAACTGCGCGGGCTCAGCCGACGGGTCGGGGACCGCTGGATGCGCGCCCAGGTGTGCAGCGCGGCCGGTGAGGCGGACATGGCGCGCGGCCGGTACGACGAGGCGAAGAACGAGTACGAGGAGGCCCTGCGGCTCGCCTACGAGGTGGGGGCCTATGCGGAGGTGCCGTTCCTCATGGCGCGGCTGGCCGAGATCGCCTACCGCGCCGGCGAGCGTTCCGTGGCCCTGGAGAAGCTGGACGAGGCGAGCGCCGCCGCCGACCTGTACGGGGTGACCGATTCCCGGGCGTTCGTCCATCTGCTGCGGGCCCAGGTGGTCCTGGACGACGGGGAGGTCGCCCTGGCGCGCGAACTGTGCGAGAAGTCGCGCGCGGAGAGTCTGCGCGGCACCCCGCCGCCTCAGTTCACGGTCGGGCTGAACGGCGTCGACGCCCTGGTCACGGCCGCCGAGTCCGGCCCCGTCGCGGGCCTGGCGAAGCTGCGTGCCACGCTGCGCCAGGCGATCGACACGCGGTGCGCGGACGTGGTGGCGTCGGCCGTCGTCGAGGGCGCCGCGCGTCTCCTCGGCGAGCTGGGTGCCCACCCGGTGGCGGTGCGGCTGGTGGCCGCGGGCACCGGCTGGCGCGGCGGGGACCTGCGTCCCGTCCGGGAGAGCGCCGACGTACGGCATACCGAGGGTGTGGCCCTCGCGGCGCTCGGTCCGGAGCGCTACGAGTCCGAGCGTGCCCGGGGCGCCGGCTACACCCAGGAAGAGGCCTTCGAAGACCTGGCCCGGGCGCTCGAGGCGTACCCCGCGGGGTAGGTGTTCCGCGGGACGCGTCCCGCGGAACACGTGCTCAGCGGCACAGGAACTTCGACTCCGCCCAGTCGCCCAGCGCCGTCGCGTCGAACGGGCTGTGGGGTTCGACGACGAACCGGACCGTTCGGTGGCCGGTGAGGTTCACATGGACGGGGACCGCCGGGTCGCCGCCCTCCATCAGCGGTGACCGCCACAGCAGAGACCCGTCCGCGTAGACGGAGAAGCGCACCCTGCCCAGGCCCAGCATCAGGTCGTCGACACCGGCCAGCGCGTCGTACGCGCTGCAGTCGCGGTTGAGATCCACGGTGACCGAGGACCGGCCGTGCACGGTCACCCCGTACGCGTACCGGGTGTCCGCGATGTTCATCCTGTGGCGTTGCCACACCCAGCTGCTCTCCCCGATCCGCATCTCCGGTTCGGTGTGATCCCCGAGGACGTCGTAGTCCAGGTCGCTCCACCGGTAGACGACGGGGACGGGCTCGGGTGCGGGAGGCGTCGGTGTGGGCTCCGGGCCGGGCTTCGGCGGGGACGGCTTCGGCGGCTCGGTCGGGGTGGGGTCCGGGGCCGGTGTGGGGCGCGGACTTCGGGCCGCGCTCGGAGTCGGCTCCGGGGCGGGCTTCGGCTCCGCCGCGGGAGGCGGGGCGGGCGCGGGCCCGTGCGCCACCACCGGAGGCTTCGGGGCGGGGGTCTTCTCGGGCGGTGTCGGCGAGGGTGCCGGCGCCTCGACGGCGGGCGAGGCTGCCGGCCGTGCCTCGGGCCGCCGGGCCGGGCTGTCGTTGCCGACCAGCGACAGCGCCACCGCCGCCGCGGCCACCGCGACGACACCCGCCGCGATACCGGCCTTGACGGGCGCGCCGAGCCCCTCGGAGAGCGCGGCGCCGCCCCCGGCGCCCGCTCCCCCCGAGCCGCCGCCCGCCACGGCGCTCGCGCCCGCGGCTCCGGCCGCGCCCGCTCCGGCGCCACCCGCGATGAGCGCGACGGCCTTCGCGTACCCGGCGGTGCCGAACCAGCCGATGACCGCGACCGGCACGACGGCGGGGATACCGCCCGCGACTTCCTTGATCTGGCCCGCGGCCAGGCGGCACCTGGCGCACTCCTCCAGGTGTTTGCGCAGGCCCCGTTCGGCGCGGGTGCGCAGGCCGCCGCGCGCGTACGCGCCGAGCCGGTCGGCGTGGCGCGCGCACTCCTCGTCCAGGGTGGGCGTGGTGCTCACGTGCGCCTGGAGGTAGGCCTGCCTGAGGCCCTCGCGGGCGCGGCTGGCGAGCACCCGGGTGCCGTTCGCGTCGAGGCCGAAGAGGGTGGCGACCTCGCTCGGGGACTCGTCCTCGACCTCGGTGTGCCACAGCACGGCCTGCCAGCGCTCCGGCAGCGAGCGGAAGGCCCGCATGGCCATGGACTGCTCGGCCTCGTGCATCGCGCGGACGTCCGCGCCGAGTTCGAGGGTGTCGTCGTCGAAGACGTCGGATGCGCGGGCGGCCTGCGCGGCGAACACGGCGAAGTCGTCGACCAGTTGCTCCCGTCTGGCCGTCTTCGTCCAGTTCGCGGCGACCCGGCGGACGGTGGTGAGCAGGTAGGCGCGCACGGCGTGCTCGGGGCCGCTGCCGCCGCGTACGGCCTGGAGCATGCGGGCGAACACCTCGGCGGTGAGGTCGTCGGCGGTGTGCGCGTCGCGGCAGCAGGTGCGGGCGTAGCGGCGGACGGCTTCGGCGTGCCGGCGGTACAGCTCCTCGTACGCCGTGTCGTCGCCCGCGCGCATCCGCTCGATCAGACCGGCGTCGGGGGGCGGGGGCACCGGGGACCCGGGCTCCCGCGGGGGCGGCAGAATCCCGCTCTCGCGCACGTCCCACCGGTCGCGCTGCGAGGGAACGGTGGCGTCGCCCGCTCCGGCCTCCGGGACGTCGTCGGTCGGCTCGTCGTCGCCGCCCTGGAGGCAGTCCTCATCGCTGCCCGGGAGGTCGTCCTCCGGGTCGCGGGCCCCGCCCTGTGCGCTTGTGCCGTGCGGGCCGCCCTGGCTCGGCACCTGCCGTGACGGTTGGCCGCCCGTTTCCGTGCCGCCGTCGGCGCCACCGTCACCGGGTGACTCGTCCCGCCCGTCAACACTCATCGCGGAAAGCCCCCGCCTGCACACTCGGACCCGAATACCGGGCCAGAGTGCCACAGGCTCCGTGGCCGGAACGTGCTCGTACGGACCAACCACTCGTCCGAGGGGTTTTGTCGCTCCGGAGTACTAACCATCACCCGTTCGGGGAATGGTCAACAGCCGCTGTACGCACGGAAGAAGCCGTTCCGCGGGGGAGGGCAACCGGAAGGCCGTTGGTGGGCCGTCGGTGAGCCAGCGGCGGGCCGCCCGAGGGCCAACGGTGGGTCGCCGGAGTGCCCTCGGGAAAGCGCGATGCTCCTGGGACGAGTGACGTCACTCGTCCCAGGAGCATCCCTGTGATCACGAACGGCCGGGCGCTCGGAGGCATCCCGTCCGCGGCCGCCGGCGCACACCGACGCCGGCCCCCGCGCACTCGGGCGTCCTCGTGCCCCGCGGTACCACCGTGCTTCCGTACGCCCGCGCGCTCACAACTCGTCCGCACCGCCGGTACGTTCGCCCGGTGCCTTCGGTCCGGCTCACGCGGGGCGCGAGCGCAGACCCTCCAGCAGGATGTCGAGAAGCCGGGCCGAGGCCGCCGCCTGCTGGGCGGCGTCCGGCAGCGCGGGTGCCGCCGTCGCGATGACCAGCAGGACGTCCGCCACGGTCACGTCGGCGCGCAACTCGCCCGCCGCACGCGCCCGGTCGACGAGCTGTCCGACCACCTCCAGCAGCGCCGCCGCTCCGGCGTCGTCCACCGCGGCGATCACCTGCTCGTCCTCGGGAGCCGTCCGCTGCTCGACGAGCCGCAACTCCGGCACGGGCTGGGACCGCTGCTGCGGCACCCGTGCCCCGTCCTGCTCGGCACCGTCCTCGGCCACGCCGACCCGCAGCACCTGCGGCGGCAGCAGCCGCCCGGCACCCGAGGCCACCGAGGTCCGCAGGAAGCGCGAGAGCGCCGACCACGGCTCGTCCTCCTGGCCGAGCGCGGCACGGGCCTGGTCGGTCAGCCGGGAGGTCTCCTCCTCGGCTATCCGGCGCACCAGGACGTCCTTGCTCGGGAAGCGGCGGTACACCGTGCCGACACCGACCCTCGCGCGCCGGGCGACGTCCTCCATCGGCGCGCCGTACCCCAGCTCGCCGAAGACCTCGCGCGCCGCCCGCAGTACATGTTCAAGATTGCGCTGTGCGTCCACACGCAGCGGCGTCGTACGCGATCCCTCGCTCGGACCGCGGCCGTTGCCGCTCGCAGCCGCGCCGATCGCACCACCCGGTGCGATGGCTGACGCGGAAGACCAATGAGAGTCCTGAATGTGCATAAGCGTTCCCCCGGTAATGACGTCTCCCCCCGGAGACACTCCCCGCCATCGACAGACCGGAGCGCGTGGAACAAGCTGGAGCGCGAGCCGTCGTACAAACTCGCCGAGCGCATCCCCCTACACCCCGTCGACACACGAACATAGTTGAGAGGGGGTCAATTCAGAAGGGGCAGGTTCCGCACGGAGCGCCCCCCGATCGGAGTACGAACCCTGTACGTCCCGATTACGACCTTTCCGAGTACCCCCCTCACCCGCCATGACCTGCGGGTTTTCCCTAGAGTCCGGCAAATCGGCCAACTCTGCACGTTGTCGGCGACCGGTCACACAAGTTGCCGGGGCTGTGGACAAACTCCGGAGCACGGTGCGTCATGGGACGGTGAAGGAACGTGCGCGCATTCTCATCGTCGGCGGCGGCTACGTCGGGATGTACACCGCCCTGCGCCTCCAGCGGCAGCTCAAGCCCGAACTGAAGCGGGGCGAGGTCGAGATCACGGTCGTGTCGCCCGACCCGTACATGACCTATCAGCCGTTCCTTCCCGAAGCCGCCGCGGGCTCGATCTCGCCGCGCCACGTGGTCGTACCGCTGCGCCGGGTCCTCGACCGCTGCCGGATCGTCATCGGCGAGGTCCGGTCGATCGACCACGCCAAACGCACCGCCACGCTCACCACCCTCGCCACCGAGGAGGAGGGCGCCGGCGCAGAGCAGATCACCTACGACGAACTCGTGCTCGCCCCCGGCTCGGTCTCGCGCACCCTGCCGATCCCCGGACTCGCCGACTACGCCATCGGTTTCAAGACGGTCGAAGAGGCCATCGGCCTGCGCAACCACGTCATCGAGCAGATGGACATCGCCTCCTCCACCCGCGACCCCGCGATCCGCGACGCGGCCCTGACCTTCGTCTTCGTGGGCGGCGGCTACGCCGGCGTCGAGGCCCTGGGCGAGCTGGAGGACATGGCCCGCTACACCGCGCGGTACTACGCCAACCTCAAGCCCGAGGACATGAAGTGGATCCTCGTCGAGGCCTCGGACCGCATCCTTCCCGAGGTCGGCGAGGAGATGGGCCGGTACACCGTCAGCCAGCTGCGCCGGCGCAACATCGAGGTACGCCTGGAGACCCGCCTCGACAGCTGCGCGGACCGGGTCGCCGTCCTCAGTGACGGCGCGCGCTTCCCGACCCGCACCGTCGTGTGGACGGCCGGCGTGAAACCGCACCCCGTCCTCGCCGCGACCGACCTCCCCCTGAACGAACGAGGCCGGCTCAAGTGCACCCCCCAGCTCGCGGTCGACGGCGTCACCCACGCCTGGGCCGCCGGAGACGCCGCCGCCGTCCCCGACGTGACCGCGGAGCCCGGCAAGGAGACCGCGCCCAACGCCCAGCACGCCGTGCGCCAGGCCAAGGTCCTCGGCGACAACCTCGCGCACACCCTGCGCGGCGAACCCCTGGAGACGTACTCCCACAAATACGTCGGTTCGGTCGCCTCCCTGGGACTGCACAAGGGAGTCGCGCACGTCTACGGGCGCAAGCTGAGGGGCTATCCTGCCTGGTTCATGCACCGCGTCTACCACCTCAGCAGGGTGCCGACCTTCAACCGCAAGGCCCGCGTGCTCGCCGAATGGACCCTGGCGGGTCTCTTCAAGCGGGAGATCGTGTCCCTCGGTTCACTCGAACACCCCCGTGCGGAGTTCGAACTGGCGGCCGGGGGAAAGCCTCCGAACGACCCGAAGGGGTCGTCCTGACCGGACCCAGGAACTCCACCGGCAGGGACGGCGTCTGACGGATGCAGGCCCGGTCGGTCAGACTGCCAGACAGGTCCACGACTTTGGGCGGGTGAACCGCTCGCCCTTCTAACACGAGGCTTTCCCCACTGTGAACTTCACGCGCTGGAGCGCCCGGCTCCCCGGAACGCAGCGCCGCGCCGCAGCGCGGACCGAGCACACGGCCGCTCACCCGGCCGCCCCGGACCGCCGAGGGGAAGGCTCCGTACCGGCGGCCCGCGCCGAGCGGCTCACCGGCGACGCCCCTCCCGGGCTCGCCGTCGACGAACTCCCGGCGCGCGCCGTCCTCGACCGCGTCCCCGCCCTCGTCGCCCTCGTCCACGGACCCGAGCACCGCGTCTCGTACGTCAACGACGCCTACACCGCGGCCTTCGGCGACCGCCCCGCAGGCGCACCCGCGCGCGAGGCCCTGCCCGAACTGGACGAACTCGGCCTGCTGCCCCTCCTCGACCAGGTCCTGCGCAGCGCCAAGCCCCGCACGGTCAAGTCCCGCAAGGTGTCGAGCGGCCGTTCCTACACGTTCACCTGCACCCCCGTCGACGCCTCGGCCGACGCCTCCGCCGAGAACGACGGCCGCGGCGTCCTCGTCTTCGCCACCGACGTCACGGACCACGCGGAGGCGGCCGAGCGGCTGCGCGCCAGCGAACGCCGCCAGCGCGAGACCGCCGTCACCCTCCAGCGCTCCCTGCTCCCGCAGGAGCTGGAGGAACCCGACGACCTGCGCATCGCCGCCACCTACCTGCCCGGCGGCACGGAAGCCGCGGTCGGCGGGGACTGGTACGACGTCATCACCCTCGGCGGCGGCCGCACCGCGCTCGTCATCGGCGACGTCATGGGCCGCGGGGTCCGCGCCGCCGCCGTCATGGGCCAGCTGCGGACGGCCGTGCGCGCGTACGCCCGGCTCGACCTGCCGCCGCACGAAGTGCTCCAGCTCCTCGACGGGCTGGCCACCGAGATCGACGCCAACCAGATCGCCACGTGCGTGTACGCGATCCACGACCCGAACGAGGGGCGGCTGGTGTACGCCTCGGCCGGCCATCTGCCGATCCTCGTCCGCGACGAGAACGGCACCATCCACCGCGCCGACGAACCGACCGGACCGCCGCTCGGCACCGGCGGCTGGCTGCACGCCTCCGGCTCGGTGCCGCTGGGCCCCGGCTCCACCGCCGTCCTGTACACCGACGGCCTGGTCGAACGCCGCGACGAGGACCTCGACGAGGGCATCGCCTCCCTGGAGCGCGCCCTCGCCGGAGCCACCGGCAGCCCCCAGGTGGTCTGCGACCGCCTGGTCCGCGCGGCCGGCGTCACCGCCGACCACGACGACGACGTCGCCGTCCTCGTCCTCCAGCACCCTTCCCGCACGGGCCCGGACGGCGAACTCTTCCGCAACGCCGCCCTGGAACTGCTCGGCGGCATGGAAGCGGCCCCACGCGCGCGTGCCTTCGCCTCCGGAGTGCTGGCGAGCTGGCGCTTCCCCGGCGACCTGCACGACCTCGGCGTCCTGGCCGCGAGCGAACTCGTCGCCAACTCCCTCCAGCACGGCACCCCGCCGATGCGGCTGCGCCTGCGCCGCACCGACCGCCGGCTGATCATCGAGGTCACCGACGGGGACGACCACCTGCCGCGCCGCCGCCGCGCGGAGCCCGGCGACGAAGCCGGCCGCGGCATCGCGATCGTGGCCACGATCGCCTCCTCGTGGGGCTCCCGGCGCACACCGGGCGGCGGCAAGGCGGTGTGGTGCGAGTTCGCACTCCCGCGCGCGGGGAACTGAACCCCCGCACGCCGGGAGCCGAGCGCGTACGCCGGGAACTGAGTCCCCGCTCCGGGAACCGAACACGCACGCCCGCCGGGAACTGGGTCCTCCCTCCGGGAACTGGACATGCGCGTCGGGCACCGACTCCTCCCCCCCGGGGGGATCGGTCCCGCGCCGGACGTCGAGTTCTCGCCCCGGAGGGACGGCGCACGCGCGCCGGGGAACCGCGGGCCCGGCCGGTCACCTGCCGCGCGTCCTCTGGCCGAGCGGCCCGACCGGTGCTAAGAGCTCCCCATGGCAGACGAATCGGGCTTTCAGCTCAAAGGAAGTGGCCCCGAGCGCTACGAGCGGTACGCGGCACCGTTCATGGCGCCCTTCGTGGAAGCGATCCTGGACGCGGTCGACCTGTACCCAGGAGCCAAGGTGCTCGACCTGGCCTGCGGCACCGGCTTCGCGGCCCGCGCCGCGGCCGCCCGGGTCGGCCCCGCCGGCCGGGTCTCGGGGGCCGACGTCAACCCGGGCATGATCGGCATGGCCGTGGAACGCGCGCCCCGCATGTACCCGGACATCCGGTTCACCGTCGCCCCCGCCGAAAGACTCCCCTACGAGGACGCGGCCTTCGACGCGGTGGTGTGCCAGCAGGGCGTCCAGTTCTTCCCCGACCTGGACGCGGCCTTCGCGGAGGCGGCCCGCGTGACACGCCCCGACGGCCGCTTCGCCGCCACCGCCTGGGCCGCCAGAGACCTCATCCCGTACTTCGTCGCCCAGTACGCGGCGGTCGAGGAGTACGGAGGCAAGGAACTCGCGGCCGACTACGAGGGCGCGTTCTCCGGCACCCCCGAGCGGCTCTCCGCCGCCCTGCGAGGCGCCGGGTTCCACGACGTCGCCGTCCGCCAGGTCACCTTCGGCATCACCTTCCCGCCCCTCGACGCGTACGCCCCCGGCCAGCTCTCGTCCACGTCCTGGGGACAGGCGATCGTCGACACCGCGGGCGAGGACGCCCTCCTGCGCGCCGGACGCTCCGTCCACACCCGCCTCGCCGACCACACCGCACCCGACGGCACCGCCACCCTCCCCTTCACCGCCAACCTGCTGACCGGCATCCGCTGAGACCCGCTCCGGGCACACGAAACGGCCGCCATCACGTCACTCCGTGATGGCGGCCGCGTGGTCCGTATCCGTCCCGCGGACCCGGCGGTCAGGCGCCGGCGGGCACCGGCTCGGCCGGAGCCCCGCCCTGCGCGACCACCCGGCTCCGCGCGAGCGACGGCTGATTCTGTACGGGGGTCAGCTGCCGCCCGAGCCGCACGGCCAGGACGGTGATGCCGAGCGAGAAGAGCAGGAACGTCACGACGTACGGGCCGTGCAGCGAGGCCCCCATCGGGCCGCCCACCGCCGGGCCGATCGCCAGCGCGAGCTGCTTCACCAGGGCGAAGGCCGAGTTGTACTGACCCGCCATGCCGGACGGAGCCAGATCGGCGACCAGCGGAGCGACCGTCGGCGACAGCATCGCCTCGCCGAGCCCGAAGAGCGCGTACGTCGAGACGAAGGCCGCCGTGGCCATGGTCTGGCTGCCGTGCCCGAGGCCCGCGTACCCGGCGGCCAGCCAGGCGACGGCCCAGATGAGCCCGACCGCGGCGATCACCCGGGACCGCTTGCGGCGCTCGACGAACTTCAGCACCGCGAACTGCGCGACCACGATCATCGCCGTGTTCGCCGCCATCGCCGTACCGAGCGCGGACGTGGAGATCCCGGCCGCCTCGACGCCGTACGCGGAAAGCCCCGACTCGAACTGTCCGTAGCAGGCGAAGAACAGCACGAAGCCCAGCACGGAGAGCTGCACCATGGCCCGGTTGCCGAGGAGCTGCTTCCAGCTTCCGCCCTTGGACTGCGGCGTGTCCCCGCCGATCCGCGGAGCGTGCGGCATCCGGACCGTCGCCATGATCACGACCAGCACCAGGAACATGGCCGCCTCGATCGCGAACAGCAGCGTGAACGAGCTCGCCCGGTCCGGGTCGACGATGTGGCCGCCGATGAGACCACCGACGCCGAGGCCCAGGTTCTGCAGGAAGAACTGCGTCGCGAACGCCCGCGACCGGGTGTCCGCCGAGGTGCAGTCCACGATCATCGTCGCGAGCGACGGCTGCATCACGGCCTGCCCGGCACCGAGCGCCGCCGCCGACAGCACCACGGTCGTCGCGCTGCTCGCCAGTCCGAGGCTCAGCGCACCGAGCGCGGCGGTCACCAGGGCGGCGAGCAGAACCGGCAGGGGACCGCGCCGCACGATCGCCCGTCCGGCGAACGGAAGCACGACGAGAGCGGCCACGGCGAAGACGGCGAGCACGATGCCCGCCGTCATGGAGCCGAGTCCCCTTACCTGCGCCACATAGACGTAGAGGAAGGGGACGGTAAAGCCGAGCCCGAACGCGCTGAGCGCGTTGCCCACGTGGATCCGGCGCATCGCTGCGCCCATCGCCCTGGTCACTTTCACCTGCCTTGGTCGTGAAGCCGTACGGCGCATCCATCGGGCACCGTGTCCGTAACCGGTTCCCTACGCATGGATGCAAGCCTGAAGACTTCGAAGCTAAAGTTCGAAGTTGAACTCTACACCTTGAAGGACTTCGACACCAAGCGACCTCATGCGATACTCGGGCCATGGGCGACACCCCCGGCGTCAGTGAGCCGACACTCGAAGAACAGATCGCCGCCTACCAGCGCGAATTCCGGGACCTCGACCCCCAGGTCGAGAAGATCGTCTCGGCACTGTCCCGCCTCAACCGGCGGATGAACGTCGCCTACGGCCGCCAGACCGCCGCCCTCGGCATCAGCAACGCCGAGTGGGAGGTCCTGAAGGCGCTCGTCCTCGCCGGCGCCCCGTACCGCCTCGGCCCGAGCGAGCTCGCCAAGCGCCTCGGCCTCACTCCCGCCGCCATGACCCACCGCATCGACCGCATGGTCGCGGAAGGGCTGGTGACCCGGGAGCGCGACGAGTCGAACCGCGTGCGCGTCATCGTGGAGCTGACCGACGAGGGCCGGGAGAAGTGGCTGGAGGCCATGCGCCTCGCCACGGTCTTCGAGGAGGACCTGCTCCAGGACCTCTCCACCGAGGACCGAGGAGTCCTGGGCGAGGTACTGACCCGCCTGCTGCGGCGGGTGGAGGACGCCCAGCCGGACGCCGGCGGCCGGCTCAGCGACCTGGATTAAAGATCTTGACAGGTGGGTGTTGACACTGCCCTGCCCGGTGAGTAGAGTTCTTCGAGTTGTCACGGGGCCGGTCTGGTTCCGGGACGGCGCCTCCGCCGCAGTAGCGGCACTCAAATCTTCAGCACGATCTCCCAGCCGGGGTGAATTCGGTGTGCCCGAATTCAATTCGCTTGGGGTCCGGCGGCCCGATTAGGAACTGCCGGGAAGATCCGCTAAAGTTTGAGACGTCGGAACGGCCTAACGGCCGGGAAGACAAACCCCGCTGACTGGGAATCAGGCCCGAAAGGATCTGATAGAGTCGGAAACGCAAGACCGAAGGGAAGCGCCCGGAGGAAAGCCCGAGAGGGTGAGTACAAAGGAAGCGTCCG